>NZ_CP038498.1:684825-1369650 GCF_012427845.1 Pectobacterium punjabense
GATACTGACGGTTGTCGGTATTATTATTGCGTGTTTACTACCGGTGACGCTGGTTGAAAAACTGCTGCTTATCGGATCTGTTGTGTTGATCATGCTGTTTGAACTGGCTAACAGCGCCATTGAAGCTGTCGTCGATCGCATTGGTTTAGAGCACCACGAATTGTCCGGTCGGGCGAAAGATATTGGGTCAGCGGCTGTCTTTGTTGCCATCTTGTTAGCTGCTGTCGTATGGGGCAGTATCCTCTGGCAACATTTTGCCTGACGCTCCGCATAAATGAATAAAAGTCAGGGGCTTTGCCTATATCTCGATTCCCAATTGTGCCTTACCTGTATATACTCACAGCAAGACTGTATAAACAACCAGGGGGCGGAATGAAAGTATTAACAGCAAGGCAGCAGCAGGTTTATGACCTGATCCGCGATCATATTGCGCAAACCGGAATGCCGCCAACGAGGGCGGAAATTGCCCAACAGCTGGGATTCCGCTCTCCAAATGCGGCTGAAGAACATCTGAAAGCTCTGGCGCGTAAAGGCGTGATTGAAATTGTTTCGGGCGCGTCTCGTGGTATTCGTCTGCTCATGGAAGAAGAGACGGGAATTCCTCTGGTTGGTCGTGTCGCCGCAGGTGAACCTCTGTTGGCACAGGAACATATCGAATGCCGCTATCAGGTTGACCCCGCTATGTTTAAACCTAGCGCCGACTTTTTGTTGCGTGTCAGCGGTATGTCGATGAAAAATATTGGTATTATGGATGGCGATTTGCTGGCCGTACATAAAACAGAAGATGTGCGCAACGGTCAGATTGTGGTGGCGCGTATTGACGATGAAGTAACGGTGAAACGCCTGAAGAAGCAGGGTAATACAGTGCATCTTCTCGCTGAAAATGAAGAGTTCGCCCCTATCGTTGTCGACCTGCGTCAGCAAAGTTTTTCGATAGAAGGTTTAGCGGTTGGCGTTATTCGTAACAGTGACTGGAGCTAGCCGTTCGTAAAAAACGATAGCCCAAGGGCTATCGTTTTTTAATAGGAACAGTATGGTCGTGATCGCAATGATCCGGCTGTTTGCATGATGCCACTTCCTGACAGTCTCCACACAACCCATGTGCTTCCACAACGCTGTGACGCAGCGTAAACCCTGACTGCTGCGCCAGACTGCGTAGCGTTTCTTCTACACCTTCGGTTTGACGTTCAGTGACTTGCCCGCAGCGGTCGCAGATGAAAAGGGCAGACGTATGACTGTGATCTTCGATATGGTGACACAGCACATAGCTGTTGTTTGATTCAACGCGGTGGATAAAGCCCTGTTCCAGCAGAAAGTCCAGTGCGCGATATACAGTGGGCGGTTTAGCCTGAGGTTCTGTGAGTCGCAGAAGATCCAGCAGGTCATAAGCGCTGATAGCACCCGTTTGCTGTGCCATAAGGCGTAGAACCTCCAACCGCTGTGGCGTTAGACGCACAGCGCGCTGCTGACAAATCTGTTCAGCCTGGGCAAGAAGTTTGTCCTGTTTGGTTGAATCCATTGTCATATCACCCTGACACATTGAGGAACAAGACAGATATCTTACCACGGCTGAATAAAAACGCCGAGCGAGTGGCGCTTTCCTGCGAAGACGATGGGAAGAGGAACTACACGACCAGATCGATGAGCAGCGCTCGCAAAGGAGATTCTGCCTGTAGCGTCAACGTTGTTTCTTCCTTAATGAAAGCACCATCGCCGCAGTGTAATGTTTCACTGTGCCGATCGCTTTTCACCGTCATTGAACCGTGAATCAGTTGGAGATATGCCTGATTCCCTTGTAGCACTATCGTGCTTTGTTCATTCGGCTGGAGATCGACATGGTGAATCCAGACCTGTTGGCGCAGTTGTAGACTATCCTGCTCGCCTTCCGGTGACGCGAGCAGAGTATGACTTGATGAATTGAGCCCCATGCGTTGCAGCGGGCTGTTCTCTCTGGTTTGGCAGGCATTCAACCATAATTGTAGGCGCGTCAACGGGCTGCTGGGGTTGGTATTATGTTCGCTATAGCTGACGTTTGGTTGAGTGGCAAGCAACAAAACATCGCCAGCTTTAGCCTGAATATGACCGCCGTTGCTGTCACGGTATTCTGCTTCGCCCTGAAGAATAATGTTCAGGATATCAACCCGTGGGTAAGTTCGCGGCTGGAATGATGCCCCCGGTGCCAGTACTTCCTGATTGAGCACGCGAAGAGAAGCATAGCCCAGTAACTGTGGGTCAAAATAGTGACCGAAAGAGAAAGTGTAGCGTGCCTGCAACCAGCCATAATCGGCCTGGCCGCATTGCCCGGCTGCTCTTCGTGTGATCATAATTTTTATCCCCCAGATAATTATTTCTTAAACCGATAGTAATTGTGTGGACGTTGGATTGTTAGCTAGTTAATCTGGTCGGTATATTCAAAATTCCTGAATGAGTACGAAGATGGCGAGAGAACGAGCATTGACGCTGGAAGCCCTGAGGGTGATGGATGCGATCGATCGTCGTGGCAGCTTTGCCGCTGCGGCAGACGAATTGGGTAGGGTGCCTTCGGCACTGAGCTATACCATGCAGAAACTGGAAGAAGAGTTAGATGTGGTGCTGTTCGATCGTTCCGGGCATCGTACTAAATTCACGAATGTTGGACGAATGTTGTTGGAACGCGGGCGTATTCTGCTGGAAGCCGCAGATAAACTCACCACGGATGCGGAGGCGCTGGCTCGCGGTTGGGAAACGCACCTGACGATTGTGACGGAAGCCCTGATTCCAACTCAGCGGATTTTTCCCCTAATCGATAAACTGGCGCTCAAAGCGAATACGCAGGTATCGATTCTGACTGAAGTGCTGGCAGGGGCGTGGGAGCGTCTTGAACAAGGGCGTGCCGATATCGTGATTGCGCCGGACATGCATTTTCGTGCGTCGTCCGAAATGAATACCCGCAAACTGTATACGATGAATAACGTTTACGTCGCTAGCCCAGAGCACCCCATCCATCAGGAGCCTGAGCCGCTGTCAGATGCGACCCGTGTGAAATATCGCGGGATTGCAGTCGCGGATACCGCGCGTGAACGCCCGGTGCTGACGGTGCAACTATTGGATAAGCAGCAGCGTCTGACGGTGAGTTCGCTAGATGATAAACGGCGTGCACTGCTGGCTGGATTAGGTGTCGCAACCATGCCTTATCCAATGGTAGCGCAGGATATTGCCGAAGGGCGCTTACTGGTGATTGGGCCGGAACATCAGATGGAAAGCCAGATTATTATGGCGTGGCGGCGAGACAGCATGGGCGAAGCGAAATCCTGGTTCCTGCGGGAAATTCCCAAACTGCTGAACCAGCCTTAAATTTTACGCTTTTCTGCGGCAAGGTGTGGTATCACACCTTGCCGCTACATTTATTACTTCAGTATAAACTGACAAACGTCTTATCACGCTGGTGAGGCTGGTTCAGATCTTGCTCTGGGCCCAGAGAAATCACACCATGTGGATTAATCGTGCCGTGGCTACGATAGTAATGGTGGCGAATATGCGCCATATCGACGGTATCAGCGATGCCAGGCATCTGATAAATATCACGCAAAAAACCGAACAGATTGGGATAATCGCTCAGGCGATATTTATCGCATTTAAAATGCGTATGATAGACAGGATCGAAACGGATCAATGTCGTCCACAGCCGCAAATCGGCCTCGGTTAACTGCTCACCAGTCAGATAACGCTGTTTTGCCAGAATGGTTTCCAGATCGGATAGCGCGGCGAAAACGGTGGTGGCAGACTCATCGTAGGCTGATTGGCTCGTCGCAAAACCCGCTTTGTAAACACCGTTGTTGACCTTGTCGTAAATCCAGCCGTTCAATTCGTCAATCTGAGTTCGTAGCGCTTCCGGGTAGTAGTCTCCGGCTGTTGCGCCCAGACAATCAAAAGCGCTGTTCAGCATACGGATGATATCTGCAGATTCATTACTGACGATAGTGTGCTGCTCGGTGTCCCACAGGACAGGAACCGTTACACGACCGCTGTAGCCCGGTTTGGCGTGAAGGTAGAGTTGGTAGAGAAATTCGTGCTGATAGAGCAAGTCGCCCGTCGCGGCCTCAAAATCTGTACCGAACGTCCAACCGTGATCGAGCATGAGTGGATGAACTACCGAAACCGCGATGTGATTTTCCAATCCTTTCAACTGTCGCATTAGCAGAGTGCGATGTGCCCACGGACAGGCGAGTGAAACATACAGATGATAACGGCCAGATTGAGCGGGAAAACCACCTTTACCGGTGAGGCCAGGGGAACCATCAGGCGTTACCCAATTGCGGAATACGGATTCTGAACGTTTAAAGTGACCGCCGGTAGATTTGGTTTCATACCAGGTATCGTGCCATACGCCATCAACCAGTTGTCCCATAAATCCTCCCGTTAGTGAGTGATGATAAGACGACGGCAAGCTTTGTGAGCTTGCCGTCTAATTCATTATTCGATGATTAAGTGTAGTACAGGCCGGAAAAGGCTCGTCTTACCACTTTTTGCCCAGCAGACGGTCGATGCTGAATGCGCCTGGGCCAGTTACAGCCAGCAGGAGGTAACCACCCGCGATGGTCAGGTTTTTCATGAACATCAGTTGGTTCATGCCTTCTGCAAAGTTAGAGTGGAAAATCAGTGCGGTCAGCAGCGTAAAGCCAGCAGTGAACAGCGCGACAGTACGTGTCAGCAGCCCGAACAGAACTGCCAGACCACCACCCAGCTCCAGCAGAATCGTCAGCGGCAGCAGGAAGGTCGGTACACCCATTGCCTGCATATATTGCTGTGTGCCTGCATAGGCATCACCCAGCTTACCGTAACCTGCAACGATAAACAGAATTGGCATTAAGATACGTGCAACCAGCAGTGCAGTGCTTTCTAAATTTTTCATCATCTCTCCAATTAATTTTGTTGTGGGCTATATGGCCCTGTTGTGTTTGTTGCAGCAGGTGTTGTCTGAAAATTTGGCCCGCCATCAGGTTATGGGCAGATAGTATAGGGAGATGATTTACGCTACCAGCGAGTATAATTGTTGTTTTATTTCAGAAAAATTGATGTTCGGTTAAATTGTCAAGAACGCGCTGTAATAACGTGAGCGCGTTAGGCAAAAAGTGAGATGAAAAGTGTCTAATGTGGGGAAGGCAAATAATCGATGAAACAGAGAGAGTCACGGACGTTGGTCAAATGTTTTGCGCACGAGTCGGAATGTCCCCCAAAGCCCGACGAGGCGGCGTCCCCAACGAATCATGCGGCTGGGATGGCGCACGCCATAGAGTGCCACGAGGCTGGAGCCCACGATCCAGTATTTACGCCACTGCATCAGGCTTTGCCAGCCGCGATCGTAACGGGCTGTGGTATCCAGCCAGTGTTTCTTACCGGCCGATAAATCCAGCCGCTGTTGCTGTATCCGGCGCAGTAACTGGGCTTTTTCTCTGTCTCGCTGTTGGCGCTGGTTCACTTAGTTTCCTCCTCCAACAGCGATCTGTCGGTCGCCAGCTCCTTGCGTGTCGCTTTGAGCAAGGTAGAACGACGTACTTTCAGAAGTGTCCATATGCCGCCTATCAGCGCCAACCCAAGTAATGTGGCAGTAATACACCCCAGCGCAAAGAGACGATATTGTGGGTCAATGCCCCAGATGATCAGCGCAATCAGGCTCATAATGCCAAAAGCGGCAAAAAGCAGCGTCAAACCGACCATAATCAGCAACTGAATGAGATTGGCTTTCTCTTCCTCTAATTCAATCACAGCCAATCGGACACGGCTTTCCACCATGCTGACAATAATGGAGATGATGCGCTGAGCAGAAGCCATGACCCCGCTTGCGGGGCCTTGTTGTAGTTTATCTGTCATAACAATCTGCTAATTAGCGGCGAGACAGCAGGACGCCAAGCACGACGCCGACTGCGGCACCAATGCCGACACCCGTCCACGGATTCTGACGCACATAGTCATCCGCTGATTCAACCGCTTCTTTGGTTTGGGATGCGATGCGCTCACCGGTATCGCTCAGGCGGCTGCGGGTTTCTTTCAGCGCGCTCTCTGCCTTATTGCGCAGCTTGTCCAGTTCCGCTTTAGACTTATCGCTAGAGGTGCTTAATACTTCTTCCAGCGTGTCCGCCAGTGATTTCAATTCGGCGCGTAGGTACTCAGAATTTTGATCTTTAGCCATATTAATAACCCTTCATGTTATAAACCTGAACGTTAACTATAGCTGAAGCTGAGATTTATGCCGCCCCAAACGGGTACGGACAATTCTGATAACTCGCTGTAAATTTTAGTGATTTGGTTTTTGAATACAAAATGAACAATTGTCGGCGTTTTGTATGGGCACTATTTTATCGGAGCCGTGTGGTGAGGTGTTAGTGCGATGAGCCGCTTTCCGCCGCGCGCAACTCCTGCTCGGCTTCAGCTAGTTTTCTTTCACGTTTAAGGATCTTTTCTGCGTCATCCCGTTTCTGACGGCTTTCATTCAGTTCCTGCTGCCGTTCAGCGACGTCTTTGCGTTTTTCCTCAATAGCTTCTTGACGTTTCTCTGCTAGCCCGGCGTCCGTACAATGGGTTCTTACGCCGTCCAGCGCCTTTTCTAACCCATTGATGCGGTTCTGGTTACCGTGCTTGTGCGCTTCATCGATTTGGCGCTGAATATCCTGCGCTTTCTGTTGACAAGTTTCTACTTGATTGGCGGTGTTGGCCAGCGTATGGCCGGAAAACAGGACAGATAATGCAATTATGGATGGAGACAATTTCATATTCGTCACCCCAGTTTGGATTGTTTCTGTGTCAGTTTCTGCTGCCAGAATGGTGTTGGGGTTGTCGCTTGCTGTGCAGTAATGGTGACCTTAGGCAGGGACAAACGCAGAACATCTCTGGCAGCGATACTTTGCTCTGGTGAGGCAAGACGGACGATCAGGCTATCTTGTTCTGGCGTAATACTTTTGATCGCAATCCCTTTTTCATTAAGACGCTGATACACGTAAAAGCCATCTGGCAATGCGGCACCTTCATAAGGCTTGATGTGTAGCATAGCATCGTCTTGGGAAAGACGTAGCGATTGGGACTGCGTTAAGGCAATAAGTGGCAGGGCAAGTAAGAGCAGTATGCGTCCTACTTTCTTGGGGGAAAGCTTAGGGAATAGCCAATGAATTGACACAGTTAGCTTCCTTTTTCTGCATTATTGGCGTTGGCATCACGTTTTTTACGCCAAAGTACAAAGAGCGATCCAAATAGGCCGATAAACAGTAGCGCGAGGGGCAGCATCATAAGGAAAAACATCAGTTCGTCTTCGTACTTTTGGAAGATCGTCGTTTTCCCCAAGGCAAAGCCCAGCGTAACCAGAATAAACACCCACAGGAACCCGCTCATCCAGTTGAAGAACTGAAAGCGCGCGTTGTTCAAGCCAGACAAACCTGCAATGGTCGGTAACAGCGTTCTTACAAAAGCCAGAAAACGACCAACTAAAAGTGCGGACAGGCCATGACGGTGGAAGAGTTGATGGGCACGTTGGTGATAGTGTGCGGGTAAGTGTGATAGCCAGCCCTGCACAACTCCTGTGTTACCAAGCCATTTCCCTTGTACATAGCTAGCCCAGCAGCCGAGGCTGGCGGCCGTCGTCAGTAGAAATATCGTAAAAGGGTAATTCATCGTACCTTTGGCGACGAGGACGCCGACCAAAATGAGTAAGCTATCACCGGGCAAGAACGCGGCGGGAAGCAGACCATTTTCAAGAAATATAATTAAAAACAACAAGATGTAGATGGTCCACACCAGCTTCGGGTCGGCTAAAATATCGAAATCCTGATGCCAGAGCGCGTTTAACAGTTCTTTGATTAATTCCATCCGGTATTCCTAATACTGCTGTTTCATTTTAGCCTTGGCGACAATCACGCTTCTGGACATGACAAGAGTGAATACAGTTTTATACCCGTCATATTTCACGTTATTTAGGGTATATCGGGGCACAGGATTATAGTTTTTTTGATGATCTCTGTTTGCTTCCGCCGATAGTGACGCTGGTGTCTGACTTGATGCTCGCTTCTCGCTGCGAACCTGATAAACAGGTGGCTTAGGGATTGTTTGGCCTTGGCAGACTTTACGCCCGAAGCGATGGATTAAGCGTAAGAAAGACGCGTTAACTGTAACAAAATAGGTGTTACTGAGACAGGGAAATATTACGACAACCGAGGCGATTTAGGGGGATTTTTCGAGGAAGAGTTGGGGTTTCTACGATATTTTACACTCGCTGACAGAAATCAACGTTTTCTGACCTTTTCTCTCGGGTTCAAAAATATGACCCCTCGTTTAAAACAAGGGGCGGAAAGCGTTTTAGGGTTTACCTGTGTGTATCTGGTCGAGGTGAACGACAGGATTTTCGGCGAACATGTAGCGATCGACATTAAACTCGAAATCATCCGTTGTGGCGCGAAATAGCATCTGTTTGGTATTTTCCAGATGTTGCCACATTGCCAGTTTTGCCGCGTATGGATCTTTGCGAATCAGTGCTTTAAGGATGCGATCGTGCTCTTCGCACCAGCTTTCAATGGATTTGTCGTCGATGTGCTCATGCAACTTACGCCAGTAGGGATTGTGAATCCGCTGGCTCCACATTTTCTCGACGATGGTTGCCATCGCGGAGTTTTGCGTCGCCAGCGCAACCTGAACGTGGAATTTGAGATCCCACTGAGAATCACGGAAGCGATCTTCCTGACGCGCATATTCCTGAATCTCCATCAGTTGAATGATGTCCTGACGGGTCACCTGCGTGGCCGCAAATTCAGCAATGTTACTTTCAATGAGCTGACGAGCCTGAAGTAGCTCAAATGGACCAGCCGCAACGAATTCAATATCGCCACTATTAATGAATGGATTCTTCTGCTGGTTGGAAATAACGTGAATACCTGAACCCTTGCGTACTTCAACGTACCCTTCGACTTCCAGCATGATGATAGCTTCACGCACTACGGTGCGACTGACGTTCATTTCTTCAGAAATATAACGTTCTGCCGGTAATTTTTCGCCGACCTGATACATACCGCTTTCGATACGCTGTTTTAATTCTGCGGCTAACTGCTGGTATAGCCGTCTGGGTTCAGTGAGTGCCATGATGATGTCTACTCTCGATAGATGACGGTCCATGTGCCACGTCAGGGCCTGAGTGTCTATCTCGTTAATCTTTGAGGGATGATTTGTTATACCACTTAATAATGGCAGTAACCAATATTGTGGTCACAGTTATTACAATGTGTGACTGGGGAGGTGGCTCACCCGGTATCCGATCATACCGGATGAGTCAGGATAATGCAGGGATTATCAGTGCTGGTTAGCTTCTTTCAATGTTTCAGCGGCGGCGGCGACTTCTGACGCGGGTTGGTTTTTCAACACTGTCCAGATGACGACAGCGCCCAACAGATCAAAGACTGCCAGTGCAGCAAACAGCGGGCTGAAGCCCATAGTATCGGCCAATGCACCGACCACTAATGCAAACATGGTGCTTGCCATCCAGGCCGCCATACCGGTCAAACCATTTGCCGTTGCGACTTCATTACGGCCAAATACGTCGGATGACAGGGTAATCAGCGCGCCAGACAGCGACTGGTGTGCGAAGCCACCGACGCACAGCAGTGCGATGGCAACATAAGGACTGGAGAACAGCCCGATCATACCGGGGCCAATCATCAGTACCGCACCCATGGTAACGACCAGCTTACGCGAAACGATCAGGTTCACTTTGAAATGCTTTTGGAACAGCATTGGCAAGTAGCCACCCAGGATGCAGCCGATATCGGCGAACAGCATTGGCATCCAGGCGAACATGGCAATTTCTTTCAGGTTAAAGCCGTAGGCCTTAAACATGAATAGCGGTATCCATGCGTTGAACGTGCCCCACGCGGGTTCAGCCAGAAAACGCGGCAGGGCGATACCCCAGAATTGGCGGTTACGCAGGATCTGCCAGGCAGACATTTTTTTCGCGTTATTGGTTTGGTGCTGTGCTTCCTGCCCGCTAAGAATATAGTCGCGCTCTTCGTCGCTAAGTTTTTTCTGATCTTTCGGGTGCTTATAGAAAACGAGCCAGCAAATGGCCCAGATCATGCTCAGGGCGCCAGTAATGATAAAGGCCATTTCCCAGCTGTGCGCCACAATGGCCCACACCACCAGCGGTGGAGCAATCATCGCGCCGATAGATGATCCCACATTGAAGTAACCGACCGCGACTGAACGCTCTTTTGCCGGGAACCACTCGCTACTGGCTTTCAGACCCGCAGGGATCATGGCCGCTTCGGCCATACCGACCGCGCCGCGGGCGATAGCCAGGCCACCCCAACTGTTTGCCAGCGCCGTTCCCATACAGAAGATCGCCCACAGAATGGCAAACATGGCATAGCCTATTTTTGTGCCGAGCAAATCCAGTACGTAGCCGGCGATGGGCTGCATAATGGTATAACAAGCTGAATAGGCAGCAACGATGTAAGAATACTGCTGTGTGGTGATATGCAATTGATCCTGTAGCGTCGGGGCAGCGACAGAAATTGCATTACGCGTCAGATATCCCAGCACGGTGCCAATGGTCACCAAGCCGATCATATACCAGCGTAATCCTTTGATTTTACGCATTTAACTTTCTCTCCGAGTCAATAAAAAACACAGTGGTGGCTCTTGAGTAGCGTCACGGTGTGAGGTGTCTTGTGATGTAATGCGACACGTTTTTTTGTTGTGCTGAACAGGAAAACCCTTCTCTTTGTGAGATAGCGATTGAATCCCTGCTTAAGGCAGCGCTACAATAATTTGTCATACAACTTTAAAAGTTGAGTGATATCACAAAACCATTATTTTTATGCGGAATAACGAATTATTTGTTTAAATAGAGAAGAGCCAGTCGTACAGGGCCATGAATGCTGAGTTATTGTACTGCTTTGTTACATTTTTGCGATCATGACCTCACAAATGCTGTGAGATATTGCGCATAATTGGTGTGATATCTTTTAACGACCAACCCATTTGGTGCACAAGAAGCACGGTAAGGAAGAAAACATGCCCCAGTTTCTGAGTGAAGATTTTCTGTTAGACACTGAATTTGCCCGCCGCCTTTATCATGAGTATGCCGTCGACCAACCGATATTTGACTACCACTGCCATTTACCGCCTGAGCAGATTGCGGAAAACTATCGCTTTAAAAATTTGTATGACATCTGGTTGAAGGGCGATCACTACAAGTGGCGTGCGATGCGCACCAACGGTGTGCCTGAGCGTTTGTGTACGGGTGATGCCAGCGATTGGGAAAAATTTGAAGCCTGGGCCGCTACCGTGCCGCACACCATCGGCAACCCGCTTTATCACTGGACACATCTGGAACTGCGTCGTCCGTTTGGCGTAACCGGTACGCTGCTGTCGCCAGACACGGCAAAAGATATTTGGGATCGTTGTAATGCGATGTTGGAACGCGATGACTTTACCGCGCGCGGCATCATGCAGCAGATGAACGTGAAAATGGTGGGTACGACAGACGATCCGATTGACGATCTGCGCCACCACAAAACCGTTGCTCAGGATTCAAGCTTCTCCATCAAGGTGCTGCCGAGCTGGCGTCCAGATAAAGCGTTCAACATCGAGTTGGCGACCTTCAACGACTATATGGCGAAATTGGGTGAAGTTTCTGACACCGACATTCGTCGTTTCAGCGATCTGCAAACGGCACTGACCAAGCGTCTGGATCACTTCGCGGCGCACGGTTGCAAAGTTTCTGACCATGCGCTGGATGTGGTGCTATTCGCTGAAGCGGATGACGCAACGCTGGACAACATTCTGGCGCGTCGCTTGGCTGGCGAAACGCTAAGCGAGCATGAAGTGGCACAGTTCAAAACCGGCGTTCTGGTTTGGCTGGGTGCAGAATATGCCCGTCGTGGCTGGGTTCAGCAGTATCACATTGGTGCGCTGCGCAACAATAACCTGCGTCAGTTCAAGCTGCTGGGGCCAGATGTCGGTTTCGACTCCATCAATGACCGTCCGCTGGCTCAGGAATTGTCTCGCCTGCTCAGCAAGCAGAATGAAGAAAACCTGCTGCCGAAAACCATCCTTTATTGCCTGAACCCGCGCGATAACGAAGTGCTCGGCACCATGATCGGCAACTTCCAGGGGGAAGGGATGCCGGGCAAGATGCAGTTCGGTTCTGGCTGGTGGTTCAACGATCAGAAAGACGGTATGCAACGCCAGATGACACAGCTCGCGCAGCTTGGTTTGCTGAGCCGCTTTGTCGGTATGCTGACCGATAGCCGTAGCTTCCTGTCTTATACCCGTCATGAATATTTCCGCCGCATTCTGTGCCAGATGATTGGCCGCTGGGTGGAAGATGGCGAAGCGCCAGCCGATCTGCCGCTGCTGGGCGAAATGGTGAAAAACATCAGTTTCGATAACGCTAAAAACTATTTTGCCATCGAGCTGTAATTCCACCGCGTCGTAGCGCGTGAATTGCACGAGAGGCGCGGCAGTAAGATTCCCAAAGGGGCTTACGCCGCGGCTCTCAGCGTCTCGGTCTTTTGTCATCAGCGCGCGTGGTGATTGGGTGCTGGTGAATATGAATATAGGGCAAGGATGACGGTTTATCGGTCATGCCCTGAATGTGAGATTCGTCCTGAGGTAGCCTGTTAATGCAAACGTTAAATCGTCGTAATTTCCCCGGTCGTCAACACCCGGATCGTGTTATCCAGTTTGGTGAAGGTAACTTCCTACGTGCCTTTGTTGACTGGCAGTTGGATTTGCTGAATGAGCACACCGATTTGGATGCGGGTATTGTCATTGTTCGCCCGATCGATTCCGATTTCCCGCCCGCACTGGACACTCAGGATGGGTTGTACACCACCATTATCCGTGGCCTGAATGAGCAAGGTGAGGCCGTTCGCGAGCCCCGCCTGATCCGTTCGGTAAACCGTGAAATCAACGTATACCGTCAGTTCGATGACTATCTGGCGTTAGCGCACGATCCGAACATCCGTTTCGTCTTCTCCAATACCACCGAAGCCGGTATCAGTTATCACGCGGAAGATCGCCTGAGCGACGCGCCGCCAGTCAGCTTCCCGGCGAAATTAACGCGTCTGCTGTATGAGCGTTTCTGTCATTTTGACGGTGCGGCAGATAAAGGCTGGGTGTTGCTACCGTGTGAATTGATTGATTACAACGGCGTGGCGTTGAAAGAACTGGTGCTGCGCTATGCTGCACAGTGGGAACTGACACCAACATTTACCGCGTGGTTGAACGATCACAACACGTTCTGCTCAACGCTGGTTGACCGCATTGTTACGGGCTATCCGCGTGCCGAAGTTGAGGCGCTCCAGCAGGAAATGGGCTATCAGGATACCTTCTGGGATACGGCGGAGCACTTCTATCTGTTCGTGATTCAGGGACCACAGTGGCTGGCGGAAGAGTTACGTCTGAACAAGCTGGATCTGAACGTTCGTATCGTTGATGACATCAAGCCATATAAAGAACGTAAAGTGGCGATCCTCAACGGCGCGCATACTGCGCTGGTGCCAGTCGCATTTCTGGCGGGTCTGGATACCGTTGGCGAATCGATGGATGATGCCCTGATTGGCAAATTCGTGGAAAAGACCATTGCCGAAGAGATTGTACCGGTATTGGATTTACCGCATGACGAACTGACCTCATTTGCTCAGGCCGTGTTAAGCCGCTTCCGTAACCCGTTCATTCAGCATCAACTGCTGTCTATCTCGCTGAATGGCATGACCAAATTCCGTACCCGCATTCTGCCGCAGTTGCTGACTTACCGTGAACGTCACGGTGAACTGCCTGCGCGCTTGACGTTTGCGTTGGCGGCCTTGATTGCCTTCTATCGCGGTGAGCGCAGCGGTGAAGGCGATGCGTTGCAAACTTATCCGCTGCAGGACGACGCACACTGGCTGGAGCGTTATTCCTCGCTGTGGGCGGGCGTAAAAGAAAACACCGTCAGCCTGGCTGAGTTGGTGAATGTAGTGCTGCGCGATGCGGACCATTGGGAACAGGATTTAACGCAGGTTCCTGGGCTTGCTGCGCAGGTGACAGAACAGTTACAAACCATCGTTGAACGCGGTATGCGCGCAGCCGTGGAAGGTTATTGCTAATCAGCAAGAAGGGTTATCCATGCAAAGTATTATAAAAATTCATTCTCTGGACAATGTGGCTGTCGCCTTGCGTGATGTGGAGCAAGGTGAAACGGTGTCGGTGGATAGCTATACGGTGACACTTCAGCAACCTGTCGTGCGCGGGCATAAGTTCGCGCTGGAAACCATCGCACCGGGAGAAATGATTACCAAGTATGGCCTGCCGATCGGCCATGCGCTGGTTTCCATTGCTCCCGGAGAACATATTCACTCCCAGAATGCGAAGACTAATCTGAGCGATTTGGATGAATACCAGTACCAACCTGAGTTTCTCGAACTGCCTGCACAGATGGGCGACCGAGAGGTGCAGCTTTACCGCCGCAAAAATGGCGATGTCGGTATCCGTAATGAGTTATGGATTCTGCCAACCGTCGGCTGTGTAAATGGTATTGCTCGTCAGATTCAGCAGCGTTTCCTGAAAGAAACCAACGATGCGGAAGGTATCGACGGCGTTTACCTGTTCAGCCATACCTTCGGCTGTTCACAGCTGGGTCAGGATCATGAGAACACCCGCACGATGCTGCAAAACATGGTGCGTCACCCGAATGCGGGCGCGGTGTTGGTGATCGGTCTGGGCTGTGAGAACAACCAGGTTGACGCATTCCGCAGCACGCTGGGCGGCTTTGATTCTGATCGTGTCACGTTCATGGTCTGCCAGCAGCAGGACGATGAAGTTGAAGCGGGTCTGGAGCGTCTGCACACGCTGTATGAAGCAATGCGCCATGACAAGCGTGAGCCAGGCAAGCTGAGTGAACTGAAGTTTGGTCTGGAATGTGGTGGCTCCGATGGATTGTCTGGTATTACGGCCAACCCACTGCTAGGCCGTTTCTCCGACTATCTGATTGCCAACGGCGGCACCACCGTGCTGACCGAAGTGCCGGAGATGTTCGGTGCGGAACGTATTCTGATGAGCCGTTGCCGTGATGAAGCCACGTTTGAGAAAACGGTGCACATGGTGAATGACTTCAAACAGTACTTCATTGCGCACAACCAGCCGATTTACGAGAACCCATCGCCGGGGAACAAAGCGGGTGGGATCACGACGCTGGAAGAGAAATCACTGGGCTGTACGCAAAAAGCCGGACAGAGCAAAGTGGTGGACGTGCTGAAATATGGTGAGCGCTTACATACTCCGGGGCTCAACCTGCTTAGCGCACCGGGAAATGATGCGGTAGCAACCAGCGCACTGGCGGGAGCGGGTTGTCATATGGTGCTGTTCAGTACCGGACGTGGCACCCCTTACGGCGGATTTGTTCCTACCGTAAAACTGGCAACCAATAGTGAGCTGGCGAAAAAGAAACCGCACTGGATTGATTTCGATGCGGGTCGTCTGATCCACGACATGCCGATGGATGAACTGCTGAGCCAGTTCGTCGAGCTGATTGTCGAGATTGCTGACGGTAAGCGTACGAAGAATGAAGTGAACGACTTCCGCGAATTAGCCATATTTAAGAGCGGTGTGACGTTGTAAATTTCATGCATTCCAATTAAAATAAAACGGCGTTTCATTTTTATAATGGCGCCGTTTTTTTTCGCCACAACTTTTTAGAGGCAGGGATCATGACACACTATTGGGTTGCCCAGTCTGTTGGTGTATTGGCTTTTCTGGTCGGTATCACCATGTTTTTCAACCGTAACGATAAAAAATTTAAAATACAGCTCTCGGCATACAGCGCGGTGATTGGCCTACATTTCTTCTTGATGGGGGCAAATGCGGCAGGTGCCAGCGCCTTGTTGAACTCGGCACGTACGCTAATCTCACTCAAAACACATAACATCATTGTGATGTTTGTCTTTATTGCATTAACGCTCGGATTTGGTTTGTCGGGTATGCACCATGCGATGGAACTGCTGCCGATAGCAGGGACGGTCGCCAGTACCTGGGCGCTGTTCCGCACCTCTGGGTTAACGACGCGCTGCGTGATGTGGTGCTCAACCGCTGGTTGGGTTGTGCATAATATCTGGCTGGGCTCGATTGGTGGATCGCTGATCGAAGGCAGCTTCCTGCTGATGAACGGCTTTAACATCATCCGCTTCTGGCGTATGCAGCAGCGCGGCATCGATCCTTTCAGCGTAGAGAATAAAGCGTAACTTCAGGTATTTCTCGTAATCTAACGCCGTTCGTTTTGACGCGAACGGCGTTATAGGAAAGAGGATAATCAATCCCTAATCCGTTACAGCAGATTCAAACGCTCTTTTTCCGCTAGTTTGGCATCTTCTGCCTGACACACGGCGGCGGTAAAAATCACGTCCGTTGATGAGTTTAGTGCCGTTTCTGCGGAGTCCTGCAATACGCCGATGATGAAGCCAACCGCGACCACCTGCATGGCGATATCGTTGGAAATACCGAACATGCTGCACGCCAGTGGAATCAGTAACAGTGAACCACCCGCCACACCTGATGCACCACAGGCACAGATAGCTGCCACCACGCTCAGTAATAATGCGGTAGCGATATCAACTTCAATCCCTAGTGTATGAACGGCCGCCAGCGCCAGTACCGTAATGGTAATTGCTGCGCCCGCCATATTGATGGTAGCGCCCAACGGTATAGCCACTGAATAGCTATCTTCATTAAGATTCAGCTTGCGGCACAGTTCCATATTCACCGGAATGTTGGCGGCAGAGCTACGGGTAAAGAAGGCTGTCACGCCGCTCTCACGCAGGCAGCGTAGCACCAGCGGATAAGGGTTGCGGCGAATCTTCCAGTAGACGATCAGCGGGTTAACGACGAATGCCACCAGCAGCATGCCGCCGAGCAGTACCATTAGCAGATGAGCGTAGCCCCACAGTGCGCCGAAGCCGGTTTCTGCCAGCGTTGAGGCGACCAGACCGAAAATCCCCAGCGGTGCGAAACGAATCACGACACGCACGATAGCCGTTACTGCGTGAGATGCATCGCTGATCAGGTTCTTTGTGGAAGCTGATCCATGACGGAAAGCTAATCCCAGACCTACAGCCCACACCAGAATACCGATGTAGTTGGCATTGAGCAGAGCGTGAATCGGGTTAGCGACAATACTCATCAACAGGCCTTTTAATACTTCGACAATACCCGATGGTGGCGTGATGTCGGCGGCCTGCGCGTTGAGCGCCAGCGTGGAAGGGAAGAGGACACTGAGTACAACGGCAATCAGCGCCGCAGAGAAGGTACCGATGAGGTACAGAAACAGGATCGGGCGAATATTGGTTTTCTGCCCTTGCTGATGATTGGCAACCGATGCCATTACCAGCATCAAAACCAGAATGGGGGCGACGGCTTTCAATGCGCCGACGAACAGCGTTCCCAATAAGCCAGCCGCCAGTGCAGCCTGCGTAGACAGCGAAGCCAGAATAATACCAGCCGCAAGCCCCAGAAGAATCTGTTTAACCAGGCTGCCGTGGGTAACGTACTGCAAAAAACGAGAGTGTTGAGTTGCCATAATTTTGACGGGATAACCGTTCCGCTAAGTGGTTGTTTGTACGGAGTTGGCACCTCTGACGTGTGTCGGGTGACTTTTTCTTTCCGTAACGATATGTGTTTGCGCGTATCAGTATATGAAAATTTGTTCTTGAGAAAAGCAATGATGTGGTTTTTTATGACGGACGTCCTTGTCCGTCACCCTGCGGGCCGTTGCTGCGCAACGTTGAAAAACGCTCCCGGCGTTTTTTTATGACGAACATCCATCACCCTACGGGCCGTTGCTGCGCAACGTTGAAAAACGTTCCTGACGTTTTTTTATGACGGACGTCCTTGTCCGTCACCCTATGGAGGGATAAGCATTAACGCTCGGCGCGTTTGTTCACCCAGACGTTGATCAGCATCGTAATGATCAGAATACTCGCGACGACGCCCAGAGAAACGGCCACCGGAATATGGAAGATATCGATGAGCAGCATCTTGATACCGATGAAAATCAGGATGACGGCCAGACCATATTTCAGCAGCGAGAAGCGTTCAGCCACGCCAGCTAGCAGGAAGTACATGGCACGCAGGCCCAGAATAGCGAACAGGTTAGACGTTAGGACAATGAAGGGATCGGTCGTGACGGCGAAAATCGCTGGGATGCTGTCGACGGCGAAAATCACGTCACTGATTTCAACCATAATCAGTACCAGAAACAGCGGCGTGGCGTACAGCAGGCCGTTACGGCGTACGAAGAATCGTTCATTCTCGATGCTGTCCGTCATACGCAGATGGCTACGCAGCCAGCGCACCAGCGGCTTGTCACCGATCGCGCCATCCCCGTCTTTAGCCAGCGCCATTTTAATGCCGGTGAACAGCAGAAATGCGCCAAACACATAGAGTAGCCACTGGAACTGTGTGACCAGCCAACTGCCGCCAAACACCATCAGCGTTCTGAGAACGATGGCACCCAGCACGCCATAAATCAGCACGCGACGTTGATATTGTGGCGGAACAGCGAAGTAGCCGAAGAGCATCAACCAGACGAAGACGTTATCAACGGCGAGGGCTTTCTCAATCAAATAACCAGTCAAGAATGCCAACGACTGGGCGTTGGCAACGTCGCGACCCAATGTGCCGTCCAGATACCACCAGAAACCGGCATTGAACAGTAGAGAGAGTGTGACCCAGATGATAGACCAGACGGCAGCCTGTTTAAACGTCATGACCGTTGACCCTTTGCGCCCTTGGTAGAGCAGGTCAATGGCCAGCATCACAATAACAATGGCAGCGAAGCTGCCCCATAACCACGGAGTGCCAATGGTGTGCATAGCAAGATCCTTAAATATCCCCGTCATACTTCAAGCTGCATGTACGTTGGCTTTCCTCGCTCACCCCAGTCACTTACTGATGTAAGCTCCTGGGGATTCACTGTGTCGCCGCCTTCCTGCAACTCGAATTATTTGGGGTATAGAAACAAAAACGGCCAACATCGGAAGGACGCTGGCCGCTCATAATTAAAGCTGCAAATGCACCTCGCCTTCCGGCAAGGTCTCACTTACAACATTAATGAAGCTGTTTCATCAAGAATCAAGCTTTTCATCAAGGTTGCCCAGTAACCGGATGCGGAACGCATCGTAATGACGATTAGCTGGCGGAAAAGTTACTCCCCTTTGCCTGACAGAAGATAGGTGAAAAGATGATCTTGGTCAAATAATTATCACCATCTTACTCTGCACTTCCCGGCGCTGCGGCATCGGCTGGAAATACGACACCTGTTTGGCGGCGAATTTCTGTCAGCAGCCCAGCGACGGTACGTGAGCGCGCCAATTCCGCATGGTTAATATCGCCGTCGTTCACCAACGCGGCAAAGATGTCGGCTTCGTACAGCATGCTGTTGATATGCTGCGGCTGGCTGAGATCCAACTGCTTGCCTTCACGCGGGATGAATTTCACGTTATGGCATTCGGAAACTTTTTCAATCACCAGCGAGCCGTCTTCCCCCTGAATTTCACTGGGGATGGCGGAGTGGCTGACTTTGGAATGAATGATGGTTACATCGAAGTCGCCGTAATTCAGGGTAATGCTGCCATGTGCATCCACGCCGCTTTCCAACAATGTTGCGCTGGCCTGCGTGGTACACGGTTCTCCCCACAGTGCCACGGCGAAGGCCAGACAGTAGTAGCCGATATCCATAATGGAACCGTTGGAAAACGCCGGATTGAACGTATTTGGGTTCTCGCCTGCCAGATAGCGCGGGTAGCGTGAGGAATACTGGCAGTAATTCAGCACCACTTTACGCAGCCGGCCGACTTTTGGCAGCGCCTGCTGGATCACGCTAAAATTGGGCAGGCTGGCGGTTTTGAACGCTTCAAAGAGCACGACCTGATTTTCTCTGGCACAGGCGATCATCTGTTCGACTTCATAGCGGTTGGAAGCCAGCGGTTTTTCACAGATGACATGCTTGCCGTGGCTCAGGAAGAGCAGAGCCTGCTCGCAATGCAGTGAGTTAGGGCTTGCCAGATACACGGCGTCGATAAGATCGGATTTCGCCATGGCGTCCAGTGAATCAAAGCGCGTATCCACCATATAATCAGCTTGAAACGGCTGCGCTTTTTCTGCCGTGCGTGAATAGATGGCGGTAAGCTTCAGTTTGCCGGTTTCATGGGCGGCATCAACAAACTGACGGGTGATCCAACTGGTTCCTACAATAGCGAAGCGAATCATAAATGTTTGGTATCCTGAGGCATCGGTGATGAATAGGCAGATTATCACGGTGAAATGACAAGGCAACGTCAATCATTTCCTTTTCTGGCAGAGAAAAGCATTTACTGATGGGCTATTTTAAGGGATAAACAGCGCAAATTTTATGATGTAGGAGAGGCTAATGAGCCAACTCGAATTGGAAACGTGCAACCTGACGTTGGTGCGTTACCCTCAGGTCGCTGAAAACTCGGCGCTACAGGCGTGGGATGCCGCAGATGAATATCTGCTGCGTGAGCTGGCCAGCATGGAGATCGCGCCGGGGCCGCGCCTGATTTTCAATGATACGTTTGGTGCGCTGGCCTGCGGCTTGCAGGCGCAATCACCTGTCAGTATCAGTGACTCTTATCTCAGCCAACTGGCGACGCGACATAATCTGGAACTGAACGGTTATGATGCCGATGCGGTAACGCTGTTGGATAGCATGGCGGAGCTACCCGATGCGCCTGCGCTGGTGGTGATGAAGATACCCAAAACGATCGCGCTGCTGGAACACCAGTTGAGAATGTTGCGTAAGGTCGTCACGCCGCAAACGCGTATTATTGCCGGGGCGAAGGCGCGGGATATTCATACCTCTACGCTGCAATTGTTTGAGCGTGTGATGGGGCCGACGAAAACCTCGCTGGCCTGGAAAAAGGCACGTCTGGTTCACTGTGAGTGGGCGGAACTAAAAGTCAGTGAGCAGTCACTTACTACTGAGTGGGAGCTGGATGGTTACGGCTATCGTATTCAAAACCACGCTAACGTGTATTCTCGTAATGGGTTGGATATCGGCGCACGTTTCTTTATGCAGCATTTGCCGGAACAGATAGATGGCAAGATCGTCGATCTCGGCTGTGGCAACGGTGTCATTGGGCTGGCCGCGCTGAAAGCCAACCCGGAGGCTACCGTCGGATTCTTTGACGAATCCTACATGGCGGTGGCCTCAAGCCAGATGAACGTTGAGGTTAACTGTCCGCAGGATATCGAGCGCTGTAGCTTCACGGTGAACAACGGATTGTCCCGCGTTAGGCGCGATACGTTGCAGGCGGTGCTGTGTAACCCGCCGTTCCACCAGCAGCAGGCGGTGACGGACGAAATCGCTTGGCAGATGTTTATGGATGCCCGTCGTTGCCTTCAGGTTGGTGGTGAACTACGTATTGTGGGCAATCGCCATCTGGATTACTTCCACAAGCTGAAGCGCCTGTTCGGTAACTGTGAAACCATTGCCAGCAACACCAAGTTTGCCGTGCTGCGTGCGGTTAAAACGGGCTCGTCCCGCTAAGCCACCTTGCCTAAATTATAGCGTTAACGCCAGCCGGGTAGCCTGATCGATTGCCCGGCGAGCGTCTAATTCCTGTGCCACATCAGCACCGCCAATCAGATGAACATGGCACCCGGCAGCCTGCAAGGGGTCATACAGTTTTCGGTTGGGCTCCTGACCAGCACAAATAATGATGTTATCCACTGGCAGGCAGCGCATTTGCTGGTCATGGGTAATATGCAGCCCTTCATCATCAATACGGTGATATTCCACGCCGCCCAGCATCGTCACGCCGTGGCGCAGCAGGGTAGTGCGGTGTATCCAACCTGTCGTTTTGCCCAGATTTTCGCCGGGTTTGCCTGCCTTCCGCTGTAATAAGGTAATGTCCCGCAGGTGGGGAAGCTCGCCAGATTGATGGGGCAGCAGGCCGCCCCGGTGTTGTAGCTGTTTATCGATACCCCATTCCGCATAAAAATCATTGTATTCAGGCTGAGAAGAAGGGGAATTAAGGTGATGATGGCTACTGGGAAGGCGCTTTTCAGTTAAAAGGTAGTGTGCAGTATCAAAACCGATGCCGCCTGCACCGATAATGGCCACTCGCTTACCGACGGGTTTTTTATCGCGCAGTACGTCCAGATAACTCAGCACATTGGGGTGATCGATGCCTGCAATCGCGGGGATACGCGGCACAATGCCAGATGCCAGGATCACATCATCAAAACCGAGCAAATCCGTCGCCGTTGCCTGCGTGCTCAGGCGCAGCGTGACGCCGTGCAGTTCTAACTGGCGACGGTAGTAGCGCAGCGTTTCATAAAATTCCGCTTTACCAGGGATCTGTTTGGCAATATTGAACTGTCCGCCAATATAGGAAGACGCTTCAAACAGTGTGACCTGATGGCCGCGTGCGGCGGCGTTGACGGCAAAGGCCATGCCAGCAGGCCCTGCGCCGACCACTGCAAAGCGTTTACTGACCCGCGCAAGCTGGATAGGTAGTTCAGTTTCGTGACAGGCGCGTGGGTTGACCAGACAAGAAGTGACCTTACCAGCGAAAATCTGATCGAGGCAGGCCTGATTGCAGCCGATGCAGGTATTGATTTCATCAGCACGCCCCGACTGCGCTTTTGCCACCAGTTCAGCATCGGCGAGAAAAGGGCGCGCCATTGATACCATGTCAGCACAGCCCTCGGCCAGCAGTTGTTCCGCTACGCTGGGATCGTTGATGCGGTTGGTGGTAATCAGCGGGATGCGGACTTTCCCCATCAACTTCTTTGTCACCCAGCCGAAGGCACCGCGCGGCACCAGTGTAGCAATAGTGGGAATACGCGCTTCATGCCAGCCAATGCCGGTATTGATGAGAGTGGCGCCCGCCTGCTCAATGGCCTGCGCCAGTTGCACAATTTCCTGCCAGCTTGAGCCTTCTTCTATCAGGTCGAGCATGGATAAACGGTAAATCAGGATGAAGTCAGGCCCTGTTTGCTCCCGCACGGCGCGGACAATCTCAAGTGCAAAACGGCAGCGGCGTTGAAAATCACCGCCCCATTCATCGTCACGATGATTCGTGTGTGCCACCAGAAACTGATTAATCAGATAGCCTTCCGAGCCCATGATTTCCACGCCATCGTAACCTGCCTGCTGCGCCAGCACGGCGCAATGAGCAAAGTCGTTGATGGTTTGCATAATATCCTGCGTGCTCATTGCCCGTGGCGCAAAGCGGTTAATCGGAGCCTGAATGGCGGAGGGCGCGACCGGATCGGGCTGATAGCTGTAGCGCCCCGCGTGGAGAATTTGCAGCGCAATTTTTCCGCCTGCCTCGTGTACCGCCTGCGTGAGTATCTGGTGATGCGCCACCTGTGTCTCGTCATGTAGGGTCGCGCCTCCTTTGGCGACGGCTCCTTTTGCGTTTGGCGCAATACCGCCTGTAACAATCAAACCTACGCCGCCCAGCGCCCGCTCACGATAAAATGCTGCCAGCCTTTCTGCGCCGTCCGGGTGTTCTTCCAAACCCGTATGCATCGAACCCATGACTACGCGGTTCTTTAACGTGGTGAAGCCAAGATCGAGTGGAGTAAGCAGCATGGGGTAGGCAGTCATTGCACTCTCCGGTGAAGTTAACTGGTCTGATGAGTCATGATGTTCAATCTAGCGGTAATTGAGTGAGTTGTGAAATTTATGTTTGTTTATTGTGAGTGAAGTCATTGCTAATCGTAGGGAGAAGCGCGAGTCAGCAAGGGATCGCGTGCCGGAGTGTTTGTTGTCAGGGGCGTGTGACATTATAATCCGCGGGTTTATTGGGCAAAGGTATCGTTATGCGGGTGGAAGAGTTGGAATATCGGCTGGATAGCGCGCTTCGGGCGTTAGAGCAAAGCGTTCAGCGTCAGCAGCAGACGTGGCGACAGGAACATCACTCCCTTCATCAGCAACTGCTTCAGGCGAGAGAGCGTGACGCTTACCTTTGCACGCAGATTGAAAGGCTCTCTGCGCAGTTGAGCTCGATGGATAGCTCACCGGAGCGAAATCCGCTGATTCAGAAAATGAAAGTCATTCATGCCCATCTTGATGTGTTGGCACAAGAGGCCACTGCCTTTAGGCGCTCGCTGCGATAATTTCACGGCTGGTATTTTTCAGCGATTACCCGTGGTGCTGTAAAAAAGCATCAAGGGTAGAGTAGCAAAGCCGTGTCGCGGTGTTAACACAGGTTTTATTAACACAAGGTTTGATTAACGCAATGCTTCCGCTTTCTTACACAATTCCTCCTCATTCTCCACAATTGCCGCAAATGTGGAGCTGACACTTGCAGAGATTTACCCTTGTTCTAATTAACTGAAGGTGTCGAGCCTATACTTTCTCTCGTAGCACGGCACTCGCCGTCGATAAGTTAATTCAGAGAGAGGAATAGAATATGCGTAAACTCACTGCAATGCTGGTTGCTTCTTCTTTGGCATTGGGCGCGGCAGGCCTCGCGCATGCTAATGACGCACCGAAAGGCCCGGCATCAGAACACAAGATGATGATGAAAGAGGGTCGTGAGCACCGTGGCATGATGGGGCCGGATGCGATGTTTAAGGAGCTGAATTTAACGGAAGCGCAGAAGCAGCAAATTAAAGACATCATGAAAGATTCACGCGAGAAAATGCATAAAGCGATGCAGGACGATCGTCGTGAGATGCATAGCCTGGTCGCATCAGAGACTTTTGATGCCGCAAAAGCGCAGGCGCAATTGGATAAAGCTGACGCCGCACACAAGGCCAGAATGCTTAATGGACTGGAAACCAAAAACAAAATTTACAACGTTCTGACGCCAGAGCAGAAGAAACAGTACAACGACAGCTTTGAAAAGCGACTGACTCAACCGCAAAAACCTGATGGCAAGCCAACGCCTGCGGAATAACGCATTATTTATCAGACCGTTGACAAAGCTATTTGCCGAATGAAAACGGGCGTAACGGAATAGAAGAGTAAAGCGTTTGCGCCATGGATGGCGCAAGCCGAGCGCACAAGGACGTGTTTACAGCGTCTTTAC
This sequence comes from Pectobacterium punjabense, assembly GCF_012427845.1. Lineage (NCBI taxonomy): Bacteria > Pseudomonadati > Pseudomonadota > Gammaproteobacteria > Enterobacterales > Pectobacteriaceae > Pectobacterium > Pectobacterium punjabense. The sequence goes on from NZ_CP038498.1 coordinate 709,881, forward strand.
GATCTATCCGTTACCCCCGCTCTGCGGACTTTGTCAGCAACCTCATTATTCATGAGTCCGCGCTAGACCTGAAATAAATGAGCCAAGACCACCGGACTGATGGGCTGCCAACAAGCAGTACATCAGCCCGGTGGTTTTTTTATTTTTTCCCTTAAGCATCGTGCTGAGTAGGGAAATGATTAATGCTATTCTCCCGTAGATGAAGCGGGTGGACTTATTGGGTAGCGGGCGGCAAAGGGCAGATGAATAACGATTTGATGTTGAAAACTAAAAAGTTCATGCCGTTTTTATTTCTGACCACCCTAATCGTGAGCTGTATGGGATTTCGATTTCGCGTGCTGGATGAGTTATCGCTGTTTTGGCCCGCGAATATTTTAGTTTTTTGTCTCATGGTTAGCTTCAGGGTCAGAAAAGGGACGATAAAAGCTAAAACGCTCTCTATCTGCATGGGGTTTTTAGTGAGTTATGCAGCGATGCTGTTAGCGGCGTTACTGATGGACAATAACTCACCGTTAAAAACCAAGGTGCTATTGTGCTTGTGTAATATGGTTTTTGTCGTGACGGCCTGGTGCGCCTTTTGCCTGATGTGTCGGTTTACCGGAAAGTGGTCCACATTTGAAAAATTCAGCAAATATTACGTCTATATTATTTTCGCTTCGACGTTTTTAGGCGCCTTCTCATCCGGTGTGGCATATGGCTTTTACGCCTATGTCTACGATACGGGCAACCGCTATGACGAGTTTATGGACTGGTTCAGTGAGCAACTGGGCACCGGCATTATCCTCGCGTTCTTTTTCCTGCGGGGTAAAGACATTCTGCGGGTGCTGCGGAATATTCCGCTATGTCCTAAGCACGTCAGAGACAATGTTTTTCCTTTCCTGGTCTTTATTATTTTCCTCTTGGTTAGCCTATTTTTTTTGGATGCCAGCCTGATTACGCTGTCCGTTATTCCGCTCACGCTGTGTGCGTTCAACTACTCTTTCCCGGTGATGTCGTTACTCTGTGCGATAACGGGGGTAATACTAAATTATCTCTATATTAATCAAGTCGGTATCCTCATTAATTCAAACTCTGAAGCGTACATTAATTCGTTTCTCACCACGGCGCGGCTGAATATTGCGATGTTAATTATGGCGATGTTAAGCGTCTCTCATTTTGTCTCGATGAACCGGCGACTGATTAAAATCATCGAAAGCAATAGCCTGAAGGATGCGCTGACCAATACCTTCAATCGCCGCGCTTTCCTCAGCATGCTGAACGGAAGGCAGGGTATGTTGATGAATAAGAAAAAGCGCCAATTAACGCTGCTATTTCTGGATATCGATTATTTTAAGCAGGTCAACGATACCTATGGGCACGCCAGCGGTGATGAATTGATCGCCAGCTTTGCCCGTATGCTGAGCGCAAATATTCGCCCGAGCGACATTCTTTGCCGCTGGGGCGGAGAAGAGTTTGTGATTGCGGCTTATGATCTCACGGTTGAGCAGTCTGAGGCCATGGCCGAAGTGCTACGGCGTCTTACGGAATTAACTCCGCTTACGCTGTCCGATGGCCGGGCAATCCATTTTACGACCAGCATTGGCGTTGCCATTTTTTCCCAGTATGAAGGCGGCAATATTTACGATCTGATCGGTCTGGCAGACGAGCAGTTGTATAAGGCGAAGGCGCAGGGACGTAACCGCGTTTGCATACGCCTGGCCGAGGGAGTCTGAATCTTTTCTTGACCTTCCCCTTACAGGAACGTCTACCCTCAAAAAAGTACTGTGACTGATTGAGAGGTGGTGATGAAGCGTGTCCATTTTTTATTAACGGCGACCTTGCTGGTTCCGTTTTTCTCGCTGGCGGCCGACAGCGCCCATAGCGGCCATGGTGCAACGAACAATGTGTCGTCCTCCCAGCAGGCGTATGCGAAAGGGATGGATGCGATGCATACTGAGATGATGGAAGGCATGCAGTCCAGCGATCCTGATATTGCCTTTGCTAAGGGGATGATTGCGCACCACCGCGGCGCGATTGATATGGCAAAAACGGAGCTGCAATACGGTAAAGACCCGGAATTGCGCAAGCTGGCGGAAGCGATTATCAAAGCCCAGCAGCCGGAGATCGACCAAATGGAAGCCTGGCTGAAGAAGCAAGGCAAGCCTTAATCAGGCACTATCCATTCGTGTCCGAACCACGCTACCGATGTGTCGAGTTGCCAGATCGGTAGCGCTATCCATCTGCTAATTTTTGAGCAGAGCCTGAGAGGTTTTTAGCTAATTAGACGAAATTTAGTGACAGTTTTCACAGAATAAAACGGAGAGATAGCTTTCTTAGCATTAACTTGTTAGAAAGCAGGCAAAGGACGTCACCAGAATATTCTGGGCGAGACCTGGATAAAGCCGCGTATAGCACGCGTTTTTATCCAGGTTTTTTTTTGCTTATTTTCCAGCTGGCCAGCGGATAACAAGCGGGATGACGTGTATTGGGCAGTTGCAGCCATTGACGAAACGGGAAGTCATTATGAATAGCAAAGTGCTAGCTGAAAATATTTTGAGGTTGGTCGGGGGAGAGGCGAATGTCTCCACTCTGGTTCATTGTGCAACACGCTTGCGCTTTAAGATCGTTGATCACAGCAAAGTGGACATAGAAGCACTGGAGGCAGAGGACGGTGTCATTACGGTTCTGAACGCTTCAGGGCAGTTGCAGGTCGTTATTGGGAATCGAGTGCCGGAAGTGTACCGCGCCTTTGGTTCCATCTCTGGTTTACTGGAAGATGGCACGAATAAACAGAAGCCAGTAGAAAATGAAAAATCGGTTTCTATGATGGGACGATTGATTGATCTGGTCGCGGGTATTTTCACCCCGCTGCTAGGAGCAATGGCGGCAGCGGGTGTATTGAAAGGTGCGCTGGCGATTGTTATTGCCTGTGGGTGGTTAGGTCCAAAAGAAAGTACTTATGTGATACTGCATGCGGCCTCTGACAGCTTGTTCTACTTCCTGCCTATGCTGTTGGCTATTACGTCCGCACGTAAGTTTGACACCAATATTTTCGTGGCAGTATCGATTGCGGGCGCGCTGGTTTATCCCTCAATACAAGGGCTGTTTGAGGCGGGCCAGCCTGTAACATTCTTAGGGTTGCCGGTCGTGATGATGAAATACACCTCCTCGGTACTCCCGATTATTTTCAGCATATGGTTGATGTCCTATCTCGAACGTTTCCTGAATCGTCATATTCACGAAAGCGTGCGTAACATTTTAACGCCGTTCTTCCTATTAACGCTGATGGTGCCGTTAACGCTGATGACCATTGGCCCGATCGGTATCACGGCCAGTAAACTCGTCGCTTCACTGTTTGTTAGCATCTATAGCTTTAACCCGATCATCGCTGGTGCGTTGATTGCGGCTTCATGGCAGATCTTAGTGATTTTCGGTATTCACTGGGGTTTCGTGACCGTCTTTATCAATGATATTTCCGTTATGGGGCACAGTTACCTGAAAGCGGCATCTAGCCCGTCTGTCTTTGCTCAATCCGGTGCGTTATTGGGCGTGATGGTGCGAACCAAAGATAAGAAACTCAAAGCGTTGGCGGGGAGTTCGTTCATTGCGTCACTGTTTGGTATCACAGAACCCGGTGTCTACGGCGTAACGCTGAAGCTGAAAAAACCGTTTATCTGTGCAGTGATCGCCGCGGCAATGGGCGGGGCTATCGCAGGCTATGCGAAAAGCTCGGCGATTTCCATGGGGATGCCCGGGTTGCTGACACTGCCGATTTTCTATGGTGAAGGCTTCGTTGGCTTCCTCATTGGCTGTGCTATCGCATTTGTCGCAAGTTTTGTGCTGACTATTGTGGTTGGGTTTGATGATCCAATCCCGCCAGCCGGGAAAGTGCCAGCACCAGCCACTGCGCCGGCAGCGCCTTCCACTTCAACGACAGCATCCACTACATCCAGTGCATCGACAGCCCCGGCTGCTGGCGCGAACGTGATGCCATCGACAATACCGTTGGCAGAGGCGCCTGCCACGGCAGAACAGCTGGGCTCGCCCGCAAAAGGTGAACTCATCCCATTGGAAGAGGTAAATGACAAGGTGTTCTCTTCTGGTGTGGTTGGACAAGGCGTTGCCATTGTGCCGAATGAAGGTTGCATTTATTCACCGGTAGATGGCGTGGTTGCCAGCACGTTTGCCAGTGGCCACGCCGTCGGCATTCGCTCGCAAAATGGTGCGGAAATCCTGATCCATGTGGGTATCAATACGGTTCAACTGGAAGGGCAGCACTATCAAATGCGTGTTGAAGAAGGTGATGAAGTGAAGAAAGGCCAACTGCTGCTGGAATTCGATCTGGAAGCGATCAAGAAAGCGGGTTATGACATCGTGACGCCGATGGTGGTAACAAATCCTGAAGACTATCGCGTATTTGGCCTGAGTTCTGTTCGTCACCCGCAGGCTGGCGACACGATCATCGCGCTGGCTTAACACGCGAATGGCATGACGAATGACAGGCGACAAAGTGTGGAGGCTGTCATCGGGTATCAATACGCAGGGAGGGCGGCAGTCAACGAACAAGGGAATGGCGGATTGGCCATTCCCTTGGCGGCACAACCATACGGGCGTAGTGATGAAAATAATAAGAATATTAAGCAATAATGCGGTATTGGCAGTGACTGATAAGGGGGAAGAATGCGTCGCACTGGGGCGGGGTATTGGATTTGGCAAAAAGGATGGTGACAGCGTAAATGAAGATCGAATAGACAGTCGATTTCTCAAAACCAGTAATGGGCTGAATGCGTTCTTCGCTGAAATACTGGCTGATATTCCGCCTGTTTATCTGAGTATTACCGAGAAAATTATTATGCTTGCGCGGGAAGTGCTAGATATCAAATTACAGGACACGCTGTTTTTGGCATTGAATGATCATATTAATTTTTCGGTAAAACGTCATAATGAAGGGATCAAAATAAATAACCAGTTACTCTGGGAAGTTAAGCTTTTCTATCCGCGAGAGTTTTCAGTCGGATTAAGAGCGCTTGATATTATTGAAGAAAAATTGCAAGTGCGTTTGCCAGAAGATGAAGCAGGTTTTATTGCTTTCCATTTGGCGAATGCAGCAAACAATAGCAATATGGAAAGCACGATGCAAAGTGCTACCCTTATTAAGGATATTTTGACGATTGTAAAATATGACCTTAATATTAACTATGATGAAAATGCGATTGATTATCAGCGTTTTATCACGCATTTAAAGTTTTTTTCATTGCGTTTATTCAATCGAACACCTGTGAGCCATGCTGATGATAGCATTTATGACGGTATCAAAGAGTTAATGCAAGTGGCTTATGCTTGTGCAATGCGCATTTTTTATTATGTCGAGAAGCATTATGAATATAAATTAACGACAGATGAAATCATGTTTTTAACGATTCACATTAATCGTCTTAGTCATCATCCTAAATAAATTGATCTGAATTTTTCAGGTGATGTTGCTCACGTTTCTAAATTGTAAAAATTGAAATGATGATCTTAGCTAATTATACTTATTTCTAATTAGGACGTAACTGATTAAATTCAGGCGAAACCTGTCTTGTTAGATGAGTTTTTTCATCTGGCTGGATAGGTTTTTTTTTGCCTAATAAAAATGGGGGAATGGAAAACATACAGACTACTTGAAGGATAACAAGTTAGAAAATGACTACTTCGCCACACCAGGGATATATCACGGTGATGTTTACTCTGTGATAACAGTCAAGAAAAATGAGGGGTAATATGATGAATAATAAAAAAATGAGAAATAAAATGCTGACGTTCAGAAAAAAAGCCGCTGTGTTAATGTTGTTATCTTGTTACGGTCTGGCACCGGATGCGATGGCACAAAAATTAACGCTTGAGCAACGGATGGAATTGCTGGAAACACAATTAAAACAGACGCAGGAAAAGCTACAGGCTTATGAAGATAAAGAAAAAAAACAAAATTCATTAGTTAGTTCTTCCCCTGTAAATCCGGTTGCTGGGCATGAAAGCGTGGCGCAACCAGCGGCAGCATTACAAGCCAAATCCACGGCAGTGGAGAGCGATCCGGTATTATCAGAATCGGCACTGAAAAAAATTAGCAAATACGTTCAGGAAGACACGGGCTTTAAATATTCGGGTTATTTCCGTACTGGCTATGCATCAACAACTAATGGTGGGCCTCAATCCTGGGCCGCAGGCTCGCTGGGGCGCTTAGGCAATGAATATGACGGCTGGTATAACCTGTCATTTAAAAAACGTGCCTGGCAGGAAGGCAATAAATCAATTTGGGCGAACGTACAGTTTGAAGGCGATTTAGGATTATCTCAGAGTGATGAATCCTTTGAGAAAGGCATGGCTGGCGGTGGAATGGGAAAACTCAGCAAGTTATTTGTTGAAACGAAGGGCTTCCTGCCATTTGCACCAGAAGCGACATTCTGGATCGGTAAACACACGCTGCCACAATATGAAATCCAAATGCTGGATTGGAAAGGGAGTCGGACACTTTCTGGTGCAGGTCTGGGAATTGAGAATTGGGAAATGCCTGTTGGATCATTAAGCATGGCATTGACGCGCAATGATATCGATAATTACAGCACGACCTGTACAACGGCAACATGTAATAAAACCACCCAAGTTAATGTGAATATTGCTGAAGTTAGGTATAAAGATATTCCATTGAGCAAAGATTTGTCTCTTGAATTGGGGGCGAAACATGCTTTTGCTAACCAGACTGATGAGCAAAAAGCGGCACAATCTGCCGGTAATGACTATAAAGTGAAATCCGCCTGGTTAGGTCAGGCCATTTTACGTCACCCTGTGTTAGGCGGTTTTAATGAATTAACCGCGCAAGTTGCTAATAACTCTTTTGCTAGCCAGTTTATGAATATTTCTGGCCCAAATCCCGATTTTGACTATAAGAGTGCTTATTACGGTATTCACAGTGAAGGCATTGGCTGGCGGTTAATCAACCAAGGTGAGATATACCTGCGTGATAATGTCATCATGGCGCACTCTCTGGTCTATGGCCGCGGTAATAATCTTTACTCGATCAATAATGGCGCGCACACGGATTTTGAGACCATGCGTGCGGTGATCCGTCCCTCCTATATTTGGGACAGAACGAACCAGACCGCGATAGAACTTGGTTATTTTGTGCAGGAAAATACCAATAAAAATAGTAGCTATGATGAATCCGGTTATAAGGTAACTCTGGCTCATATCCTCAAAGTGGATACCAGCCTTCTAAAATCTCGACCAGAAATTCGTTTCTACACCAGTTATCTTAAAGCGCTGGACAATGAAATAGATAAACACAGCTTTAATGATAAGAAAGATTATCAAATCAGTTTTGGTGTCCAGGCTGAGGTTGTTTTCTGATGAGGAATAACTATGTTTTTATCGACTAAAGGTATTAAATCGATTTCGCTAAGCATTTGTTTGGCAACGACTTGTGTTCCAGTATTCGCGATTGCCGCGGCTTCTTCCACGGCAGGAGAGCGCGTTGAGCAGAAAAACGTCGTCAGTGCAGAGAAAACACGCATCTTGATTCTGAGTGACATAGGTAATGAGCCGGATGACTCACAATCGCTGGTCCGGTTCTTACTGTATAGCAATGAGTTTGATGTTGAAGGGATTGTGGCGACAACCTCAACCTGGCTGCGCGACAAGGTCAATACTCCCATGATCCATGAACGTATTGATGCTTATGAACGTGTTCTGCCTAATCTGCAAAAGCATGCACAAGGTTATCCTTCCGCTAAAGCGTTACGTGATGTTGTTCGCAGTGGGCGGGCAGGCTTCGGGATGGCGTATGTTGGCGAAGGGAAATCCACCGACGCATCGAAATTGATTATTCAGGCGGTTGATAAACGTGACGATCGCCCATTGTGGATCACCCTATGGGGTGGTGGGGTGGATTTAGCTCAGGCTCTGCATGATGTGAAAGCAGAGAGAACGCCGAAAGAGGTCGATGCGTTCATTAGTAAAATCCGTGTTTATGCTATTTCCGATCAAGATAATACGGGGGCCTGGATTCGAGGCAATTTCCCACAATTGCGTTATATCACCAGTATTCATGCCTGGAATGAGTATTTTCTCTCTACGTGGGTTGGCATGTCTTCATCACGCGCGGCTGGTGGTGACATGAGTAAGGTGAATAACGAGTGGCTGGCAGAAAACATACGGCGCAAAGGTCCGTTGGGCGCAGTCTATCCTCCTTTGGAGTACTCCATGGAAGGCGATTCTCCATCATTCTTATATTTGCTCCGTACGGGTCTTGGCGATCCTGAGCATCCAGAATATGGCAGTTGGGGTGGACGTTATGGCGAGATTTCTCCAGGGAGTGAACTTGGTTTGCGTGTCAGCACTTCAGATGAGGTTGTTGGCATCGATGGTAAGAAGTACCGCACCGCACCTGCGACTATCTGGCGGTGGCGTGATGCGTATCAGAACGACTTCGCTGCGCGTATGGACTGGACGTTGACGGGGGATGTGAAGAAAACAAATCATAACCCGCATCTGGTGCTGAATGGTAAGCCGGGAACGGAGATCGTTTCCTGGCAGGTGAAAGCGGGTGAGTCGGTCACGCTATCGGCGCAAGGTTCAGGTGATGTCGATGGTCACGCGGTGACCTATCGCTGGTGGCAATATAAAGAGCCGACCGCTACGGCGATGGGCGTGCACTTTGGCCCAGGTATCACGCTATCTCAGCCTGAGGGGGGAGAAACCCGCTTTGTCGCGCCAGCCGTTAAGGTTCCGACACCGTTCCACATTATTCTGGAAGGAACAGATAGCGGATCGCCAGCATTAACATCTTACCGACGTGCAATTGTGACAGTTGTCCCTTCAGAAAAGTGAGAGCGTTTTTAGGCGCGGCTATTTCATTGATGGCGTTATGAAAGGGCTGTTAGCGCTGTGAATGATAGAGCATTGCCGCCACATAACGCGTGGCGGCATGCGGATCAAGACGTCTGAGGAAACATAAATGATGAAGAAAACCCCTCTGGTGGCGGCCATGTTGGCCGCATTCTCGCTGTCCGGTCAGGCAATGAGTAGCGATTTTTCCGCCCAGATCGCCAGCCCGCGTCCGAACGTGGTGCTGATTGTCGCGGAGGACATGAACCCGCGTCTAGGCGCATACGGCGATACACAAGCGCGAACGCCGAATCTGGATGCGCTGGCAAAAGAGTCCGTTGTCTTTACGCAAGCTTTCACCATGGCGGGGGTATCCGCGCCGTCACGAGCAGGGCTGATTACTGGCGTATTTCAACATACCACTGGGTTGCAGCACATGCGCACGGCGACCCGACCCGCAGGCGGCTATCTGGGAGTGCCGCCTTCCTATGTGAAAGGCTATCCCGAACTGCTACGCCGCAGCGGTTATTTTACCTATAACGACACCAAGACGGATTACCAGTTTACCAAAGGGCATGCCGATGTCGGTCCTTTCACCCTGTGGACGCGCCATGGGGAATACAGCAGCATGGACGATCTGCATATTCAACTGGCCTGGCGTAATTACGATCTGAAGGGCAAGCCATTTTTCATGAATTTCAATCCCCAGATTACGCACGAGTCAGCGCTCTTTACGGCGGAAAACCACCCAGCGGGTCAGTCGCGCTTTGTTAAGCAGTGGGATACCTTCCGCCAGCAATACCGCTATACGCCAACGGACCCACAAAGCCTGAAACTGGAACCTTATCTGCGGGATACGCCGCAAACGCGGCAGGAACTGGCACAGCATTATGACAATATTCATATTATGGATATGCAGGTTGGTAAGCTGTTGGATGGGCTGAAAAAGGACGGGCTGTGGGATAACACCATCGTGATTTTTACGGCGGATAACGGTGATGGGATTCCGCGTCATAAGCGTGAGGGCTATGACTCCGGTACGCATGTCCCGCTGATCGTTCATATTCCAGAGAAATATCGTCCGGCAGGCTGGTCGACGGAGGGGAGCCAGAATGAACGGCTGGTATCGTTTGAGGATCTGGCACCGACCATTCTGGGGTTTGCCGACATCAAACAGCCTGATTATATGCGCGGCATCAGCCTGGCACAGGATTTTGCGCCGCCGCGCCAGTTTGTCTACGGCGTGCGCGGGCGGATGGATGAATATGATATGCGCGCCTATTTTGTTCGGGACCGTGACTATCAGTATGTCCGCAATGTGGCGACTACACCGGGGGGCATCGGTATCGCTTTCCGCAACGCGCTCGGGTCAATGAAAGATTTGAATGCGGCACATGATCAGCACCAACTGAGTGAGGATCAGCAAAGCTGGTTTGCCGATCGTCCGGCGGAAGAGCTTTACGATCTGCAACGCGATCCTTTGCAGTTGCATAATTTGGCGGCCGATCCTGCCCAACACACTGTACTGGTGCGGATGCGTGAGGAGATGGATCGCTGGCGAAATAGTGCGAACGATATGAATCTGATCGCGGAAGATCAGATGGTTGCCGATTTGCTGGATGAGCAGGGCAAGCAGCGTGCAACGCTGACGCCGGTGGCGCAGTGGGATGCGCTCAGCCACAAAATTTATCTGGCTAACCGCACGCAGGATGCGTCCATCGGCTATAGCTGGGATGGCAAAGAGTGGGAACTGTACACGGGGAGTATCACGCCGCTGAAGAGCGCATCGCAGCTGCAATTCAAAGCGATTCGCTATGGCTGGCAGGAAAGCCCGGTCGGTACGTTGCCCATTCAACCGTGAAAATGAGGGAATCCGTTCGCTTTCTCTGGGACGGAAATAGTGTGTTGTCGGTAAGGTAAATCGAGGTGCCAATGAGTCAATCCATTGCTAATTTTCAGTTGATGGCCAAGCCTTCAGGGTCTGTGTGCAATATCGATTGCTCATATTGTTTTTATCTTGAGAAGGAACACCTTTATCCCGAGCGGAAAAGCCGCTGGAAGATGGATGGCGATACGCTGGAAAACTATGTACGCAAGAACATCAGCAGCCAGCATGCACCTGTCGTCGATTTCCCATGGCAAGGCGGTGAACCGACGCTACTGGGCATCGATTTCTTCCGCGAAGCGGTGCGGTTGCAGAACCAATACCGTGGCACAAAGCAGATCAATAATTTCTTTCAGACCAATGGCACCAACATTGATGACGACTGGGCGCGTTTTTTAAAAGAACACCAGTTTCTGGTGGGGCTGTCGATTGACGGTGACCGTATCAGCAATGATGCACATCGTCTCACGCGGGCGGGGAAAAGCACCTTTGATGACGTGATGAAAGGGCTGGAGGCACTGAAGCGTCACAAGGTCGAGTTTAATACGCTGACGGTGGTGAATGCCGAAAACGTGCGACGTCCGCTGGATGTTTACCAGTTTCTCAAACGTATTGGCAGTCGCTATATGCAGTTTATTCCGCTGGTGGAGCGCCGTGCCGCCCAACCGGATGACAACGGACTGGTGCTGATTCAGCCGGACTTTTCGGGTCAGTGCAGCGTGACGGAGTGGTCAGTACCCGCAAAAGCCTATGGTCGCTTTCTGAATACGATTTTTGACTATTGGGTTCAACACGATCTGGGCAATGTGTTTGTCATGAACTTCGAGCAAACGCTGACCAAAATGACCGGACAGCTTAGTGCCTGCGTCATTAATGAAACCTGTGGCGGCAACCTGATTGTTGAAGCAAATGGTGACGTGTATTCCTGCGATCATTTTGTTTATCCCGAAAATAAGCTCGGCAATATTAATCAGGACGATCTGGTAGCGCTGGTGAATTCGCCACAAAACCTCGCCTTTGGTGAAAGCAAACAAAAAAACATCAGTAAAGATTGCCTTAACTGTGAAGTCAAAGCGGTTTGCCACGGCGGTTGCCCGAAGCATCGGTTTGATATTTCCAGCGATGGGCGGCCGAATAAAAATTATTTCTGTGATGGATTTAAAACCCACCTATTCCATGTTTTACCTCGTATGAATGCTCTGCTCTCTCAACTGGGACGTCAGGAATCGATGAAAAAAATAAGAAGGAATATAAAAGCAGAGTTCTATTAACAGATGCCGAATAGTCTCCATGTGCTCTGGGGAGGGATGGCATAAAAAAAAGGAACGGATATGAAAAGAAACAGACTCCTGGCTGCGATTACGCTGGCCTGTATGCAAGCGGCGGGGGCGCATACCGCAGCGGCGGCTTCCCCTTCAGCGACGGTGCAGTCGGCTGATGGAAAGCAACCTAACGTGGTTTACATCATTCTTGACGATCAGCGTTACGATGCGTTCGGCTTCCTGAATTCAGCTATTCACACGCCAAATATGGATAGCATCGCCAAAGAGGGGACGTATTTTAAGAATGCGTTCGTGACGACCTCGCTGTGCTCGCCCAGCCGTGCCAGTATTCTGACGGGGATGTACGTGCATAATCATGGGGTGTCGGATAACAATCCGTCCGACCTCTCTCATTTGAACTACTTCCCTGAGCTGCTGCGTGACAACGGCTACCAAACCGGTTTCTTTGGCAAATGGCACTTTGGTGGCGCAGATAAAACGGCCACAAAAGGCTTCGCCGGTTTCGATCGCTGGGTCGGGTTGCTGGGGCAAGGCAGCTATTATCCGATTGATAGCTACGGCAAGCCGACCATGCTCAATATCGATGGCAAGATGGTGCCGCAAAAAGGGTATATCACCGATGAGCTGACGGACTACGCCGTAGACTGGCTGAACACGCTCGATAAGAAAAAGCCGTTCATGATGTATCTGTCGCACAAAGGCGTGCACTCTGACTTCCTGCCCGCCAAGCGCCACCGTGGCAGCATGAAAGAGGTGACCTTCCCCGTACCGGATACCTATGCTGATACGCCGGAGAACTATGCTGGCAAGCCGATGTGGGTGAAGAACCAACGTAACAGCTGGCACGGCGTGGATTATCCCTATAACACGGATATGGATCTTCAGCAGTATCAACGTGATTACTATGAAACGCTGCGCTCGGTGGATGACAGTGTAGGGCGCGTGCGTGACTGGCTGCAAAAACAGGGGCTGGATAAGAACACCATCATCATGGTGATGGGGGATAACGGCTTTATGTTCGGCGAGCATGGGCTGATCGATAAGCGTAACGCTTATGAAGAATCGATTCGCGTGCCATTGATCGCCTCCGGGCCGGGCTTCGCCAAAGACAAGGTAGTGGAAGACATTGTCAGAAACATCGATGTTGCGCCAACTATCCTTGAAGCCGCAGGTGTCGACGCGCCGAAGCATTACGATGGGCAGAGCTTTTGGCGACTGGGGCTGGACGGCTATAACGTGCCGAAGCGGAAAGATTACTTCGTCTATGAATACTTCTGGGAATACAGCTTTCCGCAGACGCCAACCACGTTTGCGATCCGTACGCCGGAATACAAATACATCCAATACTACGGCGTCTGGGATAAAGAAGAACTGTACGACATGCAGAACGATCGGGAAGAGAAGCACAACCTGATCGATTCTACCGATGAGAAGATCGTCAATACCAAAATCGCGCTGCGCAAAAAGCTGTATGAAGAGCTGGGCGATCGGCAGGGGAAAAACGTGATCCCGTATAACCAACGTACTGGGCAAGGGCAGGTTTATCGCCATGAAGGTGCCGGTGAGCAGCTAGCCCCGTTCCCGCGTGAATGGCTGAAAGGGTACAACCACGAGGAGATTCTTGCCGGATTTATCCCCGATCAGGTTGGCAAAGAAGCGAAGGTAAAAGCCTCGAATGAAGCCGTGAAGAAGAGCGCGCCGCAGCTAAAAGAACTGATGGATAAGTAATCCACCGCAATAAACCAAACGGCGACGCGTTTGTGCGCCGTCTGGTTTTCTCGATAGCTACAACGATTCCCCGTTGCTGCCAATTACACTTTGATACCAGTAGAAGCTGTCTTTACGCCGACGTTCCAGCGTGCCTTTGCCTTCATCATCACGATCGACATGAATAAAGCCGTAGCGTTTTGACATCTGCGCCGTGCCTGCGCTGACCAGATCGATTGGCCCCCAACTGGTGTAGCCCAGCAATTCGACGCCATCATCGATAGCTTCACGTACCTGAATCAGATGGCGACGCAGATAATCAATGCGGTAGCTGTCGTGAATGCTGCCATCTTCTTCCACCACGTCACGCGCGCCTAATCCGTTTTCCACGATGAACAGTGGCTTCTGATAGCGGTCATACAGTTCGTTCAGCAGGAAACGCAGGCCTTCGGGGTCGATCTGCCAGCCCCATTCGGACGCCTCAAGGTGCGGGTTGGGAATCAGGCGGATGATGTTGCCGCGTGAAGACTGGTATTTTTCCGGCTCGAAGGTTGCACAGCCGCTCATGTAATAGCTGAATGAAACAAAGTCTACGGTGTGACTCAGATCGTCTTTGTCCTGTGCGGTAATGGTGAGTTCGACGTCATTTTCCCGGAAATAGCGCTGAATCCAAGCTGGATAGGTGCCGCGAACCTGAACATCACCGAAGAACAGCCATTCACGGTTCTTGTTCTGTGCTTCCAGTACATCTTTCGGGTGGCAGGTCATGGGGTAGCGTACCGCGCCCAGCAGCATGTTGCCGATTTTAGCATCCGGGATAATCTCGTGGCAGGCTTTTACCGCACGCGCGCTGGCAACCAGTTGGTGGTGGATTGCCTGATAAATATCCTGCTTCGAGGGTTCGCCGCTCAGCCCGATGCCCGTAAAGGGCGAGTGCAGCGCCATGTTGATTTCATTGAAGGTTAGCCAGTACTTCACCTTGTCATGGTAGCGGCTGAAAACGGTACGCGCATACTTCTCAAAATGGTCGATGACGGCACGATTTCCCCAGCCCCCCAGTTTTTTCACCAGACCGTACGGCATTTCATAATGCGACAGTGTAATCAGCGGCTGAATCTGATGTTTCGCCATTTCGTCAAATAGGCGATCGTAGAAGGCCAGACCGGCTTCACAAGGTTCCGCATCATCGCCTTCGGGGTAAATGCGGGTCCAGGCGATGGAGGTACGCAAGACCTTGAACCCCATTTCGGCAAACAGCTGGATATCCTGCGGATACTGATGATAAAAGTCGATTGCCCGATCTTTGATACAGCTAATGCTGTCATCGCGTTCCGTCACCGGGCCATGGACGCCTTTTAGCTGAAGATCGGAGGTTGACACACCTTTACCGTCTTCATTCCATGCCCCTTCAACCTGGTTTGCTGCGACTGAACCACCCCATAAAAATCCTTCGGGGAATGCTTTCATGGTATTTCTCCTTATCGTTTTCTACATCATTACGCTGCGCTGGCCTGTGGCTCTACGCTGTGAACCGCCGGATAACAGGCAAAAAAAAACTTGGGCAGAGGAGAGTATCACTACTCACTTCTGCCCAAGTCTCGCCCGCCATTGGCGGTAACGTCTTATTAGCTCACTATACAATCCTGAATCTCTGCGGCAATGCCCCTGTCTGGTTATGTGACTTCGGTCACGACATCTCTGTAGATGCCATGTGTTGTTGCCAGCGTTAGGTGTTTTACCACCTAACGCAACTTATGATGTGGTGATTATGCTTTCGCTTTCAGCGCGCTGACGACAGCTTCACCGAGTGCTTTAGCGGATGCTGGGTTTTGGCCGGTGATCAGTCGTCCGTCAACGACGACTTTATTTTCAAAGATTGGCGCTTCTTCGAACGTTGCGCCATCCTTTTTCAGCGCGGCTTCAAGTTCAAAAGGCACAATCTTATCGTAATGGCGGAACGCCTCTTCTTCTGCGGTAAATCCAGTAAGGTGACGCCCTTTAATTAACAACTCGCCATTGCTGAGTTTCACATTCAACAGGCCAGCTGGACCGTGGCAGACTGCGCTGATGATCTTATTGTTCTCATACATCGTACGTACAATGTTGATCAACTGAGGATTGTTGGCGAAATCCCACATTGGCCCGTGTCCGCCGACGAGCAGGATCGCGGTGTACTTAGCAGGATCAACCTTGGCTAGTGGGATTGAATTGGCCAGTTTGTTGCGGTGTTCTGGGTTAGTCCAAAAATCCAGACTCGCCCGATCTTTGAGATCGAACCCGTCGAAGGGCGGTAATCCTCCTTTGGGGCTGGCAATATCGTAATCCAGCCCTGCTTTATCGAAGACTTCGACCGGATGAGTCAGTTCTGGAAACCAGAAACCGCCAACAAGTTCTGGCGTCTTTTTATCCAGGCTGGAGACGACAATTAATACTTTCTCTTCTTTCTGATTGTCCTGGGCAAAAACAGGGGAGGCTGCGGCAAACACAGCAATCGCGGCGATAAGACCCGTACAACGCTTTATTATTGACATAGCAAATTCCTTCAGCAGGTGGTGTTTGCCGACTATATCTGGGATAACTGATTGAAAATAGGTGGTAAAAACGGAATGCGTTGTTTAAAAAATCGATGTAATGCTGTTGTATTAGCGTGATAAATTGTCATAAATTGGGTTTGATAATCCCTGTATTGCATGACGATAAGGAACCCTGATGGGGCAATCCGACAGTTTTGATGGACTTGCAGAATTTCTGGCGATAGCGAAGCGATTGAGCATTCGCAAAGCGGCGATCGATCTGGGCAAGACGCCGGGTTCGGTGAGCTTGTCGCTCCAGCGACTGGAGCATCGCCTCGGCGTGCTACTTTTCCACCGCACGACGCGCAAGATGGCACTGACAGAAGCAGGAGAAGACCTGTTACTGAGAATTGGCCCCGCGGCACAGGCCATCGCGGCAGGTTTTGAAGATGTCGCGCAATCGGCAAAAAAGCCATCGGGGACGTTGAAGCTGATTGTTGAACGCTTAGCATTACCCCATGTCATCGAACCGCTCATCCCTGCATTTCGTCAGGCGTGGCCGAATTTGAATGTCGATATCACGGTGAGCAACCGTCACGATAATTTCGTCTCTGAAGGCTATGATGCTGGCATCATGATCGGTTCGTACATCGAACAGGATATGATTGCGATACGACTTTCGCCGCCCTTTAAGTGGGCAGTTTTTGGTTCGCCGGACTATTTCAAAACGCATGGAAAGCCGAAAGTCACAAACGATCTGGTACATCACGAATGCATTCGCTTTCGCCGCCCTGAAAAAGGAGATATTTATCGGTGGGAGTTTATCGAAAATAAAGAAAGTGTGAGGCTTGAACCAACGGGTTCGGTCACCGTTAACGATGGGGAACTGATGCGCAGCCTTGCGGTGAGGGGAGTCGGACTGATTTACTCATCCACTTTCCATACCTCACGCGAACTGGCAGACGGCACGCTGGAAGCGGCGTTACTCGATCTCTCGCCGGGAAACGATGGCCTCTTTCTTTATTTCTCAAAAGCCGCGAGGAACCAACCCAAACTGCGTGCGTTTATCGACGTATGTTCGCAGGTTGTTAAGACGTGAATGCGTGGGATGAATTCATTCTTTAGTCTTTCGAAGCATACTCAACTGAACCTGTTTTACATTCGTACATGGCAAACAGCGAGTGTGTTTTCTGTGGGCCGGAGACGGTGAATGCTAGGAGGTAAACCTCTGGATCGGATAACGTGGGTGAAGCGGTTTTAGCAAAAGTAATCGCGGGTGTCGCGGTACCGAGGTTTTCGGGTTTTAATTTAGCCCAGCGGGGAATACGGTGTGTCAGGAGGTCGTGCTGCACATAGTCGACGGCTTGCTCATACGTCACCTCCAGGCAGGATGGGCCGCTATGCTTGAGGTAATAATTGTAGCCCGCTAAGACGATGGCCGCTGTCATAACGCAACCAGCCGTTTTGGTTTTCCATCCCATCCCGCTTCTTCCTGATAAACATAAACCGACGCCCAAAAATAAAGGAGCAGCGCTATTAACGCAACTCCTTGAATTTGGTGGCCCCTGCTGGACTTGAACCAGCGACCAAGCGATTATGAGTCGCCTGCTCTAACCACTGAGCTAAGGGGCCGAATGGGCGGTGATTATACGGTAATGTGTGGGGAAAGGTCTATAGCCGATCTACCGGGTGGTGATTTTATACTCAAGATAGCTTGTTGTTATTCTTATCAGAATTTACGATAGGCGCAGTCAACGGCAGTAGGGAAAGACATGATTACCGATATTCTGGCAACGAATCTTCAGGTTGTTTTTTGTGGCATTAACCCTGGGCTGTCGACGGCTCATCACGGTTACCACTTTGCTAATCCCAGTAATCGCTTCTGGAAGGTGATTCATCAGGCGGGCTTTACCGAACGTTTGCTGACACCTGCGGAAGAACAGCATCTGCTAGATACCGGATGCGGCATCACCATGCTGGTGGATCGCCCAACGGTTGAGGCAACCGAGCTGGGGCTAGATGAATTGCTGCAAGGCGGAAATGCGATTGTTGAGAAGATCGAGCGTTATCAACCGCGTGCGCTGGCCGTGTTGGGGAAGCAGGCGTTCAGTCAGGCGTTTGGTATCAAAAAAGTTTCATGGGGGCGTCAGGAGCGGCGTATCGGTGAGACGCAGGTTTGGGTGTTGCCGAACCCTAGCGGGCTGAATCGTGCGACGTTAGAGTCGCTGGTGGCGTCGTATCAGGAGCTACATCAGGCATTGCAGGATAACGTATAATCGTATGCTGAGTATTCTGACAGGTAAAAAATAACCCCGGCGAACCGGGGTTATGTAGAGATAACGTTATTGAGCGTGGATTAGCCGAGGAATGAATTAATCATCCAGGAAGCTACGCAGCACTTCAGAACGGCTTGGGTGACGCAGTTTACGCAGCGCTTTCGCTTCGATCTGACGGATACGCTCACGCGTAACATCAAACTGTTTGCCGACTTCTTCCAGCGTATGGTCGGTGTTCATATCGATACCGAAACGCATGCGCAGGACTTTCGCTTCACGTGCAGTCAAGCCAGCCAGTACGTCGTGTGTCGCCGAACGCAGGCTTTCCGATGTAGCGGAATCCAGCGGCAGCTCCAGCGTCGTATCTTCGATGAAATCGCCCAGATGTGAATCTTCATCATCACCAATCGGGGTTTCCATTGAAATCGGCTCTTTCGCGATTTTCAGCACTTTACGGATCTTGTCTTCCGGCATCAGCATACGTTCAGCCAGCTCTTCCGGCGTCGGTTCACGACCCATTTCCTGCAACATCTGACGAGAGATACGGTTCAGCTTGTTGATCGTCTCAATCATGTGTACCGGAATACGGATAGTACGCGCCTGATCGGCGATAGAACGAGTAATCGCCTGACGAATCCACCAGGTTGCATAGGTCGAGAATTTGTAACCACGGCGATATTCGAACTTATCTACCGCTTTCATCAGACCGATGTTGCCTTCCTGAATCAGGTCGAGGAACTGCAAACCACGGTTGGTGTATTTCTTCGCGATAGAAATAACCAGACGCAGGTTGGCTTCCACCATTTCTTTCTTGGCGCGGCGTGCTTTTGCTTCGCCAATCGACATACGGCGGTTGATGTCTTTAACCTGCTCGATCGTCAGACCGGTTTCTTCTTCGATCTGCTGCAATTTTTGCAGGCTGCGGGTGACATCTTCTTCAACATCATTCAGCTTTTCAGACCAAGGTTTGCCCATTGCGACTGCTGCGGCAAACCAGGTGTTATTGGTTTCATTGCCGGTGAACATGGTGACGAAGTTTTTCTTCGGCATTTTGCACTGTTCAACGCACAGTTTGATGATCAAACGTTCCTGAGTACGGACGCGATCCATCATGGAACGCATGCTGTTAACCAGGAAATCGAACTGTTTCGGCACCAGACGGAACTGTTTGAACACTTCAGACAGGTTCAGGATTTCCTGTGCTGCCAGCGCATGACTGCGGCCGTGTTCTTTGATTACCTGACGGGTCGTCTCGTATTGCTCACGCAGTTCGGTGAACTTTTCACGCGCCAGTTCAGGATCGATACTGTTGTCGTCTTCTTCTTCCTCGTCGTCTTCTTCCTCGTCGTCATCGTCCATTTCTTCGCTCGAAAGCTCAGAACCAACGTGAGTCGCGGTAGGGGCGATGTCCTCTTCCGCATTAGGATCAACGAAGCCGGTGATCAGATCGGACAGACGGCTTTCGCCCGCTTCGACGCGATCGTATTGTTCTAACAGGTAGGTAATAGCCTCAGGATACTCGGCAACAGAGCACTGAACCTGGTTGATACCATCTTCAATACGTTTGGCGATATCGATCTCGCCTTCACGTGTTAACAGTTCAACGGTACCCATTTCACGCATGTACATGCGAACCGGATCGGTAGTACGGCCAATTTCCGATTCAACACTGGATAGAACCTGCGCAGCAGCCTCTGCCGCATCTTCATCGGCATCATTGGTGTTTTCGGCCAGCAACAGATCGTCAGCATCCGGTGCTTCTTCCATCACCTGGATGCCCATGTCGTTAATCATCTGGATGATATCTTCGATCTGATCCGAGTCGATGATATCTTCCGGCAGATGGTCATTGACCTCAGCATAGGTCAGGTAGCCTTGCTCCTTACCACGGGTGACAAGCAGCTTCAGCTGTGACTGCGGGTTTTGCTCCATAAGACGGTATCCACACTTCAGAGTATTTGGGTTGGTGTCGGTCAGCGTAGTTCGCTAACAATAGCATTAGGGGTATTTTTATTATCGCCGCAGCCCCTGTAGCGGCTCTTTGCAGGGCTCGACCCTGCTATTTATCGGCAATTAAGCCTCTGTATCAGTGTTTTCTGGTCAACGCCAGTTGCAACGACCAAAGCTCTTTTTTTTCTTTGGCGTTGAGCCCATGCGTTCTGTCACGGGCTATCAATGTTTCTTGTCGCTGTTTCAACAGCTGATCGTAGAGCTCTGCCAGACTGATTCTGAACTTCTCGTCGAGCTCTTCCTCTACGATCATATGGTTCCATGAAGCCATGGTTTCAAGCTGTTTACGGTATTTGCTGTCGCGATATTTTTCCAACAGCAGGCCCATATTCATTCCTGGGCTGGCGTTGCAGGTTTTCACCAAATCCTGAAACAGCGATAAACCAGCCACTTTGTCTTCTTCAATGCCTTCCAGCGCGAGGTCAGGAACCTCTGTCGCCAGTCTTGGGTTTTGTACTAAAAGTCCTACAAGTATACGCATAGTTGTGACTTTTAGTTGCGGTGGCTGGTAGGATTGAGTCTGCTCAGCCACTTTGGGTAGCAGTCTGTCCAATTGGCTGTCGTCCAAAATCCCTAGTTTGTTACCGAGCTGCTGGCGTAAATACAGCCGCAGAGTTTCTCCCGGTACCTGGCCTATCAGCGGCAGCACCAGCGTGCTGAGCTTGGTTCTGCCATCGGGTGAACTCATATCCACCTGCTGTTGCAGTGTCTCGAACAGGAACTGCGACAGTGGCAGAGCCTGTTCCATGCGCTGTTCAAAGACGGCCTTGCCTTCTTTACGCACCAGTGTATCGGGGTCTTCACCGTCCGGCAGGAACATAAAGCGTAGCTGACGACCATCGTTCAAATAGGGTAGCGCAGTTTCCAGCGCGCGCCATGCCGCTTCGCGTCCGGCACGGTCTCCGTCGTAACAACACACCACCTGGTCTGTAGCACGAAATAGTAACTGAATATGATCGGCGGTCGTGGACGTCCCCAACGAGGCCACCGCATAATCAATACCAAACTGCGCCAGTGCCACCACATCCATATAGCCCTCAACAACCAAGAGTCGCTTGAGATCGGTGTGGCTCTGCTGCGCTTCATACAGGCCGTATAATTGGCGACCTTTATGAAAAATCTCTGTTTCCGGCGAGTTGAGATACTTTGGTGTACCGTCGCCTAATACCCGTCCGCCAAAGGCAATCACTCGACCCCGTTTGTCGCGGATAGGGAACATGACGCGCTCACGGAAACGGTCATACGTTCTGCCCTGATCGTTAGTCACCAGCATGCCGGCATCGTTCAATGTGCTACGGTTGTCATTATTTCGACCAAAGCGTTTTAGAACGTTATCCCAACCGGGCGGTGCGAAGCCAATTGCAAAATGGCTGATGACATCTGCGCTTAAGCCGCGCTGTTGCAGGTACTGTAACGCTGGCGTACCAACCGACTGTGTGAGCGCTTGCTGGTAAAACCCGCTCAGCTGCCCCATCAATTCGTACAGACTTTGCCGTTGGTGTCGCTCTAACTGAGTTGGGCCAGTGCCCGTTTCATAAGGCACTTCGAGGCCGTATTGGGTGGCCAGTTCTTCAATAGTTTCAACGAATTCGAGGCGATCGTAATTCATCAAAAAGTCAATGGCGTTGCCATGTGCGCCACAACCAAAACAGTGATAGAACTGTTTGTCACCATTTACGGTGAATGAGGGGGTTTTTTCGTGATGGAATGGACAACACGCATGGTAGTTTTTGCCCTGCTTTTTCAGTTTGACGCGCGCGTCAATGAGATCGACGATGTCGGTGCGAGCCAGCAGGTCATTAATAAATACGCGTGGGATTCGTCCAGCCATAAGCCCCTGGTGTATACCTTCTGTAACGTGGTTACATCGGATATAGCTTATAAACGACAACAAGCCGCGCTTCCTTTCGGAAAGCACGGCCTTCGTATGCAACTGCTAAGTCTGCGGATTAATCACGCGTAGGAGGGAAGCCCTCCTGAAAATTAATACAGACGAGTGCGGCGTGCGTTTTCTCGAGCCAATTTCTTCGCGTGACGTTTCACTGCAGAAGCTTTAGCGCGCTTACGTTCGGTCGTTGGTTTTTCATAAAACTCACGACGACGAACTTCAGCCAGAACGCCTGCTTTTTCACAGGAACGTTTGAAGCGACGCAGAGCTACGTCGAACGGCTCGTTTTCACGTACTTTAATTACCGGCATGTGCCTCTCACCTCAATAAATTCGGTTTGCCGCTGGCCTTGTGCCAGCCTTTTCAAAATGGTGCGGAATTCTACTGCAAACGTGACGCCTTTGTAAAGCATTGCGGTGATCATAAAACGCGCAACCAAGGCCAGCGCAGAAATCAGGCCGCTTATGGTAGACTATCCACAGTTTGAAGCAAGTGGCATTTAACGCGTGCTTGTATCGTCATCAAGGTAGGAACAGTAATGCGCGTATTGGGTATCGAAACATCCTGTGATGAAACTGGTGTGGCCATTTATGACACAACAACTGGTTTGCTCGCTAATCAATTATACAGCCAGGTCAAGTTGCATGCTGACTACGGTGGCGTAGTGCCTGAGCTTGCCTCACGTGACCACGTGCGTAAAACGGTGCCGTTAATTCAGGCAGCCTTGCGTGAAGCCGGGTTACAGGCCGGTGATATTGATGGCGTGGCTTATACCGCCGGGCCTGGCTTAGTTGGCGCATTATTGGTGGGCGCGACGGTTGGTCGTGCTCTTGCCTTCGCTTGGGGCGTTCCGGCGATTCCTGTGCACCACATGGAAGGGCATTTGCTGGCACCCATGTTGGAAGATAACCCTCCAGCATTTCCCTTCGTCGCGTTGCTGGTTTCTGGCGGTCATACGCAGCTCATCAGCGTGACGGGTATTGGCGAATACCGTTTGCTGGGTGAATCGGTTGACGATGCTGCGGGTGAAGCGTTTGATAAAACCGCCAAATTACTGGGATTGGATTATCCGGGGGGGCCAATGCTGTCGAAAATGGCGCAGGCGGGCGATCCCCATCGCTTTACGTTTCCACGTCCGATGACTGATAGGCCGGGGTTGGATTTTAGCTTCTCTGGGCTAAAAACGTTTGCTGCTAATACGATTCGTAGCAATGGTGATGACGATCAAACGCGTGCCGACATTGCACGTGCGTTTGAAGATGCCGTCGTGGATACGCTGGCCATCAAATGTCGTCGTGCGCTGGATGAAACGGGCTTTAAACGACTGGTCATGGCAGGAGGCGTCAGTGCAA
Source organism: Pectobacterium punjabense (assembly GCF_012427845.1). Classification (NCBI taxonomy): domain Bacteria; kingdom Pseudomonadati; phylum Pseudomonadota; class Gammaproteobacteria; order Enterobacterales; family Pectobacteriaceae; genus Pectobacterium; species Pectobacterium punjabense. Next base: position 733,636 of record NZ_CP038498.1, read on the forward strand.
ATCGGACGCTGCGCCAGCGTCTAGGTGAGGTGATGGCGAAACGCGGTGGTGAAGTGTTTTATGCGCGTCCCGAGTTTTGCACGGATAACGGCGCGATGATTGCCTATGCGGGCAGCGTTCGCCTAGTTCACGGCGCTAGCCAGACGCTTGGCGTCTCTGTTCGACCACGCTGGCCATTGGCTGAATTACCCGCGGTGTGAGCGTTCGGGCGATAATCACTACGTGTAGCAGGCCTACACGTAGTAAAAAGTGGCACCAGACGAGCGGATTACAGCTCTTGTTCGAATAACACCAGAATTGCTTCGTAAAGTTGTTTGACGCTGAAGCCTCTGGCTGGCGTGGTGAAGATGGTGTCATCACCCGCGATGGTGCCAAGAATACCTTCAGATTTCCCAAGTGAATCTAGCAGGCGGGCGATGAGCTGCGCGGCTCCTGGGCTGGTATGGATCACGATGACAGCGTCGTTGTAGTCCACGTCCAACACCAGGTTCTTTAGCGGGCTGGACGTAGTAGGGACACCGAGCTCGGCTGGAAGACAATACACCATCTCCATTTTTGCATTGCGCGTGCGCACTGCGCCAAATTTCGTTAGCATGCGCGACACTTTGGATTGGTTGATGTTTTCAAATCCTTCATCTTGCAATGCCTGAACAATTTCACTTTGTGAACTGAACTTCTCTTCCTTTAACAGCGCTTTGAACGCTTTAACGAGGTCTTCTTGTTTTGTCGAATTTCGCATTCTGCACCGGATTAATTGTTATGGTTAATCTTTCTATTATGCAGTTGTGTGAATTTTTATGCAATTAAATTGCGTATAATTCCAGTCGATTTCCCCAGATATGCGCTAGTTGCTGTTTTCAAAAAAATTGAGCCTCCCGGTAGTCCGAAAAATGCGTCCTTCGTCACATAAAAGTAAATCAAATGTTATCAGAATGATGTTGTTTGGACGCCATTGATCGGTGTAATGTAGCGCACTGGTTAAACGCACGTGAATGAATACCACGTTATAGCTCAATAACTTATTAACTTTACTTACCTTTCAAACGAATGGCTGTTTTTGATTTATTATTAGAGACATAGCGTATCTTTATCTCTCATGTTATTTGCAGAAAGATAAGTAGACTAATTTTATCTGTATTTTTTACATTCTGTTTATAACCAAATGAATTCACGGCACTTTTTTATTTTACGATAATAAGGAGTTTAGGATGAAAGTTGCAGTTCTCGGAGCAGCAGGTGGTATCGGTCAGGCACTCGCACTCCTCCTCAAAACCCAGCTTCCTTCAGGTTCAGAACTATCCCTTTACGATATTGCTCCGGTAACACCGGGTGTTGCTGTCGATCTGAGCCATATTCCTACAGCAGTGAAGATCAAAGGCTATAGCGGTGAAGACGCTAAACCGGCACTTGCCGGTGCGGATATTGTGCTGATTTCTGCCGGTGTGGCACGCAAACCTGGTATGGATCGTTCCGATCTGTTCAACGTCAACGCAGGTATTGTGCGTAACTTGGTTGAACAAATTGCAGTTACCTGCCCGAAAGCCTGCATCGGTATCATTACTAACCCGGTGAACACGACCGTCGCTATCGCGGCCGAAGTGCTGAAAAAAGCCGGCGTGTATGACAAAAACAAACTGTTCGGTGTAACCACGCTGGATATCATCCGTTCCAACACGTTTGTTGCCGAGTTGAAAGGCAAACAGCCGCAGGATATTAACGTGCCAGTTATCGGCGGACACTCTGGTGTGACGATTCTGCCTCTGCTCTCTCAGGTTCCTGGTATCAGCTTCAGTGAGCAAGAAGTGGCCGATCTGACCAAGCGTATCCAGAATGCGGGCACCGAGGTTGTTGAAGCCAAAGCAGGTGGCGGATCGGCAACGTTGTCTATGGGGCAGGCTGCTGCGCGTTTTGGTTTGTCTCTGGTTCGTGCGCTGCAAGGCGAAAGCGGTGTGGTGGAATGTGCGTATGTTGAGAGTGATGGCAAGCATGCCCGCTTCTTCGCTCAGCCGATTCTGTTAGGTAAAGATGGCGTCGCCGAGCGTAAAGACATTGGCGCATTAAGTGCGTTTGAGCAAAATGCACTGAACAGCATGCTGGATACGCTGAAGCAGGATATTGAGCTAGGCGAGACGTTCATCAAAAATTAATTACCCGTCATACTTCAAGCTGCATGTGCGTTGGCTTTCCTCGCTCGCCCCAGTCACTTACTTATGTAAGCTCCTGGGGACTCTCTGCGTCGCCGCCTTCCTGCAACTCGAATTATTTAGGGTATTATTGAATGTTAATAATACGCAGAATAAAAAGCCGGAGATGTCGATCTCCGGCTTTTCTTTTTTAATCGGGGCGGATGAGTTTTTTTCTATCGATAAGCTCATTGGTTTCTGGATTGTAATATCGGCTGGGCCAAATCTCTGATGGGTGAATACTTAGCGCATCGGCGATAAGCCATTCCCCTTTGGGCCAAGGGCGTGATAACGCGTTAGCTAGTGTAGATGAGCTTAATCCGGCCGCTCGCGATACTGCCGCCAGCGTCGTATTTTTCTTGCGCAGTGCAGCAATGATATCAGCAGGATGCCAGTCTTGTTTCCTTAAAATCATAATCCTTCCCTTATTTGCTATAAGACGACTGTAGATTAGTGGTATAAATAACGGATGTTAGTTATATGCCGAGCTAACATGACATTATTATTTGGAAATAATATAGCATTAATTTTCCTTAAAATTCTCAATTAATTTCCAAAATAAATGCGTTTTTGTTAGGGATGGCACTATCAGGATGAAAGGCAATGAAAAAAGAGTGGTTTGCTACCAGCGAATTGGTTGGAGTCGGCGGCCTTCCGAAATCAAGACAAGGATTGAATAAGCGCGCCCGCGAAGATGGATGGGAGAAACGTCGCCGTAAAGGCGTCCAGGGAAGGGGAGTGGAGTACTCAATTAACAGCTTGCCGGAGACGGTAAGAAAGTCCCTATTACTCGAAATCGAGCCTTCCGCCTACTCGGCGAGACAGCCTGCGGCACTGGCCGTATGGATGCAGATCTATCAGCAACTATCTGAAAAAGAAAGAGATGAATTAATTGCTTATATCCTACGGGTCGGGGTGTCTACTACGCTGAGCCAGTTGGGTATTAGGCCATTAGATGGGGACGTTGTCTCATCTATAGAGATTGACTGAATTACCACTAATACGTGCTCTGATCGCTAATCCTAGCGATAGAGAAGAGTCTGGGTTGTCTTTTGTTTTGTCGCATTGTTCTGGCCGCTATGTTGTGGCATTGCGCTGGATTTAATCATTTCTTCTATTACTTAGGTGTGTCGATAACGCGTAAAAGTTAGCGGTTTAGGTAATTATAGTCTATTATATGGAAACTTTTGGGCGAGTTGACGTAATGCCTGTTCAAAACAAACAAGGGAGTGACGAGTATGGACAAAGAATGGTTTGCAACAAGTGAGCTGGTCGGCGTAGGTGGATTGCCTAAGTCACCGCAGGGGCTGAACAAACGAGCACGAGACGACGGTTGGGAAAAGCGCCGACGGAAAGGGGTTCAAGGGCGTGGCGTCGAATACTCTATTCGCAGTTTGCCGAATGAAGTCAGAAACTCTTTACTGGTGAAAGAGAATCCGCCAACAGAATATTATCGTATCGATAATGAGCCGACCCTGCTGTCATCATGGGTGCATATTTTCCATCAGCTATCCGTTGATGAACGTGCCCAACTGATTAATTTCATCTTGCGTGAAGGCACAATAGCAATGTTGTCTCGATTGGATGATGCCACCATCGATCAAACTGCCTAATTTGTTGAGCGAGTAGCGCTGCAAGGCAGCGCTACTTAGACTGAATCAATATTTTTGCCAGGAAAAATCTAACACCACGTTAGAAATCGCGCTGTACGGCTAAGTGGGCAAGTCCTTCAAGTGCCACACGGTACGGCGTGTCTGGTAGTAACTGTAGCGCACTGATCGCCTTATCCGCCTCTTCTTCCGCACGCTGGCGCGTATAATCGAGTGAACCGCATTGCTGCATTGCAGCCAGAACCGGTTCCAGCAGATGGCGCCCGTTTCCTTCTTCAATCGCAGTGCGAATCAGCGAGCTCTGTTCTGCATTCCCATTACGCATGGCGTGCAGCAACGGCAGCGTTGGTTTGCCTTCATTAAGGTCATCGCCTGTGTTTTTGCCCAGCGTTTTGCCGTCTGCACTGTAATCTAGCAAATCGTCAATTAATTGGAATGCAGTGCCTAGATAGCGACCGTAGTCCTGAAGTGCTTTTTCTTGCTCTGGCGTCGCGCCTGCAAGGATAGAGGATGACTGCGCTGCGGCTTCAAATAAACGTGCCGTTTTGCTGTAAATGACGCGCATGTAACTCTCTTCCGTGATATCCGGGTCGTTGCAATTCATTAACTGCAAGACTTCCCCTTCAGCAATCACGTTTACCGCTTCTGACATCAGCGCCAGCACACGTAACGATTCAAGGCTGGTCATCATCTGGAAGGCGCGGGTATAGATAAAATCTCCAACCAGCACGCTTGCCGCGTTGCCAAAGGCAGCATTGGCCGTTGCTTTACCCCGGCGCATGTCGGATTCGTCTACCACGTCATCATGCAGCAGCGTTGCGGTATGAATAAATTCGATCAGTGCGGCGACAGTGACATGTTTATCCCCGTCATAGGCAAGGGCTCTGGCTGCAAGCACGGCGATCATCGGACGTATCCGTTTTCCACCACCGCTGATGATGTAATGCCCAAGCTGGTTGATCAAAACGACGTCGGAATTCAGTTGTTCAAGAATGACTTTGTTAACAGCCGCCATATCCTGCGCGGTTAATGTTGTAATTTGTTCTAGATTCATGGTTTATGCCAACGTATGTCTTCAACACTGCCGTAAGATTGCTGTTGCATATCGGCAAGATGGAACTTATTAAGCAGATTGTACTTGAAAAATGAGAGAGATAAACGGCAGTTCATACGTTGTATTCTTTTTCTTCACATCCGTTGATTATGCACTTGTCATCCTCAGTATTTTTGCGTAGAATTCGCGCCCTATTATGAATATTTATAGCGCGCTCTGAAACCTATTAACGGGTGCGCGGAAAGCGGAGTTTTATATGTACGCAGTTTTCCAAAGTGGTGGTAAACAACACCGAGTAAGCGAAGGACAAACCGTTCGCTTGGAAAAGCTGGACATCGCAACTGGTGAAGCCGTTGAGTTTGACCAAGTTCTGATGGTTGCTAATGGTGAAGAAATCAAAATCGGCGTTCCTTTCGTCGATGGCGGTAAAATCAAAGCTGAAGTTGTTGCTCACGGTCGTGGCGAAAAAGTGAAGATCGTTAAGTTCCGTCGCCGTAAACACTACCGTAAGCAAGCAGGCCACCGTCAGTGGTTCACTGACGTGAAAATTACCGGCATCAGCGCTTAAGATTAGGAGAGCGGATTAAATGGCACACAAGAAAGCTGGCGGTTCAACCCGTAACGGTCGTGACTCTAACGCACAACGTCTGGGCGTAAAACGTTTTGGCGGCGAAAGTGTACTGGCTGGCAACATCATCGTTCGTCAACGTGGTACCAAATTCCACGCAGGAACTAACGTTGGTTGCGGGAAAGATCATACTCTGTTTGCTTTGACTGATGGTAAAGTTCAGTTTGAAGTTAAAGGCCCAAAAAACCGTAAATTTATCAGCATCGTTGCTGAATAATTTTTCGCGTTAGGTCTTACGGATTTAAGCCCCGCAATTCTTTGCGGGGCTTTTTACATTCTGATTCTGAGTAAACCTCCTGGATAAGTATGAATACTAAACAGCAGATGGGTATCGGTCTTTGTCTGGCGCTTACCACGGCTGTTTGTTGGGGAGCGTTGCCGATAGCTATGAAACAGGTTCTGGTGGTGATGGAACCTTATACAATTGTTTGGTATCGCTTTCTTATCGCATCGATTGGACTTGGCATTATTTTGTCATCCCGTAAGAAGTTACCCCCAATGCGGGTTTTCCGTCATCGGCGTTGGTGGGTTCTGCTGCTAATTGCGACGGCGGGACTGTTAGGCAATTTTGTTTTCTTTAGCTCATCCCTACAATATCTGAGCCCGACGGCGTCTCAGGTCATTGGACAGCTTTCCCCGGTTGGAATGATGTTCGCCAGCGTACTCATCCTGAAGGAAAAGATGCGTGGCACGCAGATCATTGGCGCGATCATGCTGATCTGTGGCCTAATTCTTTTCTTTAATACCAGCCTGATTGAGATTTTTACTCGGTTAACGGACTACACGCTGGGCGTATTGTTGGGCGTTTGCGCCTCGGCAGTATGGGTATCCTATGGTGTAGCGCAGAAAGTCCTGCTACGGCGTCTGACATCGCAGCAGATTCTGTTTCTGCTATATGTTCTATGTGTTGTCTTTATTACGCCTTTTGCCAAGCCCGATGTTATTTTTCAACTTAGTGGGTGGCAACTTATCTGCCTGCTATTCTGCGGTGCGAATACATTAATTGGGTATGGCGCGCTTGCGGAGGCGATGGCTCGCTGGCAGGCGTCGCAGGTTAGCGCGGTCATTACGTTAACACCGCTGTTTACGCTGTTGTTTTCTGATCTACTGGCGTTAGGGTGGCCGACTTTTTTTGCTGCGCCCGTGCTGAATTGGGTTGGTTATGTAGGAGCCTTTGTCGTGGTTGCTGGCGCGATGTTTTCCGCTATCGGGCATCGTTTTCTTCCTGGAAAAAAGGAACCCGTGCCACCATTGATGGCGCAAAAGTAGATTAAATAAAGTGTATTGCGGTGGGTTACAGGCGTTTTTTGACATACAGCATGCGCTGTTTATTTTTAATACAGATGAAATTATTGGAGCAGGCAGGTACAATCCTGCTCCTTTGCTGGAATGCGTTCTAGTGCGTCAGTTTTTTAATGGTGGGTAGAAATATATTACCTTCCGTAAAATCAAAAAGTTACGCCAAAGAGAACCAATAACAAGCCTAAAACACGTAGATATTCTCTATTGGTTTTTTGCGGAGAGAATCAATGAAGTTTGTAGATGAGGCCACAATTCTCGTTGTGGCGGGCGATGGCGGTAACGGTTGTGTTAGCTTTCGCCGTGAAAAATATATTCCTAACGGTGGCCCGGACGGTGGTGACGGCGGTGATGGCGGTGACGTTTATCTGCTGGCAGACGAAAACCTGAACACGCTGATCGACTATCGTTTTGAAAAATCCTTCCGCGCTGAGCGGGGACAAAATGGACAAAGCCGCGACTGTACTGGTAAACGCGGTAAAGATATTACAATTAAAGTCCCTGTTGGTACCCGTGTTCTGGATCAGGGTACTGGCGAGGTGCTAGGTGATATGACACGCCATCAGCAGAATCTGATGGTGGCGAAAGGCGGCTGGCACGGTTTAGGTAACACGCGTTTTAAATCGTCCGTCAACCGTGCTCCCCGTCAGAAGACCAGCGGCACGAAAGGCGAAGAACGTGAACTGACGTTGGAGCTGCTGTTGTTAGCTGACGTGGGTATGCTGGGCTTACCTAACGCAGGTAAATCGACCTTTATCCGTGCTGTGTCAGCGGCGAAGCCGAAAGTGGCCGACTATCCGTTTACCACGCTGGTACCTAGCTTGGGTGTGGTTCGTATGGATAGCGAGCAGAGTTTTGTTGTGGCAGATATTCCTGGGTTGATCGAAGGGGCATCCGACGGCGCCGGGCTGGGGATTCGTTTCCTGAAGCACCTTGAACGTTGCCGTGTACTGCTGCATTTGGTTGATCTGGCGCCGATCGATGAATCAGATCCGGTTGAAAATGCCAAAATCATTATCAACGAGTTAGAGCAGTATGGCGCTGGTTTGGCAGAAAAGCCGCGTTGGCTGGTTTTCAATAAGGTTGACTTGATCGACAAGGCTGAAGCAGAACAACGTGCCAAAGAGATTGCGGCCGCGCTTGGTTGGGATGACAAATACTATCTGATTTCTGCGGCAAACCGTGAAGGCGTGACTCCACTTTGCTGGGATGTGATGAGCTTCCTGAAAGCCAACCCGAAAATAACGGCGATTGCCGAAAGTGCGCCGGAAAAAGTTGAGTTCATGTGGGATGACTATCACCGTGAACAACTGGCTGAAGTAGAAAAAGAAGCCGAAGAAGAGTGGGATGATGACTGGGACGATGAGGATGATGAAGGTGTTGAGATTATCTATCAAAAGTAATCCCTCCTTCTGTTAGTCAGTTCTCGTCTATCGCGGCCTTATCCTGACAGGATAAGGCCGTATTCTTATGTTAGTTGCTCTGATAAATGTCTTTGTAGAGGCGGCTTTCAAATCTCACCAGAGGGACGCGACGTGCGCGCTGGTCTTCTGGCGGAACGGCATAGCCTGACAAGAACTGAACGAATGCCATACGCTGGCCGCTCGCGGTGGTAATGAAACCAGCCAGATTGTATACGCCCTGCAAGGCTCCTGTTTTAGCCGAAACCTTGCCATCAACGCCCGCTTCATGCAGGCCGCCACGATAACGTAACGTACCGTCATAGCCGGAAAGCGGAAGCATCGTGATATAATTCAGCTCATTATCGTGCTGCGCGATGTACTGTAATACTTGCATCATCGTTTCCGGTGAAATCAGGTTGTGTCGTGACAGGCCCGAACCGTCAACAACAATACTATTTCCTAAATCTACACCTGCTTTCTGACGCAGAATCTGGCGCACAGCATCTGCACCTGCACGCCACGTTCCCGGTACACTAAAACGTTCATGCCCAATGGTGCGAAAGACCGTGTCGGCAATCATGTTGTCGGATTTTTTTAGCATGATAGTGAGAAGGTCATGCAGTGGCGCTGATTGTGTCTGGGCAAGCACGCTTCCCGCTGCACTTGGCTGTGTCTGTCGGCGTAGGCTACCTTTAATGCGGATATCTGCCTGCTGTAATTCATCTTTAACGATCGCGCCGGCATAGCTGGCCCCATCCTGAATAGCGAATGCCAGTGGAAGGGGCTCTGTACGTTGAGTCAAACAGCCTGTGAGCGTAAAGCGATTTAATTCTCCGGGAACCACATCCAGTTCGCAGTATTGCGCATCGGGAGCGCCTTTCGCCAGCGTGCGCACCTCGCTGAACATTTGCACTGGATAATAGGATGCAACGCGGATGAATGCGTTATCACCCGCTTTAGGCGCACTGTAGAGCGAAACGGAAAAACAGTTACGATCGACAATAGCAGCCCCCGGCGGGGCGCTGAAACACTGTGTCATGTCGTTCCAAGGCCAGCCTGGTGCTTTATCGTGGCTAGCAAAAACGGAGGTATCGATCAGCACATCACCTGCGATTTCCCGTATTCCTCGTTTCCTTAATTCCTGCACCATATTCCGTATCTGCTGGCGTTTCAGGGTTGGGTCACCGCCAAACCGTACGATAAGGTTGCCGTTCAGAATTCCGCTGGTGACAGAGCCATGGCTTTCCATCGAGGTGATGAATCGATAATCTGGACCCAATTGTAGTAATGCAGCTAATGCGGTTATCACCTTTTGTGTACTGGCGGGAAGCGCCATTTGTTGGCTATTGAAGGCCATGCTGGGTGTTGTTGCGCCAACTTTCTGCACCAATAACGCCAAATTGGCGCCATCTGGCAGATATTGACGATGATCCTCAACAGAAGCTGCATTGGCATGCAGAACAAAAGCGCAGGCAAGTCCGGTAACAATCGATGAAAAACGCATAATCTCAGCTAAGAACGGGGTAACGTGTGGTCATACTACGGCGCAATAAGGTCTAAAGTAAACGATGACCCTCATTGAACTCTGGGGTAAAATACGTATCAAAATGCAAAACCGCTGCTAGCCTGGAAATTTTGTTCCGGGGCTGGTTGCTTTTGTTTTATGTCCAGTGAGGACTGGCACGTTGCAGAGACTCCGTCGCCTTTGATTTTTAGCGCGTCAGGATGACGATTATTTGAGTCTTACAGACTTTTTTAGAGGTATAGACATTATGAAACAATTTCCGATGACGTTGCGCGGTGCTGAAAAATTGCGCGAAGAGCTTGATCACCTGAAATCTGTGCGCCGGCCTGAAATTATTGCGGCGATTGCTGAAGCGCGTGAGCATGGCGATCTGAAAGAAAATGCAGAATATCATGCTGCACGTGAGCAACAGGGCTTTTGTGAAGGGCGTATTCAAGATATTGAAGCCAAACTGTCTAACGCACAGGTTATCGATGTCACGAAAATGGCCGCAAACAACGGGCGTGTTATTTTTGGTGCAACCGTGACGGTGATGAATCTGGATAACGATGAAGAGCAAACCTACCGGATTGTTGGCGATGACGAAGCGGATTTTAAGCAAAATCTGATTTCTGTTAACTCTCCCATCGCGCGTGGTCTGATCGGCAAAGAACAAGATGACGTTGTGGTCATTCGTACGCCGGGCGGCGATGTGGAATACGAAGTTCTGAAGGTCGAATATTTATAAATTTTGCCATATTGTTGATTAAAACAGCAAAAATTGTAAAGAAAAGAAAAAGGCCGCTTGCGGCCTTTTCTCTAACCGAGAGGCATGGCACCTTTCCGTTAAAACCGAGTATCCTGAAATAAAAAGTGTTATCGTGGTAACACAATTTTACGTTCTTTCGCAGGACGGTAGAGTACCAGCGTATGGCCAATAACTTGAACGTTAGCGGCGCCTGTTTCGCGAACAATCGCTTCAACAATCAAGGCCTTGGTTTCGCGATCTTCTGTCGCTACTTTTATCTTGATCAGTTCGTGATGCGATAATGCTTGTTCGATCTCAGCCAGAACACCTTCGGTGAGACCGTTATTGCCTAGCATGACAACCGGTTTTAACGGATGGGCCAAGCCTTTCAGGTGTTGTTTTTGTTTATTACTTAGGTTCATTGTCTTTTTTACTTAGGTTGGGATTGAAAACGGGTCATTCTACCGCCATCTCATGATTATAACCAATTTGACTGTTCTGATTGGTAATATGTGAGAAGTTTCTCCCCACCACGAGCGTGTTACTGAGAATAGTTGGAAAATCGATGGCGAATAAAAAGCGTTCTGCAAGTTCCAGTCGCTGGTTGCAGGAACACTTTAGCGATAAATATGTGCAGCAGGCTCAGAAAAAAGGGCTGCGCTCACGTGCTTGGTTTAAACTTGACGAAATACAGCAGGGCGACAAACTGTTTAAACCTGGCATGACGGTTGTAGATTTAGGCGCTGCACCGGGAGGCTGGTCGCAATATGTGGTCACGCAAATTGGTGGAAATGGTCGAATCATCGCGTGTGATATTTTACCGATGGACCCGATTGTTGGCGTCGATTTCCTGCAAGGGGACTTTCGTGATGAACAGGTCCTCAAAGCTTTGCTCGAAAGAGTTGGCGATAGCAAAGTTCAGGTGGTGATGTCTGACATGGCCCCTAACATGAGTGGTACACCAGCCGTTGATATTCCGAAGTCGATGTATCTGGTTGAATTAGCTCTTGGTATGTGTCGAGATGTATTAGCCCCAGGCGGAAGTTTCCTGGTGAAAGTGTTTCAGGGAGAAGGCTTTGATGAATACCTGCGGGAAATTCGCTCCCTGTTTACGAAGGTGAAAATTCGTAAACCAGACGCCTCACGTGCCCGGTCTCGTGAAGTGTATATTGTAGCGACAGGGCGCAAACTGTAGTACCCTAACGCTGTTTTTTAACACAGTTGTAATATGAGGTTAATCCCTTGAGTGACATGGCGAAAAACCTAATTCTCTGGTTAGTCATCGCAGTTGTGCTGATGTCTGTTTTCCAGAGCTTTGGGCCCAGCGAGTCGAATGGCCGTAGGGTGGATTATTCAACCTTCTTGACTGAAGTGAATCAGGATCAGGTCCGTGAAGCACGTATTAATGGGCGTGAGATCAGTGTTATCAAAAAAGACAGCAACAGATACACGACCTACATTCCTGTCAATGACCCCAAGCTACTGGATAACCTGCTAACGAAGAATGTGAAAGTCGTTGGTGAGCCACCGGAAGAACAGAGCCTGTTGGCATCTATTTTTATTTCCTGGTTCCCGATGCTGTTACTGATTGGCGTTTGGATCTTCTTCATGCGTCAAATGCAAGGCGGCGGTGGTAAAGGTGCCATGTCCTTCGGCAAGAGCAAAGCACGTATGTTGACTGAAGATCAGATCAAGACGACGTTTGCTGATGTAGCCGGTTGCGACGAAGCGAAGGAAGAGGTTAGCGAGCTGGTCGACTACCTGCGCGAACCTAGCCGTTTCCAGAAATTGGGCGGTAAAATTCCGAAGGGTATTCTGATGGTCGGCCCGCCGGGAACGGGTAAAACGCTGCTAGCGAAAGCGATTGCTGGCGAAGCGAAAGTACCTTTCTTTACGATTTCTGGTTCTGACTTCGTTGAAATGTTTGTGGGTGTCGGGGCATCTCGTGTTCGTGACATGTTCGAACAAGCCAAGAAAGCAGCACCTTGTATCATTTTTATCGATGAAATTGATGCCGTTGGTCGCCAGCGTGGTGCTGGTTTGGGCGGTGGCCACGATGAACGTGAGCAGACGCTGAACCAAATGCTGGTTGAGATGGATGGCTTTGAAGGCAACGAAGGCATTATTGTCATCGCCGCGACGAACCGTCCCGATGTTCTTGACCCTGCCTTGCTGCGCCCAGGTCGTTTTGATCGCCAGGTTGTGGTTGGGTTGCCAGACGTTCGCGGTCGTGAACAGATTCTGAAAGTTCATATGCGTCGCGTACCGCTGTCTCCAGATATCGATGCGTCTGTTATCGCGCGTGGAACACCAGGTTTCTCTGGTGCGGATTTGGCTAACCTGGTTAACGAAGCCGCATTGTTCTCCGCTCGTGGCAACAAACGTGTTGTTTCGATGGTCGAGTTCGAGAAAGCGAAAGACAAAATCATGATGGGCGCAGAGCGTCGTTCCATGGTAATGACTGAAAAGCAGAAAGAGTCGACGGCGTACCATGAAGCTGGGCATGCAATTATTGGTCGTCTGGTACCAGAGCACGATCCGGTACACAAGGTGACGATCATTCCACGTGGTCGTGCACTGGGTGTGACGTTCTTCCTGCCTGAAGGTGATGCGATTAGCGCCAGCCGTCAGAAGCTCGAAAGCCAGATCTCTACGCTGTACGGTGGTCGATTGGCTGAAGAAATTATTTACGGCGTGGAACATGTTTCGACCGGTGCGTCCAATGACATTAAAGTTGCGACGTCAATTGCTCGTAACATGGTGACGCAGTGGGGCTTCTCTGAAAAACTCGGTCCATTGCTCTATGCGGAAGAAGAGGGTGAAGTATTCCTCGGTCGTTCCGTCGCAAAAGCCAAGCATATGTCAGATGAAACGGCGCGTATCATCGATCAGGAAGTCAAATCTCTGGTTGAGCGTAACTATGTGCGTGCTCGTGAACTGCTGATGGCAAATATGGATATCCTTCACTCAATGAAAGATGCGTTGATGAAGTATGAAACCATTGATGCGCCGCAGATCGACGATCTGATGGGACGTAAGAAAGACGTACGCCCGCCAGCAGGTTGGGAGGCTTCTCGCTCCGATAACGATTCAGGCAATGGTGGCGGCACACCGAAAGCCCCTACGCCAGTGGATGAGCCGCAGACTCCTAATTCAGGCAGCAATCCTGGTAATACGATGTCTGAGCAAGCGGACGACAAATAATTTGCCCGTGATAGACATCTGTAACGTTACGAAACCCCAGCCTATGCTGGGGTTTTTTACTGGGAATGCTCTTGAATCACATTACACGCTAACTACACCAGAATGCGGAGGTAAATCATGCAACTGGTTGCCAGAGACTCAACGCTGGATCTTTCCTGCCCACACATCATGGGCATTCTTAACGTCACGCCAGATTCTTTTTCCGATGGTGGCAAACACAATAAGCTTGATGCGGCGTTACTGCACGTTCAGGAGATGGTTACCGCTGGCGCGACCCTGATCGATATTGGCGGTGAATCAACGCGCCCTGGGGCGGATGAGGTCAGCACAGAAGAAGAGCTGGAACGTGTGGTGCCCGTGGTTGAAGCCATTGCTAGACGTTTTGACGTATGGATCTCGGTCGATACTTCAAAACCCGAGGTGATGACGGCGTCGGCACTGGCAGGCGCGCATCTGATTAATGATATTCGTGCTTTGCAAGAGCCCGGTGCTCTGGAAGCAGCAGCAGCAACAGGTTTGCCAGTGTGCCTGATGCACATGCAGGGTATGCCGAGAACCATGCAGCACAAACCGCATTATGATGACTTACTACAGGATATCGGAAATTTTTTTCAACAGCAGATTGAACGCTGCGTGAATGCCAACATTCCGAAAAGTAAGCTATTACTGGACCCTGGGTTTGGATTCGGTAAGAATCTTGCTCATAATTACGCGCTCCTGGCTCGTTTGAGCGAGTTACACCGCTTTGAGCTGCCTCTGCTAGTTGGCATGTCGAGGAAATCCATGATTGGACAACTCCTTAATGTGCCGCCAGCACAGCGTGTTCATGGTAGCGTCGCCTGCGCAGTCATTGCGGCGATGCAAGGAGCACAGATTATTCGCGTCCACGATGTTAAAGAAACGGCTGATGCCATGCGCATTGTTGAAGCCACCCTTTCTGCGAAGGAATAAAAACAAGATGAGTAACCGCAAATATTTTGGTACCGATGGTATACGTGGCAAGGTCGGCGATACGCCTATTACACCTGACTTTGTACTTAAATTGGGCTGGGCTGCTGGGAAAGTACTCGCGCGGCATGGTTCGCGTAAAATTATTATCGGCAAAGATACTCGTATCTCTGGCTATATGCTCGAATCCGCACTAGAAGCTGGACTCGCAGCCGCGGGGCTGTCCGCTTCTTTTACTGGCCCGATGCCGACGCCTGCGGTTGCTTATCTCACCCGCACATTCCGTGCAGAAGCGGGTATCGTTATTTCTGCTTCTCACAACCCGTATTATGACAACGGCATTAAATTCTTCTCAATTGACGGCACCAAGCTGCCAGATGACGTAGAAGAAGCGATAGAAGCTGAACTGGAAAAACCACTGACGTGTGTTGAATCCGCAGAGTTAGGCAAAGCCAGCAGGATTGTTGACGCTGCTGGGCGTTACATCGAGTTTTGTAAGGGGACGTTCCCGAGCGAACTGAGTCTCAATGGTTTAAAAATTGTCGTCGATTGCGCCAATGGCGCTACCTATCATATCGCCCCCAGCGTATTGCGTGAGCTTGGTGCTAAAGTCATCGCGATTGGCTGTGAGCCGGATGGGATGAATATCAATGAAGAGTGTGGCGCAACGGACGTGAGGCAGCTACAGGCACGTGTACTGGCTGAAAAAGCGGATGTTGGGCTGGCCTTTGACGGCGATGGCGATCGGCTCATCATGGTCGATCATTTGGGCAACAAGGTCGATGGCGATCAAATCCTGTATATCATCGCTCGTGAAGGCCTGCGTCAAGGGCAACTACGTGGCGGTGCGGTAGGCACCCTGATGAGTAATATGGGGCTTGAGGTTGCGTTAAAGCAACTGGGTATCCCGTTTGCTCGTGCCAAGGTGGGTGACCGCTATGTGTTAGAAATGATGCAGGCAAAAGGATGGCGTATCGGTGCGGAAAATTCCGGTCATGTAATCCTATTAGATAAAACCACGACGGGAGACGGAGTGATCGCTGGTTTGCAAGTACTTACCGCGATAGTGAAAAATCATATGAGCCTGCATGACCTATGCAGTGGCATGAAGCTGTTTCCACAGATCTTGGTTAATGTACGGTTTACTGGCGAAAATGATCCGCTGGAAGATAGCAATGTGCAGCAGATTACGCAGGATGTAGAAAAAGAATTGGCCGGACGCGGACGAGTACTGTTGCGTAAATCTGGTACTGAGCCACTGATTCGCGTCATGGTTGAGGGTGAACACGAAGAGACGGTAATTGCGCTGGCTAATCGTATTGCTGATGCGGTGAAAGCCGTCAGCTGAGGTTTTTTTGATTCACCAATCAGGTAGATAAGGCTTTCGATATGTGCTTTGTGTCGAAAGCCGCTGTTTTTTTCTGCAATCAAGCTGTAGTAGCTAAATTACCCTTGCGTAGGTTACATCCTTTGGTTAGTATTCAGACCCGCTTCATAAGGGATGTCCTACACCCTGTTTAGCGGAATGACACGCGGTTTGCCGCCAGAATATAGCATCTCCATGAATCATGGGGGAAAGGTTAACGGGTACGACTATGTACGAAGCTCTATTAGTGATTTTCCTGTTAGTATCGATCGGGCTTGTTGTCTTGATCATGCTTCAACAGGGTAAAGGTGCTGATATGGGGGCCTCGTTCGGAGCAGGTGCTTCTGCCACTTTGTTCGGTTCGAGCGGCTCCGGTAATTTCATGACCCGCATGACTGCGATACTGGCGACCCTGTTCTTCATTATCAGTCTCATTCTGGGCAACTTAAGTTCGCTGCAGAAAAGAGGTGGTGCATGGGATAACCTAAGCCAGCCAGAAAAAGTGGAACAGACAACAACGCCTGTTGCACCTTCAACGCCGGCGAGTGACATTCCGAAGTAAGTGTTTTGAAGCAGTAATTGTGATGCCGTGGTGGTGGAATTGGTAGACACGCTACCTTGAGGTGGTAGTGCCCGATTGGGCTTACGGGTTCAAGTCCCGTCCTCGGTACCAACATAAAAAATAGACGCTAACAGCGTCTATTTTTTTGTCTTTAATTTCTCGCATTAACCTTACAGATGCGCCATTGACCTGCTAAGGGTTACCGTCTAGTAAGTCGATAAAGGCTTGAGGCGCGTTTCCTATCCCTCCCCAATAATATAACTCCACTGTCTTATATCTTATTTTCTCCGTGTTATAGAGGGCTGGTAGTCGGTTAAAGATTCAATGGGTTGGATTTATCTATGCTTGTAGTTTTTTAGGGAACCAGTGTGGCTACGCCCATCATTCCTGTGTCGGTTGGGCTTGGTCTATTGTCTATTAGGTGAGGCGTTCTTGGCGTGATCTTTTAGTGAAATGGGACTTCTTGCTACTCTGTGATGCTATTGAGGCTCTATTCTCTGTTACTTTGGGTGTGTTTTTCCTCGGGGAATAATTTTTACCGTGAAGGGTTACAAGATGAGTAGGTTCGTTAGATTACCACCCTATTTATCATGCGATAAATATAAAAACGCGCAGGAAATACCTTTTTTAGTATTTAATAGTTGGGTGAGAGTGAGTTTGTGAGCTTTTTTTATATAATGTTATATGCTGGATTTCATGGTTTTAAAAATATACCTTGTTAAGGTTTAACTTATTTTTTTAATTTATATCATCCACTATTTATCTTAAATAATTATTTCTGCATGTATGCTTTATCCTTTTTATGTCTAAAAATAAAAATTCCCTGTCGTGATTTTGTTGTAAGTAAATGAAATTGTTGATTAATTTTTTATTGTTATCTCTGGAAATAAAGGGAAGAGATGGATGTGTTGTTGTGGATAAATCTATTTTTATTCTTGGCTAATTTTTTGAAGCTAATGATTATATGAGGTATCAATATTTTTTTGTATGAAAGGAGTATTACATAGCATTTTGTCTTGAAAGCGTAATTTAGCATTTTTTTCTAAAAAAATTTGAAGCATAGTTTTTCTTGAAAATCAGTATGAGCGATATTGATGTTAGGGTGATTGTTGTAGCGGATTTTATTGTTAGAGGAAGAATGAAGGTAAATTTCGGTTAGTTATTATTTTATTTAAACATATGGGGGCAAAGTGCCATATCTTTCCCTCTTTGGCCTCTTAGTCTTCCTCGACGGACAGAACAGGAGTTCTTTAGCGTCCCTGGTTTTGCGGTTGATGCCTCCAGCCAAGCTGGTTGTTATTGACAAATGGACCTATTCTGCGTATAAAAATCGCCTTCGAACCAATCCTATGGATGACTTGCATTTATGCGGTTGTCAGCGTAGTATTTGCCACGTTTTCGGACGCGGGGTGGAGCAGCTTGGTAGCTCGTCGGGCTCATAACCCGAAGGTCGTCGGTTCAAATCCGGCCCCCGCAACCACTTACTTCCAGTAAAGTGTTTTTTCAAATACGTTCTTCACTCAATTTCTATCTCTTTTTGCAGTGATTTTTGAAAAAATCCTTCACCGAAAGTTATGCCGTGCTGGTTCGCGGTATTAGGGTCCAGTTGCATAAAGCCCCGATTTTTCGGGGTTTTTTGTTATTTGGCAACAAACAACTGGGCTATTAGGCCCTTTTTTTATGTCTTGGGGGTGGACTTGTCCACATTAGAGCAAAAATTAACAGAGATGATTTCAGCGCCCGTGGCCGCATTAGGCTACGAATTAGTTGGAATTGAGTTCATCCGTAGTCGCCAATCGACGCTGCGTATCTATATTGATAGTGAAGATGGGATCACTGTTGATGATTGTGCTGATGTCAGCCACCAGGTCAGTGCGGTATTGGATGTAGAAGACCCAATCACTGTTGCTTATAACCTGGAGGTTTCGTCTCCAGGGCTCGAACGTCCCTTATTCACAGCAGAACACTATCTGCATTTCATCGGTGAAGAGGTGACAGTGGTGCTGCGTATGGCAGTCCAGAATCGCCGTAAATGGTTGGGTGTGATCAACGCTGTTGACGGCGAAATGATCACCATAACAGTGGAAGGCAAAGATGAAGTATTCGCGCTGAGCAACATTCAGAAAGCGAATCTTGTACCCCACTTTTAAAGTTTGGATGAGGCAACTAGGATGAACAAAGAGATTCTGGCTGTTGTTGAAGCAGTTTCCAATGAGAAAGCCCTTCCGCGCGAGAAGATTTTTGAAGCGTTGGAAACCGCACTGGCGACAGCGACCAAGAAAAAATACGAACAGGAAATTGATGTTCGCGTCAGTATCGATCGCAAAACGGGCGATTTTGATACTTTCCGTCGTTGGTTAGTCGTGAATGAAGTCACTCAGCCAACTCGCGAAATTACGCTTGATGCTGCGCAGTTTGAAGATCCTTCTCTCGATGTTGGTGGCTACGTTGAAGATCAAATCGAATCCGTAACCTTTGACCGCATTACCACGCAAACGGCAAAACAAGTTATCGTACAGAAAGTTCGTGAAGCTGAACGTGCGATGGTTGTTGATCAGTTCCGTGAACAAGAAGGCGAGATTATCACCGGTGTCGTGAAGAAGGTGAACCGTGATAATATTTCGCTTGAAGTCAGACCAATGGATGGCTCTAACACGAGTGCGGAAGCAGTCATTGGCCGTGAAGACATGCTGCCTCGCGAAAATTTCCGCCCTGGTGACCGTATTCGTGGCGTGCTGTACTCTGTTCGTCCTGAAGCTCGCGGTGCTCAACTGTTTGTCAGCCGTTCCCGTCCGGAAATGCTGGTTGAACTCTTCCGCATTGAAGTGCCAGAAATCGGTGAAGAAGTTATCGAGATTAAGGCTGCGGCTCGCGATCCGGGTTCACGTGCGAAAATTGCAGTGAAGACGAATGACAAACGCATCGATCCCGTTGGGGCTTGTGTCGGTATGCGTGGTGCACGTGTGCAGGCTGTTTCCAGTGAACTGGGCGGCGAGCGTATTGATATCATTCTGTGGGATGATAATCCTGCACAGTTTGTGATCAATGCTATGGCTCCTGCTGATGTGGTATCGATCGTCGTTGATGAAGATACCTGCACGATGGATATCGCCGTTGAGTCAAGCAATCTGGCTCAGGCGATTGGTCGCAACGGGCAGAACGTCCGTCTGGCTTCCCAATTGTTGAAACAGCATCGTTCAGACGATCGTTGGGAACTGAACGTGATGACAGTGGAAGATCTTCAAGCCAAGCATCAGGCTGAAGCACATGCTGCAATCGACGTCTTTACCAAGCATCTTGATATTGATGAAGAATTTGCCACTGTGCTGGTTGAAGAAGGTTTCTCTTCACTTGAAGAACTGGCCTACGTGCCAATCAAGGAACTATTGGCCATCGAAGGCCTTGATGAAGAAACCGTTGAAGCATTGCGTGAGCGTGCTAAAGCCGCATTAACAACGCTGGCACTGGCGCATGAAGAAAGCCTTGGTGACGGTCAACCTGCTGAAGACTTGCTTAGCTTGCCTGGGCTGTCGCGTGAGTTGGCGTTCAAACTTGCTGCGATCGGTGTTTGTACGCTGGAAGATCTTGCTGAACAGGGCGTCGACGACCTGACGGATATTGAAGAGCTCAATGATGAGCAAGCGGGCGAATTGATTATGGCCGCGCGTAATATCTGTTGGTTTGGCGACGACAACGAATAACGAACTGTAGCAGGAAAGGAACAGCATGACAGATGTAACCGTAAAATCGCTGGCCGCAGAGATTCAAACTCCGGTGGACCGCCTGGTACAGCAGTTTGCTGATGCGGGAATGACCAAGTCTGCATCGGACTCTGTGACCCAGCATGAAAAAGAAACGTTATTAGCGCATCTGAACCGCGATCGCGGTAATGCGCCGAGTAAATTGACGCTGCAACGCAAAACGCGTAGCACGTTAAATGTCCCTAGCACCGGCGGTAAAAGTAAGTCGGTGCAGATCGAAGTCCGCAAGACACGCACTTATGTAAAACGCGATCCAATTGATGCCCAACGGGCTGAAGAGGAAGAGCAGGCACGGCGTGAAGCGGAAGAACAGGCACAACGTGCCGCTGAAGAGCAGGCTAAGCGCGAGGCCGATCTGCGCGAAGCTGCTGAGAAAGCGAAGCGTGCTGCCGACGAGCAAGCCAAACGTGAAGCCGCTGAAAAAGCTAAGCGTGATGTAGCGGAAAAAGAAAAAGTGACGAACCAACAAAACGAAAATATGACCAAGCCGGCTCAGTCTGAGAAAGCGAAACGTGAAGCGGAAGCTGCCGAGCTTAAGCGTAAAGCAGAAGAAACTGCGCGTCTTAAAGTTGAAGAAGAAGCGCGTCGTATTGCTGAAGAAGCTCGCCGCATGGCTGAAGAAAACGCCGGACGTTGGGAAGCGGAAAGCGCTAAACCTGAAGAATCTGCTGATTACCATGTGACGACATCTCATCATGCACGCGAAGCAGAAGATGAGAACGACCGTCAGGTTGAAGGTGAACGCCGTAGCCGCACCCGTGCTGCTAAAGTCACCAAGCAGAAGAAAGGCAACCGTCAGTCTGAGTCCAAAGCTGACCGTGAAGAAGCGCGTGCTGTTACCCGTGGTGGTAAAGGTAAGCGTAAGCCAAGTTCATTACAGCAGAGCTTCAACAAGCCTGCTCAGGCGGTTAACCGCGATGTTGTGATTGGCGAAACGGTTACCGTTGCTGAGCTGGCTAACAAAATGGCAGTTAAAGGCTCTCAGGTCATCAAAACGATGATGAAACTGGGTGCAATGGCAACCATCAACCAGGTCATCGATCAGGAAACCGCGCAGCTGGTAGCGGAAGAGATGGGGCATAAAGTCATCCTGCGTCGTGAAAACGAGCTGGAAGAAGCGGTAATGAGTGACCGTGATATGGGTGTTGCGGCGGAATCCCGCGCGCCGGTCGTGACCATCATGGGTCACGTTGACCACGGTAAAACCTCTCTGCTTGACTATATCCGTTCAACCAAGGTAGCAGCAGGCGAAGCGGGTGGTATTACCCAGCACATCGGTGCTTACCACGTTGAAACTGACAACGGTATGATTACGTTCCTGGATACACCGGGACACGCCGCGTTTACCGCAATGCGTGCTCGTGGTGCTCAGGCTACGGATATCGTGGTACTGGTTGTTGCGGCAGATGATGGCGTGATGCCTCAGACAATCGAAGCAATCCAGCACGCGAAAGCGGCTCAGGTTCCGGTTGTTGTCGCCGTAAACAAAATCGATAAACCTGATGCCGATCCAGACCGTGTGAAAACCGAGCTGTCTCAGTACGGTATCATGCCAGAAGAGTGGGGCGGTGAATCTCAGTTTGTCCACGTATCTGCTAAAGCGGGTACGGGTATCGACGAGCTGCTAGATGCGATTCTGTTGCAGGCCGAAGTTCTGGAGCTGAAAGCGGTCCGCAGCGGTATGGCAAACGGTGTAGTGATCGAATCCTTCCTGGATAAAGGTCGTGGCCCGGTTGCAACCGTACTGGTTCGCGAAGGTACACTGAATAAAGGCGACATCGTTCTGTGCGGCTTTGAATATGGCCGTGTTCGTGCGATGCGTGATGAGTTAGGCCGTGAAATTGCGTCAGCGGGTCCTTCTATTCCTGTAGAAATTCTTGGCATGTCCGGTGTGCCTGCCGCAGGTGATGAAGCGACGGTTGTTCGTGACGAGAAGAAAGCGCGTGAAGTTGCCTTGTATCGTCAGGGTAAATTCCGTGAAGTCAAACTGGCTCGTCAGCAGAAATCTAAACTGGAAAACATGTTTGCCAACATGACTGAAGGTGAAGTTTCTGAACTGAACATCGTTCTGAAATCTGACGTACAGGGTTCTTGTGAAGCCATTTCTGATTCACTGCAGAAACTGTCTACTGACGAAGTGAAAGTGAAGATTGTCGGTTCCGGTGTGGGCGGTATCACAGAAACTGACGCTACGCTGGCAGCGGCATCGAATGCGATTATCCTTGGCTTTAACGTTCGTGCAGATGCATCAGCTCGCCGCGTAGTTGAAGCTGAAAGTCTGGATCTGCGTTACTACTCCGTCATCTATGATTTGATCGACGAAGTGAAACAGGCGATGAGCGGTATGCTGGCGCCGGAATACAAGCAAGAGATCATCGGTCTGGCCGAAGTGCGTGACGTCTTTAAATCACCGAAATTTGGCGCTATCGCTGGCTGTATGGTGACGGAAGGCATCGTCAAACGTCACAACAAAATCCGTGTACTGCGTGACAACGTGGTTATCTATGAAGGCGAATTGGAATCTCTGCGCCGCTTCAAAGATGACGTTAACGAAGTCCGTAACGGCATGGAATGTGGTATCGGCGTGAAGAACTACAACGACGTTCGCCCAGGCGATATGATTGAAGTCTTTGAAACGATTGAGATCAAACGTACGATCGCCTAATCCATTTCAGCGACGACGTAAGTGATTTGTAAGGGGGGCCTAGTGCCCCCCGATTTTTACTGGAGGATTTATCATGGCAAAAGAATTCAGCCGCACCCAGCGCGTTGCGCAGGAAATGCAAAAAGAAATCGCCATTATCATTCAACGTGAAGTGAAAGATCCGCGCATCGGCATGGCGACCGTCTCTGGTGTGGAAGTGTCTCGCGATCTGGCGTATGCCAAGGTTTTTGTAACCTTCCTGAATGATAACGAGCCAGAGCAAGTTAAAATAGCGGTGAAAGCACTGCAAGATGCGTCTGGCTTTATCCGTATGATGATCGGTAAAGCAATGCGCCTGCGTGTTGTTCCTGAATTGACGTTCTCCTATGACAACTCATTGGTTGAAGGGATGAGAATGTCCAATTTGGTAACCAATGTGGTTAGAAACGATACGGAACGTCGTTCTGTTACGGGCGAAGATCAGGAGGATTAATGAGTCGTCCTCGTCGCCGTGGCCGTGATGTACACGGCGTATTGTTATTAGATAAACCGCAGGGCGTGTCGTCTAATGATGTTTTGCAGAAAGTAAAACGGATTTTTAACGCGAACAGAGCAGGCCATACTGGAGCGTTGGACCCATTAGCAACCGGTATGCTACCGATTTGTCTTGGGGAAGCGACAAAGTTTTCCCAATACTTGCTGGACTCTGATAAGCGCTACCGTGTCATTGCTCGCCTTGGGCAACGCACCGATACCTCTGATGCCGATGGCAACGTAATTGAAGAGCGTGCCATTGGCTTTTCTGCTACGGATCTGGAGCAGTCGCTGGAGAGCTTTCGCGGTACTACGCAACAAGTGCCATCCATGTACTCGGCGCTGAAATACCAGGGGCGTAAACTGTATGAGTACGCTCGTCAGGGGCTGACGGTTCCGCGTGAAGCGCGTGAAATCACCGTTTACGAACTTCAGTTTATTCGTTGGGAAGGCGATGAGCTGGAGCTAGAGATCCACTGCTCGAAAGGGACGTACATCCGTACCATTATTGACGATCTGGGTGAAAAGCTGGGATGTGGCGCGCATGTTATTTACCTGCGTCGCTTGCAGGTTGCTACGTACCCTACCGAAAGAATGGTGACGCTGGAGCAACTGTCGGCATTGGTCGAGCAGGCTCAGACGCAAGAACACGCACTTTCTCTGACTCTTGATCCGCTACTTATGCCGATGGAAAGCCCGGTCATTGATTTCCCAGAAGTAAATTTGCCACCCGTTGTTGCAGGTTATTTGAAGCTTGGACAAGCGGTCCAGGCAGCGAATGCACCGTTGAACGGCATGGTGAGAATTACCGAGGGCGACGCGCACAAATTTATTGGAATGGGTGAAATTGACGACGATGGTCGCGTTGCGCCACGGCGTTTGGTTGTTGAGTTTCCGGTGTAAACCCGCCCGTAGCTACCTTGCTATCGCGGAACGCTGAGGGTAGAATAGCGCGGCTTGACTATTGGGTAGCTGAATTAGAGATCGGCGCCTGTTTTTTATCTATAATGTTTGGAGTATTACAATGTCTCTAAGTGTTGAAGCTAAAGCTAAAATCGTAGCAGACTTCGGTCGTGGCACTAACGATAGTGGTTCTACTGAAGTTCAGGTTGCTTTGCTGACCGCGCAGATCAACCATCTGCAAGGCCACTTTTCTGAGCACAAAAAAGATCACCACAGCCGTCGTGGTCTGCTGCGTATGGTTTCTCAGCGTCGTAAGCTGCTGGACTACCTGAAGCGTAAAGATGTAGCACGTTACACCAGTCTGATCGAGCGTCTGGGTCTGCGTCGCTAAGTCTTCTGAGTTTCAGTGGGAAGGGGCCTCTTTTGGCCCCTTTCTTCTAGGAAGCGTTAGCAAAACAGAGTAGTGTATTGTTGTTAAATATGATCTTTCATTACAGAGGTTCGCGCGGCTAATGAGAGGCTTTATCTGCATAAGCAAGATAAGGGTTGTCATTAGTCGTGAGGATGTAGTGTAAAGGTCGGGAGTTCATTGGTGCGTTTATCTAGAATACGTGTAACGCGCCCCAGTTAAGGATATTATTTTGCTGAATCCGATCGTTCGTAAGTTTCAATATGGTCAGCATACCGTCACGTTAGAGACGGGTATGATGGCACGCCAGGCTACCGCCGCTGTAATGGTAAGCATGGATGATACAGCGGTATTTGTTACCGTTGTCGGCGCTAAAAACGCTAAACCCGGCCAAAGTTTCTTCCCGTTGACGGTTAACTATCAAGAGCGTACTTACGCTGCTGGACGTTTCCCCGGTGGTTTCTTCCGCCGTGAAGGTCGTCCAAGCGAAGGCGAAACGCTGATTTCCCGCCTGATTGACCGCCCGATTCGCCCTCTGTTCCCAGAAGGTTTCCTGAATGAAGTTCAGGTGATTGCAACTGTCGTTTCCGTTAATCCACAGGTTAACCCTGACATCGTTGCTATGATTGGTGCTTCTGCTGCGCTGAGCCTGTCCGGTATCCCGTTCAGCGGCCCTATCGGTGCGGCGCGCGTCGGTTACCTGAATGACCAGTATGTCCTGAACCCAACGACAGATGAGCTGAAAGAAAGCCGTCTGGATCTGGTTGTTGCAGGTACTGAAGGCGCGGTTCTGATGGTGGAATCTGAAGCTGACTTGCTGAGTGAAGACCAAATGCTGGGTGCAGTCGTATTTGGTCACGATCAACAACAGGTTGTTATCGAAAACATCAACGCTCTGGTTGCCGAAGCTGGCAAGCCGAAGTGGGACTGGCATGCGCCAGAAGTGAATGTTTCTTTAGAGCAGCGTGTACAGGCTTTGTCTGAAGCTCGTTTGGGTGACGCTTACCGCATCACCGAAAAACAAGAGCGCTATGCACAGGTTGACGTCATCAAAGCTGATGTTGTTGCTGCTCTGCAAGCCGAAGATGAGACGTTGAATGCTGGCGAGATCCAGGAAATCCTGGGCAACGTCGAGAAAAACGTTGTGCGTAGCCGCGTACTGGCTGGCGAACCGCGTATTGATGGCCGTGAAAAAGACATGATTCGTGGTCTGGATGTGCGTACTGGTGTACTGCCGCGTACCCACGGTTCCGCGCTATTCACCCGTGGTGAAACGCAGGCGTTGGTCACTGCAACGCTGGGTACTGAGCGTGATGCGCAGACCATTGACGAACTGACCGGTGAACGTACCGATCGCTTCCTGCTGCACTACAACTTCCCTCCGTACTCTGTTGGTGAAACGGGTATGGTGGGTTCGCCTAAGCGTCGTGAAATTGGTCACGGTCGTCTGGCTAAGCGCGGCGTGTTGGCTGTTATGCCGAAGGCGAGCGAGTTCCCGTACACTGTGCGTGTGGTCTCTGAAATCACAGAATCTAACGGTTCTTCTTCGATGGCGTCTGTCTGCGGTGCTTCTCTGGCACTGATGGATGCAGGTGTGCCGATCAAATCAGCCGTTGCGGGTATCGCGATGGGTCTGGTGAAAGAAGGCGACAACTTCGTTGTTCTGTCCGACATTCTGGGTGATGAAGACCACCTGGGCGATATGGACTTCAAAGTTGCTGGTAGCCGTGAAGGCATCACCGCGCTGCAAATGGATATCAAGATCGAAGGGATTACCCGTGAGATCATGCAGGTTGCTTTGAATCAAGCCAAAGGTGCTCGTTTGCACATTCTGGGTGTGATGGAGCAGGCAATCAGCACGCCACGTGGTGATATCTCCGAATTTGCACCGCGTATTCACACCATTAAAATCAGTACCGATAAGATCAAAGATGTGATCGGTAAAGGTGGTTCAGTGATCCGTGCTCTGACCGAAGAGACGGGTACGACCATTGAAATCGAAGATGATGGTACAGTGAAGATCGCTTCAACTGACGGTGAAAAAGCGAAACACGCGATTCGTCGTATTGAAGAGATCACTGCCGAAATCGAAGTCGGTCGCGTGTATCAGGGTAAAGTTACCCGCATCGTTGATTTTGGTGCTTTCGTTGCTATTGGCGGCGGTAAAGAAGGCCTGGTACATATTTCTCAGATCGCCGACAAGCGTGTAGAGAAAGTGACTGATTACCTGCAAATGGGTCAGGAAGTGCCAGTTAAGGTTCTGGAAGTTGATCGTCAGGGCCGCGTGCGCTTAAGCATCAAAGAAGCCAATGCGCAAACTCAGGAAGCGGCAGCCCCGTCTTCTGAGGAATAACGGCTGTTAGAAAACGGTCCTATGGCACCTTGCCTGATTATGGCAAGGTGCTGCATATATCGTAAGGGTATGGATGTCCTTGCGTTGAGCAGTCCGGGACAGGATGTTCATCCAATGTTTGTCTTCGGGAGTGGGAAATGAAGCCTTTCTTGCGCTGGTGTTATGTTGCAACAGCACTCATGCTGGCAGGATGCAGCAACACGGATTGGCGTAAAGACGCAGTATTGGCGATTCCGTTACAGCCGACTTTGCAGCAGGAAGTGATCCTGGCACGCATGGAACAAATCCTTGCAAGCCGGGCATTAACCGATGATGAGCGAGCACAGCTATTATATGAGCGCGGAGTGCTGTATGATAGTCTCGGGCTACGGGCATTAGCGCGGAATGATTTTTCACAAGCGTTGACGATCCGCCCTGATATTCCAGAAGTTTTTAACTATTTGGGTATCTATTTAACGCAGGCAGGCAATTTTGATGCTGCCTATGAAGCGTTTGATTCTGTACTAGAGCTTGATCCAACTTACAATTACGCGCGTTTAAACCGTGGCATCGCTTTGTATTATGGCGGTCGCTATCTGTTAGCGCAGGATGATCTGCTGGCGTTTTATCGAGACGATCCGAATGATCCTTTCCGTTCGTTATGGCTGTATCTTGTGGAGCGAGAAATCAATCCAGAGACGGCCAAAATTGCGTTGAAGAAACGCTATGACGACGCGAAGAAAGGGCCTTGGGGATGGAATATTGTCGAATTCTACCTGGGCAGTATCAGTGAAAAAACACTGATGCAGCGTTTACAGGAAGAAGCTACGGATAACACTTCGCTCGCTGAGCATCTCAGTGAAACTGACTTCTATTTAGGTAAGCACTACCTAAGTCTGGGGGACAAGAACACCGCTTTGGCGCTGTTCAAGCTGACGGTTGCCAACAACGTCCATAACTTTGTTGAGCACCGCTATGCATTGTTGGAATTGGCGCTATTAGGCCAAGAGCAAGACGACCTATCAGGATCGGACCAGCAATAGCTGACGAACACTTACATCAGCCTAAAAAACTTCGGTTATCACCTTCACGGGTGAGGGCTTTTTTGTTCGCTTTTTAATCCAATTTGAGCCGGTTCACACTTTTCAATGAAAATGACTGAAAATTTTCACGACGAGTTATGTAGACTGGCCGCCATGTTTAATGAGGCACGTGTACATGACTGATTTATTTACTTCTTTTTCCGATTTGGGGCTGTCTGCTCCTATTATTAATGCCCTGACCGATCTGGGCTATGAAAAACCATCGCCGATTCAGGCTGAATGTATTCCTCACCTGCTGAACGGTCGTGATGTGCTGGGTATGGCACAGACCGGTAGCGGTAAAACTGCGGCTTTTGCTCTGCCATTACTCAATAACTTAAAACCTGAGTTAAAAGCGCCGCAGATGCTGGTGCTGGCACCAACCCGTGAGTTGGCTGTTCAGGTTGCTGAAGCCTGTAATGATTTTGCTAAGCATATGCACGGCGTTAATGTTGTTGCCCTGTACGGCGGCCAGCGTTATGACGTTCAACTGCGCGCTTTGCGTGGTGGAGCCCAGATCGTTGTTGGTACTCCTGGTCGTCTGCTGGATCACTTGAAACGCGGTACGCTGGATCTGTCCAACCTGAGTGGTCTGGTTCTGGATGAAGCTGATGAAATGCTGCGTATGGGCTTCATCGAAGATGTTGAAAACATCATGGCTCAGATCCCTGCGGCGCACCAGACTGCGCTGTTCTCTGCAACCATGCCAGAAGCGATTCGCCGCATTACGCGTCGTTTCATGAAAGATCCGCAAGAAGTTCGCATCCAATCAAGCGTGACTACGCGTCCAGATATCAGCCAGAGCTACTGGACTGTGCAGGGTATGCGTAAAAATGAAGCGCTGGTGCGTTTCCTGGAAGCAGAAGATTTTGATGCGGCAATTATTTTCGTTCGTACCAAGAACGCTACGCTGGAAGTGGCTGAAGCGTTGGAACGTAGCGGTTACAACAGTGCTGCGCTGAATGGTGACATGAATCAGGCACTGCGTGAGCAAACGCTGGAGCGTCTGAAAGATGGCCGTTTAGATATCCTGATCGCGACCGATGTTGCGGCGCGTGGTTTGGACGTTGAGCGTATCAGTCTGGTAGTGAACTACGATATTCCGATGGATGCCGAATCTTACGTCCACCGTATTGGTCGTACTGGTCGTGCAGGTCGTGCAGGTCGTGCTCTGCTGTTTGTAGAAAACCGCGAGCGTCGCCTGCTGCGCAACGTCGAACGCACAATGAAGCTGACTATTCCTGAAGTGGAATTGCCAAATGCGGAACTGTTGGGACAACGTCGTCTGGCTAAGTTTGCTGCTAAAGTACAGCAACAGCTGGAAAGCAGCGATCTGGACATGTACCGCGCGCTGTTAACGAAACTGCAACCGCAGGAAGAGCTGGATATCGAAACGCTGGCCGCCGCGCTGCTGAAAATGGCACAGGGCGAACGTCCTCTGATTCTGCCGCCAGATCCGGTATTCCGTCCGCGTCGTGAATTCCGCGATCGTGATGAGTCTCGTGGTGATTCACGTGGCGATCGTCGCCGCGATCCGCGTGATTCTCGCGAAAGCCGTGACGGTGACCGTCCACAACGCCGTGAGCGTCGTGATGCGGGTGAGATGGAACTGTATCGTATCGAAGTGGGTCGTGATGACGGCGTCGAAGTTCGTCATATTGTTGGTGCTATCGCCAACGAAGGGGATATCAGCAGCCGTTACATTGGTAACATCAAGCTGTTCGGGTCCCACTCAACGATCGAGCTGCCAAAAGGTATGCCGGGCGACCTGTTATCGCACTTTACTCGCACGCGTATTCTGAACAAACCAATGAATATGCAATTGCTGGGTGATGCCGTTGCACAGCCAGAACGTCGTGGTGGTGGTCGTCCTGGTGGCGAACGTCGTGATGGTGCCGCTCCACGTCGCTCTTTCGGCGGTGGTGAACGTCGTGAAGGTAACGGTAACGGCGGTGAGCGTCGTGAGCGTTCTTTCAACCGTGAAAACCGTGACGGTGCTTCACGTGCTCCGCGTCGTCGTCCTGCTGACGCGTAAGTTTCACTTCAGCTTGTTCCAATACAAGCTGTTGTAGCAATATTTTACTCAATGCAAAACGACCCGTTCAGGGTCGTTTTTTTGTTACTACCACCCATCAAGGCGTGTTAGAGCGTCTGCCGTATATCCATCGCGATTTCAAAAGATCGCAATCGTGCCTGATGGTCAAAGATTTGACCATTGATCATCACTTCATCCGCCTGTGTTTCACGCAAAAGACTCTGTAATCCATGACGTACCTTGGCGCTATCACCGACAATCGACAGCCGTAGTGCTTGCTCTGCGCCAAACTGTTCAACGGGAGATCCAACCGTATCGATGTTTTCTACCGGTGCCGGGAGCGGACCCGGCGTGCCACGGCGTAGGTTGATGAACTGTTGCTGCATCGAGGTGAAGAGGAAACGCGCATCCCGATCGCTATCGGCCGCCACCACATTGATGCAAACCATCGCGTAGGGCTTGGCGTGGGTGGCAGAAGGGACAAAGTTTTCACGGTAGAGACGGAATGCTTCCAGCAACATGTCGGGCGCGAAATGGGCGGCGAAGGCAAAAGGTAGCCCCAGTCTCGCGGCCAGCTGTGCGCTATACAGGCTCGAACCTAATAGCCAGATCGGAACGTGTAAGCCTTGTCCCGGGACGGCCAGCACTCCCTGACCCGGCTGTGCATCGGCGAAATAGCGTTGCAATTCCTGCACATCGCGTGGGAAATCTTCGATATCGGCATTAAGGTGACGACGCAGCGCCATCATGGTGCGCTGATCGGTGCCGGGTGCGCGGCCTAATCCCAAATCGATGCGGCCGGGATACAGCGATTCCAGCGTACCAAACTGCTCAGCGATGACGAGCGGTGAGTGGTTCGGCAACATGACACCGCCGGAGCCAAGACGGATGCGCGCCGTTCCCGAGGCAAGGTAGCCGAGCAGGACCGACGTTGCCGCGCTGGCGATACCGGTCATGCTGTGGTGTTCCGCCAGCCAATAGCGGTGATAGCCCCATTTTTCTGTGTGCTGCGCCAGATCCAGAGAGCGATGGAAGGCGTCACGCGCTGTCGCACCTTGTGGAATCGGCGCAAGATCGAGGACGGAAAACACGGTGGGTTGAGAAGACATAGACATAATATGGCTCACTTTGTTGTTCACTGACTCCACCAGGCCGGTGGATGCTAACGCCGTCAGTCAATGATGAAAGTCAGATCAGTATGCGGGAATGTCACGGTTATACGTAGTTCAAAGATGCGCTTAGGAAGGAAAGGGCGGTTAGCCGCCCTGATAGGATATCAGTTATTGAACAAGTTCCAGGCCAGCAACGCGACGCCAGTAGCCGTTGCAATCAGCCTGATTTTCCAGTGTTAATGGTGCATGACCTTGCTCGTTGGCGCGGAATGTATCCAGCATGGCTGGAGTGGTGATATCGTTTGGCGACAGCCGGACAATATCGACTAAATCCCGCATTGACGTCAGCTCGTTACCGAGGTTGTAGCAATAGCCGCTTTGCGTCTGGATACCATTGAGGACGAACACCTGCTGGTTTTCCTGCGACAGCATTTTTCTGCCTTGCGGGTAGCTAAGGCAGCAGGTTTCGCATTCATCTTTTGGTCGATCTTCTGAACGGGCAGTGAAGCAGCGCGCAGAATAGGCTAGCGGCAAATGGCCGTAGCTGAGCACTTCTACTTCAAATTGATGGCGAAAACCAAGCTCGTCACACTGATTCAACAGGTTTTGCAGCCAGTCGCGAGAAAGCTCGACCGGCATGCACCAGCGCACCATGCCTTGTTTGTGCAGCACACGTAGGGTATACGCGTTGTAGCAATTGAGCGCGTGCCCGGCAACAAACGGCAGATTGCGTTCGGCTGCGATGTTAACGGCGCCCAGATCGTTCGCTTCCAGCAAGAACTCGCCGTTCTCTACATAGCGCTTTAGCTCGGTGAGTTCAGACGGGGCTTGTAACAGTGCCAGCGTAGAGATCACCACCTGTTTACCGCTGTTGGCGACTTCGCGGGCCACGTTGAACCAGTCGGCTACTTTCATCAGACGGCGTTTGCTACACACGGTTTCACCGAGATAAACGATATCGGCGCTGCTGTTCACCGCTGCCTGATAAAATGCCTCGACGTCTTCTTTGGGCCAATAGTAGAGGATATTCCCTAATGCGTATTTCATGTGCTCTCCTGCTACTGCCATTTACGGTGATACGCGCCGAGCGTGGTTTGCGTGCCTTCTGCCACTGCGCCTAACGCATCCATCCAGGCCTGAGTGGGTATGAATGTTTCAGGATTGGCACGGCAGCGATCGATAGCTTGTCTCCACACTTGTGTAATCTGGCTGACGTAAGCTGGGCTGCGTTGACGACCCTCTATCTTCACGGAAGCAATATTGGCAGCCATCAGTTCAGGCAGAAGCTCCAGCGTGTTCAGGCTGGTTGGCTCTTCCAGCGCATGATAGCGCTGTCCATCGACCAAATAGCGGCCTTTACATAGTGTCGGATAACCAGCGTTTTCATCGTCCTGATAGCGGTCGATCAGAATATTGTTCAGGCGTGATTCCATGCCGTTTTCCGTTTGCTGCCAGCGAACAAACCGAGCGGGCGAGCAGGCACCTACGGTATTCGGTGATTCACCGGTCAGATAAGAAGAGAGATAGCAGCGGCCTTCCGCCATGATGCACAGGCTACCGAAGGCGAAAACTTCGAGCGGCACCGGACTGGTACGAGCGATTTGCTTTACCTGATGGATGGACAACACGCGTGGCAGCACGATACGTGAGACATCGAAGTGACGATGATAGAAACGAATCGCTTCGGTGTTTGTCGCGGAAGCCTGCACCGACACATGGCGTTCAATGTTGGGGTAGCGCTCGGCGGCATATTCCAACATGGCGAGATCGGCGAGGATCAGCACGTCGGCGCCGATCTGCGCGGCCATATCGACGGCACGCTGCCAGCGCTGATAGCCGTCCGGGTGAGCAAACGTATTGATAGCGATATGCAGCTTACGCCGATGACGATGCACGTATTCGCGTGCTTCCTGTAGTTTCTTATCGGTAAAGTTCAGCCCGGCAAAATGACGTGCATTGGTGTCATCTTTCAGGCCGATATAGACCGCATCTGCGCCATTATCGATGGCAGCTTTCAGTGCTGGCAGGTTGCCAGCGGGGCAAAGCAGTTCCATACACAATCCTTCATTAATCCCTTCGGGCCGTAGCGGGTCGGTACGATCAATGATGTTCAGACTGATACCGCTTTTATGACGGGCGTTTTGCCAGCCACTCTTGCGGGTCGTCGTAAGCGATTATTTATCAGTCGATGAATGTTGTTAACGATTGGGAATCTTAATTAACCCATCAGGTAAGGACTTTGATTTAAGGCAGTTTATGGTGCTAATCGTCGCGCAAGGACAAAATCTGTTGGGCATAATCGGATAAGCGACTAAATTATTGACATAGACCCCTGCCGCTTGCGGTGGATGTGGCAAAATGTTTGCAGATTATCTGAACAGTCAGATTGCTTTAAGAGGAGTATGCCAGTGTTGGAAAAACTACGAGCGCAGATTGTGCGTCAGGGGCCGAGCTTATTAGGTAAGCCACTCAAGTTCACCCCCTTTGCGCTACAGCGTCAGGTTTTGGAACAGATGTTGGGCTGGCAGTTCCGTCAGGCGCTGGAAGAGGGCGATCTGGTATTTCTCGAAAGCCGCTGGCTGAAAATTGAGGTGCGTGATGTCGGTTTGCAGTGGTTTATGACGCTGCGTGATGGTCGTCTGGTGGTCAGTCACGATGAGACGCCGGATGTCAGCTTTAGTGCGGATGCTAACGATCTGATTTTAATCGCCGCGCGCAAAGAAGATCCCGATACGCTGTTTTTCCAGCGTCGTCTGCGCATTGAGGGCGATACCGAGTTAGGTTTGTATGTGAAGAACCTGATGGATGCCATTGAGCTCGAAGCCATGCCAGCGCCGCTGCGTATCGGCCTGCTGCAACTGGCGAACTTTGTTGAAGCAGGCTTACAGGAGGGCGTGGTGCAGACAACGAATCACGCGCCAGTATCATGCTAATTCGGGTGGAAATTCCCGTTGATGCCGCAGGGATCGACAGCTTATTGCGCCGTTCTTTTCCTACGGGGGCGGAAGCCGATCTAGTACATCAACTGCGTGAAGACGGCTTATTGACGCTTGGCGTGGTAGCCACCGACGATGAAGGCGGCGTGGTGGGCTACGCCGCATTCAGCCCGGTGCTGATCGAAGGTGAGGATCGGCAGTGGGTGGCGCTTGCGCCGTTGGCGGTAGACGAAAGTCTGCGCCGACAAGGCATGGGGGAGAAGCTGGTCTACGAAGGGCTGGATGCGCTGAATGAATTTAGCTACACCGCCGTCGTCGTGCTGGGTGAGCCGGCTTACTATTCCCGCTTTGGTTTTGTTCCGGCTACCGAGCACCAGTTGCATTGTCGCTGGCCGGACAGTGAATCGACTTTTCAGGTCTACCCACTGGCGGACAATCAGGTTGCTGGTGAAGAGTCGTCTGAAGGCGAAAGCGGATTTGAACAGGCGATCGGGCTGGTTGAATATGCAGAGCCGTTTAACCGCTTTCTCTAACCGATAGCGTATCAATACAGTGTGTCTGAAATGTATAGTGTCTGAGGCTGGTCTTGTACCAGCCTTTCTTTTTGTTTTTTGCTCAACTGCTTAATACGATGTTCCAGTTTGAGCGCGTTTGAGCGATCGCCCGCCAGGCAGTGAAACACCAGCGTCAACTCGCCTTTCCCCCGTAGCGCTTTTGCCCCTTTTCCCGTTTGATGTTGATTCAGGCGGCGGCCGATATCCGTCGTAATCCCCGTGTACAGCGCCCCGTTGACCATGCGCAGCATGTACAGATACCAGAGGGTATGTTCAGCGTCTTCAGTCATGGTTTTGTCAGTGGTTTCTCTGAAACAGTCTGGTTGGCGGTCAGTTTAGGACGCTTATTCTGCTACGTGAAGTGCCGCGTCACTGTTGTTAAGTACTCCGGCATTCATTCAACAGGCGAAGGCTGAATTTATCAAAAGCCGTGGAGATAATTTCAGCTATAAGCTTCTGCTGGGCGATCGAGAACCTGCATTGGATTACCGGAAGCCTTCTTCAGGGAAATAATTTTCCTGCGGTTTTTCCCTGTGCCTAGGGAGAAGCCGCTATGCTTACTCTATGCTCTTAACCAGAGGCATCAGGCGGTTTTTACTCGAGTGTTGCGCTGATGATATAGCGTTCCCGTTATTCACCTGATTAACCTTCCTGAGGGCAGTTTATGTGATTAAAATCACATATAATAACCATCTATTGCATTCCTCTTACATCAAGTGTGAATGAATGCACAAAATAGCCAGGCGCAGCGTGTTCAAATATCTGATGTGTTCACGTGCCTACATAGTTTCTTCCAGTATTGTTCTTTCGGTGTTGAAGCCATCGCAGGATGAACGGTAGAGGAAGGCAGATTGCGGTGAGAAGGATCTCAGTGCCGTTACAGGTTGTATCTCCTGAGCGCCATCTTCAAGGAACCAAGTCCGCTCGCCAAACGTGCTGGTTTACGCCAGTTAATGTTCAGGGCCGGCTAGACCGGCTGACGAGTTGGAGAGTTATATGATCAAGCTGACCATAGCCGCGCAACGTGCGCTGACGCTGATGGGGTTAACCACGTTTTATCGCCTCTGGCGAAAAAGATCCTGCGTGAGTAAGAAACCCCGCCATCTATCTGCAACTGGCGGACGATATCATGGGTGCTGAAGTAGACCCGTCTGCTGGCAACGCTTGAGTACGCCGTTTCTGCTCAACAGAACTGCGCTTAATCACGCGCACACGGCGCACTGTTTTATTCGTGAAAACATTTCATTCATGACAGCATTTTGTTTATGACTACATCGGTTCACCACAGCAAATGTGCTTGCAGAGACTGGCTGCTGAGCCATATCAGAATTCATCAGGAGTACAGACCTTGTTTCTGATTCAGGAAATTATTCGTAAGAAGCGCGATGGAAAAGCTCTGAGCGAAGAAGAAATCCGCTTCTTTATTAACGGTATTCGTGACAATACCGTCTCTGAAGGTCAGATTGCCGCTTTGGCGATGACCATTTATTTTCACGATATGTCGATGGATGAGCGCGTGGCGCTGACGTTGGCGATGCGTGATTCCGGTACGGTACTGGACTGGAAAAGCCTGAACCTGAACGGCCCGCTGGTGGACAAACATTCTACCGGCGGCGTGGGAGATGTGACCTCGTTGATGCTGGGGCCAATGGTTGCCGCCTGTGGGGGCTATGTCCCGATGATCTCCGGGCGCGGCTTAGGGCATACCGGCGGCACGTTGGATAAGCTTGAAGCGATTCCGGGACTGGATATTTTCCCGAACGATGACCATTTTCGTCGTATCATTCAGCAGGTTGGCGTCGCGATTATTGGACAAACTTCATCGTTGGCTCCGGCGGATAAGCGCTTTTACGCCACGCGTGACATTACTGCTACGGTCGATTCAATTCCACTGATCACCGCATCGATTCTGGCGAAGAAACTGGCTGAAGGGCTGGACGCGTTAGTGATGGACGTCAAAGTCGGCTCTGGGGCGTTTATGCCAACTTATGAACTGTCCGAACAGTTGGCGCAGGCGATTGTCGGTGTGGCGAACAATGCGGGATGCCGCACCAGCGCACTACTGACGGACATGAATCAGGTGTTGGCCTCCAGCGCGGGGAATGCGCTGGAAGTGCGTGAAGCCGTGCGTTTCTTGACGGGGGAGCACCGTAATCCACGCTTGTATGATGTTACTATGGCGCTATGTGGTGAGATGCTGCTAGCGGGCGGGCTGGCAAACTCGGCGGACGATGCACACTCACGTTTGCAGGCCGTGTTGGATAATGGTAAAGCCGCCGACGTCTTTGGCCGCATGGTTGCTGCACAGCGTGGACCGGGCGATTTTGTCGAACACTACGATCGTTACCTGCCGATGGCGACCTTAAGTAAGCCAGTGTTCGCCGCGCGTGAAGGCATTGTGACCGCGATGGATACCCGTGCACTGGGAATGGCTGTCGTCTCGCTGGGCGGCGGACGCCGTCAGGCGACGGATACGATCGATTACAGTGTCGGTCTGGATAGCATGATCAGTCTGGGTGAGCGCGTTGATGCGCAGCGCCCGCTGGCGGTGATCCACGCCAATACGGAAGCGCAGTGGCAGCAGGCGGCGAATGAAGTCCGGGCTGCGATCCAGTTGGGTGACACTGCACCAGAAAAGACCCCGATGGTTTATCGTCGGGTGAGTGCGGAAGCGTGATTGCGTAGGGTTGGCGATAGGTCGTCTTGAATTGATTTTCCCCTGCCGATAGGTGGGGCGTTAGCGCATCGCTGCGCAGGAGAGAAAAAATGAAACGTGCATATATTATGGTTCTCGACTCGTTTGGCATCGGCAGCAGTGCTGATGCAGAACGTTTTGGTGATGTGGGTTCGGATACGCTGGGCCATATCGCTCAGGCGTGTGCGGCGGGAACGGCGGATAAAGGGCGTAGCGGTACGCTGCATTTGCCGAATCTGAGCCGTTTGGGTCTGGGCAAAGCGGCTGAGGCTTCAACGGGGACGTTTCCAGTAGGGTTAGATGAACACGCCGACATCATCGGTGCTTATGCGCACGCCAGCGAAATCTCCTCGGGCAAAGATACACCGTCTGGCCACTGGGAGATTGCCGGTGTACCTGTCCTGTTCGACTGGGGCTATTTTAAAGATGAAGAAAACAGTTTTCCGCAGGCGTTGCTGGATAAACTGGTAAAACGCGCCAATCTGCCGGGCTACCTGGGCAACTGCCACTCTTCCGGTACGGTGATTCTGGATCAGTTAGCTGAAGAACACATGAAAACCGGCAAGCCGATTTTCTACACCTCTGCGGATTCCGTGTTCCAGATTGCCTGCCATGAAGAGACGTTCGGTCTGGATAAGCTGTATGAGCTGTGTGAGATTGCCCGCGAAGAGCTGACCGAAGGCGGCTATAACATTGGGCGCGTGATCGCACGTCCGTTTATCGGCGACAAACCCGGCAACTTCGAGCGTACTGGCAACCGTCACGATCTGGCCGTTGAACCACCTGCGCCTACCATCCTGAAAAAAATGGTGGATGAAAAAGGGGGCGAAGTGGTTTCCGTCGGTAAAATTGCGGATATCTACGCGCAGGTCGGTATTACCAAAAAGGTGAAGGCGACTGGTCTTGATGCGCTGTTTGATGCCACGCTGAAAGAAATGGATAGCGCGGGCGACAATACTATCGTGTTTACCAACTTTGTTGATTTCGACTCAGCCTACGGCCACCGCCGTGACATTCCGGGCTATGCCGCCGCGCTGGAGCTGTTTGACCGTCGCCTGCCAGAATTGATGTCCCGCGTGAAAGGCGATGACATATTGATTCTGACGGCTGACCACGGCTGTGATCCGAGCTGGCACGGCACCGATCATACCCGCGAAAATGTACCGGTGTTGATCTATGGGCCGAAAGTGAAGCCGGGATCGTACGGTCACCGTGAAACCTTCGCCGACATTGGGCAGACGGTTGCTGCCTACTTTGGCCTGTCGCCTATGGACTACGGCAAATCGATACTGTAAAACACGTCGTTTTTACGTGAACTTGATTAATTAAGGAATAAACGCATGGCTACGCCACATATTAATGCAGAAATGGGTGATTTCGCGGACGTTGTACTGATGCCGGGCGACCCGCTGCGTGCTAAGTATATTGCAGAGACCTTTCTGGAAAATGCCCGCGAAGTGAACAACGTGCGTGGCATGCTGGGTTTCACTGGCACGTATAAAGGCCGTAAAATTTCGGTCATGGGGCACGGTATGGGCATCCCATCCTGCTCGATCTACGCGAAAGAGCTGATCACTGAATTCGGTGTGAAGAAGATCATTCGTGTGGGTTCCTGCGGCGCGGTGCGTGAAGACGTTCAATTGCGCGACGTGGTGATCGGTATGGGAGCCTGTACGGATTCCAAAGTGAACCGTATGCGTTTCAAAGATCACGACTATGCGGCGATTGCCGATTTCGATATGGTGCGCAATGCCGTTGATGCCGCCAAAGCGCGCGATGTTTCTGTGCGCGTAGGTAACATCTTCTCCGCCGATCTGTTCTACACGCCAGACCCGCAGATGTTCGACGTGATGGAAAAATACGGCATCCTGGGTGTGGAAATGGAAGCGGCCGGTATCTACGGCGTAGCGGCAGAGTTCGGTGCGAAAGCGTTGGCAATCTGTACCGTTTCTGACCACATTCGTACCGGTGCACAAACCACGTCAGAAGAACGTCAAAATACGTTCAATGAGATGATCGAGATCGCGCTGGAATCCGTTCTGCTGGGCGATAACGAGTAATATCATCACAGCCCGGACATTCGCTCCGGGCTATGTTTCTCCCGTTTTCTTCACACCTTTCCGTAAGAAACCTGCTGATTGTCCGCCTCTTGCCGCGCAACAGACAGATCGATAGCGTGTTTCCCTGCTTCCTTTTTTTCCTCTGGGGCAAGTGGCGTTAACCGTATCTGATACGTGAAACAATCCAGCACGGCGGGCTGATGGCTGACGGCCAGCACGATGGTGTGTGGTAGCGCTATCCTGATGTGATCTAACAGCTGAAGCGCCGCTGCATCATCGAGCTGGCTGGTGGCTTCATCCAGACAAAGCAGTGTCGGGCGCAGCAGTAGCGCACGCGCGAGTGACAGGCGCTGTTGTTCACCGCCCGACAGCTCTCGGCTCCAGTTTGCTTTGTCATCCAGACGAGAAATCAGTGAGGCGAGTCCGGTGTGTTCCAGTACCGTGATCAATTGTACGGTATCGGCTAGCTGTGCCTGTGGGTAACACAATACCTGACGCAATGTATCCTGTGGTAAATAGGTTTTTTGCGGCAAGAAGAGTGCTTGACCTACCGGAAAACGACATTCTCCTTGCGATACCGGCCACAGCCCAGCCAGCGCACGCAGTAGCGTAGTTTTCCCACTGCCGCTGGCTGCGCTGAGTACTGCCCATTCACCCGCCTGAAGCGTAAGTGTCAGCGGGGCGAAATACGGCGAACCATCGGGGCGTGGTATGGATAGCGCATTGATAGACAAGGCATGTCCTTCACGGCACGGTGCGTCTGGCGTCGGTAATTGCTGCAAGCGGTGCTGAAACTCCCACAGCCGCTCAATGGTGGAAGACCATTGAACCAACTGACGATAGGCATCGATGAACCAGCCAAAGGCATCCAGCACATAGCCGAAGGCGGATCGCGCCTGCATAATTGCTCCAAGGCTAACCTGACGGGCAAGAAACAGCGGCAGGGTGGCGAAAACGGGGATAATCAGGCTGAAGCGGAAATAGCTGGTGGTAAAGCTTTCTAACCGAAATTCCCGCGCCATTAAACGCTGCCAGTTTTGCACGATGGGCTGAAAGTGTTGCCGCATCCGCTGCTGCTCGGCGTCGCTGCCCTGATAAAACGCAATTTGCTCGCTGTTGTCCCGCACTCGCAGCAGCGTGGCTCGGTAGTCCGCTTCTGTCCGCTGACGCTCAATATTCAGTTTGTGTAGGCGATGGCCCAGCCGATGCGTCACGATACTCGCAAGTGCAGCGTAGGCGAGGGCAATCCACACCAGATAGCCGTGTATCGTGAGGGTATAGCCGCTTAATGTGAAGGTATGGACGCCGGAAAGCTGCCAGAGAATGGCGATGAAGGAGAAGAACCGGGCGGTATTTTTTAACAGCGAGAGCAGGAGTTCGAGGCTTTGCTCGATCAGCAGGCGAATATCTTCTGCAATGCGCTGATCGGGGTTATCCAGCCCTGAATTGAGCTGGTAGTGGGCGTGATTGCGCAGCCAGTCCTGTTCATATTGGCGTGTCATGGTATCGCGCCAGCGGATAATCAGCTGTTTCTTGAGCCAGTTTCCGCAGATGATCACCAGTACGAATAGCAGCGTGTAGGCAAGATAGCGCACCGCCATATCGTAGATTGATACGTGCTGAAAGTAGTCGGCCAGCGCGTCGTAAAAATCCCGACTCCAATTATTGTACTGCACGCTGATCCACACGACGGAGAGCGTCAGGCTCATAATCAGCAGCAGTAGCAGCCACAACAGCGTGGCGCGTGTGGTCAGCCAGAAAGGTGCAACCAGCGAA
This sequence comes from Pectobacterium punjabense, assembly GCF_012427845.1. Lineage (NCBI taxonomy): Bacteria > Pseudomonadati > Pseudomonadota > Gammaproteobacteria > Enterobacterales > Pectobacteriaceae > Pectobacterium > Pectobacterium punjabense. The sequence continues at coordinate 774,978 of NZ_CP038498.1, forward strand.
TAAAAACGTTTAAGCGTTTGCATAATGGATTGAGCGATAGCCTGCCAGCAAAAGCCGGCAGGCGAGTGCGCTTAGAACTTCCACTTCGCGGTTAGCATGAAATTACGTGGGTCACCGTAATAGTTATTGCCGCTGAGATGGCGGTTATTCAGGTTCAAGTAGTAGGTTTTATCCGTCAGGTTATTGCCTACCAGATTGAAGCTCAGGTTTTTGCTGTACTGATAGCGGACATTGGCGTTAAACAATGTATAGCCGCCTTGATGCAGGCCATAAACCCGGTTAGGGTAAGTTTGCGTCTCGGTCTGCGCCGTCATACCCGCGCCAATCGTCCATTGATTCAACTCACCCGGCAGATTGTATGAGGTGTACAGCTTGAACATATGCTTCGGCGTGCGCGGGCTGAACTGTGCGGCCTTTTCGTTCGCGCTTCCTTCAAGAATTTTACTGTTAATCAGGGTATAACCCGTCTGAATCTGCCAGCCTTCAGCCAGTTTCCCTGTGACATCTAGCTCTACCCCCTGGCTTTGTACCTTGCCTTCTGGCTGGGAGCAACTGGTGCCGATCAGACAAACCGAGCTATTCGCGACGGCCATTGCCCGATTTTCCTGAATGATGCGGAACAGCGCCAGCGAGGTGTTCAGATCGCCATCAAAGAACTCGCCCTTCACGCCGGTTTCGTAGTTGGTGCCGGTAATGGCGGGCAACAACTTACCGCTGCTGTCCTTCTCGCTCTGCGGCTTGTAAATCTCGGCGTAGCTCAGGTACCAGGTATAGTTATCGGCAAAGTCCCACAGCAGGCCACCGTAAGGTACAAACTCATTACTGGCATGCAGGGTGCTGAGCGAAGACGTATTACGAATCTGATTCGTGAAGTATTCGTCATAGCTGTAGGCGCTGTAGCGACCGCCCAGAATCAACTTCCAGTCGTCTGCCAGTTCAAAACGGGCGGTAGCGAAAGCACCGCGCTGATACAAATTAAAACGGTCGTTATAATGGTTGTTGTAGAGACTCGTATTTGACCAGTCTGGCTCTGCCAGCGAATTCGGCTGCCAGTTGAAAATATTTACCGCATCCTTGTTGTCGATGCGAATGTGGTTGTTATCAAAATTTTCTTTCTGATAATCACCACCTACCACCAATTCGTGGCTGCGACCCAGCAGCTCGAACGGACCGCTCAGGCTCAAGTTGTAGCCCCACTGTTCGGCTTTATTGTCGTAGCGCAGATTATTGTTTAGCGACGAACTCCCCGTTGCCGGATTGACGCCGCTTGTGCCGTTCATGATACCGATATAACTGCTCGCCGCGCGGGAGTGGATATAGTTCAGCGCGGTTTTTAGCGTCCAGTCATTGTCGAACTGGTGTTCCAGTTCGACGAATGGGTTAATTTTTTCAAATTCGATGCGGTTCCAGCTTGCGCCCAGATAGGTCGATCGAGGCAGGTTCAGGCTGCTTTTATTGGTGGCAAACGGGACGCCATACACATCCGGCACGCCTCGGGTTTTTTGCCAGTTGATGCCGCCGGTGACGGTGGTGGAGGGTGTCAGATCGTAGGCCAGCGTGCCGAACAGCACTTTTCTTTCACTATGCTCGTAATCTTTAACGCTTTGCTTATCCTGATAAACGCCAACGAGACGGCCGCGTAGGCTGGCATCGTCGTTCAGCGGCCCAGAAACGTCGAGTTCACTGCGATAATTATCCCAACTGCCCGCGCCAACGCTGCCAGATGCCTGAAAGTTGTGAGTAGGTTGCTTACGTACCAGATTCACGGTGCCGCCGGGTTCGCCATTTCCCTGTGACAAACCGGATGCGCCGCGCAGGATCTCGACGCGGTCATAAATTGCCAGATCGGGTGATTCGCTTGAAGACTGAACGGCGCCCATGTTGGATACGCTGTTTTGGCTGGAGAAATTAATGCCGTCTTCTTTGATATTATCCACCACGAAAGCGCGCGATTCGTATTTCACCTGATAGCTGTTCTGATTGACCACGTTGATGCCGGTGGTTTGTTTCATCGCTTCATCCAGTGATGTCATATTCTGATCGTCCATGCGCTGGCGTGTGACGACGCTCACTGACTGCGGCGTTTCTCGCGGCGACAAAGCTAACTGTGTCGCGGTGTTCATGCTGCGCGTGGTGTAGGACTGTGTCCCTTCGGTCACGCCGTTGCGGTTGACGCCCGCCACGATCAGCATTTCATCTCCTTGCGGTATTCTCTGTAAACGCCAGACGCCGTTAGGCTGCGGCATCACCTGAAGCCCGCTTCCTGCCAGCAGCGTCGCGAATCCGCCATCCACGCTGTAATTCCCTTGCAGAGAGGGCCCCGTTTTCCCCGTTGCCAACTGTGCATCGCCGACCAGATAAACGCCCGACTGGGTGGCAAACTGGTTGAGTTGCTGGTTAAGCGGCCCGGCAGAGATGGAATAGGTTTTGGTTGCCGCCGCGACTGCTGTTTCTGCCGCGGTGGCGGTGGAGTGCACGAACAGCGGTGCGCCGCACAGCAACAGATGAACGGCAATCGCCAGTTTGGAAGGAGTGCGCTGTGTAGAGAAAAATGGAATCAATGCCATGAAAGTTCGCCTTCTGACCCAGAGTAAAAATTGGTGGTTTTACTGTGAATCGAACGACAGTCGAAAAAGGGGAACTCAAAAGAGAAAATTTTTTGTCTTTATTCCAAAAACGGTCTCTAAAAAGGTGACTGGTATAAGAACGATATCAGCGCGGTTCGACGGTCACCCACCACGGAAAACGCCGATGGATGCGGACGGGAAAGGCCTGCGCCAGCATATTCAGCGCCATGTCAGTATCGATTAAGGGGAAGGTACCCATCACGCGTAGATCAGCGATAGCGGGTTGGCACGCCAGATAGCCGTGGCGATAGCGTGACAGCTGCGCCACGACCTCACCCAGCGGCATGTTGTCTGCCTGTAACATGCCGTGTGACCAGTCGGCATCGTTCTGCTGATTGGGCTCGATGTTACCTTGACCGTCGGTGCCAAAACGCAGGTGATAGCCTGCGTTGACCCGACGTGCGGCGCTCGCGTACTTGGCGCTGACCTCGACCGCGTGTTGGTAAACGGTCAGCGTTGTGACGTCCGGTTCCTGCGCTACGCTAAAACGCGTGCCCAGCGCCTGCAAGTGCCCTTGTGCGGTGGTGACGAAGAAGGGGCGAGCATCGGCAGCGGTATCAATCAGAATATCGCCCGCCAGCAGCGCGATTTCCCGACGCTTATTGCTGTAGCGGATATCAATCGCGCTGGCGGTGTTCAGCCACAGCCGGGTGTTGTCCGGCAAGGTAAGCGATTTGATTTCTCCTACCGCACTGTGATGATCGGCCGTCATCGCCAGCAGCGAGCCTTTTAACGGTGTATGGTGATACGTCAGCCAGGAAAGTAATGAACCGGTACTGAGCAGTGCGGCGAGTTTGAGCGCACGACGGCGTGCCATTGATTCCGGCTTATGTAGTAGCGTATTCAATGCGGGCTGCTGACCGTCGCCGCGCAGCGGTTGGAAACGCTGGCTGACGGTTTGCACATAGTCCCAGGCATGACGATGTTCCTCGCTTTCCTCCATCCAGCGTTGCCAGTGGTGGTCGTGTTCATCGCCAGGTTCTCGATCGCACAGCTGAGCGTACCATTGCGATGCCTGCTGTAAGGCAATAAAACTGGGTTTATTCATAAGTGAGCGGCCTGAGCGTCCGCATCTATCTCTGCTTCCAGCAACACACAGTGCAGCATGGCCTGCGCCATATATTTCTTCACCATGCGTTCGGAAACGCCCAGCGCCTCGGCAATTTCCCGATAGGGTTGCCCTTGAACCTGCGCCATGATGAAAGCCGCACGCACCTTCTCTGGCAACGCACGCAGCATGGCATCGACTTGATATAAGGTTTCGAGAATGATGTTGCTGTCTTCCGCCGACAGGGCAACGGGTTCCGGCTGTTCGGCGAGCGAGATGAGCCACACTCGCTCAATTTCTCGCTTACGCCAGAGATCGATACACATGCCTTGTGCCATCACGCTTAGATAAGCTCGTGCGCCAGCGTGGCTGTCGAACTGGCGTGGTTTCAGTAATAGCCGTAAAAACACATCCTGCGCCAGATCGGCAGCATCACACAGATTCCCCAGTCGTTTACGTAATAGCCCCTGCAACCAGCCGTGGTGCTGACAATAGAGCTGATGCAGATCTGCTGAGGTATCAATATTGGCTGATGACATGTCAGGTGCCTGAAACGGATCGATCGGAGGTCAAATTTCAGGCGCATCTTAGTTGAGAATGATTTTTATTTCAACGCTAAGGAAAATGTGGATAACGCTACCAAAGGAGCGAGGTGGGGGGTTAAGGTTGGAATGCACCACGCCCGGTAATCGATTCAGGCGTGGTGAGGTTTAACGAAATAGAGATGGGTTGGTCTACGCGCCAGACCCTTCCAACACGTTACTTAATAGCCTGGGCTGGAACCTGCGCAGCGCTGTTAAAGCTGATCTCGTTGATGGCGCTCCACTTGTTCACATCGGTGCCAAACGTATCCAGCTTGAAGAATTTGGCTTTAACGGCAGGGAACGTGAATTTCTCGCCGTCTTTGGCGTTGTTAGAGGTAACCAGATTGTCAGCCAGTTTTTGCCAGCTTTTCCCATCAGTAGAGTAGGAAACGGAGAATTTCAGTTTGCGCTCGTCTGCTTTGAAAGGAACCAGCACAAAGTTCTCAACGGATTGTTCTTTATCCAGTTCTAACTGAACCCAGCTCTCACCATTTGCCGCCCAGCGCGTTTTTACGTCGCCATCGGCAATGTTGGCAGGCTTGTGGCCCTTGTCTGAATCGTAAGCGGAGGCCGTAACCGCCGTGACTTGTACCGCGTAAGCGGAAAGAGAGAATAAGCCGCACAGGAGCGTCGTAGCCAGAGTGTATTTTTTCATAGTAGTCCTCGTAGATAACGGATAAACCATGGCATGCCTGCAAACCAGAAACATGAAATGGAACCTTATTGTGATAAAAAAGAAACAAGGTTTTATTTATGACGATCACGTTGCGGGGATTTTTTTGTCGGAAAAAAAACCAGAGCGGGACGGGGTTCACATTATGGCATCCGCCGTATACTCGTCATACTTCAAGTTGCATGTGCGTTGGCCGCGTTCAGTCACCCGAATCACTTACCTGAGTAAGCTCATCGGGATTCCTTCTCTTGCCGCCTTCCTGAAACTCGAATTATTTAGAGTATAGATAAAGGGGTTAACCGAGTGGCAGCGCCATAAGAATGGCATCTTCCCGGCCTTGTGCCGTGGGGTAATAATCGCGGCGCACTGAGACTTCGTTAAAGCCCAGACTTTCATACAGCGCGATGGCTCGAGTGTTTGATTCGCGCACTTCCAGCCACAGCGTCAGAACGCCACGCCGCTCCATCTCATCGATCAAGTGTTCCAACAACTGGCGACCGAAACCCTGACGTTGATGGTCCGGGTGCACGGCGATATTGAACAGTGTCGCTTCATCCAACACGACTTGCGTGATGGCGTAAGCGGCAAGTTGCCCGTCATGGTTCAGCTTCAGGTTGACATAACGTTCACCCTGATTACTGACAAACGTTTTTTCTGTCCAGGGGAAGGCGTGGCTGGCTTGTTCAATTTTAAAAGCTTGTGCCAGGTCAGCTGGCGTCAGAGAAGATATCGTGTTCATGTTCACAGATCTGTTGCCATAACGCCCGTTTGGCGTCGGCATTTTGATGAAGTTCGGAAAGCAGAGGGCTGGAAAGCTGAACGCCCTGTAGCGCAATGGGGTCCGTTATGCCCAACCGCCAACTGTGGCAGTGTGCGTCGGCGGGCAGCATCTCGATCTGCTGCGGCGTCAGGCGATAGGCTTGCGCAGGCGTCAACGCCAGACTGTGCAAAACGTCGGCCAGCAGCGGTTCATCATCAGCCAGCGGCTCGGCGGAGACGATCACCAGACGCACCTGGTCGGGTAGACTGACGGCGATTTCGCCTTGCAGCACTGTCGGGCGACGCAGCGTCCACTGCGTAATCCCCAGTTGCTGTAGCAGCCTGTCACGTCTTGATTCCATGCGTTGTCCTGTCTGGCGGGCGAGAAAATAATTCGTGCCTATGCTAGCAAACCCCGTCAGGCTGCGCCAATGTCGGCGCGGTTATTTCCTCTCCGCTCTGCAACTTCGGGGACGAAGTGTATATAATCCCCCGTTCAATGATTAAGGAGCCGTAGCCTGATGTCCGCATTAACCCCCGCCAGTGAAGTTATACTGCGCCATAGTGACGAATTTCTTTCACGCCGCGTTTTGTTTGCCGGTGATTTGCAGGATACCCTGCCCGCGCAATTTGAGGCGGCGTCGGTGCGTGTCCATTGCAACCAATATCACCACTGGCAGCAGATGACAAAGCCGCTTGGAGAGAATGCGCAATTCGGTCTGGTGGCGGATGCGGCGCTGGTGGCGGATAGCGACACGCTGATTTATTACTGGCCGAAAAGCAAACAGGAAGCGGAATTCCAACTGCGTAATCTGTTGTCCTTGCTGCCTGTCGGCGCGGAGATCTTCGTGGTTGGAGAAAACCGCAGCGGCGTACGCAGTGCTGAAACTGTGCTGTCTGACTTTGTTGAACTGGTAAAAATCGACAGCGCGCGCCGCTGCGGGCTTTACCACGGTCGGATTGATAAGCAGGCCAACTTCACGCTGGATGAGTGGTGGGATGAGTATGTGACGGACGGCGTTACTGTTAAAACGCTTCCGGGCGTCTTCAGTCGTGATGACCTGGACCCAGGTAGCCGACTGCTGCTGTCTACGTTTGAACCGCACATGAAAGGTAAAGTGCTGGATATCGCCTGCGGTGCTGGCGTGTTGGCATCGGTGCTGGCGAAGCAGTCACCGAAAATCCGCCTGACGCTGAGCGATGTCAGCGCTGCGGCGGTGGAGTCCAGTAAGGCTACGCTGGCAGCGAACGCGCTGGAAGGCAGTGTGATTGCGAGTAATGTCTATTCAGACATCAATGGCCGCTTCGATATGATCGTGTCCAATCCGCCATTCCACGACGGCTTACAAACCAGCCTGCAAGCCGCGGAAATGCTGATTCGTGGTGCGGTGACCCATCTACCAATTGGTGGACAACTGCGCATCGTCGCTAACGCCTTCCTGCCTTATCCGGCGCTGTTAGATGCTGCATTTGGCAGCCATGAAGTGCTGGCGCAGACCGGGCGCTTCAAGGTGTATCAGGCCACCGTGGGTCGTCCGCCGCGTACAGGTAAAGGCCGTCGGTAAAAACCTACTGATTCAGGGCTGCCATACTCTCCTTGCCGTAGCGTTCACCTGCTGCGGCATCGGGCGGGAAGATGGCATCAATAGCGGCCAGTTCTTCTTTCGTTAGTGTGACATCCAGCGCCGCAACGTTTTCTTCCAGATAACGACGGCGTTTGGTGCCCGGAATTGGCACGATATGTTCGCCCTGCGCCAGTACCCATGCCAGTGCCAGCTGTGAGGGCGTGACCTGTTTTTCCTGCGCTAGTTGGTTAATTTTCTCTACCAGTTGCAGGTTTTTCCCGAAGTTTTCCTCAGAGAAACGTGGATTGGTGCGACGGAAATCGTCGACAGCCAAATCGTCCGGGCTACGGATTGCGCCCGTCAGAAAGCCGCGCCCGAGCGGGCTATAAGGCACAAAGCCGATGCCCAAACGCTCACAGGTCGGCAGAATCTCAGCTTCCATATCGCGCGTCCACAGTGAATATTCGCTCTGTAACGCCGTAATGGGGTGTACGCGATGTGCGCGCTCCAGCGTGGTGACAGAGGCTTCACTCAGGCCGATGTAGCGAATTTTACCTTCCTTAACCAGCTCGGCCAGCGCGCCGACCGTCTCTTCAATCGGCACGGCTGGATCGATACGATGTTGATAGTAAAGATCGATAACGTCCGTACCGAGCCGCGTCAGGCTGCCTTCTACCGCACGACGAATATAGTCCGGCTTACCGCAGACACCGCGTGCGTGGGGATTTGCCGGATCGCGCACGATGCCAAATTTGGTTGCCAAAAAGACCTGTTCGCGCTTGCCTTTTATCGCTTTGCCCAGCAGCAGTTCATTGGTATGAGGGCCATACATATCGGCGGTATCCAGCAGGGTGACGCCCAGTTCCAGCGCCCGATGCAACGTGGCGATGGACTCTTTTTCATCTTGCGCGGTGGAGTAAAAATCACTCATCCCCATGCAACCTAGCCCAATGGCTGAAACCTGCGGACCATTTGCTCCTAATTTGCGCTGTTGCATTGTCATCTTCCTCATCTCGTTGGCAGTGAGAGCAGTCTGGTTGTTTATCTGAAAAAGATAAATACCGCTTTTTATGCAACACTATTCAAAAATAACTAACAATGGTGGCGGTGATGGATCATATTCAAGCGATGCGGGTTTTTGTGCGAATTGTCGAACTGGGCAGTTTCAGCCGTGCAGCGGAGCGGCTGGCGCTGCCGCGTGCGACGGTGAGCAACACCATTAAACAGCTTGAAGGGCGGCTAGGGGTACGTTTGCTGCAACGCACGACGCGTCAGGTGCAGATTACCGATGAAGGACGCGTTTATTATGAACGTTACCTGCAATTGCTCGCGGAAATTGAAGAAATCGACACGCTGTTCACGCAGCAAAAGCAACTGCCGGTAGGCAAAGTACGGGTGGATATGCCGCATTCGCTGGCGCGAGAAATCGTGGTTCCGGCATTGGGCGAGTTCTATGCGCGCTATCCGCAGGTGACGCTAATGCTGAGTGCCAATGATGCAGCGATTAACGTACTGCGTGAAGGTGTCGACTGCGTACTGCGTGCCTGGCAAACGGAGGACGAGACGCTGGCGACCCGCCATTTGCCGTCCATGCCGCAGGTCACCTGTGCGTCGGCCGGCTATCTGGCGCGTTACGGCGTGCCACGCTCGCTTGATGAGCTGTCAGGGCATCACATGGTGGGCTATTTCTCTCTGCGTACCGAATACCTTTATCCGTTGGAATTCATGTCGGGCGGCGAGCGGATTACGCGTATGCTTCCCGGCACGTTGCAGATAAACGGTGCTGATGCCTACATTGCAGGCGCACGCGCGGGATTGGGGATTATTCAGGCTCCGCGTCGCGGCTTAAGCTCACTTCTGGAAAGCGGAGAACTGGTGGAGATCTTGCCGGAGACGCCACCGCCCGCGATGCCGCTTTACGTGATGTATGCGCCTGGCCGCTTTCTTGCGCCACGGATTCGGGTGTTTATTGAATGGCTTGATGAACTCTTTACGCGCAACGCCGCGGAGAGATGATGATTTTTACAGCAAACCCCGCATTCCCGAGGAAATAATCATTGACGTGAACGCGAAAACCTCTAGAATTCGCCCCCGTAGTGATATTGCGTAAAGCAGTGTTGCGAAGGTGGCGGAATTGGTAGACGCGCTAGCTTCAGGTGTTAGTGTTCTTACGGACGTGAGGGTTCAAGTCCCTCTCTTCGCACCAACATCACTACAACGGTTCTGGTTTGTCGAACCGAAGCAGTAAATCAGTATCGCATAGTAAAAATTGCATGACAGCGTTGCGAAGGTGGCGGAATTGGTAGACGCGCTAGCTTCAGGTGTTAGTGTTCTTACGGACGTGAGGGTTCAAGTCCCTCTCTTCGCACCATGTCGTGATAAATGTATTACATGAGATAAATTTACTGCATAAAACAAGCAACGTTCTCAGTGCGAAGGTGGCGGAATTGGTAGACGCGCTAGCTTCAGGTGTTAGTGTCCTTACGGACGTGAGGGTTCAAGTCCCTCTCTTCGCACCACCGAACGCCTCTGTATCTTCCTGATGTTCTTCTCTGTTTATCCTCTATTATCCCGTTTTTAGCTATAGCGCTTTCTGCGTTTGTTTGTCATTCATGGTTTTTATAGCGTCGTTAGATTAAACATAACGGACAGCGCCGCCAAACCGCCAGCCAGCGCAATGCAGGATGGCAGGAGTAAATAGTGACGCAAACGTTGATGGAACAGCATGACAAGCGTCGCCAACAGGGCGATGGCGATAATCACTTTTAAGTGTGTCAGGTTCAGATTGAGCAGTGCGAGTAGCGGCATAATGGCACAGGGCAACAGCACGCCCCAGGCGCTAGACAGATGTTTCCCCATACACCAGCTCACACCCCATAGCCCGCAGGCTGTGATCATTGCTGTTAGCATTTTTCCACCCGGCAAAAGTGATAATGATAACTAATATCATATAAGAATTTATATCAATTACTAGCTTTTTGACGGGGAGATGGCCGGAATTTTCTACATAACCGCATTAATCGGGATGCTGATTGTTCAGATGTTGGCGAATCAGGTGGATCAGATTCACGATCACGGCCGATCGTTCATGTTTACGCCAGATAGCCGCAATTTGTGTATGGATTTTGGGCATGCCGATATCATGATAGGTCACATTATCGGCCTTAATACAGGCGAGTGATTCTGGTACAAGAGTAATGCCGAAGCCCGCAGCGACCATCCCAATGGTCGCCGTCAACTGTGGGGCAAAGGGGCTGGGTCTGGGACCATAGCCTGACAGGTAGCAGGTACGAATAATCATATCGTGCAGCCCCGGACAAACCTCGCGCGGGAAAATAATCAGCGGCTCCTGACGCAATTCGCTCAGCGAAACCTGCATTTTATGGCTAAGCGCATGTTCAGCGGGCAGCACCAATTTCATTGGCTCTTCGGCCAAAATTTCCCCGTTAATCTCATCACTGAGATCGCAAGGTAAGCGCAGAAATGCGATGTCGATATGGCGTTCTTGTAATGAGGCGATAAGCGTCGCTGGATTTTCTTCCTTCGGTAGTGGTTGAACGTGTGGATGTTGCTGGCAGTAGCGATGCAGCAGTGCAAGCACGGTGGGGTGGAACATGGCCGACGGTGAAAAACCTACTTTCAGGCTCCCCGTCTCACCTCGCGCAATACTTCTCGTCCGTGCGATGGCCGAATCGGTGAGTTGCAGAATTTGGCATGCATCCTCATACAATGCTTGCCCCGCCTCTGTCATTTCTACACCGCGCGTCAGTCGTTTGAACAGTGGTGTACCGATCTCCTGTTCGAATTTCTTGATCTGCTGGCTGAGAGGCGGCTGTGACATCCCCAGATTCTCCGCCGCCCGCGTGAAATGTCGCGCTTGTGCAACGGCGACAAAATAGCGCAGATATCGTAGTTCCATTCACGTAGCTCCAATATGTTCCCGATCTTGAAATGACCTTCATTGCATATTGGAATTTTGTCCTCTCTCGCGTCAATCTTTATCTAAAGATTAGTAATTTTTAAGTAATTGGCGCAGTGAGAAGGAATGTATGAAAACGAGTATCGATGAACAATCCTGTGAAGAAGCCTTTGCTAGCTATGCTTGTGACTTCCGCGGTCAGCATGTAGACAGCGTTATTTATCAAACTTCACTAATGAGTGGACTAATAAATGGCGTGTACGAAGGTAGCCGAACAATGACGGAATTACTGGAACATGGTGACTTTGGATTAGGAACATTTAACAGTTTGGATGGGGAACTCGTTGCGTTAAACAGCCAGATTTTCCAACTGTTATCTGACGGCAGTGCACGAGCGGCGCAGCCGGAGCAGAAAACTCCATTTGCAGTCATGACGTTCTTTCATCCGACGGAAACGATCCATTTTGATCGCTGGACCTCACGTGAAGAAGTTCATCGCCAGATCGATGGGATCGTGGGAACAGACAATCTGTTCTGCGCGCTACGGATTGATGGGCGTTTCCGCTGCGTTGAAACGCGTACTGTGCCTCGGCAGTGTCGGCCTTATAAACCGATGCAGGAGGCCATTGAAGGGCAACCGACGTTTCATTTTGAACACCGTAGCGGCAGCGTTATTGGATTTCGTAGCCCAGCTTATACCCAGGGCATTAACGTTGCGGGCTACCACGAACACTTCATTACCGACGATCGCCAAGGCGGCGGCCATATTCTGAATTATGACGTTGAAAATGGCACGCTGACGTTTGGCGCGATTGCCAAATTGATCATCGACTTGCCTCAGGATCGGGAGTTTCTCAATGCCGATCTGTCATCAGAAAACCTCAATAGCGTCATCCAGTCAGTAGAGAGTTAGTCATTTCATCGGAGTTATGTTATGGAAAAGTCAACGGAACCACAGCGCTGGCATAGCGGAGCAGAGCTGGTGGTAAAACACCTGGAAGCGCAGGGCGTGAAGCATATTTTTGGTATTCCCGGCGCAAAAATTGATCGCGTGTTTGATGAGCTGGAAGATTCGACGATTCAAACGATCCCTGTGCGGCATGAAGCGAACGGCGCATTTATGGCGGCGGCGATAGGACGCCTGACAGGGAAAGCCGGCGTGACGCTGGTGACATCCGGCCCCGGCTGTTCCAATCTGGTGACCGGGCTAGCGACGGCAACCGCAGAAGGGGATGCCGTCGTGGCGCTGGGCGGTGCGGTTAAACGGGCAGATAAACTTAAGCTGACGCACCAGAGTCTGGATACGGTCAGCTTGTTTCAGCCGGTCAGTAAATTCAGTGCAGAAATCACCGCATCTTCTGCCATATCCGAAGTGTTAGCGAATGCTTTCCGGGCTGCGGAAAGTGGGCGTCCGGGGGCGGCGTTTGTCAGCCTGCCGCAGGATATCGTCAACGAACCGGCTATTAGCCCGGTATTGGCCTGCCCGCATTTACCGCTATTAAACGGTGCGCCTCAGAGTGACATTGCTGAAGCCGCCAAGCGGCTGAAGCAGGCTAAAAATCCGGTGCTGCTGCTCGGATTAATGGCGAGCCAGCAGGAAAATGCGCAAGCACTGCGTCGTTTTTTGCACCACAGCCAGTTGCCGGTTACCAGCACATATCAGGCTGCTGGTGTGATCGATCAGCAACAATTTAGCCATTTTGCTGGACGTGTCGGACTATTCAACAATCAGGCTGGTGACAAGCTGCTACAGCGGGCGGACGTGATTGTCACCGTGGGCTATAGCCCGATTGAGTATGATCCCGTTTTGTGGAATAACGGCAAAGCGACGCTGATCCATATCGATGTGCTACAAGCGGAGATCGACAGCGCCTACCGGCCTGATATCGAACTGATCGGGAATATCGCGATGACGGTGGATTCGTTGAATGCGTGTATCAGTGAATCGTTTATTTTGTCTGCTGATACACAGTCCGTATTGCAGGATCGGCAGCGTCAGCGGCACGATCTCAGTACGCGTGCTATCAACATGTCAGGATTTGCGATCCACCCGCTGCGCCTCGTGCGGGCGATGCAGGATATCGTGAATGAGGATGTCACGCTGTGTGTGGATATGGGGAGTTTTCATATCTGGTTAGCGCGTTACCTGTATAGCTTCCGGGCGCGACAGATTCTGATGACTAACGGTCAGCAGACCATGGGCGTGGCGCTACCGTGGGCGATAGCCGCATCGCTGGTGCAACCCGACAAAAAAGTGGTGTCCGTTTCTGGCGACGGCGGGTTTATGCAATCCAGTATGGAGCTGGAAACGGCGGTGCGCCTGAAAAGCAATCTCCTGCATATCATCTGGGTGGATAACGGCTACAACATGGTAGAAATCCAGCAGTTGCATAAATACCATCGCCCGGCGGGCGTAGCGTTCGGGCCGATTGATTTCAAAGCCTATGCGGAAGCGTTTGGCGCGAAAGGGTTTGCGGTAGAATCTGCTGATGAACTGGTCAGCAAGCTCCGTCAGGCAATGGACGTTGACGGCCCCGCGGTGATTGCCATCCCGGTTGATTATTCTGACAACCACTGGCTGATGGAGAATCTGAATATCAGTGTGCTGATTTAGCGTGTGTAAATGTTGTGCCCGCATAATAACGATAGCGGGCACAAAACAGAGCCTTGTTGTCATGCGCTAATAAACGTCTGTAACTCCTCAATAAATAGATCGATACAGCGCGTTGATGTCGTCGATGTTCGCATCGCGTGGGTTACCGCCGGTACAAACATCGTCAAAGGCGGCCTGTGCCAGCGCGGGAATATCCTCTTCTCTCACGCCGACATCGCGCAGCCTTGGTGGGATATCTACATCGTGAGAAAGCTGCCGTACCGCATTAATCGCGGCTTCTCGCGCCTGAGTGATGGGCATATCTGCCGCGCTTTTTATTCCCATTGCAACAGCGATATCCCGGAATTTTTCACCGGTATAATCGGCGTTATAGGCCATAATATGCGGCAGCAGGATCGCATTAGCGACACCGTGCGGGGTGTTGTAGAACGCGCCGAGCGGGTGCGCCATACCGTGTACCAGCCCAAGCCCAACGTTTGAAAAACCCATACCAGCGATGTATTGCCCCAGCGCCATCTCTTCCACGCCTTTCGGCTTCCCGGCAACGGAATCGCGCAGTGAACGGCTGATAATTTCAATGGCTTTCAGGTGCAGCGTATCGGTCAGTTCCCAGGCGGCTTTGGTGGTGAAACCTTCAATGGCGTGTGTCAGAGCGTCAATCCCCGTGGCAGCTTTCAACGAAGCAGGCATGCTCATCATCATGTCGGGATCGACGATGGCGACAATCGGAATGTCATGTGGGTCGACACACACGAATTTGCGGCGTTTTTCTTCGTCGGTGATCACGTAGTTGATCGTAACCTCGGCGGCCGTGCCGGAGGTGGTCGGGATAGCGATAATCGGTACGGCAGGGCGTCGGGTGGCGGCAACGCCTTCGAGGCTACGGACATCTCCAAATTCAGGGTTATTGATAATAATACCGATGGCTTTGCAGGTGTCCTGCGGTGAGCCGCCGCCAATCGCGATCAGGTAATCGGCCTGGGATGACTTGAAACGCTCGATGCCGCTTTTCACTACGCGAATGGTGGGGTTGGGAATCACCTCATCGTAAATATCGTAGGGTAACCCTGCCGCATCCAGCTTTGCTGTAACTTTGGCAGCGACGCCAAATTTAACCAAATCCTTGTCCGTCACCAACAAGGCCTTCCTGAACCCTCTTCTCCTCACTTCATCGACAATCTGAGCGATGGCGCCTGTGCCAAAATAGGATGTTTCGTTAAGAATCATTCTGTTAGCCATTGTATGCTCCTGTTTAACGTTAATTTTGATAAACCTAAAAATGTATGTTGTGCAATTCCTTGTTATTAGTGTGGAAAAAACACGCTGCGAGCGCCTTCCGTCTGCTGCCATGTCATCTTGTACGCTGGCACGGAGGTAAAGACGCCTGAGAAGTGGCTCACAGAATCGTGATGATGGCAGTGTAATGGCGGGAGTCAGGCTGGGATTTATCGTTGGGTTTTGATTGAAAAAATCTAATTTAAGCTTGTTTTTATCATTATATTATCTAATCCGAATGGGGTTTTTATTTGGGTGGTATTCCCTGAGTTATCCAGTTTTAATGTCATTAATCTGTTTTATGTGCGCATTTAAATAATTTACATGCTTAATTTAATCGATTATTAAGCATATTACACTGCTTTGTTTTTTGTGAGTGGCTCGGCTTTCTTTGCTTTCTATATAATTTATCTTATGGATAAGAGTGTGGTTTAACCCGCGCTTCGGTGGTAAGTTCAGTCAGAAGATATCGTTTGCGCAGTGTGTTTTATCGCCTGGACGCATGCGCTGAAGAGGGATGAGGAATGGCAAAGCAGACCCCGTTGTACCAACAACATCTGGCCGATGGCGCCAAAATGGTTGATTTTCATGGCTGGATGATGCCACTGCATTACGGCTCCCAACTGGATGAGCACCATATTGTGCGTCGGGATGCGGGCATTTTTGATGTCTCCCACATGACCATCGTCGATTTACACGGCGCGAGAACGCGTGAGTTCTTGCGCTATCTGCTGGCGAATGATGTCGCCAAACTCACACAGCCAGGTAAGGCACTTTATACCGGCATGCTGAATGCCTCCGGCGGCGTGATCGACGATCTGATCGTTTATTTTCTGACGGAAGACGATTTCCGTCTGGTGGTGAACTCCGCGACGCGTGAAAAAGATCTCGCCTGGATCGAGCAGCACGCGGCTCCGTTCGGTGTCGACATTCGCGAGCGCGACGATCTGGCGCTGGTTGCGGTACAAGGTCCACTGGCGCAAGAAAAAGTTCAAGGCCTCCTGAGAGCAAAAGGCCTGAGTGATGAAGATGTGGCTGCGGTTGCCAGCATGAAGCCGTTTTTTGGCAGGCAGGCAGGGGACTTCTTCGTTGCCACGACGGGATATACGGGCGAAGCCGGTTATGAGATTGCATTGCCGAATGTGCAGGTGGTCGATTTCTGGCAGCAACTGCTGGTCGCGGGCGTGAAGCCCTGCGGGCTGGGCGCGCGCGATACGCTGCGGCTGGAAGCGGGGATGAACCTGTACGGTCAGGATATGGATGAAGGCATTTCGCCGCTGGCGGCCAATATGGGCTGGACAATCGCCTGGCAGCCGGAAGAGCGTCAGTTTATCGGGCGTGAGGCGTTAACGCATCAGCGCGAAAAAGGCACCGAGCAACTGGTTGGTTTAGTGCTGACGGAAAAAGGCGTATTGCGCAATGATTTACCTGTGCGCTTTACTGATAGTGATGGTGTGATGCGCGAAGGGGTCATCACCAGCGGATCGTTCTCACCGACGCTTGGCGTGAGCATCGCGCTGGCGCGTGTTCCGGTGGGGATTGGTGAACAGGCTATCGTGCAGATTCGTAACCGCGAACTGCCCGTACGCGTGACCAAGCCCGGCTTTGTCCGTGCCGGAAAAGCCATCGTTCAGTATTAATAGCCGCGTGCTTATCACAATAAGCCATACCCTAAATAATTCGAGTTGCGTGAAGGCAGCTAACGCACAAGCAGCTTGAAGTATGACGGGTATACAGGATTAACGACTTTAGGAAAGGGGATGCAATGAGCAATGTACCAGCAGAATTAAAATACACCACGTCGCACGAATGGGTGCTGCACGAGGGCGGCGGTATCTACAGCGTGGGTATTACCGAACACGCACAGGAGCTTTTGGGTGACATGGTGTTTATCGATTTACCTGAAGTAGGCACGGTGGTCGCCGCAGGCGATGACTGCGCAGTGGCGGAGTCGGTAAAAGCGGCATCGGATATTTATGCGCCCATCAGCGGTGAGATCGTGGAAGTTAACGAAGACCTGGAAAGCTCCCCTGAGCTGGTCAACAGCGCGCCTTATACCGACGGCTGGCTGTTCCGTATCAGAATTTCTGATGAGTCTGATTTGGATGAATTGCTTGATGCCGAAGGCTATCAGGCGTCGTTAGAAGAAGACGAGTAGTGAACGCGCCCCAGCCTCTGTGCTGGGGCGTTTTATTTTATTCGCCCGCGTCGTATTTCAGCGCGGCAACGATCTATCACGATTGATGCAGGAAATTGCTGTAATGACCCAGACACTCAGTCAACTCGAACATGACGGCGCGTTTATCGAGCGCCATATCGGTCCTTCCGTCAGTCAACAG
The DNA here is from genome assembly GCF_012427845.1 of Pectobacterium punjabense. Lineage (NCBI taxonomy): Bacteria > Pseudomonadati > Pseudomonadota > Gammaproteobacteria > Enterobacterales > Pectobacteriaceae > Pectobacterium > Pectobacterium punjabense. Next base: position 792,381 of record NZ_CP038498.1, read on the forward strand.
CAGCACATGCTGTCGGTGGTGGGGGCGGCATCGCTGGATGCGTTGATTCGCCAGATTGTCCCGGTGGACATTCAACTGCCTGGCCCGCCAGCGGTAGGGGAAGCCGTGAACGAGCATGAGGCGTTGGCTGAGCTGAAGGCCATTGCAGGGCGCAATCAACGTTATAAAAGTTACATCGGTATGGGCTACAGTGCGGTGCTGATGCCGCCGGTGATTTTACGCAACCTGCTGGAAAACCCTGGCTGGTACACCGCCTATACGCCGTATCAGCCGGAAGTCTCTCAGGGGCGTCTTGAAGCGCTGCTGAATTTCCAGCAGGTCACGCAGGATTTAACCGGTCTGGACTTGGCCTCTGCTTCGCTGCTGGATGAAGCCACTGCTGCGGCGGAAGCGATGGCGATGGCAAAACGTATCAGCAAACTCAAGCAGGCTGAACGTTTCTTCGTCGCCGACGACGTGCATCCGCAAACGCTGGACGTTGTGCGTACCCGTGCGGAAACCTTCGGCTTTGAGATTGTGGTCGGCAAGGCTGAAGAGGCACTGAAAGACGATGCGGTGTTCGGCGTACTGCTGCAACAGGCGGGGACAACGGGCGAACTGCACGATTACAGCGACCTGATGGCCGCACTGAAAGCGCGTAAGGTCGTTAGCTGTGTGGCGTCGGACATCATGGCGCTAGTATTGCTAACTGCGCCGGGCAAGCAGGGCGCGGATATCGTTTTCGGTTCCGCACAGCGTTTCGGCGTGCCGATGGGTTACGGCGGCCCACACGCGGCGTTCTTTGCCTGTCGTGATGAACATAAACGTGCCATGCCGGGACGTATCATCGGCGTGTCGCGTGATGCGGCGGGCAATACCGCGCTGCGCATGGCGATGCAGACACGTGAGCAGCATATTCGCCGCGAGAAGGCGAACTCGAATATTTGTACTTCGCAGGTGTTACTGGCCAACATCGCAGGGATGTATGCGGTATTCCACGGGCCGGAAGGGCTCAAACGTATTGCGGGGCGCATCCATCGTCTGACCGATATTCTGGCAGCAGGATTAACGCAGGGCGGACTACTTCTGCGCCATTGCAGCTGGTTTGACACGCTGACCATTGAGGTGGCGGATAAGGACGCGGTGCTGAGCCGCGCATTAAGTTTTGGCATCAATCTGCGCAGCGATTTGGCGAGTGCCGTGGGCATTACGCTGGATGAAGCGACCACGCGTGAAGACGTGCAGGCGCTGTTCGCGGTGCTGTTAGGCGACGATCACGGGTTGGATATCGACGCGCTCGATGCGGCCATCGGCCAGAAAGCGGCAACGATCCCCGCTGGGCTGGTGCGCCACGACGCGATCCTGTCGCATCCGGTGTTCAACCGCTATCACAGTGAAACCGAGATGATGCGCTACCTGCACCGTCTGGCGCGTAAGGATCTGGCACTGAATCAGGCGATGATCCCGCTCGGTTCTTGCACCATGAAGCTCAACGCGGCGGCGGAAATGCTGCCGATTACCTGGCCAGAATTTGCCGAGCTACATCCATTCTGCCCGACGGAACAGGCGCTGGGCTATCGCCAGATGATCGAACAGCTATCGGGCTGGTTGGTGCAACTGACCGGCTATGACGCGATTTGCATGCAGCCCAATTCTGGTGCGCAGGGCGAGTACGCGGGGCTGTTGGCGATCCGTCGCTATCATGAAAGCCGCAATGAGGCGGGTCGTCATCTCTGTCTGATTCCTAGCTCCGCGCACGGAACTAATCCGGCATCGGCGCAGATGGCGGGAATGGAGGTCGTGGTGGTAGCCTGCGACAAGCAGGGCAATATCGACCTGCACGATCTGCGTGAGAAAGCGCAGGCTGCGGGCGAACAGCTGTCCTGCATTATGGTGACCTACCCGTCTACCCACGGCGTCTATGAAGAGACGATCCGCGAAGTGTGCCAGATCGTGCATCAGTACGGCGGTCAGGTGTACCTGGACGGTGCGAATATGAACGCCCAGGTTGGGATTACGACGCCGGGCTACATCGGCGCGGACGTATCGCACCTGAACCTGCATAAAACCTTCTGTATTCCGCACGGCGGCGGCGGACCGGGCATGGGGCCGATTGGCGTGAAAGCGCATCTGGCACCGTTTGTGCCGGGTCATCAGGTGGTCAAAATTGATGGTGTGCTGACGGAGCAGGGCGCTGTCTCTGCGGCGCCGTTCGGCAGCGCTTCTATCCTGCCGATTAGCTGGATGTACATCCGCATGATGGGGGCGGAAGGGCTGAAGCAGGCCAGCCAGATGGCGATCCTGAACGCTAACTATATCGCGACGCGCTTGCAGCAGGCATATCCAGTACTTTATACCGGCCGTGACGGTCGTGTCGCGCACGAGTGCATTCTGGATATTCGTCCACTCAAGGAAAGCACGGGTATTAGCGAAATGGATATCGCCAAACGCCTGATCGACTACGGTTTCCATGCGCCGACGATGTCGTTCCCGGTGGCGGGTACGCTGATGGTAGAACCGACGGAATCAGAAAGTCAGGTGGAGATCGATCGCTTTATTGATGCGATGCTGGCGATCCGTGCCGAAATTAACCGCGTCGTGCAGGGCGAGTGGCCGCTGGACGACAACCCGCTGGTTAACGCGCCGCACACGCAGGCGGAACTGGTAGCCGACTGGGTGTACCCGTACAGCCGCGAACTGGCTGTCTTCCCGGCGGGGAGTGAACACAAATACTGGCCGAGCGTGAAGCGTCTGGACGACGTTTACGGCGACCGTAATCTGTTCTGTTCATGTGTACCGATGAGCGACTATTAATGCGTTCGGCGTGATATATTGGTCTCGCATGTGTTTTAGCGCGTGCGAGGCCAATAAAGTGAAGAAGAATAAAAGGGATAGCGATGATTTTAGGAATAAAAAACAGAACCGAGAATTGGACAACGGTCGGTCATCTTTTTGATCTGCGAAATAATAAGTTAATCAGATATTTGATGGGGAATAATAGCGACGATAGCGCCCCTTTTGATAATGGCTCAGAAGCTAGACTCGAACTTTTTTGGTATGGCTATCGGGATTATATCTTTGGGAAGAATATTACTCGAAACACGGTCAAGATTGACGCTATCTATGAGCGGTTTTTACGATTATTTCCTGGTTTACAGGAAAGGGTATTGAATTTTAATGGGGAATCTAATAAGTATTTACGTGTTAAAAAAACGGCTAATTATTCTCTTGAACGAGAAGATGCTCCTCTGCGTTTATTTCAAAATATCCGCCATACGGAAATTGATATCGTTATTGAGACGCGTAATAAACTTTACATTGGTGAGGTTAAAGATTCACAAACTTTTGGTGCACATGGCGGCTTATTTTTACCCCACCAATTACTTCGCCAATACGTTATGGCTAGAATACTCGTCGATGAATTGGGTAAGGATTTAGACGTTGTGCCTTTTGTTATTGTTAACGATAGCACCCCAAGGAATGATCAGAATAAGGTACAACTGAAAAATGGGCAGGTGCTACTTATGGAAAACCTTAATTACCTGAATATGAAAAATGTGTTCACATGGAGTGATATAGAATAAATGCTTATCCGTTCACAATAAGAGAGAACATCTCCACGTCGATCTTTAAGATTAAAAATTAGCCAGCGAATTATTTACTTCCGAAAACAAACTGTCATTAAACTGACGCCCCAGTGACACGCTGGCGTTCTAGGGTTAAGCCTCTGTGTTCCACACTGAGCGACCCTAGAGTTATGCGTGCAAAATGCTTTCCCTACCTTGTGCTGTTGCCGACGCTGGTTTTTTTGCTTGCCTTCACCTATTTCCCCCTGCTGCGTTCGGTCATCGACAGCCTGTATGACACTCGGCTGAATGCCGATACGCCGCTGTTCGTCGGGTTAGATAATTTTGTTCGTTTGGTGCAGGACGCCGTGTTTTGGCAGGCATTGCTGAACAACGTGTTGTATATCCTGATGACGGTCGTGCCCGGCGTGCTGTTGGCACTGTTGCTGGCGGTGCTGCTGTGGGAAAACACGCGGGTAAATCGTTGGTTGCGCACTGCTTTCTTCTTTCCGATGATCATTCCGCTGGTGAGCGCCGCGACGCTGTGGCTGTTCATCTTTATGCCGGGACTGGGACTGCTGGATTACTCTCTGGCGAAAGTGTTCGGCCCGATGAACAACAACTATCTCGGTATGAGTGACAGCGCGCTGGTGGCGGTGAGCGTCATAGGTATCTGGAAGTTTGCGGGTTATTACATGCTGTTTTTTCTCGCCGGTCTGCAAGCCATTTCTGCTTCTGCACGCGAGGCGGCGCTGATGGAGGGCGCTTCGCGGCGTCAGGTGTTTTTCTACGTCACGCTGCCGCTGTTGCGGCCAACCATCGCCTTTGTGGTGACCATCGCTTTTATCTACGCCATTACTCAGATTGATCACGTCGCCGTGATGACGCGCGGCGGGCCGAATAACGCCACGACTGTGCTGCTTTATTACATTCAGGATCTGGCGAATGACACGCACGATCTGGGCAAAGCCTCTGCGGCTACCTTCCTGACGCTGGCGCTGCTGTTTGCCTTTTCCATTATGAATCTGAAGGTGTTGGAGAAGGGGGCACATTATGAGCGCTGAAAATCAGATCGTTGACGTTCGGAGCGTGAAAAGTCAGCGCGTTGAAAGCCGAAGCATGGCCAATCCTCTTCGTATCACGACGCGGTTTACGCTGCCGCTGTTGCTGATTTGTGCCGCGTTACTGTGGGTCAGCCCGTTTATCTGGATGCTGTCTTCTTCTGTCAGCACCAGCAGCTTTGGCGTAGACATGGCCTCGCTGTTGCCGCGTCTCCCGCTGACGCTCGATAACTTCCGTGATGCGTGGGACAGCGCCGACTGGTTACGGCTCTACACCAACACGCTGATCTTTGCCGTTGGCACGTTTCTGGTACAGCTGGTCACGATCACCACGGCGGGCTACATCTTCGCCTACCACGAATTCCGTGGCAAAACGCTGCTGTTCTACCTGCTGCTGATTCAAATGATGATCATGCCTGTCGTCATGATGGTGCCAAACATGATGACGCTCAAGCAGCTCGGCCTGCTCAATACCCTGACTGGCGTGATGATGCCGTATTTCGCCTCAGCGTTTGGCGTGTTTCTGATGCGTCAGGCGTTTCTCAATATTGCCAAAGAGATCGAAGAGGCCGCGTTGATGGAAGGCTGTCGCTGGTGGCAAGTGGTGTTTCACGTCCTGATTCCTATGACCTGGCCGTCGATTCTGGCCTTCGCCACGGTCAGCATTACCTACCACTGGAACGAATATCTCTGGCCGCTGATGGTGCTCAACGACCCGGACAAACAGGTGCTGACCATCGGGCTGGTGTCGTTCGCGATGGGCGCAGAGTCTGGTGGACAGTGGGGATTGATCTGCGCGGGTACGCTGCTGGTGTGCCTGCCGCTGATGGTGGCTTTTGTCGTGTTTCAGAAGCAGTTCCTGAGCAGCTTCGGCTTCTCGGGCATTAAGTGAATCGCGGATGAGGCTATGCGGGTAAGACGGATTACTTAGTTCTATTTATCAGGAGCGACATGCTCCGCGTATCTCGATTCTCAAACGATCGATGTTCGCCAGTGGGCGAAATAATGATAGAGGTGGTTGTTATGTTGCTGGCACAGATTTCCGATCTGCATTTTCGCAGTGAAGGGCGCAAGCTCTATGAATTTATTGATATTAACGGGGAAAATGCGGAGGTCATCAACCAGTTAAACGCGCTACGTGAGCGGCCAGATGCCGTAGTGATTAGCGGTGATATCGTTAACTGCGGGCGTCCGCAAGAGTATCAGGTTGCACAGCGCGTGTTACAAATGTTGGATTACCCGCTGTATGTGATCCCAGGCAATCATGATGATAAGCAGCATTTTCTCAACGCGATGCGCCCGCTGTGTCCGCAACTGGGTGATGACCCGGAAAATATTCGCTATGCAGTGGATGATTTCCCGATGCGTTTGCTGTTTATCGATACCAGTCTGGCTGGGCAATCGAAAGGCTGGCTGACGCCGTCCACGCTGGGCTGGCTGGAGCAGCAATTGCAAGATCACTCGACGCGTGAAACGGCGATCTTCATGCATCATCCACCGTTGCTGCTGGGATCGGCACAGATGGATCGTATCGCCTGCGAAAACGGGCATGAGCTGCTGATGCTGATCGAACGTTTCCCACAGCTCACACGCGTATTTTGCGGGCATACGCACCGTTTGATTATGACGCAGCATCGGCAGGCGATTATTGCCACCGTACCGGGAACCGTCCATCAGGTTCCGTATTTCTACGAAGATGACGCACCGTATTACAACCTGGAGCCTGCCAGCGTGGTGATGCATCGCTATGTGCCGGTGACCGGGCTGGTGAGCTATTGCCAGTCGCTTGCGTCTTACCCCGGCCCTTATCTCTATGATCCGCGTATCAGCTGTCCGGTGGATGCGTAATGGCCGTGATTCAGTTACGTAATATCAGTAAACGCTTCGAGCACATGCAGGCGCTGGCATCGCTGTCTTTGGATATCGCCGACGGTGAGTTTCTGGTGCTGGTTGGGCCGTCCGGCTGTGGAAAAAGTACGTTGCTGCGTATGTTGGCCGGTCTGGAAGACGTCAGCGATGGGCAAATCCTGCTGGGTGATGACGACATTACCGCATGGAGCCCAAAGCAGCGTAATTTCTCGATGATCTTCCAGAACTATGCGCTGTTTCCACACTTGACGGTCGAGCAGAACATCACTTTTGGTATGCGGATGCGCGGTGAACCGAAAGCGGAGTATCCACAGCGGGTACAGCGCGTCGCCAGTCTGCTCCAGCTTGAGCCATTACTCAAACGCAAGCCGGGGAAATTGTCCGGCGGCCAGCGTCAGCGCGTGGCGATGGCGCGAGCGATCGTGCGCGATCCACGCCTGTTTCTGATGGATGAACCGCTGTCGAATCTGGATGCTCGACTGCGCAGCGATGTGCGGGACGGCATTATGGATCTGCATCGGCAGTTGAAAACCACCACCGTCTACGTCACGCACGATCAGATCGAGGCGATGACGATGGCGGACAGGATTGCCGTACTGGATCGTGGCGTGCTGCAACAGGTTGGTACACCAGAGCAATTGTACTCCCATCCGGCTAACGTTTTTGTCGCCGGATTTATCGGGACGCCAGCAATGAACATGGTGACGCTGGCCTGTTCTGATGGTCATGCGTTTTTGCAAGCATTGTCTGTGGCGCTGCCCGCCAGTGAAGAAACGCGTTCATTAACCAGTGTGCTGCTAGGGGTTCGCCCTGAGCATATTACCGAACACGCCGCGTCAGACGGCGATTTATCGTTACCGGGAACGGTGAAGCAACGGGAGCTGTTTGGCGCAGAGTATCTGATTCACGTGGATACGCCGCTGGGCAATATCCGCTACCGTCGGCCAAATCGTGATGGTGTGCCGGACATTGGTACGTCCGTTGTGCTTCATTTTTCACCGCAGGATTGTCATTGGTTTTCCGGGCAAACCGCCCGTAATTTATCCCAGGAGAAAAGAAATGCGTAAGCCTCGTATGATGGCGCTGGCGATAGCCTTGCTGATGTCTGGCCCGGCGCTGGCAAAAGAGAGTATCGATTTTATGTTCCCCGCCCCGGTCGATGGCAAGTTGACGATGGAAATGACGCGCATCATCAAGGAATACAACCAATCACAGGATCAGGTTGAAGTGCGTGGGATATTCACCGGCAATTACGACACGACGAAAGTGAAAGCGGAAGCCGCCGCCAAAGCGGGCGATCCGCCAGCGTTGGTCATTATGTCGGCCAACTTCACCGCCGATCTGGTCATCAAAGATGAAATCCTGCCGATGGACGAGCTGTTCAAATACGGCAATGAAAAAGCGACGCCTTTTCTGACCAAAAACTTCTGGCCTGCACTGCATCAGAACGCGCAGGTGATGGGCGTGACCTACGCGATCCCGTTCCACAACTCGACGCCGATCCTCTATTACAACGAAGACATGCTGAAGAAGGCTGGCTTTAATGAACCGCCGAAAAATTGGGATGAAGTGGTTGCAGTTGCGAAGAAACTGACCGATCCGGCGAAGGGGCAGTGGGGCATCATGATTCCGTCCACGAACGATGACTACGGCGGCTGGATGCTGTCTGCGTTGACGCGCGCCAACGGCGGAGCGTATTACAATGCTGATTATCCAGGAGAAGTGTATTACAACACCGCATCGACCAAGGGTGCGCTTCAGTTCTGGCGCGATCTGGTGCACCGCGACAAAGCCATGCCCGCTGGCGTGCTGAATTCCAAGCAAATCAGCGCCGCGTTTTTCTCCGGTAAGCTGGGTATGGCGATGCTGAGCACGGGGGCGCTGGGCTTTATGCGTGAAAACACCAAAGATTTTCAACTTGGTGTGGCAATGATGCCGGAAAAAGAGCGTCGTGGTGTGACCATCGGTGGGGCGAGTCTGGTGAGCTTCAAAGGGATTTCCGAGGAGCAGAAGAAAGCGGCCTGGCAGTTTATGAACTATCTGGTCAGCCCGGAAGTCAGCGGAAGTTGGAGCCGTTTTACCGGCTATTTCGCACCGCGTATGGCCGCCTACGATCTGCCAGAAATGAAAGACTATCTGGCGAAAGATCCGCGTGCAGCCATTGCGTTGTCGCAGCTGCAATATGCTCATCCGTGGTATGCAACCTATGAAACGGTCGCCGTACGCAAAGCGATGGAAAATCAGCTGGCGGCGCTGCTAAACGATCCGGCGAAAAAGGTTGATGACGCCGCGGTGGCTGCGCAAAAAGAGGCAGATAACATCATGAAGCCTTATGTGGATAAAACCGCGTTACGGGACGTGAAATAAGAACATCTTGCCCCGTTGATGTTGATGCAACGGGGCAAGAGGAGCACCAGGAGTGAGAGCGTTTTTAGTGCGCAGCCTGAGAATGCATGCTCGCCGTGCTGCGTGAAGATGACAGCGTAAAGGCGGAGATCGCCGTAAAAGCAAGCGCAATGCCGCCCAGAATCAGGTAAGTCTGGTTAAAACCGATACGATCGTACAGGTTGCCTGCGGCGGAGGAGAGAAATATCGCCATGAACTGTTTGGCGAACTGGAAGCCCACCAGATAAATTGTGGCCGATAAGCGTGAATCAAACGTATTGGCGATGTATTTGAAGATCCCGATGAGCAGCAATGGCACTTCGAAGGCATGCAGCATTTTTAGAATGATGACTTCCGTGACGGACGTGGCGCAGGCCGAACCCAAGATCCTGATCGACATAATCGTTCCTGCCACCAGCAGCGCATTTTTGGCACCGATCCGACCGATCAGCCACGGCGTGCAGAACATCACCAGTGCATTCGCCGCTTCCCCAGCTGTGGTGACAAAACCAAAAATCTGATTGCCCTGTTCCTGCGAGCTAAAGAACGATTTAAAGAAGTTAGCGAATTGCTGATCGTAGACATCATAAATACAGGCGACGCCGACTACGTACAGTACCAGCAGCCAGAATTGACGGTTAGTCAGCAGGCCTAATGCCAGTTTGAGGCTAAAAGGCGAGGCGTTAGCACCCAGTGAATCCATGACGGCGGCGGTTGGGTTGCTCTCTGTTTTTGCCAGACATAGCAACACGAGCAAAATAATCGCCGACCCGGACCCCATCCAGAATACGATATCGGGGTTGATGTTAAACAACATGCCCGCCGTTGAGGCGCAGATTCCCCAGCCAAAGCAGCCAAACATGCGCGCCTTACCATATTCAAAGTGGTGCTGTCGGCTGATGCGTTCGATGTAGGCTTCAATGGCACCGGCTCCTGCGCTGAAAGAGAATCCGATATACAGGCCGCCGACTAAGGCACCCAGTATTACGTTAATTTTTAACAGCGGGGCGAAGACATACAGGAAAAAAGGGGCAAAAAAGAGCAACAGCACGGAGATTACCCAGAGCAGGTGCTTCTTCATGCCCAGCTTGTCGGACAGAATGCCGAGGAACGGCTGAAACAGAATGGCGAACAAAGACAGGAAGGAAAAGACGATGCCGGTATCGGTTTTATTGAGCCCGATAACATCCGACAGCCAAATCGGCAAAAACGGAAAGCATGTCGCCATGATAAAAAAATAAAGAAAGAAGAATGCGCCGAAAATCCAGAAGTTACGGTTATTTTTGTAGTAGCACGAGGTAGTTGGCATCTTTATTCCCCCTCATGGGGTAGACGTTATCATGACGCGGGACAATGCTGTCCCGCGCGGTCGTGTTGTGTATTAGTTGGGCAAGGAAAAAGGTTATTGACTGGCGGTGTCCCGCACTGCAGAAAGCCCGATCAGAATGGCGGTTTCTGGCGTCAGGACGGGAAGGGCAAGACCGGCCTGCATCAGCCAATCGCCGGAGACCACAATCGGCTGACGTAACCAAGGCGGAAGCTCCCGCATGGTGCCGCCACCTTCACGTACCGTTTTGATCTCCGGGCCATCCAACAATTTGACTTCATAGCGTGCATCGGGCAGCAGGCCGGGGAAGCGGAGCGTGCCTGCCAGCGAATAATCCGGCATACGCAACTGGGCTATTTGGAAAACCGCGTGCTGGCGATCGCGGCTCACCACGCCGGTGGCCTGTACCGTATCGTCCGGCATCTCTACCCGCCAGGTTGTGCCGCTGTGCAGCAGCGGGCGCAGCGTCTTATGCAACTGAATGTAGTGGCGATAGCCTTCCAGTTCGTTGTCATCGGCTTTGACAGGATCGAGCTCGATTCCCATGTGGCCGAACAGGGCCGTCAAGCCGCGAAAGGCGATGGTATGGCGTCGGTACGTCGCGTGGCAGCGCGCGTGGCCGATGTGTTGCCCCATCACTTCTGGTGGAAAGAAGTAGCTCATGCCGCGCTGGATGGTCTGACGCTCCAGCGCGTCGTTGTTATCCGATACCCAGAAGCGTTGCGTACGCTCAAGTACACCGTAATCGATGCGGCCGCCACCGGAGGCGCAGGATTCAAATTCAACATGAGGAAAACGCTGGCGCAGGGTATCGAGCAGGCGATAGAACTGCCGGGTTTGCGCATCGGCAGCCAGCCGCCCTTCATGGCCGGGCTGCACCAGTTCGCGGTTCATATCCCATTTCACATAATCGACGGGATGCTCGCCCAGTAGCCAGCTCAGCCGCTCCAGTAGATAAGCGAAAGCGTCGGGCTGGTTTAAATTCAGCACATACTGGTAGCGGCCAGTGGGTTGCTCGTAGCCGGGCAATTGCAGCACCCAGTCGGGATGTGCGCGGAACAGGTCGGAATCGGGATTAATCATCTCCGGTTCGACCCAAATACCGAACTCCATTCCCAACGCTTTGACGTGCTCAATCACTGGCATCAGCCCGTTAGGGTATTTTTCCTCATCCAAATACCAGTCGCCGAGTGCGGCCCTGTCGTGATGGCGTCCACGAAACCAGCCGTCGTCGATAATGAAGCGCTCTACACCGACGTCGGCGGCTTTGCTCGCCATCTGCATGATGTACTCTGGATTGTGATCGAAATAGATCCCTTCCCACGTATTGAGATGCACCGGGCGTGGCTTATCACCACAGAATTGGATGAGGGACTGGCGTAGGAAGGTGTGATAACGCTGGCTCATGCCATTCAAGCCAGTATCGGAGAACGCTGCGTAGACCCACGGTGTGGTGAGGGATTCCGACTGTGCCAGCGTGATTTCGCCCGGCAGATAAAGGGCTTCCGCCTGTACGACGCGACGACCGTCAGTTTTGATATCGGCACGTAGCCGATGGTTGCCGCTCCAGCCTAAATGCACGCCCCATACTGAGCCACGTTGTTCGCTGAACGCGGACTCACCGAGAATCAGCGCCGGGAAATATTCGTGGGAGCTTCTTCCCCGACGGCTTTCCTGAATAAAGCCACCGTGCTGTAACGTAAGACGATGAGTCTGAAATTCACGCAGCCAGCGGCCGTGAAACGCCATGACATCATTCGCCCGCTCCGGGACAGGCAACGTGACAGCGAGGCGTTGTACTTGCCAGGCGTCAGCACGCAGATTCTGTAGCGTGTGGCGCAGTTGCAGCACATCGGTTTGCGGGTCCAGATGCAGTTCGCTGGTCAGGCGAAGACCAGCCTGCGTATCGTCCGCTGTGATAGTGAGTGTGTTGTCTTGAACGTCAACCTGCGTAGTGGTGAAGATCGGCGCGGCATCATAGCCCGCTCGATGCCCTTCAATACCCGGCGAACCGAACTGACCACGCCCATATTCCATTGCCAGCGTCAGAGGGAGATCTACATCCAGACGACCGTTGGCGACGGGGCGTTGCAGAGAAATGACATCTTCTGGCGAAAAACCGCGTAGCCGCGGCCCCCAATAGAGAATTTCTGCTGCTGGGGCGCAGCGTACGATGACATCGCACTGTGCGCTGGTTAATTGAACAATATCACGCTTCATGAGGAAGACTCCAAATTACGGCTCGTGCTTCTCAGTGAAAACTTAAACGTTTAAGTCATCAACTTAAACGTTTAAGAAGTGTGATGTTGTTAAAATAATCATTAGGAAATGGAAAAGGATTTCGATGACGGTGTGAAGGCGATCTCGCTTGCGGCTGGCGTAAAAAAACCAACCGATATCGTTATATACGGTGGCAGTTTGCTGAATGGCTTAGGCGGGAAAGCTCGTTTTACCGAGGCGCAGCGTCGGCTGCCATAACACCTGCAAATTTTCTACGGCTTCGCCCGCGATGAGCGCCTGCGTCATGCTGGCAATCTGTTCACCAACCTGTTCCCGCGTCGCTTGCTCTATCGCCGTCACGCTAATGTCTGTCAGGCTGTCCTGTGGCAAACCGTCATACATCACTAACGCGATAGGGTGTGAACCGGAAAGGCGGCCTGCTTGCTGCAATGCGGCGACAGCTCCATCGCCGTGGACGTTGCCATCCATCACCATTGCTGTTGGCGGCTCCGGCAGCGCCAGAAGGTCGAGCATGGCCTGGTAGCCCGCACGGCGCGTAGGGCTGACACAGCGCAGGTAGGCATCGTGAAAGGGTAGGCTGTGGCGTTGCAGAGTATCGCGGTAGCCCTGACGACGTTGCATAATGAACGCCTGCGGGTGGTCTTCGCTCAACATGGCGATACGGCGGTGGCCACGTTCAATCAGGTGTTCCGTCGCTAGCGCCATGCCTGCACGGTTGTCAAAATCGAACCAGGCATAAGGATGCGGTAACTGGCTGCGCCCCAGCGCGAGAAAAGGCACCTTGTTACGTTGCAGTAGCATCAGGCGTGCATCCTGCTCACACGTGTGCGCCACGATTAGCGCGTCGATACGGCGGCTGTTGATCAACCGAACACCGCCCTGACATTCGTCTTGTTCATCTGCCAGCAGGAGAAAATCGACGTCGTGCTGTGCCAGTTTGCGACTGATCGCGCCGATCATCTCAAAAAAGATATCGTTACTTAGAGAAGAGGCATAGGGATAGACCAGCCCGACTGCGTCGCTTTTGCCCATTTTCAGGCGGCGCGCGTGCGTATTAGGGCGATAGCCGATGCGCTCGGCTTCTTCCTGAATACGCTGGCGCGTGGCGTCGGAGATATCCCGATGGCCGTTGAGGGCACGACTCACTGCTGCCACCGACAAACCCAGGTTATTTGCGATTATTTTTAAAGACACCACACTCTCCTGACGCGAATGCCCAGCGACGGACGTTTATCGGGAAAATCGCATTATAGCAACCATCCCTTGGCTTTGGCGTCTTCCAGATGCTGCTTCAGGTATTGCCACAGTTCCGGGTTGATATCGGCGATGAATTCGGCGCGGTCGAGAACCTGTTCCAGACGGATACCGTTTTCTACCCAGCTTTGACCACCGTTGTACAGATTCATCAGCATCGGCATGACGCGATCGAGCATCAGGGCGAACTGGGCGCTGGGCGTTTCATTCGCTTCGTATTCTTCCCACAGATCGTGGAATTGCTGGCGCTGTGGCTCTGGCAGCAGGCCGAAAATACGCGCTGCGGCAGCGACTTCCTGGTCGTGAATCGCGAGACGTGCGGAAAGATCGTAAACGAGCACATCGCCCGCATCGATTTCGACGATATCGTGAATCAACGCCATTTGGATTACGCGCTGAATATCCACACCTTCACTCGCGTAGGGGGCCAGCGCCATCGCGGCGACGGCAAAATGCCAGCTGTGTTCGGCTGAATCTTCGTGGCGTTCGCTGGCGATAATCTTGGTGCGGCGCTGTACGCTTTTTAATTTATCGATTTCTATCAGAAAGCCGAAGACATCGGTCATGGAACCGAAATTCAGAGTAGATGGGGAAGATGACATGAAAAGCGTACCTCTTGCAGTGAAAACGATGCGTGACAAAGTCGTGCATGACAAAGTTATGCAATAAGACCAGAGGAAGGCACTGTGGGCGTTAGAACCGGGTGACCGTTAACGCGAATAACCGGTAAGAACGGCAGAGCCCTTCAAAAAACAGGGAGATATCGAAGTCGGTCATTGTAGGGGATGTCGTCTGAGATTGACATGCATGATTGCAGGTTAAATCAGAGAGAAACTGGGAGGAGGCATGAGGATAATTATTTTAGCTTACACGTGTACACTGAAACTATTCTCAGTTAATCTGCTCAAAGGTTAAACACCTCTGTCTGCGTCAGTCCGCTCAAGAGTGCGAAAAGCGGGGCAGATCATGTCAGAACACTCTCTATTGAAAAATACTGCGGAACCTATTGATGTCAAAAAATGCACAGATGCCGGACTACTCGCTGGCAGAGGAAATTGCGAACAGCATCAGCCATGGAATCGGCGTGATTTTCGGGATTGTTGGCCTGGTTTTGCTGCTGGTGCAGGCGGTCAACAATGATGCCGGGAGCGTGGCGATTGCCAGCTATAGCCTCTATGGCGGCAGTATTATCCTGCTATTTTTGGCCTCGACGCTGTATCACGCGATCCCTTCTCAGCGCATTAAACCGTGGCTGAAAAAGTTCGACCACTGTGCCATCTATCTGTTGATTGCCGGAACCTACACGCCTTTTTTGCTGGTGGGGCTGGATTCACCGCTGGCACATGGCTTGATGGTCGTCATCTGGAGCATGGCGCTGTTGGGCGTGCTCTTCAAACTGGCGTTTGCCCATCGTTTTGAAGTGCTGTCGTTGATTACCTATCTGGTCATGGGCTGGCTGTCGCTGGTGGTGATTTATCAGATGGTGATGAAACTGTCGGCAGGGAGTGTGACGCTGTTAGCGGTGGGCGGTGTGGTGTATACGCTGGGGGTGATTTTCTATGCCTGCAAGCGTATTCCCTATAACCATGCGATTTGGCACGGGTTTGTGTTAGGCGGCAGCGTCTGCCACTTTCTGGCGATTTATCTTTATATCTAATCCAGTATAAAGCGCATGAGCCTAAGTGGTTCATGCGCGATGTCATCCGTCGGATTAATCCGTTATTTCATATGGCAGAGGCTGAACCGTGAGCTGGCTTTCGGCTTCTTCACGCACACGCAGAACGTTCTCTGCGGTGAGATCGTTATTCAGCACCGCCTGTACCCACACGTCACTGTTCTGCAATTGGCTGGCAGCCAGTACGGTGCCCGTACGGCGCCAATTCTCACCGAGTTGCAGCTCGAGATCGTCTCCCGCCTGCGGCACCCGACTTGCTTTACCCGCCAGCCAGTAGAGCGCGCGCTTGTTAGCACCGCGATATTTTGCCCGAGCAACCATTTCTTGACCGGTATAGCACCCTTTGCTGAAGCTAATTCCATTTAATGCCTGTAAATTAGTCGCTTGCGGGATGAACTGCGCACTGTTTGCGCTGTCAATGATGGGCTGACCTGCCTCAATATCCAACGTCAGCCATTGGCGGCTGTCATTCAGGCTGACTTTATCGCCGAGCTGTTCAAGTAGCGCAGCGCTTTGCTCTGGAGACAGTACCAGCAAGAAACGCTCTGCGGGATGAGTGAAATGCAGTAAGGTGGCTCCTTCGAGCTGCACAACAGGGTGTTCGGCATCGGGAAGTTGGTTGAATACTGAAGCCAGCAGCTCGCGGATACCCGCTCCTGCCGCGCCCAGCAGCACGGCGTTGTCGTCTGGTGCGATGGTGGTTTTCGAAAAAACGGCGTATTTTTTCAGTTCGCTAAGCTGGGCGTCGCGTAGATTACGGCGTTCAATGAAAGCAAACCCCTCGCCGTGATGGAACAGACGCAGGTTGCTCCACATTTTTCCTTTCGCGTCGCAGTGGGCGCAAAGGATGTGCCGATCGTCAGCCAGTGCGCTGACATCTGCGGTGACCTGTCCCTGAAGATATTTGACGGTATCCGGCCCGATCAGCGTGGCTAGCGCCCAGTCATCCAGTGAGATGAGTGTGGCGGTGAGCTCGGCAGAAGCAAAGGGGGGTTGTGAGGCAAAAGGGCGTTGATGAGCCGTATGTTGATTAACCATATAGTACAATCCTGCGCTAAGGGCGATACCCGAATGGCCTAATGGTAAAAGAGCGCTCAGGGTTTGCAAGTGGTTATTCACGCGGTGTTATGACATAGCACATCCTGACGCTGATAAGCGTGCTTGGCGCGGTGCATGTCAGTAAGTTATGTCAAAATGTTACTATTAGTTGATGTCCGCTACCGGAATCGGAGTACACTAGCGGCAAGCAGCGATAACAAGGTGGACATGAAATATGGAAATCGATAATAAATCACGTATTCATTGGGCATGCCGCCGTGGTATGCGCGAACTGGATATCGCCATCATGCCGTTTTTTGAGCATGATTATGACACACTTAATGACAGTGATAAGCACACGTTTGTACGCTTGTTACAAAGCGACGACCCTGATTTATTCAATTGGTTGATGAACCACGGTGAGCCGGAAGACGGAGAGCTGAAACGCATGATTTCCCTTATTCAGACGCGAAATAAAGATCGTGGCCCAGTGGCAATGTGACCTTCGCGTTTCCTGGCGCATGCAACTGTTGTCATTGGTTGTGCATGGCCTATTAGTGTTGCTCATTCTGCTGGCACCGTGGCCGGACGGCTATGCGTGGCTGTGGCTCTGTCTTGTTACAATGGTGATGTTTGGTTTTATTCGTAGCCAAAGGAATATCAAATCGCGGCAAGGCTGTATTACTCTGCTTAGCGAAACGACCCTAAACTGGCGGCAGCAGGAGTGGCAGATTGTCAAACGACCATGGCTTTTAAAAAATGGTGTGTTGTTGGCATTGCAGTCGGCTGATGGGAAAGACAAGCAGCAACTGTGGCTGGCATCGGATAGCATGGGCGATGACGAATGGCGCCATTTGCGCCAACTTCTCTTACAGCAGAAACACTGGGCGAGATAACGGCGCGTTTTGGCGTAGGTATCACGCTTAGTGTGTAGAAACATCACCACGGTGATTTACGGAAATAATCGCAGCAGGTATCTTACGCCGCTTCGTGAGGATAGGATATCGGCTGTTCCCATCACGGGAATGTCGGCTTTCCTTTCTTTTTCCCCCGCGCTATTCGGGGAAATGTTCTTATTCGGCCACCGTCTGGCCGTGCCTTGAAATTTATTGGGTATAACTGATGACTAAGCCCGCAGTGCAAAAAAGTGGTCTGCATCCTCGTAATCGCCATCGCGACCGTTATGATTTCCCCGCGCTCAAACAGAGCTATCCTGCGCTAATCCCGTTTGTGAAGGTGAATGCCTACGGTGATGAGTCAGTGGATTTTGCCAATCCCGAGGCGGTGAAAACGCTGAATCAGGCATTGTTGCAGCACTTTTATCAGATTGCGCACTGGACGATCCCTGACGGCTTTCTGTGCCCACCGATCCCCGGCCGCGCTGATTATATCCACCATCTGGCCGATTTACTGGCGGAAGATAACCGCTCGGTGGTGCCGCGTGATGCATCCGTACTGGATGTCGGTTGCGGTGCCAACTGCGTTTACCCGCTGATTGGGCATCGCGAGTACGGCTGGCGTTTTACTGGCAGCGAGATTAACCCGCTGGCGATGAAAGCGGCCAATGAAACGATTGAAGCGAACCCCGGTTTGAATCGGTCGATTCGCCTGCGTCGTCAGAAAAACAGCAAAGCGATACTGGCGGGCATTATTCACAAGAACGATACGTTTGATGCCGTTATGTGTAATCCTCCGTTCCATGCTTCCGCTGAAGATGCCCGTCAGGGAACGCAACGCAAATTGCATAATCTGGGGCTGGATAAACGCTCACCGCTGAATTTTGGCGGCCAGCAGGATGAGCTGTGGTGTGAGGGCGGCGAGTCAGCTTTCATTGGTCAGATGATCAAAGAGAGCGCCGGTTTTGCCCGCCAGTGCCTGTGGTTTACGTCGCTGGTGTCGCGCAAAGAGAACCTGCCGGAAATTTATCGTGCGCTGGAAGCGGTTGACGTGGAAAAGGTCAGAACGATAGATATGGCACAAGGTCAGAAGCAAAGCCGCTTTGTTGCGTGGAGCTTCCTGGATACTGCCGCCCGTGCCCGCTGGTTACAAAAACGCTAAGCTATTTCAACTTCTACAAATATCAATGTTCGCGGATACCGGTCACAACGGTATCCGCGAACGTGTTACTCGACGGTAATCGTATCCGGTTCCTGTTGGGTCACTTTCAACGGCGTACCCTGAATCGCTATAAACACCGCTTCTCGTCTGGTCAGGTAGCCTTTGACGGGATGTGGCTTAATCGTGCCAGTCAGCGTGGTGTCGGTGATGATGCCACAGCCCGTCGCGTGCGCGATTTGCTGCGCTGTCTCATCAAACCTTGAGAAATCGATATCGTAATATTGTGGCACATCGCATTTTCCGCCCAAATTTCTGGCGTATTCCTCTGTACCTGTTTGAGCACAACCGGCAAGCAACAATCCTGTGACTGCTATGAGTAACATCTTCATCGTGCTTACTCCTGTTGATACGTACCGTTTACAGTAGCGATGCCATTTCCTGTAGGATTTGTTCGCACCACTGTTCCAGCCGTTCATCGCTGAGGTCGTATTGGTTCACTTCGTCCAACGCGAGTCCGACAAAATGTTTGCCGTCAGCAGACAGCGGTTTCGGGCTGGTGAAGTCGTAGCCATCGATTGGCCAATACCCAATAAATGTGACACCTAATGGCAGCAGTTGTTCATGCAGCATGCCCAGCGCATCAAGGAACCATTCGCTGTAGCCAAGCTGATCGCCCATGCCGTAAAGCGCTATCACTTTTCCTTTGAGGTTCAGCGTCGCTAATTGGCCCCAAATGTTCTCCCAGTCTTCCTGAATCTCACCGAAATCCCAGGTCGGGATGCCGAGAATCAGCGTACTGTAGTCTTCCATACGTTGAGGTTCGACATCCTTAACGTTGTGCAGATCCACTAATTCTTCGCCCAGAATGTCGCGAATTTTTTCCGCTGCCATTTCGGTGTAGCAGGTGCTTGAGCCGTAAAACAGACCGATTTTCATATTCAGTTCTTTATAAACAATTTCTATCAAGAAGAGCGCGTTCGCTTTAAGTCACAGAGAAGACGTGACAGGCGAATGATGCCGCCGGATGTCGGTATTCTAAAAGGAGAACAGGCGTAAGAAAAGGTGCAGTGAGGGCCGTAGCCCTCACGGAAGGGAAATTATCCCAGCGACTGGTGGCGCGTTTCTTTGGTGAGCAGCAGTGCAATCAGCGTCAGTGAGGCCATCGCCGCCAGATAAACGCCGACATAGAACAGACCGTAGTTGGCCGTCAGCCATGCTGCGATATACGGTGCGACCGATGCGCCCAGAATCGACGAGACGTTATAGGAGAACGATGCGCCGGTGTAACGCACTTCTGTCGGGAACAGTTCCGGCAGCAGTGCACCCATCGGGCCGAACGTTAGCCCCATGATGCTCAGACCCAGCACCAGAAAGCCCATCACCAGCGCCTGATTACCTGAACCGAGCATATAAGGGAACAGCATGGCGAAGACGATCATGAGGCAGGTGATGGCAATCATGGTTTTACGGCGGCCGAAGGCATCTGCCAAATACCCTGCTACGGGTACCATCAGGCCAAAGCCGATCACCGCGATCATCAGCATCAACAGGAAGCTGTTGCGCGAGAAACCAAGCCCTTTCGGCACGGGGGCTGTGCCATACGTCATGGAGTATACGGTCATGATGTAGAACAGCGTGTAGGTTGCCAGCATGATAAAGGTGCCAAGAATCGTCACTTTCATATGCTTGCTAAGCAGCGTTCCCAGCGGCATGCGCACCTGCTTACCGGCTTTGACCGCTTTGGTAAAGACCGGGGCTTCATGCAGAGAGATACGAACATACAGACCAACCAGCACCAGCGCGGCGGACGCGACGAACGGCACGCGCCAGCCCCAGGTCATGAACTGCTCTTCCGTCAGCAGCCAGGATAACAGCAGGAAGGTGCCGTTAGCGAAGAAGAAGCCAATCGGCGCGCCAAGCTGGGGGAACGACCCATACAGCGCACGTTTATTGGACGGAGCATTTTCGGTCGCCAGCAGTGCCGCACCGCCCCATTCACCGCCCAGACCCAGCCCCTGACCGAAACGTGCCAGTGCCAGCAAAATAGGGGCAAAAATCCCAATGGTTTCGTAGGTCGGTAACAGCCCAATCAGAACGGTTGAAATCCCCATGGTCAGCAGAGAAGCGACCAGCGTGACTTTACGTCCGACACGGTCGCCGAAGTGACCGAATACTGCCGAACCAATAGGGCGAGCCACAAAGGCAATCGCAAAGGTGGCCAGTGACTGTAGCGTCGCAGCCGTTGGATCGCCTTGCGGGAAGAAAATATGCGGGAAAATCAGCACCGCAGCGGTGGCATAGATATAAAAATCGAAAAATTCGATCGCGGTGCCAATGAGTGACGCAACGATGACCTTATTGCGTGAGTTTACGGGTGGCGCTTCCGCTTCGGCATCGAGAGTGGGAGTGATGGTGGCTTGCATAATGTTTCTTTATTTTAACAACACGAACAGCCATTCTACGCACAGAAAAATCGGCTTTTCAACGTTGATTAAGTAAGGTCAATACCCATACGAACAAGGCTTCAAGGCACCTGTTCCAGTATACTGTCGATACATAAAATATAATGTTATATGACCTTATTTTTGCCGGAGAATGTTATGGTGATGTTGGTATTCACGGAATATGTGAGATCGCGCACAATTCTGTCTGTGCGAGAATATCGCCTCGATGAAGATGTAAAGTCGTTGCTTCATCGGCATAATATTGCCAATCAGTGAAGAAGGGCACAGCGATGCAAGAACACGATCAGGCGCTTATCGAACAGTTTCTCGATGCGCTGTGGCTGGAAAGAAATTTGGCCGAAAATACGCTGGCGTCTTATCGGTTGGATCTGCGAACGCTGGCAGAGTGGCTTGCGCATCATAACAACGATTTATTGCAGGCACAGTCGCTGGATCTCCAGGCGTTTCTCGCCGATAGGGTTGATGGGGGCTACAAGGCGACCAGCTCGGCTCGTTTGCTGAGTGCGATGCGTCGCTTCTTTCAGTACCTTTATCGGGAAAAGCTGCGTAGCGACGATCCCAGCGCCGTTCTATCGTCCCCGAAGTTGCCACAGCGTTTACCCAAAGATCTGAGCGAGGCGCAGGTTGAGGCATTACTCAACGCCCCAAGCATTGAACAGCCGCTGGAATTACGCGATAAAGCCATGCTTGAGGTATTGTATGCAACGGGGCTGCGTGTTTCCGAGCTGGTCGGTTTGACGATGAGCGATGTCAGCCTGCGGCAAGGCGTGGTACGCGTGCTGGGGAAAGGCAATAAAGAACGGTTAGTGCCGCTGGGTGAAGAAGCGGTGTATTGGATCGAGTATTATCTGGAACATGGTCGCCCGTGGCTATTGAATGGGCAGACGTTGGATGTCCTGTTTCCCAGCAATCGCGCACGGCAAATGACGCGCCAGACGTTCTGGCACCGCATCAAGTATTATGCAGTACTGGCGTCCATCGACAGCGAAAAGCTCTCGCCGCACGTTCTCCGCCATGCGTTTGCTACCCATTTATTGAACCACGGCGCGGATTTACGGGTCGTACAGATGCTTTTAGGGCACAGCGATCTTTCCACGACGCAGATTTACACCCATGTTGCGACGGAGCGGCTGAAACAGCTGCATCAGCAGCACCATCCGCGCGCCTAATATAGAGTAAGTAGACAGAGTAACAGGATGTTATCTGACTGGCGGGGACTCTCGCCAACCACCTTGGCGTATTGCTACGAGCGGCGTATTCACCATGACGTTGCGACACAAACAGGATTGATGAAATGAAAAAAGGGTTATTACTGCTTTCTTTACTGGTGGCGACGGCAACCAACTTTGCTCACGCTGACGACGCCGCGATCAAGCAGACGTTGACGCGTCTGGATATGCAGGGGGCGGAAATTCTGCCTTCGCCAATGGCAGGCATGAAAACCGTTATTACCGAGAGCGGCGTGCTGTACATCAGCGAAGATGGCAAGCATTTGCTGCAAGGCCCGCTTTACGATGTGAGCGGCACGATGCCGGTCAACACCACCAATCAAATCCTGATCGGCAAGATGGATGCGTTACAGGAGCAGATGATTGTTTATAAAGCCGCGCAGGAAAAACACGTGATTACCGTTTTCACCGATATCACCTGCGGCTACTGCCACAAACTGCATGAGCAGATGAAAGATTACAACGCCTTGGGCATCACCGTGCGCTATCTGGCCTTCCCGCGACAGGGCATGAAATCCCCGGCAGCCAAAGATATGCAGTCCATCTGGTGCGTGGCCGATCGCAATAAAGCGTTTGATAACGCGATGAAGAGCGAAGCGATCTCGCCAGCAACGTGCAAAACCGATATCGCCGCGCATTACCAACTGGGTATCCAGTTTGGCGTGCAGGGCACCCCCGCCATTGTGCTGCAAGACGGTTTGGTTGTACCGGGATATCAAGGGCCGAAAGAGATGTTGGCAATGCTGGAAGCACACAAAGCCTCGAAAAAAACCGGCGGTTGATGCTACGTGAACATGATTACCCAACTCCGCCGGCGTCCGCTGGCGGAGGATATTGATTTACCTGATACCGTTCCGCCCTTATTGCGTCGCCTCTATGCGCAGCGCGGCGTTAAAGGGGCTCAGGAGCTGGAACGTAGTCTGAGTGGTTTACTCAATTACCGTTTACTCAGCGGCATTGATAAAGCGATCGACCTGCTGCAACTCGCGCTGGCAGAGAAGCGTTGCATCGTGATTGTGGGCGACTTTGATGCTGATGGCGCCACCAGCACCACGCTTGCCGTACTGGCGTTGCGCAGCATGGGCGGCACGAACGTAAAATATCTGGTGCCGAACCGTTTTGAAGATGGTTACGGGCTAAGCCCCGCCGTGGTGGCGCAAGCCGCCGCCTTGGGTGCGGAACTTATCGTTACTGTTGATAACGGAATCTCTTCCCATGCGGGTGTCGAGGATGCCCATCGGCGCGGTATTTCAGTGCTAGTGACCGATCACCATCTGCCGGGCGAAACCCTGCCTGACGCCGATGCGATGATTAACCCCAATCTGCCAGATTGTGCATTCCCTTCCAAAGCGCTAGCTGGCGTGGGTGTGGCGTTTTACATGATGATGGCGCTGTTTGTACGCCTGCGTGACAGCGACTGGTTTACGCAACCCTTGTTTACGCAACAAGGTCTGGCGAAGCCGAATCTCGCTGAATTACTGGATCTGGTGGCGCTGGGCACCGTGGCTGACGTGGTGCCGCTGGATGCCAACAACCGGATTTTGGTGGCGCAGGGATTAAATCGCATTCGTGCGGGCGAGTGTCGTCCGGGTATTCGAGCGCTGCTGGAAGTAGCTAATCGCGATGCCAGTCAACTGGTCGCTAGCGATTTAGGCTTTGCTATCGGACCTCGCCTCAATGCCGCCGGACGGCTGGATGATATGACGGTCGGGGTCGAACTGCTATTGAGTAACGATATTACTCAAGCGCGCATGTTGGCTAACGATTTAGATGCATTGAATCAGGATCGGCGCGAAATCGAACAGGGAATGCAGGTCGAAGCCCTGCGCCTGTGTGAATCGCTGGAGCGTACCCGTACTGAATTACCTTACGGTCTGGCGATGTATCACCCAGAGTGGCATCAGGGCGTTGTGGGTATTCTGGCTTCACGCATTAAAGAGCGTTTCCATCGCCCGGTGATTGCCTTTGCCCCCGCTGGTGACGGCATGTTGAAAGGCTCGGGACGTTCCATTGCCGGTCTGCATCTTCGTGATGCGCTGGAACGACTCGATACGCTATACCCCGGCATGATGGACAAGTTCGGCGGACACGCGATGGCGGCAGGATTATCGATGCATGAAACGCAGTTCGAGGATTTCCGCCAGCGCTTCGGCGAATTAGTAGGGGAGTGGCTCGAGCCATCTCAGCTTGAAGGGGTCGTCTGGTCTGATGGCGAGCTAGCGCTGCCGGAATTGGATTTGCTCTCAACGGCAGAAATGCTGCGCTACGCCGGGCCGTGGGGGCAAGCATTCCCTGAACCGACATTCGATGGCTGCTTCCGCATTCTTCAACCCCGCTTGCTCAAAGAACGCCATTTGAAAGCGATGTTTGAACCGATCGGTGCAACAGGAACCGTGCCGCTGTTAGATGGCATCGCGTTTAATATTGATACCACCGTCTGGCCCGATCCGAGCATTAAAGAAGTGGAAATGGTGTACCGGCTGGATATTAACGAATTTCGCGGTAAACGCTCGGTGCAATTGATGATCCAACATCTGTGGCCGCGCTGATACCCGTTATACTTCAAGCTGCTTGTGCGTTGGCTGCCCTTACTCACCCCAGTCACTTACCTGAGTAAGCTCCTGGGGATTCGTGCGGTTGCCGCCTTCACGCAGCCCGAATTATCTAGGGTATAGCGTGAACCGAATACGGCGGGCAGAAAGTCTATAAACTGGGCGTTTTATCCGCTAGAATGGCGGGTTACATCATTCCGTTGTCAACGACTTAACGTAAGAATACAAAAAATCATGTTTGAAATTAATCCGGTAAAAAACCGCATTCAGGATCTGTCTGAACGTAGCGCCGTTCTTCGGGGGTATCTTTGACTATGATGCCAAGAAAGAACGTCTAGAAGAAGTAAACGCCGAACTGGAACAGCCTGATGTCTGGAATGAGCCTGAACGCGCTCAGGCATTGGGAAAGGAACGTTCCTCGCTGGAAGCCATCGTGGACACCATCGATCAACTGAATCAGGGGCTGGAAGATGTGGCCGGTCTGCTTGAGCTCGCGGTGGAAGAAGACGACGAAGACACGTTTAATGAAACCTCGCTAGAACTGGACGCGCTGGAAAATAAATTAGGCCAGCTCGAATTCCGTCGTATGTTCTCCGGCCAGTATGACAGCGCAGACTGCTATCTGGATATTCAGGCGGGTTCTGGTGGTACGGAAGCGCAGGACTGGGCCAGCATGCTGGTGCGTATGTACCTACGTTGGGCGGAAGCCAAAGGGTTTAAAACCGAAATTATTGAAGAGTCAGACGGTGACGTGGCCGGTACGAAATCGGCCACCATCAAGATCATTGGTGACTACGCGTTTGGCTGGCTGCGAACTGAAACTGGCGTACACCGTCTGGTACGTAAGAGCCCATTTGATTCCGGTGGCCGCCGCCACACCTCATTCAGCTCCGCGTTTGTCTACCCGGAAGTGGATGACGATATCGATATCGAAATCAATCCGGCCGACCTGCGTATTGACGTTTACCGCGCATCCGGTGCGGGTGGTCAGCACGTTAACCGGACAGAATCCGCGGTGCGTATTACCCACATTCCGACCAACATTGTTACGCAGTGTCAGAATGACCGTTCCCAGCATAAAAACAAAGATCAGGCGATGAAACAGCTGAAAGCCAAGCTGTACGAGTTTGAGATGCAAAAGAAAAATGCTGAGAAACAGGCGATGGAAGATAATAAATCGGACATCGGCTGGGGCAGCCAGATTCGTTCCTATGTTCTGGATGATTCGCGCATCAAAGATTTACGTACCGGCGTGGAAACACGTAACACTCAGGCGGTACTGGATGGCGATCTGGACAAATTTATTGAAGCAAGTTTAAAAGCGGGGTTATAAGAATTCACATGGCTGAATCACAATCACAGGGTGCCGATCAGGCGCAAGATCTGAATAATGAATTAAAAACGCGTCGTGAAAAGCTGGTGACGCTGCGTGAAAACGGGATTGCATTCCCGAATGATTTCCGCCGTGACAGCACCTCCGATCGTCTGCATGCTGAGTTCGATACCAAAGAGAACGAAGAACTGGAAGAACTGGGCATCGAAGTAACCGTTGCAGGCCGTATGATGACTCGCCGCATCATGGGTAAAGCCTCTTTCGTGACCTTGCAGGACGTCGGTGGTCGTATCCAACTGTATGTTGCTCGCGACGATCTGGCGGAAGGCATCTATAACGAGCAGTTCAAAAAATGGGATCTGGGCGATATCCTGGGTGCGCGTGGCAAGCTGTTCAAAACCAAAACGGGTGAACTGTCTATCCACTGTACTGAACTGCGTCTGCTGACCAAAGCGCTGCGTCCGCTGCCGGATAAATTCCACGGTCTGGCCGATCAGGAAACCCGCTACCGTCAGCGCTATTTGGATCTGATCGCTAACGACGAATCTCGCAACACCTTCCGCATCCGTTCCAACGTGATGGCGGCTATCCGTCGCTTCATGGTGGATAACGGCTTTATGGAAGTGGAAACGCCGATGATGCAGGTGATCCCCGGCGGCGCATCTGCCCGTCCGTTCATCACCCACCACAACGCACTGGACATCGACATGTACCTGCGTATCGCGCCGGAACTGTATCTGAAGCGTCTGGTTGTTGGTGGCTTTGAGCGCGTGTTCGAGATCAACCGTAACTTCCGTAACGAAGGCGTTTCCCCACGTCACAACCCTGAATTCACCATGATGGAGCTTTATATGGCGTATGCCGATTATAAAGATCTGATTGTGTTGACGGAAAATCTGTTCCGTACGTTGACGCAGGACGTGTTGGGCTCAACGACGGTGGTATACGGCGATCAGACATTCGACTTCGGTAAGCCGTTTGAGAAACTGACGATGCGCGAAGCGATCTGCAAATACCGTCCTGAAACCAACGTTGCCGATCTGGACGATCTGGAGAAAGCGACCGCGATCGCCCAGTCTCTGGGCATCAAGATCGAGAAAAGCTGGGGTCTGGGCCGCATCGTGACCGAGATCTTCGAAGAAACGGCAGAAAGCAGCCTGATTCAGCCGACTTTCATCACCGAATATCCAGCTGAAGTGTCGCCGCTGGCACGTCGTAACGATCAGAACCCGGAAATTACCGATCGCTTTGAATTCTTCATCGGCGGTCGTGAAATTGGCAACGGCTTCTCCGAGCTGAATGATGCCGAAGATCAGGCTGAGCGTTTTGCGCAGCAGGTCAACGCGAAAGATGCCGGTGATGACGAAGCGATGTTCTACGACGAAGACTATGTGACGGCGCTGGAGCACGGACTGCCGCCAACCGCGGGTCTGGGTATTGGTATCGACCGTATGGTGATGTTGTTCACGAACAGCCACACCATCCGCGACGTGATCCTGTTCCCGGCGATGCGCCCGCAGAAGTAAGGCAGAGAAAGTCCGCCTGACGGACGTTGTCGTCATACTTTATTGAACCGGTGCAATTGCGCCGGTTTTTTTATTATCGACAATGCAAAATTTTAGGGGAAACACGGGGATGAGGTTCCCGTAGGGACACCTCGCACCGTGGTAACCCCGCGTATCTCGATCTCACCTCGATAGTATTATCACCTCGTTTTATCTCCGCATTCTTGTCGTCATTCTGTGATTGTCGCCCAGCGGGGGAAGATGCTATTTTCAGGCATTCATTCGCTGCCGGAACACTCTCATGATGACGTACCGCGATGCCTGGTTCGAACTGGCGCTGTTAACCAACGGCCGCAGTTTTCCACGCCATACGCATGATGAGTTCGTCATCAGCGCCAACCTCAGCGGGTTGGAAACGGTCTGGCTGGATGGCGAGACTTTTGTTGCCACCAACGATATGGTGACGACCTACAATCCCAATCAGCTACAGGGTAGTGATAATGCGTTCGACCGCTGGCAGTGTGCATCGCTGTACGTTCACCCACGGGCATTCGAGCAGTATTTCCATCAAACGTTTCTATTCTCACAGGGTTGGAATCCATCGGCGCAGCTGGCGTCCGAGCTAAAACAGCTCGTCACCTCTGATTTGGACGACAGTACCCGTCAGGAGCGCATTATTCTGTTGTTGGCAGGGTTGATGGAAGGGCAACATCGAATGCCGCCCCAAGGCCAGATCAAAGAGGCTGAGCGGATCACGCGGATCAAAGAGGGGCTGCTGAACGATCTCAGTGATATCCCCACGCTCGATCGGCTCGCGCAGCAGGAAAATCTGTCGGTTGCGCATCTGGTACGTTCATTTAATCAGGCGGTCGGGCTGCCACCACTGGCGTGGCTAATGCAGCGACGTATGTGCAAAGCACGAGAACTGCTGCGGCAGGGGACAGCGATCAGTCAGGTTGCAGGCGATGTCGGGTTTGCCGATCAGGCGCATTTCACTAAAGCTTTCAATCGCTATAACGCCATGACGCCGGGACAGTTCCGCCGTATCAATTTTTGACAATACAGCGTTTCCTTTGGGTTCTACACTCGCCTTATTGCTTAACGCGCTAAGGGAATATCATGCTGTTAGTTGTCTTCACGGGGATGCTGCTGTCCCTGTCACTGTGTCTCGATCTGGGAATGGTCAATACCGCGATTATTAACCGTGGGTTGCGGCACGGGGCGCGTTCTGCGTTTTATATCGGACTGGGTTCCTGTTTCGGCGATCTGTTTTATGCCACGTTGTCGGTGCTGGGGCTGGCGGTGGTATTTAACCTTACGCCGGTACGCTGGGTATTATGGATTGGCGGCGGGCTGATTCTGATCTGGATGACGATCAGCATGGCGCGTGCGGCATGGCGTGACTATCAGGTTAAGCGCTTTGCTGATTTATCTATGACAGAGAATGCTATGGGTTCCACCGCGCCACCAGCCCGGTACACTGAATTTTTCAGTGGTGTCGGCATGGCATTGGCATCACCAACCGCGTTACTGTGGTTTGCGGCGATTGGCGGCACCATTATCGCGCAGTCTACTGATGGTTCTGCTTTCATGATTAGCCTGTTTCTGCTGGGCTTTTTCGTCGGAGGCGTACTGTGGACGTTCTTCCTCGCGGCGCTGGTTAAATATGGTCAGCGCCTGCTGAAAGAACGTATTTCATTCTATTGCAGTCTGATCTCTACGTTGCTATTTGCCTACTTTGCCTGGCACGTCATTTCCAATGGCTATGAGACGTTGTTCCTACCGCTAGCCACGGCTGTATGACCGGTCAAAACAACAGCACTTTGCCGGGTTTTTTACTTGCTCGGCAACGGCATAGCGCTATAATGCCACCCGCCTCTCTGTGCGAGTGTAGTTCAATGGTAGAACGGCAGCTTCCCAAGCTGCATACGAGGGTTCGATTCCCTTCGCCCGCTCCATGACACTTCTTAAAGTTCAATAAGTTACTGAATCCTATGGGACATGGCTTAAAGCCTTCCGATAGTTTTACTCACTGTAACCAACACTGTGACTAACTTTGTTGAAGTAGTGAGCAGACCTAAGGTCTCAGTACATGCTCAACTCAAGAACCTACCTTTATCAGCGTAATGGTGTCTTTTACATCCGTCTTAGGATGAAGACCACTGGTCGCCTGACCGCTTCGCTTCCCTCTCATAACCGTTATAAACTAGCGTCAGTATCACTACGGACTAAGGACAGACGCACCGCTATGGCTCACTCTCGGCACATCAAGTCAGCACTTAAAGCAATCCATGCAGATAACCCTAGCGCGTCCTATGAGGAGCTACGGGAGCACCTGAAGACCATTGTCGAGTGGGAACTTAGTGTCAGCCGTGATGACCTGAACGACCCTGAGTCCTATCAGCTTTATGTTGACCAGTACGATGACATTAAGTCCAACCTTCGGGAAGCTGTAGCAACTGAGCGTCTGACTGTAGACCAGCATCGCTATATCAATGACGTTATCGGTGTGCTTAAAGCCTGTCAGGATAGACTCAAGGGCGATAGCTCTGGCCTGTTGTCTTACCTTGAGCCTGAGACTGGCAGTCTAAGACCGTCCGTCTCCCTATCTGTATCATCGGAGCCTGAAGTCCCTGAACCTCTCGTGACTCTGGAACGAGTAACTAAAGCACTGACCCTCGCGTCTCTCATTGAGCAGTACGAGCAGGAGAACGCCCAGAACTGGAAGCCAGCGACCCTAAGCGAGAACCGAGCGTCACACTCTACGTTAATCGAGATATTCGACTATCTGGATATTCAGGATGTTGGCAAGGCGACCCGCTCAGATATGCTCAGGGTCCGTGAAGTCCTTCAGCAGATACCGAAGAACCGCAAGCAACGCTTTAAGGATATGCCGCTGTCTGACCTGCTGAACCGGGAGTCTAAGACTGACTGTCTGGATGTCGTAACCATCAACAATAAATATCTTATCAAGATGGCTGCTGTCTTTAAGTGGGCGGTACGCAACGACCTGATAGCTAAGAACCTGACAGAAGGTCTTGAGTTGAAGGTCCCGCAGCGTAAAGCCTCAGACGCCCGTGATGCGTTCAGTCCTGAGCAGGTAGGGCAACTACTGGTCGCCGCTAAAGCGTACTCTCAGAAGACCTCAGGTAAGCCCTACCACTATTACGTCACTGCTCTGGCGGCAATCACTGGAGCAAGACTTAATGAGGTCGCTCAGCTACAGGTCAAAGACGTCAGGGTCACTGAGGCCGGGACCGTGTATATCCATATCAACGAAGACGATAGCAGCTTACCGGGCAAGAGCGTTAAGAATGCGCATAGTGATCGCTGTGTCCCGTTGGTAGATGGTGCTTATGGTTTTGTATTGGCTGACTTTATGTCGCTTGTGGAAGACCGTAGAAAGGCTAAGGGTGATAATGCTATGGTATTCGATGGCCTCAAGCTGATGAAGAACGGCTACGGTGAGCAGGTGAGCAAATGGTTTAACCGGACGTTGCTGCCTAAAGTCCTCGCTGACCGTAGCGGCTTAGCTTTTCACTCGTTTAGACATACAGTTGCGACCCAGTTAAAACAACATGGGGTCGAGTTAGCATATGCTCAGGCGATTATGGGTCATAGCTCAGGGTCTATAACTTACGACCGTTACGCGAAAGAGGTCGAGGTAGATAGATTGGTTAATGTGATGGCGGGTGTTTATAAGGAGACTGGAGTAGATGGCGATACCGTTTAAGGCACCTGAGTTTGAAGATCAGGCTTTTAACTGTCCATATTGTAATGCTTTTGCTCAACAACGCTGGCAACAGCTTTATTATTATAGCAGTCACTCAAGTGTCCCCATGCACACGGCAACGTGCAATCATTGCCAACATAAAAGTTACTGGTTTGAGGAAAGGTTAATCATTCCAGCAGCAAGTGGAGTTGAGCTTCCTAATCCAGATATGCCGGAAAACTGCAAGTCCGATTACATGGAAGCCAGAAGCATCATTAATCTGTCTCCTAAAGGTGCTGCTGCGCTCCTGCGTTTGTGTCTCCAAAAAACTAATGGTCCATCTCAAGGAGCCGGGTGAAAACATTAACACTGACATTCGGTCTCTCGTTAAGAAAGGACTCCCTGTTCGTATCCAGCAGGCCGCAGACATTTGCCGAATCGTTGGTAATCAGGCAGTCCATCCGGGAGATTAACCTTGATGATGACCCGAAGTTAGCTCATGGTCTCTTTAAGTTACTGAACATTATTGTTGATGACCAAATTACGAGACCGAAAGAGCTTGAAGATATGTTCCTAAGCATGCCTGAAGGCCCGCGCCAAGGTATTGAGAATCAGGATAAGAAGGCGAGGGAACAGCAGCAGGCCGCTAACGAGTAAGACTGGTCGTTCAGATTGAATATACCCTCACTATAGGGAAGGGGGGACTAAACTATCACTATAGGGGGAGGCCCTAAGCCCCCACCTTAATAATTGTCACCGACCCACACATTCATATAGTCTCAGGCTTCCGGTAGCGGACCGATTGGAAACCATCCGCAGACGCCTAGTGTTAAATCACCTTGGCCTGAGACCATTCCCTTTAACGTAGCAATCTCTCTCCTTTGACAGGCGGAGAACATCAGACCGCAGCGGAAGTATCCGTCTATGCGACCATCGGTGTGCGAGATTGTGAAGAACCAAGACATCATTGCTGAGGTCTGCCATCCATTGTGGACAGGCGGAAACTCAAAGAGGTTAGACCAGTGGTGTCTGAGGTTGAACCTTGAGTCCTGACCAGCAGGCTGGAGGAGACCATGAGTTTATCTTGTTATGGATTGTGTTTATCACAATTCCAATAAGAAGAACTTTAAGTCCAGCCTCCAGTCCTGTCAGCCCGAAGTAAATTATGGTCACTATGATGTGGTCTCCATACTTCGGGTCTAACTGGAGGTCAGATTATGGCCTTATCAGGTAGCAAATCTTATACCCTCACTATAGGGACTGGACCCTTAGCTATCACTATAGGGACCATACATTCCGCCTCTGGTCTTGATGCGTCAAGTTATGCGGAAGCTCTCCCGACATTAAGTCTTTCTCCATACCAAGGCTAGCAAGACAGCCTCTGTCAGACTCCCAGCCCGTTAGCGTTCTCGTGTCTTCATTTGACTTGGGTCTATCACCGCTCACCATCTGGTCGTCCTGACACGCTGTCTTGCACCTTTATCATTACTGGTCATCGCAGACCACATAACAATTACCTCAAGTCATTCTGTTTGCGTCCTGTTGCCTGCTGGTCTCCCTTTACGTGGGG
Source organism: Pectobacterium punjabense (assembly GCF_012427845.1). NCBI lineage: Bacteria > Pseudomonadati > Pseudomonadota > Gammaproteobacteria > Enterobacterales > Pectobacteriaceae > Pectobacterium > Pectobacterium punjabense. Next base: position 825,200 of record NZ_CP038498.1, read on the forward strand.
GCTTGAGTAGGTCAGTAGGGTGCGACTTCAGGGTGCAAACAAAAGGAGTACACGTAAATGTCTCAACAAGTAGTCATCTTTAACGATGAGTTCTCTCTGTCTTCCTATGAGTTCCTGACCAAGGTTATCAATCCTGCCCGTGAAGAGGCCGGGGAGAATCCCGTCAGTAATAAGGACTTCATCAATCGCGTGAAGGATGAGCTGGATTTAAAAGAGGAAAATTTCCTTTTATTAGACACGGGCGCTTCTGGACGTAAAGCCTCTCACACTATCCTTAACGGAGACCAACTACTATTGGTCGGTATGCGTGAGTCTAAAGCTGTGCGTCGCAAAGTCCTTGACTACATCCGACGAATTGAGAAGGACAAGCAGCTACTGGAAGACCAGAAGAAGCGAGCAGCCATTCAGTCCGCTAACCGCCGAGGCGTGACTTGGGGCGACTACTGCAAAACCTATGGTCTGCCCGCTCAGAAGCTAATGACCGCACTTCTCCAGCATCGTGGCCTCTTTCGTAAGAACTCAATCAGTAACGAGTGGTCTGTAAATCCGAAGTATTCCGACTGCTTTCGTATCATTAAGCCGTCAGACCAGAAGTTCTCAGCAGGTGGGTATAACTTCCGGTTCAACGCTAAGGGGCTGGAGGTCTTCGGTAAGCCTGAGAAGGTTGACAAGATGCGAGGCATCCTTATTGCATTCACTGGCACCGACCAGCAGAAGCAAGAGCACCTCCTGAAGCTGGCACAATCCGGTAAGGTGGAGGGAATCTAAGATGATGATTGACCCGCGCACACCTGAGGGGCGCATGACTCTCCGTTACCGTGGCTACCGGACTGAGGTCATCCTGAAGGAGCTTGGTCTAGACCCGGAAGATGAGACCCGCCAGCACCAATCCCGAGACGAGCTAATAGCCCAACTGGTCGCTATGAAACTGCCGCCTAACCGTTAGTAGCTCACCTACTCAATACCTAATTTAAACACCTTTTGAGATGACCGATGCGGGGAGACGCCGCAGGACTAAACACGCCTGTGGTCGACCGATAGTCTCAACTCTCAAGAGGAGTACCAATTTATGTTATTCAATAACCAAGACTGGAAACTGTCAGTCACCGACATCAATCTCTACGAGAATACTGTGAGTCTGGACGGTCAGTCCTATCCGCTGTCCCTCGCTATCAAGACCCTCATTCCGGGGTATCTGTCAGGCTTGCCGTCCACCAGCCGCGAAGCAATGGAGTTACTGGAAGCTCTTGCTGAAGCTGGCGTGACCATTGGTAACTTCTTCAGTAATGACCTGATGACCGCCTACCAACGCCGCCAGATGAATAAACGTGTTGAGGCTGAGCGTATCGCTAAAGAACTGGCGTCTCAGAAAGAGCGTACCCGCGAGATGTTCATGACTGAAGACGAATGGCAAAAAGAGCTACAGCGTCGCGAACAGGTCAAAGCTGAACGCCGGACCTATGGTGAGAACCTCCGCAGTGCTAACCATTCCGCTGGTCGTTCCAAGGCTTCAATTATGGCTGACCTCGATAGTGGCGCTAACTGGATGGACTGCTTGTAAGCAAGTGACCCTCATCTAAGAACACACGGTCCCTGACTTACCGTTAGGGACTTCAAGTATTTGACTCAAGGAGATTAATTATCATGACTATGACTAAAGACGCTTTCCAGTTCGGCATTGAGCCTGTTCGTATCACCGACACCGACAACCTTCAGATTAACGAAGGTCTTCCGACTAACGCCGACCCTCAGGTTTATGCCCTTGAGCTGGCTAAGCTGGTTAAGACGATGCTCAATGGTGTGCTTAAAGACGCTCAGGATAACATTCCGTTCCCTGTAGAAGTCCTGCCGACCCGTAACAGCTTACCAACTCCAATCATCGCTCACACGCTGGCTGACCGCTCTGTGGTCGTTCCTGTCCGTGGTGGTAAGCGACCTGAAGTCGTGACCGCTCCGTCCGGCACTGAAATCACCGTGGAGCCGATTGAACAGGCTATCCTCGTATCACATCAAACCAAGCTGTGGGACGCTAAGTCTTCCACTGGTTTCACTCAGGGGACGCTCCAGCAGGACGCTCTGAACATCTGCGATAACGTGGTCCGTACCATCAATAGTCGCATGGTCGATGTACTGGAATCCTCCAAGCTGTTGAAGACTGTAGAGCTTCCGGTCCTGACTGGTAGCCTGACAGCTAAGGCAGACACTATCATGGACGCGCTGTATGAGAACACCGAGTCTTCTTTCGGTTCTGAGGTTTCTGACTACGGCATTATCGCCCATGAGTCACACCTCAAGGCTCTCTCCCGTCTGGCTGCTAAGCAAGGTTTTGGTGGTGAAGACGCTATCGTCGATATGCTGGGGACTGACATCGCCTATTACAACGGTGAAGACCGTGGCGTGTTCATGATGGCTAAGCGTTTTACGGCTCTGAGCTTCGGTTGCTTCCGTCACGATGGCGAGAACATTACTGTGGTCCTTTCACGTGATGGTGACTCCCAGTCTCACGACCTTGAGATTCTCGGCAAGGTGTTTGTTGTAGCTGAAGCTGCTACGACCATCAAGATGGGTACTGGCTCGGCTACTGCTGTCCTGCCTGTAGTCAAACGCCTGAGCTTCACTAAAGAAGCTAACTAACAATAACGACTATTGGTCAGACTTCCTAACTGGATATCTGGCCTTTATTTTGTACTAGTAATCTAGTTCATGGGTGCGGAAAGAGGAGGACCTAATGGACCTACACAAAGTCTATCTCGGGGTCTTCCTGCTAAAGTTAGCGCTTGTTGTTTGGCTGGTGGTTCTTAGACGATGAGTTTTGACTGAAAAAATGTGAGACCCTATCTAATATAAAGAGCGAGCCAAAAGTCCCCATAGCCCGACCCTGAGTCAGGCCAAAAGGGCCGGGTAGTCAGACCGTGAGTTCTATTCCTTTAGAGGGAATATTACGTGCTTCAAGTCTTGACCGTCAGCCTCTCAATGTGTAACCATCACTGTAACCACTGGATTCATCAGTCTTTAAGAAACAAGAAGTTAGCTAGTTGTCCTCGGCTCCCTTCACTCGCTCCAAAAACATTTCTAATGCCTTGATTCCAAAAGTGTATATCCGTGTGCTATACAATCAATTATATTACCCTATGGTTACCCATGAAATTTGTAACTGCCGGGCTACATCCGCGTCATGCTCAAGAGAAGAAGGTCGTGATTTCTCGGTCATCGATGAATTAAGTTGAACAAATCACTCGCTATTTTGTGGCGTTGTATGAAGAAAGAAGGATTTAATATCCGTCTCTATTGAATCTTTACGTCAGAGTGTTCTGCGTCACGTTACTGAGGTCAGTGTTTATGGAACCACATCCGATACGCGAAATCATTGAAGCCTGTGATAAAGCAATATCTGAACGAAATTTTGATGCCTTGATGAATTATTATGCCGAGGATGCCGCACTTGTTATCAAGCCAGGAATGGTTGCAAGAGGGAAAGGTGATATAAGAAAAGCGTTTATCGCTATTGCCGATTACTTTAAAAATCAACTTGTTGTTGAACAAGGAAATATGCAGGTCATCGAAGGTGGTGGAGACGCTTTAGTGATTATGGAAACGGTGCTTCATTACCCAGACGATCAGGGGAATAGTGTCACCACAACCCGACGAGCGACCTACGTGTTCAAGAAAGACGCTGATGGACGCTGGCTTTGCACAATTGATAACTCCTATGGAACAACACTTCTTGACTGATGATGTCTAGTCAATTCAGGCGTCAGGGTGATGCTGGCGCGTTTTTCGTCTTCCTCGATGGCTTTCCCATGTTTGGATATGAGGCCAACGAGTGACCCCAATCTCTTTTATTTCTCTGCTTTAATGACGGTCGCTGTCCAACTGGGTAAATCCCAGGTGCCGCCGAGTTGGATCATGCGGCATGAACCTGTGGTTGATACACTGCTTTGCTGGAATGTTTTTCCATCCCATATCCAGGATTCATAGCTCATGCAGTCCGCGAGCCCGCGTCCTTTATGTACTGCGGTAATTTCACCGTTCTCGTAATTTGTGCCATCCGTCGTCACGAGCTGCGGCTGAGTTTGCATGGTGTTATCGATGACCCAGTAGGCATAGCCTTCGTTATAGGCTGCGCGCCAGCAAAGGGTACTGAGCAGAGACAGGCTGTCAGTCAGTGGGGTGAACGTAATGGGTTCTGCTTGTGGGTCATCTTGTGGCAGCAAGTTATCGCAGTCGTTATGCAGCGTTTTAAGTAGCTTTTTATGGAGAACGGATTGTTCCACATCCGTCAGAGTCCGCGATGCCTCCTGCTTAGTGATTGCTGCGTAGATAACGGGGGCAACTACAGCAGGTAACTCACTGCTTTTATTTCCTTTTTTGGTGATGGCATCCGTTGTCCCGATGCGACCTTGTTTCTCATCCATTTTTAATAGTACGGCGTAGGCACCGGCCCCGGACAGTTCGGAAACGGCACCATTGTGGCGAAAAGCGACTTTCCCGCTTCCTTTTAGAGCCTGCAATACGCTGGGAATTTGTTTCTCATTGAGCTGCCAGAGATTGTCTTTGATTGGGGTGAGCAGGCCTTTATCCACACCATCAATGGTTAGCGTGAGCGTGGTGCCTTTAGGAATCGCTTGGTATACCTCAGCGAGCATGACGTCTGCCGTTATGGGCGTATTCTTCCCGGCATGACGCGTGAGAAGCAGTGATATTCCAGGAACATCTTGCTCGTCCCCCGCGTATTGCTCTTCGGATGAGTAGCCGGCGGCTCGGCACGTCAGCGTGTTATCACAGACCACTTCCCAGTCTTTATGAGAGAAAGAACTATCGGTGAATGTTGTGGCAAATGCCAGAGCCGGGATACCCGCGATGAGGGCAGTGAACATATTGACGCGGTAAGGGAGAGAAAAAATCATTTTCCATCAAATCCTTGGTTATGTTACGGCTTACCCTTGACCTATTTGGAGCGTAAAGAAGGCCGTCGCTTTTTTTGACATATGCCAAGATGTTAGCTTTAGACCACGTGATATTGCGAATATTTCTTGTTCGGCCACTCCTCTATTAAGAACGAATCGGGTATGATGCCGCTGCCGTCGGCCGTTCATCGGTTGCTCAAAATCCCCTCTGCGTTATCAGCATGTTTATCCTGCTTTTTAACCTCATGCGTGATAACGGTCAGAAATCAGTTTCCCACACAGCTGAAACGATCCCTATAAATAAGTGTCATGATAGATGTAGCGCGATGAGAACGACTCTTTATGCGGTACGCTGTTAATCACTTAAAGATGAGTATCATGAAAATTAAGCAAACATTTACCAGGGCATTACTCCACCCGCGCTATTGGGCGACTTGGTTCGGTCTGGGCGTGCTGTTTTTATTAGTTCAGCTCCCTTACCCGCTGTTGATGAAACTCGGGAGCAGCGCAGGTCGTTTATCCCGCGTCTTCCTTAAGCGTCGGGTGTCGATTGCCCGGCGTAATCTTGAGTTGTGCTTCCCTACAATCTCCGACGATGAGCGAGAAGCTATGATCGATAGCAACTTTGCGTCGCTTGGCATGGCATTGGTCGAAACCGGTATGGCCTGGTTCTGGTCCGATCGTCGTGTGCGCCAATGGTTTGATGTCTCGGGGCTTGAGCATTTGCGGCACGCTACGGATAAAGGACAGGGCGTGATGGTGATTGGTATTCACTTTATGTCGCTGGAACTGGGCGGCAGGGCGATGGGGTTGTGTCGGCCAATGATGGCGATGTACCGCCCGCACAATAATAAAGCGATGGAAATGGTGCAAACCTGGGGACGTTCTCGTTCAAACAAGGCGATGATTGACCGTAAAGATCTGCGCGGTATGGTGCAGGCGCTAAAGCGTGGTGAAGCGGTGTGGTTCGCGCCCGACCAAGATTACGGTCCTAAAGGCAGCGTCTTTGCCCCATTCTTTGCCGTGAAAAACGCGGCTACCACTAGCGGCACATTCACCATCAGTCGCCTGGCAAAACCTGCAATGATGACGACGGTGCTGATTCGTAAACCGAATGCTTTGGGTTACCAACTGGTGATTCAGCCGGAATTACAGGATTATCCTTATCACGATGAACAGGCTGCGGCGTGTTACATGAATAAGGTGATTGAGAAAGAAATCATGCGTGCGCCTGAACAGTATCTTTGGCTGCATCGCCGCTTTAAAACGCGTCCCGCAGGGGAAATATCACTTTACGCCTGATGATTGGGTGAGATGATGTAAGCATGTGCGAAATGGGGTGGCGCTTCGGCGCCATTCTGACAAGACAGTTGCTACGTTTGGTGCAGAAACAAAAATGGCCGCCAGATGGCAGCCATTTTAGGGTGGTTAACGTACTGAGTACGATTAACGGAAGATAGCGTGGGGGTTAACACCGCGATAGGTTTTGCCCAACGCTTTTAATATTTGATTGATTTTGCGGACAACGCGCATCTTTTTATCCCCACGATTCTTAAATAATTATTGGTTAAAAGTACCAAAGTTGATGTTGATGTTTTCAAACATAGCGATGATTTTGTTCAGCAGTTTCATGGTCATTTCCTCGTTGTTAGTTAATTTGTTTTCTGTGATGCTGTTCACGTTTTTAAGAATACTCGCACTGATACGGCTGGTCAACTTTTTTGTGATGGCAATCACAAAAAAATGAACGATCAGTTTGTGAGGAGTAAACCGCTGTTTTGATTTCAGTCTAAAAACCCTTTCTGTTTTTTATTCATACTGGCGCGTTTTCAGCGAGTTGCCTGATTGCACAGTACTTGTACCGATTGCACATTTCCTTAACGGGAAGGTGAAATAGAGATAGGTAAATTGTCTCGATTAGCAGTTGAAATAAGCGCGGGGGAAGCGGGATAATCGTGCGCTTCGCATTACCTGGCACTGTTTATCCGGTGATGTTTTACTTCCGCTTGTTTTTATACCGCTCGTTTTGATCGGGCAACGTTTTCTGGTTCTGCACCCAGCGAGTTAATCGTTTGCGTGCGGAGCCATAGGGTTCATGGCGCGTTCTGTTCATTGCTAATTAGTGTGCTAATGCGCTCGCGGGGCAAGGCTGCGAGAACCGTTCAGAATTGATCGTAAATAATAATGGCATTTCAGGGGATACCACTATGTCAAACACCACCCGTCAGGCAGAGAATGCGGCGCGTCCGCAAGGCGCGCTTGATGCTTTTTTCAAAATTACACAGCGTGGCAGTAACACGCGTCAGGAAGTGTTAGCTGGTCTGACAACGTTCCTGGCTATGGTTTATTCGGTGATAGTCGTACCGGGTATGCTGGGCAAGGCAGGGTTTCCGCCAACTGCCGTGTTCGTTGCAACCTGTTTGGTTGCTGGGCTGGGATCGCTGCTGATGGGATTGTGGGCTAATCTGCCGATGGCGATTGGTTGTGCTATTTCTCTGACGGCGTTCACTGCGTTTAGTCTGGTGCTGGGGCAACAAATCAGTATTCCCGTGGCGCTGGGGGCGATCTTCCTGATGGGGGTACTGTTTACCATCATTTCCGTTACCGGCATCCGTTCCTGGATCTTGCGTAATCTGCCGCTAGGCGTGGCGCATGGTACCGGGATTGGTATTGGTCTGTTCCTACTGATTATTGCTGCCAACGGTGTGGGACTGGTAGTAAAAAACCCGATTGATGGCCTGCCTGTCGCGCTGGGTAATTTTACCTCTTTCCCTGTTGTAATGTCCCTACTGGGATTAGCTGCGACCATTGGTTTAGAGAAACGTCGCGTACCGGGCGGTATTTTGCTGGTTATCATCGTGATCTCTATTCTGGGGCTGATTTTTGATCCGAATGTAAAATATGCCGGTTTCTTCGCACTGCCGAGCCTGACGGCGGCTGACGGTTCGTCGCTGATCTTCAGTCTGGATATCATGGGCGCGTTGCAGCCTTTGGTTCTGCCGAGCGTACTGGCGTTGGTCATGACGGCGGTGTTTGATGCTACGGGGACGATTCGTGCGGTAGCCGGGCAGGCGAATCTGCTGGATAAAGACGGGCAAATCATCAACGGCGGCAAAGCGTTGACAGCAGACTCCGTGAGCAGCATTTTCTCTAGTCTGGTTGGGACGTCACCGGCGGCAGTCTACATAGAATCTGCCGCAGGTACAGCCGCTGGTGGTAAAACAGGTTTAACAGCAACGGTTGTCGGCGTGCTGTTCCTGCTGTTGCTGTTTGTGTCGCCGTTAGCGTATCTGGTTCCCGGTTATGCTACCGCTCCTGCGCTGATGTATGTTGGCCTGCTAATGCTGGGCAACGTATCCAAACTGAATTTTGATGACTTCGTAGATGCGATGTCTGGTCTGGTCTGTGCTGTATTTATCGTACTGACCTGTAACATCGTGACCGGTATCATGCTGGGTTTTGGCGCACTGGTATTAGGTCGCATCTTTTCCGGCGAATGGCGTAAACTGAACATCGGTACAGTGGTTATCGCTGTGGCTCTGGTGGTGTTCTACGCTGGCGGCTGGGCTCTGTAAGTCGTTTTTCTATAAACCTTCGGGCACCGTCCCGAAGGTTTGTTCCGCGCGTTTTCCTTTCTTCTCTCTTTTCCTCTTCGTTCCTCGTGGTATGCCTCCAGAATAGGTGTTTATAGGCCTTTTTATTGGCTTTGGGTTTAAGTTTTTTGTGTGATAATCAACCTTGTTATTAATTTAGGTTTTTCGACCAAAAACCCATTTTCATACCGGGCTAAATGCGCTAAATATGGAAGGGGTGTTTATGTGCTAACAGGCAGAATTTTTTGATTTAGGAGTACGTCTAAGGAAAGCATGGAAATATTTTTTACGATTCTTATTTTGACCCTGGTTGTCTCCCTTTCCGGGGTGGTTACCCGCATTTTACCTTTTCAAATTCCTCTGCCTTTAATGCAAATCGCGCTTGGTGCCATCCTTGCCTGGCCCCAGTTCGGTTTACATGTTGATTTCAATCCTGAGCTGTTTATGGTGCTTTTCATTCCACCGCTGTTGTTTGCCGACGGCTGGAAAACGCCCACGCGTGAGTTCCTGAAGCACGGTCGGGAAATTATTGGCCTGGCACTGGTACTGGTGCTGATTACCGTAGTGGGCATCGGCTATTTCATCTACTGGATGGTGCCGGGCATGCCGCTGATCGCGGCTTTCGCGTTGGCTGCGGTGTTGTCGCCAACGGACGCCGTCGCGCTGTCTGGCATTGTTGGAGAAGGCCGCATTCCGAAAAAGCTAATGGGCATTTTGCAGGGCGAAGCGTTGATGAACGATGCGTCAGGCCTGGTGTCGTTGAAGTTTGCCGTCGCGATTGCGATGGGCACCATGGTGTTTACGGTGTCCGGTGCGACGCTGGAATTTATGCAGGTAGCGCTAGGTGGGTTGCTGGCGGGCGTCGGCGTGACCTGGATATTCGGTAAATCGCTGCGCGTTATTAGCCGCTGGAGCGGTGATGATGCAGCAACGCAGATTGTGTTGCTGTTGCTGCTGCCTTTTGCGTCATATCTGATTGCAGAACACATCGGCGTGTCGGGTATCCTGGCGGCAGTCGCGGCGGGGATGACTATCGGCCAGTCTGGTGTGATCCGTAGTGCACCGCTAACGATGCGGATGCGTGCTAATGGCGTGTGGTCGATGCTGGAGTTTGTGTTCAACGGCATGGTGTTCATTATGCTGGGCCTGCAATTGCCGGACATTCTGGAAACCTCGGTTACGCAGGCGGAGCTGGACCCAACGGTTGAAACCTGGATGCTATTTACCGATATTGCAATCATCTATGGCGCCTTGCTGCTGCTACGTTTCAGCTGGCTGTGGGTGATGAAAACATACAGTACGCATATCCAGAAAAAGCGTCCGATGGTCTTCGCCGAATTTTCCACACGCGAGCTGTGGATCGCGTCTTTTGCCGGCGTTCGAGGCGCGATTACGCTCGCGGGTGTGCTGTCTATTCCGCTGTTGCTGACGGATGGCACGGCATTTCCGTCACGCTACCAGTTGGTGTTTATCGCCACGGGTGTCATTTTGTTTTCTCTGCTCTGTGGCGTATTGGCGTTACCGTTTCTGCTGCGTGGTGTTGTGGTGGCGGACAAAGCAGCGCATGCCAAAGAAATCCGCATGGCGCGTATGGCTGTGGCGGAAGTGGCGATCAAAAGCATGCACAAAATGGAGGAACGTCTGGCAGCCGATCGAGAGGAAAATATCGATGAGCAAGTGCTGAAAGAAGTCAGCGCACGTGTCATCGGTAATCTACGTCGACGGCTAATTAATAAAGACGATCCTGAAAACGGTATGCTGATTGAGGATCTGGAGCGGCGTTTTCGCCTCACTGCGCTAAATTCCGAGCGTGCGGAGCTGTATCACCTGCGAGCCACGCAGCAGATCAGCAATGAAACATTGCAAAAAATGCTGCGCGATCTCGATCTGATGGAAGCGCTTTTGATCGAAAATGAGTAACACCGTGTGAAGCGATCTCCGCTACTGCGTTGATTTATTTATCTTCTCTTTCTTTCCTCTCCATCCCCCTTGCGTAAGCAATGGGGATGTTTTTTATACGCCGGATCTAAGAACAGCGTCAGACGATTGTAAACTGCTTGTCATTAAATGATAATGATTGTTATTATCTGTAGGACTTTTCTTAGAAGTAGAAAAGCCATGAATAGAAAGCTTAGAAACAAAAATCTCTGAAGTAAAAACGGCCCGCACGGTATCAGAACCGTGTGGGATGAATGGCTGTTTGAAGGACCAGATAAAAAATAAATGCCTATTAACCCTAAATTAATGAGGGGAAATCTGCGTTTATAGGGGAACATTTATGCGTGTATTAGTGGTTGATGATGATTCTGTGCTGTGCCATTGGCTGGGGTCTAAATTACATTCCCACGGCCATTCTTGCCGAATGGTGCACGATGGCGCACACGCATTAAAAGCGATCAAGGATGAAGTTTATGATGTCGTTCTGTTGGACAGAATGCTACCCATCATGGATGGATTTACGGTATTACGTGAATTACAAGGGTCTCGTCATCCGCCTATTATGCTGCTTTCGGCTCTGGATCGTGATGTTGATCGCGTCATGGGATTAGAACTTGGTGCGGAAGATTATCTCGGTAAACCTTTTAACTTTAATGAGCTTAGATTACGTCTGGATATTATGGCGCGGCGTAGTAAACGTCATACTGATAATCCGTCAATGCTAACTTTTGAAGATCTGCAACTTGATCGTATGCAGCGTGTAGCATGGCGCGGTAGCAAACGTATCGACTTGACCGATAAAGAGATCAAGTTACTGATTATATTAATGGAAAATCCAGGCCAGGCAATTACGCGCACGATGTTGTTAGAGCGAGTATGGGGCTATAATTTTGATCCGCAGACTAACCTCATCGATGTTCATATGTCAAAGCTGCGGGCGAAAATTGATAAAGGGTTCCCTCGTCCATTAATTAAAACGTTGAGAGCAATGGGCTATGCATTAGGCGCGGTAGATAAGGGTAAAACCGATGTTGGCAGCCACGCTGAATAAAATAAAAATAAAGAGGCTGGGGCAGCGCTGGCAGATAAAAATAAAACATTGGCAATTACTTGGGGCAAGCCAATATCCTGGCTTCTTATGCACCTCTAATTTTCGCCAGGCAATAACCATTGTTTTTCTGTTCTTATTAATGATGCTGATGTGTATTGTCGGCTTCAGCTCATTAAGTGAAACATTGATTAGAACGCATGTTCGCGAAGTTATTTTGGGTAATATTTACGATTACTCAATGCAGTCGCGTTTAACGAATGCCGATAGCCTGATTACGCAATTGCGGCAGGATAATCGCGCAAAGGGTGACGAGTTACCGCTGTTTCTGGTGATGGATAAAGAGGGTGGTATTCTGTATCACAATCATCCATTAAAGGTGCATCCATTAAAGCCGGACCCATTAATACCGCATCCCACAAACATGCATCCTCTGGAAATGCGGCAACATACCGATTGCCAAATGGATGTCAGCTGTCTCAAGGCCGAAATTTCCAGCCCGGACGATCCTAATCTGATTGGTCTGTCTGTCATGTTAGATGACGGAGGCGTGCTATTCACCGCGTACAATATTCGGCCCATGTTGGAGCGGGTGAGAACGATTCCGCTGGTAGCAGGGGCTGGTCTGTTTGTTGTTCTGCTTTTCTGCCTGTTTGTCAGCCGCCATTTCAGCTTACGTAGCTTACGCAGTGTGGAGAAAATTCGCACGGCTTTACATCGCTACAGCAGCGGTGAGCAGCAGGTACGTATGCCGTTGTCGCCTTACGACGATGATTTTGACAGCCTGAGCGCCGATATTAACCAGAATCTGGAACGTATTGAGCGACTGATGGAGCAGGTGCGTAATACATCGAGCCATGTTGCACACGAACTGCGTACGCCGTTGACGCATTTACAAAACCGCCTGTTTAACCTGACAGAGCGGACAGGGCTGGATAACGACATTCGTGATGAATTGAATTTGGCCGTGGATGAGGTGCACAAAATTCTCGGGCTGTTCCGCACCGTGATGCGTATCGGTGAAATTGAAAGCGGGCGCTGCGTGCACCAGTTTGAGAACATTGAAGCGCGCCAACTGCTGGAAGAAATTGCGGAATACTATCAACCGCTGGCGGAAGCTCGGGGCTGCCAACTGAAGATTGAAATTAAGTCAGGCATCCAACTCTTCGGCGATCGGGCGCTGCTGTTTCAGGCTCTGGCTAATCTGGTAGAGAACGCGCTGAAATATGCGGCTCAAGGGAAATACATCACGTTGAGTGTGACGCTTTATCGCGGTTGGATCGCGCTGAGCGTTGCTGACCGTGGGCCGGGCATTCCGCCCGCACTTCATGCTAAAGCGCTACAGCGCTTTCAACGGCTGGATACCTGGTTTCAGTCTGGTTATGGTCTGGGGCTATCTTTGGTTCAGGCGATTACCGATCTACATGGTGGAAAACTTTACCTGGATTCCTCCGAGCCGGGCTTGAACGTCTACCTCTGTCTTAACCGATGTTAATCCATTCGTTGGTTAATACCCCGCGCAATAAGCGATCACATATTGCTTACTACGATGTTCCTCTCATGATTTTTTATGAATATCCCTGCAAAAAATATGAATATTTATCAGTTTTATCGGTAAGGTTAAAATATGTTAACTATTGATTTGTATCGATAATTATTTGTATGGAAAGATTAACGAATATTAATGTTCTGCTGCTTGCGGCGCTTGATAATAAGTCTCATTATTAATCTTATTATCATCATGGCTCCCCCCGATTTCCAAGTAAGCCATGATTTCTTTGGCGGCGGATAGAGAATCTTTCCATGAAAAACATGAAAACAAAATTACGTTCTTTCCTGCGTGACGAAAGCGGTGTAACGGCAATCGAATACGGCATCCTCGCGGCGGCAATGGCGGCGGCCATCGGTGCTATTTTCGGCGGCGACGGTATCTTCGTGAAAGCGCTGAATGAAAAATTCACCCAAATCGCCGATCAGATTACCGGCACGGGTACGACGGGCGGTGGTTCATCCGGCGCTGCGAAATAACTCACGCAAGATGACGGATTACACGCACTGGCTACAGATAGCGCTACTGGTAGGGTGCTTGCTGTGGTGTATCAGCACCGATCTGTTAGTACGAAAAATTACCAATCAGGCGGTATTGATTTTATTGCTGGGCTGGCTGTTCTTCAGCGCTTTACATGTCCTGCAATCCGGTGCGTTAGATATGTCGGCATTACGGAAAATGCTATGGGCGTTGCCCGGTGCGGCGGTCGTTCTGGTTGTGGGATTTTTACTTTTCCTCACGGGTAGATTGGGTGCCGGGGATGTGAAGTTGATGAGTGTGCTGTGCCTGTGGGTTGGGCAAGGGCACCAGATCGTTTTCGTCATGGTAACAGCGCTGGCTGGCGGTGTTTTGGCATTGAGTCTGCCTCTGCTTAATACCGTGCCGACAGCGGTTGCGTTGGGCATCCAAACCACTAACCGGATATTCAAGAGTCGGCTGCCTATGCCACCCGCGTTGCCCGCCGATCTTTCTCAAGGCATACCTTACGGTGTCGCGATTGCATTTGGCGCGATATATGTCCTGATTTTTCCTTTGTTTTAATTCCGTCGCAGCTTTAAGACACACACGCTAGGGTAGGCCAGTTGAAATGAAAGTGAACTCTACATACGTACTGTCAGGCGCGCTCGTTCTGGCAGGTATTGTTGCGTTAATGGTACGCAGCCATCTCTCTTCTGCACCCCCACCGCCGCCTCCGGTTGTTGTTCAGGCACCGGAAAAAACGGCTATTTTGGTGGCGGCGAAAGATCTGCATCCCGGTGATTTTATTGATTCCGCATCACTGCGCTGGCAGGTCACTGAGGAACCTGTTTCCCGTACGTTTAACTTTGTTCGCGGTAAAGACAGCCAATCACTGCTATTCGGTGCGACGCTGCGTGAAACCGTGACAGAAGGTTCCGCGCTGACAAGTAACGTGCTGGTGAAGCCGAATGAACCGGGCTTTGTCGCAGCGGTCTTGCACAAAGGGATGCGCGCCATTTCTGTTCCCACCAGCGCCGTTGCCAGCAGCGCTGGCCTCGTGACGCCAAACGATCGTGTAGATGTGATCCTCAGCATGAAAAGGGACGATCAGCCTGAGTTACCGCCAAGCCGTACGCAACCCGTAGTCATGCCGCTGCTGGCATCACAAACCATTGCGCGTGATTTACGCGTGTTGGCGCTGAACGATAAAGTTCACTCCCCTGTTTACCTACGTGCAGATGTTGCACAAGACGATGTGGCGCTTGATGCCGCAGCCAAAAGCCGTGAGCCTGCCGCAGGTCCTCGTGCGCGTTCCGCTACCTACCAAACCGTTACGCTGGAAGTGACACCGCAGCAGGCTGAGGTGTTGGCCGTGGCAAAAGAGCTGGGCATTCTGCATTTAGCGTTGCGCAGTGCCGAGCAGGATGATGCGGTTGATTCGCTGACCGGGCGTCCGCTGGTGACCACCGTGCCACAGGCGACGGATATCTACGGTGCATTATCCGCCGGAAGTCACAAGGTAAAAGTCTATCGCGGTGAACAAAAAGACGTGGTCGCGTTCCCTGCCCGATAGGACGAACACGTAATCTGACAGCCTGCGGAGAGCCGTGTGCTGATCGTAGAAAAATAAAGCCCATTACGGAAATTAAGTAAATGACGATGTTTTCGCTGTTTTTGAAATCGGACGCTCGGGGAACGTGCAAACGGTTGCTGATTGCCAGCCTGTTTAATGCAGTATTGCCTGTCATGCTGATGTTGCCTGTGACCACGCAGGCTGCCGGGGTGTCTGAAGTCGCTGAAACCAATGTGGTGCACCTGACCGTGCATCAGGGGCGGTTACTCCAGCTTGATGCGTTGCCGGACAGCGTGCTGGTGGCCGATCCGAATATTGCCAGCTTTGAACTGCCTTCACCGGGGAATCTGTTTGTTTACGCCAAAAGTGTCGGTACGACCACGCTTTATGCGATGGACGAAAATGGCAATGTCATCAACGCCATTCGTCTGGTGTCTGAACATGATTTGAAAGCACTGGGTGAACGCATGAAGCGTGAATTCCCCGGTGCGGATATCCAACTGGAAGCTTCGATCCCGAGTGGGGTCATTGTACGCGGCAGCGTCGATACCCCGCAGGATGCTAAACGCGTCATCGACAGTATACAGGCTTATATCAGCGCGTCCTCAGGCGGGCAGGGCGGTGGTGGTGGCGGTGGCGAAAAATTGCCGGGCTCCAGCGAATCCTCCGGCAAGGTGATCAACCAGCTGAAAATCAAAACGCCTTCGCAAATCAATATTCAGGTTCGCGTGGTGGAAGTGTCCCGCAAGTTAACCAGTGAACTGGGCTTCAACTGGGCGGCATCACTGAGCACCGGTAGCGGCAACATGACCGCAGGCAGCGGTTCGCGTCTGAATCTGTTCAACGCCACAACCGGAAGATTTGCTAACCCAACGGATTCTGGCTTCCTGAACTTCGGCCGCTCCAGACTGAGTGGATTGTTAACCGCCATGAATCAGCAGGGCATGGCGACCGTATTGGCCGAACCCAACCTGACGGCGATGTCAGGGGAAACCGCCGCGTTTGCTGCGGGTGGTGAAGTCCCCATCGTCCTGATCACCAACAACAGCGTCAGCATCGATTACAAATCCTACGGCGTCATTCTGCGTATGACGCCAACGCTGCTGTCTGCTAACCGTATCAGCCTGCACATTGCGCCGGAAGTCAGTGAACTCACGGACGTCGGTTCCGTACAGCTGGAAGGCGGCTCACGTATTCCAGCCTTAACGGTACGTCGTGCGGATACCACCGTAGAGCTGGCCAGCGGACAGAGCTTTGCGCTGGCGGGCATGTTGCGTAGCGCCGGTAGCCAGACAATCAACGGCGTGCCAGGGCTGAGTAGCGTCCCGATGTTTGGCCGCCTGTTTGAAAGCGAAGCCACCAGCCAAGAAGAAACGGAACTGGTGATTATCGCGACCGCTTATGTGGTTGAACCGGTTAATGCAGGCGATCTTCAGACGCCGGGACAAGGCGTGAAAATGCTGGATTCGTCCATGCCACGTTCTGCATCTATCGGCTATCTCTACTGAGTTCGCGAGGGGAAATAACACATGAAAACGATTAATAGCAACCACCCTCCGTTTCGTCCTCTGCCCCTGCGTGCAGCGGTGCTGACCGCCGTTTTTCTGCTGGCAGGCTGCGGATGGAATAAACCGATTAACGATGTACGTATGCAGCGTTTTGACCAACCTGCTCTGCAACCCATCGCCGTCCAGCCGTCATCGGTGTCCATGCCGTTAGTGGCTGCGCCGAACGGGCGGGGCTTCCTCCCTGAGTCGTTAAAGCAGCTCAACGTCATGTTGAAGGATCAGGGGCGGTTATCGGCACAGACGATCACGCTGATTCCGCACAGTGCGAGCGGTGAGCAGATGGCTGGAAGATTAGCGACCGTGCTTAAAAACGCTGGTGCTAATCCACAGAACGTGAAACAGATGCGCCGTTCTACGGCGAGCGGTCAGAACGGCGATCTGGAAGTGATCTCCGAGGCACTGGTGGTCAAAGCCACCCGTTGTACGATTAATGATCCCAACCAGTTGATGGTGAAGCCCTATGAGGCGATTGGTTCTCTCGGCTGCGCCACGCAAAACAACCTGGCGATGATGGTCGCCGAGCCACGCGATCTGATTCAGGCGAAAGCGCTGGATGATGCGGATGGCGTAGCGGCGGTGAATAGCATTGAACGCTATCACAAAGGTGAAGTGAAAGAGCTCATCGACATTAACTTTGAAGAAGATTAAGGGCGTGACATTCCATGAGTGAAATTACCCCTAACGATGGTGAAGAACTGGCGCTGCCGCTGGTCGCGTTCGCCAATGACGTGCGCGATGTGGCCGATATTAGCGATCTCTTCACGCGTCTGAAACAGCCGGATGTTCCGGTGATGCCCGGTGGTATTACCGCTGCTCGTCAGTGGTGCGAACTGAATGTGCCACCACACATTTTACTGGTAGATCTGGAAGGGGCGCATTGGCCGCTTCCGGCTCTGGAAGAGTTGCTGAGCGTCTGCGGCCCCACCAGCCAAGTGATTGCGACGGGCAAAGAGCAGGATGTTGGCTTGTACCGCGCCCTGCTTCAGGCGGGCGTGGTGGATTATCTGGTGAAGCCGTTCACGCTGGATCTGCTGGCGGCAACGCTGGCGAAGTGCGAAGGCGAGCAGTCTGGGCCGGAATATGCCCGTACTGGCAGGACGATTGCTGTCGTCAGCGCCAGCGGCGGAAGCGGCGGAAGTACTGTCGCGATGGGACTGAGCCGTCTGCTGTCCGGTGAACGTCATTTACCTGTGGCACTGGTGGATTTTGACCGTCGTAACGGTGACCAACTGCTGTTGCAGGGGCAAACCGATGATGCGGGGCTGGCTGCGGTGTTGGGGACTCAGGAACTGGATACCCGACTGCTTCAGCGCGCGATGTTGCGTGTCGATACGCGTTTGCACCTGCTGGCACAGAAGCCAGAACTGGGTGAGCTGAGCCCGGTTGACGTAGATAACGTACTGAATCTTGGCGGTGCGCTGTGCCGCATGTTCAATCAGGTTATCTGGGATCTGCCCAGCAGCTACCCGGCAGGGGCGCTGGATGTGCTGACCTATGCGGATCTGCGCATTATCGTGACGGAATTGACGCTTCAGGATGCACGCAATGTACGGCGCGTACTGAATGAGATCGGTGATGAAAGCGAAGGGCAGCGTTTGCTGTTGGTGCATAACCAGAGCCGCTTTGCCACGACTGCACCGCTGAGTCGCGATCAGTTCGAACAGTTTATTGGCCGGAAGATTGATGTCGTGCTGCCTAATGCCGGTCATGCGCTGGCGCAGAGCCTCGCTCTCGGCGCATTAAATTTCGCCGCAGCGCCTGCTTTCCAGCAGGGATTACGCCAACTGGTCGATTTAGCCTGCGGTGTACGCGCCAGACAGGCGGAAAAACGCTGGTTCTCGCGTTGGTTAAAGCGAGCCTGATGATGTTCAGCGGTCGGCGTTTCTCAAAGGGTTAACCGACTATTTTAGGGTTACGGACTGTTTTTTGGGTTAAGGATTATGTTGATTCGCAAGAATAACCTGCAAAAAAGTGAAGCAGGAAAAAGCACGCCTCAGCCTGCGCCTGCTGCCAATGTGGCAGAACTGAAAACGCGTCCTGCTGCGGAGAACCGCACGCAACCTGCGGCAAATACGTCTTCAGGATCGGCTACGCCAGCAGCCCGCCAGACGGACAACCGGACGAGTCAGCGCCGTATTATCCGTGCACAGCTTTACGATCAGATCGACGCGGGTAAAGCGGCGATGATGGGGCGTGACAAGCTGCTGGTACAGATCGAAACGGTCATTCGCCGTATCTGTGATGAGCAGCGCTTGCAGCTTTCTCGACAGGAAGAGGAAGCCATCGCCACCGAAATGTTGGATGAGATGACGGGGATCGGGCCGATCCAGCCGTTGCTGGCGGATGATACGGTCAACGATATTCTGGTTAACGGTGCAGGTCAGGTATTTGTCGAACGTTTTGGCAAGCTGGAGCTGTCGCCGATTACCTTCATCGATGAAGAACATGTTTTTAATACCGCGCAGCGTATTGCAGCGGCGGTCGGGCGGCGTATCGATGAAGCTAGCCCAATGGTGGATGCGCGTCTGCCTGACGGTAGCCGCGTTAACGTCATTACCTATCCGCTGGCGATCGACGGCACCACGATCTCAATCCGTAAGTTCATGCGCCGCAACCTGTCGCTGGAAATGCTGGCGGAGCGCCGCTGTATGTCCTATGCGATGGCGGATGTGCTGAACAAAGCCATGCAGGCGCGCGTTAACGTGATCGTTTCTGGCGGTACGGGGGCGGGTAAAACCACTTTGCTGAACGCGCTGTCGCAGAAAATCGGCAGTACCGATCGCATCATCACCATTGAAGATGCCGCCGAACTGCAATTGCAACAAGAACATGTCGTGAGACTGGAAACCCGCCCTGTCAGCGCCGAAGGTACAGGCCGCATCGATCAGCGCGATCTGATGCGTAACGCACTGCGTATGCGCCCTGATCGTATTATTTTGGGTGAGGTGCGCGGTGGCGAAAGTTTCGACATGTTGCAGGCGATGAACACCGGCCATGACGGTTCGCTATGTACGGTGCACGCCAATACCTCGCGTGATGCGATACAGCGTCTGGAAAACATGGTGATGATGGCGAACATGCAACTGCCGCTGATGGCGATCCGTCGGCAGATCGCCAGCGCCGTTCACCTGATCGTGCAAATCGAACGTATGCGTGACGGCATGCGCCGTGTCGTGTCCATTACCGAAGTCTGTGGCATGGAGAATGAAGTGATCCAACTTCAGGATCTGTTCAGCTTCAATATCCAGGGGATGGATGGACAGGGTCTGTTGACGGGTGAATATGTGCAGCACATACAGCGCCCGCAGTTCTACAGCGATAAAGCGCATTTGTTTGATGCGCAGTGATGGGCTGAGGAGACGCTGATGAGTGATTTACGCCTGAATCTGATTACGCTGCTGGTGTTTTGCAGCGTGCTGATGCTGCTTTTGGCGGTCAACGCCTGGAGAAAATCACGTCAGCAACGCATGCAGCGTGAACAACGCTGGCAACAGGTTTTGAACGAGGTGAGTCCATCGGTAGCCGCCGTGGCGTCTGATTCAATCCTGCGTGACGAGATTAAAACGCCGCTGATGGGAATTCCTGTTATCGGGCGCTGGTTAGCGATCCTCTGGGCGCAGATGGCGTTTATTGGCTGGAAAAAGAACCTGCTTCAGCGTTCCCTCGCGCTGGCGGCAGCCAGCCTGATACTCGGTATGATCCTGGGGCAACGTACTCTGCTGCCGCTTACGATGGGGTTGATATTTACACTGCTGTTGTTTGTCAGTATCGGCATGCTGATGTTTCGATCGACGTTGCAAAAGCACCTGAAAGCGTTACGTGAGAGCCTGCCTGAAGCGATTGATGCGATTACGCGTAGCTGCCGTGCGGGTGTGCCTGTCGCGAATACTTTCTCGATTGTCGCTGAGCACCTGACCGGGCCGCTGGCGAATGAATTTAAGACGATCGATCACTGGCTGCGGCTCGGCATCCCACTGCGTCAGGTGATTCAGGCCTCGGCCACGCGAGTGCCGATGTCCGAATACCGTTTCTTCGTGGTGATTCTGATCATCAATCAGGAAGCGGGTGGACGACTAGGTGAAACGCTTGAGCGTTTGTCCGCTACGCTGCGTGACCGGCGGGAACTGCAACTTAAAGTGCAATCGAAAACCTCTGAGGCACGTGCATCGGCCAAGATTGTCGCCGCATTGTTTCCCGGCTGTTTGGCCTATCTGTACATGAAATCGCCGGAGGATTTCAGCTTTTTGTTCTCCGATCCGGTGGGGACAACGGTACTGATTTACGCCTTATGCAGCGTTTCGATCGGCATGCTGGTGACACACGTTATGGTTAAACGGATAGGGTAAAGGGTGAGCCACTCATGACTGTTTTTGACGATCCTTTACTGCTGCTGGCGCTCGTGCTGATGGTGGCTGGAATCTATCTGGCCCGTACGCATCATAAAACACAGCAATACAAGCAGCTGGAAATTCGCATGCGCGGGCATCTGCCCACGGCCTCTATAGAGGCGACCTCTCAGGAAAACATCCTGAGAGGTCAGGGAACAACCCTTTCCCCCCTGCTGGAAAAGCTGTTGCAGCCCCTTGCCACACAGGGGGAGCGTCTGTCGGGAGCGGAACGCGATCGTCGCAATCTGCGCCGCCTGCTGGATCTGGCAGGCCTCCGCCGTAACGAAGCGGTGGGCTGGCTGGTCATGGGGAAATTTGCCGCCGGCGCGCTGCTCGCGATCGCTCTGGTGTGGGGATGGCTGCCACCTGCTGACCGTGCTGGCCTGACGGGAGTCGCTGCGGGACTCATTGGCTTCTTTGTCGGCTCTATGGTGCCGGAGTGGTGGCTGAAGTGGCGTGCAGCAAGTCGAGGTGAAAAGCTGGCGCGTGCGGTGCCGGATGCACTGGATCTGATGGTGGTCTGTGCCGAAGCCGGTTTGCCTATCGGGCGTGTATTGCAGGTGGTGTCGAAGGAGTTGGGGCTATCGTCACCGGAAATGGCGGATGAACTGCACTACACCGCTGCCGAACTACAGATCCTGTCGGATCGCACGCTGGCGATGAAACATCTGGCAGAGCGTACCAAAGTCAGCGAGATCGAAAGCATGGTCGCAACACTGATTCAGGCGGAGCGCTACGGTACGCCGCTGTCTCAGGCGCTGCGTACGATTGCGGATGAAAGTCGCAAGACGTTGATTTTAGGGTTGGAAGAGAAGGCGGGCAAGTTGCCTGCGCAGTTGAGCGTGCCGTTGATGGCGCTGATCCTGCCACCGATTATCGCCATCATGGCATCACCTGCACTGGTGCGGGTGGTCCGCCTGCTGGCGCAGTAGCGTTTTTTTAAAATATTGATTTTAAAAGTATTGATTTTAAAACATCGATTCCCGATATGCGCTGGGAGTCGCAAGGGTGACAACCGATGGAGTTATCGAAGATGGTCGATCTGGTAGCAAAACTCAAGCGCGGTGCGCCCATGCTGGCACTGCTGATCGTCAGTACCGTGCTGGTGGGATGCGGCAGCTCAATGGCGATTAAGGGCAGTAAGGATGAAGGCCTGCGTCTGGCACGCCTACTGCGCGATCAAGGGCGTGTTGAAGCGGCGACGGAAGTGTATGCGCGCCTCGATAGCCGTGATGCGCTGAAAGGGGCTGAGATGCTGGAGTATGCCAGTGTGGCTGCTTTAGCGCGTTCGCCGCAGCAAACGCTGGAATTATATGGACGAGCACGTCAGGCGCTGGGCGGTGATACCAGTAAAATGACGAAGGAAGAAGCGCTGGCGGTGTGTCTGGGAATGGGACGTGCACAGCTTGCGCTGGGACGTAATGCGATGGCGCAAACTGACTTTACCTGTGCGCTGAAAGCGCAGCCGAACGACGCAGGCGCACTCAATGGCATGGGTGTGGTGATGGATGCATCGGGCAAACATGCAGAGGCGCGTCAGCTGTTTGAAAAAGCGCTACAGGTGAATCCGGCAGATATCGCGGCGCTCAACAATCTGGCGCTCTCATGGCTGGCAAGTGGCAATGCGGACAAAGCGATTTCCCTGCTGCGTTCGGTCGATGGCAGTAACGCAACGGGCAAGTTGAATCTGGCGCTAGCCTACCTTGCTGGTGGCAGAAACGATGAGGCACGTGCGGCGTTGACAACCATTGCCCAGCCGCAGCGTATTGATGGACTGATCGATGAGTTGAATCAGCGTTTACAGCAGATGCAGCAGGATAAATCTCGTGGCGAAGCGCTGCTGTTATCCAGTCGTCAACGCCTGCAATTGAGTTCGCCTGAGTAATGGCGTGGTTTCACCGTCGTTCCTCCACGCGTGATGCAGGCAGAGTGCAAGGAATCGTGCCGCGTCAGGATCGCAACTGGCGTAGCACATGCGGCGTAATCGCGACTGAAGTGGCGTTTCTGGTGCCCGTCGTGCTGGTTGGCGTGATGATGCTGTTTGAACTGGCACGTATCGGGCTCGTGATCGCCATCGGCAGCGCCGCGCTGGATAAAGCGGTACAGACTTTTCGTCTTGATAACCTTGTATCGGACAGTGCGGAACAGATGGGAACCCGACTGAAGGCGCGCATGATTGAGGCCGGTTATGGCTACCTCAAGGAAGACGATTTAACCGTTAGCGTGTTGCACTTCGACAATCTGACTCAGCTTGGCGGGTTAACAAACGGAAATAGCAGTCAGGTCGATCCCGATAGCGAGGCAACCACGACGTTGCCCGTGTGGTCCGTGACGGTGCAGATCAAAAAGGCGTTTATTACGCCGTTGCCGGAGGTGTTAACGCTGGGTGACACTTTCCGCTACCAGTACAAACATGTGTTCGGGACGGAACTGCGTAATGACTGATCGCTTATTGAAACCCCGTCATGTGTTGCATATCAGCCGCTTCCTGAGCAGGCTCCGCGGCTTCTGGCATTCTTGCCGTGCTTCTACTGCGGTAGAAACGGCGCTGGCGTTTCCGATCGTGCTGGCGATAGGTTCGCTGTGTGCGGATATTTACACCGTTGGGTTGGAGCGTACGCGAATGGAACAGCGTGCGGGTGCCATTGCATCAATATTAGCGATGCAGCAGGCGCTGGATGAGCAAGGGCTACAAGGCTTGCTTGATACGGTGTTGCCAACGGAAGGAACGGGAAATTACCAGTTGTTAATCAGTAACGTGCGCCAGACTGGCGAACTGTATTGGCAATTAAGTCGAGGGACGGCGGCAGCACTTTGCGCCGAAAGCGAGACGCTGCCCGGTCAAGAATATACGCCTGAACTGCCGGAAAGAGACCGGGAAGAAGGCAGTAAGAACACCTCTATGATGGTAGTCGAAATCTGCCGTGAGGGGAAAGATGTCGGGTTGTTGGGGGGCTTGTCACTGGGCGGCATGTTGCATGCTTCATCCATCAACCGGGTGGCTATTGGCGTGGTGACGCTGGATGAGACACTCAGAAAAGAAGCCGGATTAGAAGAGGATGAGCGGAACCCGTAATCCCGAGCCGGAATAATAACGCTATCACTATGAGCAATGTCGTTTTTATTTTCCCGTTTTATGGGCGGGATGAGTACGCGCTGAATCCAGGTACACAGGATAGAAATTGATGAAAAAAACCTTACAGAACAGAAGAGTAAAAAAAGACGATAGCAGAACCACTCTGTTCTGGCGCGAACGCCTGTCTGCTTTTATTCAGCAGGAAAAGGGAGCGGGTACCGCATTCTATACGCTAGGGGCGATGGCGCTGTTGGTGACGGCGGCTTTCATTGTGGATACCTCAACGTCAACGGGTGATGCGACGCAGATCAAGCGTGCGACGGATGCCGCCGCGCTGGCCGTTGGCCATCAGGCCACCATCAATGGCGAAGAATACAGTCAGGAAGACATCAATACGCTGGCGTATGAATACGTCAAAAGCAATCTGGGAATGAATAAGGCCCTGAGTGAAAAACTGGTGGCGGGCGACGTGTCCGTCACTGAAGGGCGCAATAGCGCTACGCGTAAAACCTATACCGTGACCGTGGCTTTTGAAACCAAGCCCAGCCTGTTGAGTTTGGGGTCTAGGGCTCAGGAAGTGTACTCGACCTCGGAAGTCATCAATCGCCCGACGGAAGTCGCCCTGGTTATGCCAGTGACGGGGGATATGAGTGATGCTGATATTCGCGCGTTGAAAAGTGTCAGTCGCTCGTTTGTCGAGCGTCTGCTCAGTAGTGGAGATACTAAGCGCGACAACCTGTGGCTGTCGCTGGTGCCGTACAGCCAATCGGTCAATGTGTACGATGCGGAAGATACGAACCGGATTCGCCGTTGGTCTACACCGAGTGCACTGAACCCACCGGAGCTGCGTTCATTGTTTGCCAGTGGTGTGGTGAGTAGCCTGGCAGACCGCCGTTTCCCCGATCGGCGCGCTAACCTGCTGTGCATGTACCGTGGACTGGGTCGGGAAGAAAACTTCTTCTGGGATGAACCGCCCGTTGGGCAATTTCGTGTGTATTACCGTCACGATTTGCCGCAAAACGACAGCCCCGGCGCCCCACCGATTAGCTGGCGCGGTCCCAACCCCGATCTTTATCCGTGGGATAACGACTCCAATGCTGTAGATACCCGCTTTATCGTGGCAGACCGAGGATGCCCGAACGCGGCATTGATGCCGTTGACCAACGAAAAAAGCAAACTGGATCAACGTATCGATCAATTTTCTGCCCGTTTTAACGTGAACTACGCCATCGGCATGTCGTGGGCAGGGGCGGCGCTGTCGCCAAACATGCGCGGTTCAGACGGCTGGGGCGATTCCAAGCTGCCGCTGGATTTCAATCTGGACGGCAACGGTGACGGGCAAAAAGTGATTGTGATGATGGCCAACACCATCGGTAACTGGTTTGACACCGACAGCTATAACTTCAATCGCAATGAATTTCGTGGCGGTACTGGAACGGATCTTGCCCGCTCCTTTGCCGTACAGCGCTTTCACGATCTGTGCTCCAGCTTCCGCGCAAGCAACATCAAATTCTATTTTGTCGGCATTCGCCCCGGCGATCCAGAAGACTTCGGTCGCAACCTGTTCGACAGAGAAGCGACGCCGGGCCTGCTGGTCTGCACTGAGGGCGAAAAACGTATGAGCTTTATCGATGGTTCGGGCTTTGGTGCAGAAGGCGTTGAGGATCAATTGATTCGGCGTTTGGATCGTATCGCCGGCCAGATCGAAACCGAGGGCGGCTATGTTCGGCTGGTTGAATGACCGCTGAAGGTAGCCAGAAATAACGCGATTTGCCCCTTTATTACAGGACATGACACGATGACTTTTTCCCGCTCAAAATCTGGTTCAGCCTTAACGCGCCCTCCGCGTCAGGCGTGGGTATTGGAACCGCGCATGATGTTTGATGCTGCAGCTGTGGCTACCGTTGCCGATGTGGCTGCACACGTTGCTGTTGCAGCAACGGATACCGCGCCCGGTGTTGATGCCACGCCAGTTAAGGCGACGGTCACCGTTACCGACACCAGCAGCAGCTTCGAACCGATCGATCTGTTCAGCGGCGTTAGCGTGTCAGCGGATAAAGACGGGCAGGAACTGAAAGAGTTGGTGATTACCGTCAATCGTTCAGGTGCGAATCAGGCAATCGTCATCGACGGTACGGAAATTACGCTGGAGGCCGCTAATGGCGCAAGAACGACGGAAGGTGTTGGAAAATACGGCTATACCGTTGCGGTAAGCGGCGCGACGACAACCATTACGGTGAGCATTGATTCATCTGATGCATTTCAGCCCAACGATGTTGCTACGTTGATCGAGGGTATGACTTACCGACCACTCGATAAAACCGTGGCAGGTGGCGATGTAACGGTAACACTGAAGAGTCTGAGTGATGAGAGCGATACTGCCGAACTGAATATCCACTCGACCATCACCATTGACAGCAAAATCAACGTCGCGCCAGTGGTGTCTGTATCGGATGCGCCTGAACTGGCAGAACTTATTATTGTACCCGGTATGGAATCGCCACAGGACGTGCGCTATTCCAGTAATGGCGAGCGTGCCTATGCCATCGGAAGCGATGGAACACTGGGTGTCTTCACGGTTGGTGAGCATGGCAAACTGACGTTGAGCCAAACGCTGAGTGATATCAGCGCGCTTAAAGGTGTGAAAGACATCGCGCTGAGCGCAGATAACCGTTCGCTATACGCTATCACGGGCAATAACAATATTGTCGCCCTTAGCCTTGGCGACAACGGACAGGTGATTCAAGTCGAGGGCAGCGATACCCAGACAATCCCTTCGCAAAACGGCAATATTACTGGGCTGGCCATCTCCAGTGATGGTACACAGGTTTATGTCGCCACACAGTGGAACGGTTTGGTCGTCTTTACTCGCGATGCGACGACAGGGGGCCTGACATTCCTCCAGCGCGTAAGTGACAGCGGGATCGATCGCAGCGGTATTGTGGCGAGCAGCGGTAACTATGTTTTCACGATTGGGATGGGAGCAAAGCACACGCTGTCGGTTTTCCAGCGGAGTGAAACCGGGACATTAGTTTCTGTCACAACGCTGGAGACGTCTGGGGAAGGTTATGGCGCGGTGGATTATCAACTGGCGATCTCGAAGGATCAGCAGTTTATCTATGTCGCCGATCCTGATAACGGCGAAATCAGCGTTTATCAATTGCGTGATGGCACCGAAGGAAAGACGCTGACCCGTGTGGATACGAAAGCGTTGGAAAACATCAACGCGCTGTATCTTAACGCTGATGGTAGCCAGCTCTATGCCTTAAGCAGCGAAGGTACGTTGCAAATTTATAGCGTCAATACTTCTACGGGGACGCTAAATGAAAGCGGCCAGATGACGAATATTGGCGATACGCATGGCATGGTGCTGTCGCCAGATGGGCAATCACTTCTGGTGGCTGGCGAAGCAATCCAACGCTTTAGCGCATTACGCACTTACCTCTATGGCCGTGAATTACCGTTTGCCGATCATGTCACGCTGTCCGATAGCAATCTGGATGTGTTAAACGGCGGTGCGGGTAACTATAACGGTGCCACGCTGACTATTGGTCGTGAAACCCCCTCGGCAGACGATCAATTCGGCCTAAGCGCAGGTAATGACCTGACGCTGCAAGGCGGAAAAATTCTGCAAGCTGGCGTAGAAATTGGCACTTTTGCACAGAATCAAGGCACGCTCAGCGTGACGTTTACTGCTGATGTGACAAAAGAAACCGCTAATGCGGTCCTGAAACAGATTACGTATCGCAATATCGGCAGCCAGAGCACCACCGAGACGGTGGCGCTGACGGTGACGGCGAACGATGGTGAGCTCAACAGTACGGTGACGAGCATTGCGTTGCTGCTGACTGCCAACAGTGCGCCAGCGCTGGTTAGCCAGGGCGGAAGCAACCTGACGTTGGATACGCGCGGTGCATCCGTCACGCTGTTCAAAGACACGGCGGTTAACACCGGAGAAGCTGGGCAGGCGCTGACAAAATTGTCGATCGGTATTGGTGGCCTAAATAACCCGCATCAGGAATACCTGACGGTGGATGGTACGGCCATCGATCTCAGTGAGGACAGTGCGGGCACCACGGTGAGTGGTTACCAATATAGCTACACCTATAACGCCGTGAATGGTGAGTCTTCTCTGGTGCTAAGCAGTGCTCAGGGTATCAGCAGTATGGCGATGATGAAGCTGGTCGACGGCATGAGCTATTCTGCTGGTAAAGAAAGTACCAGCGCCAGCGGTTTACGTACCATTACGCTAACAGAATTGCAGGATAACGGCGGTATCGCCAATGGTGGAAATGATACTGCGACGCTGACTGTCTCCAGCAGTATCAATCTGGCCTTAAATGAGCAACCCGCGATCGAGGTAACCTATTCCCCTGATGCTGCGCTGTTTTACAACGACGGCAAGCTCAGCGATTACAATGAACGCGTCTCGGCAATGAGTGTTTCTCAGGATGGTAAAACCCTGCTGGTCACCGGCAGTGAAGGGAACAATAACGGTGGAAAGACTTACCTGCGCGTTTACGCGCGTGATGCGGAAAACGGTAAGCTGACGCTACTGCAAAGTTTCACGCAGGGCGAGCAGGATGATCCGTCTACTCCCGCGTTTGAAGTTAACGGTTTGAACACGATCACCACGCTGGCACAGTCGAAAGACGGCACCAGCGTGTATGTGGCAGGCTATGCGGCGGGGGGAAGCACCAGTGTCTACTCGCTGGTGCAGTTTAGCCGCGATGCCACAACGGGACAGTTGAGCTATGTCGGCATTGTTGCCACACAGGGTGTGGATGGCGTTAGCGGCCTGGATGCGGCCGTTTCCGAGATCGTCATATCCGACGACGGCACCTCACTGTATACCATTAATGGTGTGACGCCGATGGATGGCTCTACGGGTAAAAACGCCGTGGCTTTCTTCTCGCGTGATACCACCTCTGGTGCGCTGACGTTTGTTGGTTCACTGATCGGCAGTGATACCCTCCCGCTGAAAAGCCCGAGTGGTATTGTGCTGTCCAGCGATGGTAAATCAGCCTATATCTCTAATCAGGGGAACAACAGCATTACCGTACTTTCGCGTGATGCGGAGACGGGTAACCTGAGTTATGTCGCGACGGTTAATAAAAGCACGATCGCGGCTGACGTAAATAGTGCGGAAATTCCGAAGGACGATCGTTACCTGACAGCGTTGCAAGACATCGCTATTTCACCCGATAACCGTTTTGTTTATGTGTCATCAAACTCACAGGGTACCGTTTCGATTTTCAGCCGTGATAGCGATACAGGCGCGCTGACCTACGCTGGCATAATGGACTTGTACAACAGTGAAAGCCACGTTCCTACTGAGTTACGCGCGACATCACTGCGTGAAATCGTTATCTCTCAGGACGGCTCAGCGCTGTATGTTGCGGCGTTCGGCGGTAGTTCACTGCTGGTATTCGCCCGCGACGCTAATTCTGGGGCACTAACGTTCCGTAACGGTGTTGACCTCTCAGTTAACACCGTCAACCATCTTGCTGTCAGTGCCGATGGTAAGAATATCTATGCGGGTGTCAGCACGTTCTTTGCCGGGTTAAACGTGTTCACCGCAACGGCAAATGCCCCTTATAGCCAGACGACGGATATCGCGTTTGCCAGAGGTGTCATGCTGTCAGACCAAGAGCTGGATGCTGCTGATGACTATAAGGGTGCATCAATCACGATTAGCCGCAACGGTGCCGCGTCGGCAAATGACCACTTCGCTTTCCAGGATGGCGGCGGTCTGACGCTGTCCGGCAGTGATATTCAGTATCAAGGCGAGACAATGGGTACGCTTAATGTGAATGAAGGCGCGGTGTCGATCGTGTTCACCGAAAGCGTCACAAAAGCGGTTGCCAATCAGGTTCTGCATCAGATCACTTACCGCAATGATGGTGATGCGGCAGGCGCATCGATTCCACTGAAGATCACCTTGAGCGATGGGTCTAAAGATACCAGCCTGTTGTTGGCGCTGGTAGAGAACAAAGCGCCAGTTGTGGATAACACGGGGTACGTACCGCCGTCAGCCGTCGCTGGGCAATCGTACACCGCAGTGCTGCCAGAAAATCTCTTTCGCGATCCTGAAAATGACACGCTGACGTGGAAAGTCACTGGTCTTCCTGATGGATTCGATTTCGACCCTGCAACACGTACCATTTCTGGTACGTCTGCGCTTAATGGAGCGGGTACGTTTGACGTTACCGTCACGGTAAGCGATGCGTCAGGCGAGGGCGTAGACCACGAATTGACGCTGACCATTGCCCCTAATCCTGCACAGGTGCCGACGATTGGCGGTGAATCCAGCACCCTTCAGGATGATTACAATCTTGAGGGCAATGACTCTAATAATTATGTGGATGTACTGAACGGGGTAAAAGACACCGCGTTGTCTGCTGACGGAAAAACGCTCTACGTTGTCAGTTCGCCGGATAGTGGTTCAGCGGTACTGAGCGTGTTTGTCCGTAACGAAGAAGGCAAATTTACCCTGTCGAAGACCTTCTATAACTATCGCTCCGTGTATAACGATGAAACGAAAGAGCTTGATAAGATTGTGGACAATGCCGCGTTGGCGGGGGCATCAGACGTTACCCTGTCTGCCGATGGGCAGTACCTGTATGTGGTAGGCAGTGAAGGCAATGCGGTGACCCTTTTCCGCGTTGGCAGCGATGGGGAACTGACGCAAGCCGGTGTCCTCGATCAGGCTGATCTGGGAGGGCGTTCGCTGGATGTGCGTTCTCACATTGTTTCTCAAGGCGATTATCTCTATCTCACCGCTGCCCAGTCTGGCAGTGATAATGACAGCCGCAGCGTGCTGGTGTTTAAGCGCGGGACGGACGGTACCCTGACGTCGGTTTCTCAGACTGATAATTTGATCGGGGCGAGCCGTCTCGTGCTTGATCCTGAAAGGCGTTACCTGTTCGTGTCGGGTTCAGGTGATACCGTTGGCGTCACTGGTTTCAGTATTGATGCCGAGGGCAAGCTCACTCAGGTTTCCCAGATTCGAGCTGAAGGCGACAACCTGTATTACATCAATTCACTTGCCCTGTCACCTGATGGCAAAACGCTGTATGCGATTAATGCTGATGGCGTTCAGTACACGCTTAATACGATAACGGTGGGGGCTGATGGGGCGCTCTCGCTTACGGAGACAACGCCAATTACCGATGACGGAGGCGATAGCGGTGAAGCATTGGCAACCGGTTTGGTGGTTTCTGCCGATGGTACGGCGCTGTTCGTAATTGGCAAGAATATTTCTGTTTTCGCTCGTGCCGAAGATGGCAGCCTCACGCTGAAGAATACAATTAGCGGCGGCTGGGATAGCTCGATCAATATTTCCTTCTCGGATCTACAAAATGTAGAACTGAGTGCAGACGGTAAGCAACTGTATCTGATTGGCGGCGATAAGGTTCATGTGCTGAATGTCGGTACCGCCGGTGCGAGTTACACCGAAGGTGATGGCGCAACGGTGTTACTGCCGTCAGGCCGTCTGTCCGATCCGCAGCTCGATGCGTTAAATGAAGGAAAGGGTGATTATAGCGGTGCGAGCATCACGGTAGGTCGGCAAACGGGCGGGCTACTGGAAGACGTCTTCGGCTTTAAGGCTGATAACGACTTAACGCTGGACGGTAATAATATCGTCAAAGATGGCACCACGATCGCCACTTTTACGCAGGTTGACGGTGCGTTGACAGTGACCTTTACCGCAGCGGTGACAAAAGCGGATGCGCAGAACGTGCTGCGTCAGATCACCTATCTCAACAGTAGCAAAGATCCTGAACATGCGGGCGCATCACCTGTCTTCACCTTCAGCATTAATGATGGCGACAATAACGTTGCGACATTGGACGTGACGGTTAATCTGATTGGCGTAAACGATCCGGCTGTACTGACGACGACGGTGTTGAATCCATCGGTTCCGGGCAACGGCGAGTTTGTGAAGCTGTTTAAAGATACCCAGATTGATACGGTCGAAAGCGGGCAAACCATCTGGCAAGTGATACTAACCTTTGATGCATCAGGTCCGAATGAAGCCATAAGCGTAGGCGGTGAAACGATCGTTCTTGAAGACACTAACGGTGTCAGGAGAACTACGTCGGGTATGGAGTATCTGGTTGACGTTGTGGATGGCAAAGCTACCGTTACCCTCTATGTTGAGCAAGACGGTATTGGCCCCGAAGCGATGATTGACAGCATCGGCTACAACTATCTGGGTAGCAACGGCAGCGGAGAACGACACGTTACGTTGAGCATTAAAGAGAATGATTATAGCGGAAGCTCCCCCGTCACCACGCTGGAACAAAGCATTACGCTGACGCTGGTGCCCGCGACAGAAGACAATACCGCGCCGGTTATCACCGTTCCGGTTGCGGCGCCGACATATACCGAACGTGCCGATCCTATTGCGTTGGCAGCTGACGCAACGGTGTCCGATACGCAGATGGACAAACTCAACGGCGGCAAAGGTAACTATGACGGTGCGACGCTGAAAATTACGCTGGGCGACGGTAAAACAGCACTCGATAAACTCGGTTTCAATGCGGGTAATGGCCTGACGTTATCGGGCGATATGCTGCAAAAAGACGGCGTAACCATTGGTCAGGTCAGCAATAAAGACGGTGTGCTGACGATTCGCTTTAACGCGAATGCTGGCACCATTCCCACCACGGAAGATGTGCAGAACACGCTACGTCAAGTTACTTACGCCAGCGACAGCCATACGCCTGCCGCACAGGTGGCGGTGACGGTAACGTTGTCCGATCGTTATCTGGTGTCTCAGGATACGGCTTTAACCATAGATATCACACAGATTAATGATGTTCCAGCCGTCAATACCGATCCTGTTCTGTCATTTGGTGATTTAGATCGACTCCAAACTCTGGAATTGTCGGCATTTGGGCTGACAGGTTCAACGAACAGCGCGGTGTCTGCGGACGGTAGCCGTGTATATATTGCCGACCAGCAAGGTCACATTGCGTTATTTACTCGTAATGCTGATGGCACCTTGACGCACATGCGTACGAGCGCGATTGCTAGCGGCGTCATTCAACTCCAAATGACGTCTGATGGTGCGAATTTATACGCTCTGCAACGAAATAATAACGAAGGCATTATTGTTACTTTCACTCTCGATAGTGAAGGTAATCTGACAGAGCAAAGCTCTCTGAAACAGCTCTGGGATACGGCGCAGATTACGCTGTCGGGTGATGGGAAAAACCTTTATCTGATGAATCGGGAGACGGTGATCGTTTATGGTCGAGATACGACGACCGGTACGCTTACCCGTCTTCAAGCGCTTGATAATGATATGTCAACACCGCCTTATCTCTGGGCTCCGACGAAAGTCATCACGCAGGGAGATAAAGTTTATGTGGTTACCAACCCCAGCAACGGCTCATCCCTGATTGTTTACCAACGTAATAGTGAAACGGGCCAGTTGACCCCGCTGACGTATCTCCATTCAGGGGAAACGGATAGCGCCGGTAAGGTCGTGAATCTGGACTATGTGCAACATGTATCTGTCAGTGCCGATGGTCAAACGATCTTTATCGCGAATAGCCGAACCAGCTCCTTCACATGGGAAGGGGAAATCGCGGTAACTGACCACCCAATGAAGATCGATGCTTTCCGCCTCAACGCTGCCGGAACGTTAACGCATTTGGGCACCATCAATGGCACCGCGACGGTGGAAGACATTTCACTGTCAGCGGATGATAAAACGCTGTATGTCGCCTTATCCGATGGCTCTCTGGCTTATTATTCGGCGGACACGTTGGAACGTATTGATGCCCAGAATAATCTGGCGAATGCCCAGAGAATTGCGGTATCACCACGAGGTGAGCTCATTATTCTTGCCGATGCGCTGGTGGTTATGCGCCAGACTCCGCTAAGTGCTTTCTATACCAATGGAGGATCTGCGGTAGCGGTAGTGCCAACATTGACACTCAGCGATGCGGAATTAGATGCCGCAAATGGCGGGGCAGGGGATTACCGTGGCGCATCGGTTGTGTTTCAACGTAGTGAATCGGCTTCATCAAACGATCGTTTCGAGATGATTGCCGGCAACGGTTTTACCGTCTTGGGTAACGTTATCAGTAAAGATGGGCAACCGGTGGCAACGTTGAGTCAGACTGATGGTCGTGCTTCTGTGACGTTTACCGCCAGCCTTTCCCGTGATGAAGCAACCGCTCTTGTGCGCCAAATGGGGTGGCGTAGTACGGTAGTGGTTAATGAAAGTTCTGTAGCACTCCGCGTGGTGCTGAATGACGGAGAGCAGGATTCCACGCCTTATGAGGCAACGGTAACGATTTCCGATAGTGTTGTGAACCAGGCACCTGTGGGGAATAGTGATGCCTTTACCCCGCCTGTCGCACAGGTTGGCACCCGCTGGAGTTATACCTTACCTGATTCGCTGTTTACCGATCCTGAAAATGACGCGCTGACGTTTACCGTTGACGATACGCGATTGCCTAACGGTGTGAGCTTCGATAGCGCAACTCGTACTCTCAGCGGCACGCCGTTAACGGCGGGAACATTCAACCTGACGATTACCGCGACGGACAGCGCGGGCAACGCGGCGGCGCTGAATGTGGCGCTGACGGTTAATGCTGCCGCAACGCCGGTTGACCCTGGCACGCCGACGGAGCCTGCAAATCCCGATAACACCGCGACTGCGGCTCCGGTGATTCTGGTGCAGCAGAGCGCAAGCCTACCTGTTGATGCGAGCGAAAGAGAACGCGAACAGCCGCTGAATGCCATTGTCGCCGATCTGTCTCGTTCAGAAACACAGTCGTCACCGACTAACCCCCTTATCGAACCGATGCGCCAGCGCGATGCCGATACGGTGCGCCAATCGGATGCGCCTTGGGTGCTCGATCCTGTGATGTCACAGCTGATGCCGACGCTGGATCAGGTCAACTTCTCTTCTCGTGCTAGCACCGCTGTGCGTGACAGTTCGCCAGCCTCTCTGGCGGATTCCAACCTGTTCCTGAGCGTGCGTGGTCAAACAACTTCACTGGAATCGGCGTTCAGCAGCGTGCAGGGCGCGTTACAGCCTGATGCCTCCGGTGCGCTTGCCTTTAGCTTGCCGCAGCGCATGTTCAGCGTGCGTGAAGGTA
This sequence comes from Pectobacterium punjabense, assembly GCF_012427845.1. Lineage (NCBI taxonomy): Bacteria > Pseudomonadati > Pseudomonadota > Gammaproteobacteria > Enterobacterales > Pectobacteriaceae > Pectobacterium > Pectobacterium punjabense. The sequence continues at coordinate 860,422 of NZ_CP038498.1, forward strand.
ATGCCACGCTGACGCTGCAACTGGCGAACGGGCGTCCGCTACCGGCGTGGGTGCAGTTTGATGCCCGCAGCGGTGTCGTACGGATTACCGATGCCAGTGCTGTGCAGGTGAACCAGATCCAACTGGTGCTGAAAGCCCAAGCCGCAGATGGTACTAGCCGGACGGTACCGATCACGCTGCAAACCGGGCAGGGCGATGGCGCAGCGATGGCGACCGACCGTGGCGCGATGCAACTGCCTTCACACGCTACTCAAAACGACGATGTGGAGCCGTTAGCACCAACGGGGAAAACCGCCTTTACCGAACAGCTGCGTCAGCATCAGCCGGAACAGGATGCATTGCTGGCTGCGCTCAGTGAATTGGGCAGCCTGCGTGCATAGCACACGCAGACTGAATATTGAGACGAGATTTTATTTACTTAACCACTAACCCAGGCGCTTGCAGGCGGTAATCAGTCCACTGCCTGCAAGATGAAGGGAACAGACAAATAGAAGATGGGGAGAACCCGGGTGAATCAGCACATAGCGCATTTCTGGGATAGCCAGCAACACGACAGTCAGCAGCAGAATGTTCAACACGAGGCTACACCACGCACCGCAGGTTCCCGAGCGTTACGGATCGCGGTAACCCTCGCCTGTCTGGGGTTAGCCGGCTGTGCCGTCAAACCAGAACCTGTTACGGTCGAACAGCAGGTTGCACAGGCATTGAGTGACAGAACGCAGATGTTCGCTAATCAGGAGCCGGTACGCGGCACGATTACGCTGGATGAGGCGATTGCCCGTGCGCTGAAATATAACCTGCAACAGCGGGTCGCGCTGATGGAACAGGCAATGGAAGATGACCTGTTAGGTGTGCAGAATCTGGACATGCTATTACCTAAACTGACCGCACGTGCCGGGCTGCAAACGCGCGATAATGTGGCCGGTTCTAGCAGTCAGTCGGTCACAACGGGTCGGCAGTCGCTGGAGGCGTCTACCAGTCAGGATCAGACCCAACGTACCGCCGATCTGACAATGAGCTGGAACGTGCTGGACTTCGGTATCAGCTATTTCAACGCCAAAGTACAGGCGAACAAATCGCTGGCGGCGGAAGAGCGTCGTCGTCGCGTAGTGGCAGATATTACCCGTCAGGTGCGTACCGCTTATTGGGAAGCGGCAACGGCGCAGCGTTTGCAGCCGGAAGTGACGACTGCGCTGACGCAGGCGCGTCAGGCGCTGGAATACGCACGCCAGACAGAACAACAGCGTTTGCTGGCACCGGTCGAGGCGCTACGTTTCCAGAAAAATATGCTGGAGATGGTGCGCCAGTTGGAAATCGTCGACAGCGATCTGGTGGTGGCGAAATCCCGCCTGGCCGCGCTGATGAACCTGCCGCCGTCCAGCAAATACGATGTCGTCGTGCCGAGCGAAAGCAGTCTGGTTGCGCCAAAGATGGCCTACTCGCTCGACGATCTGGAAAACTTCTCGATGGTGAAACGCCCGGAAGTGCGTGAAGAGAGCTATCTGGCACGCAATAGCGTACTGGAAACCCGTAAATCGCTGCTGCGTCTGCTGCCGGGCGTGTCATTGTTTGCTGGTATCAACGGCGACAGCAACAGCTATTTGGTCAATCACCAGTGGGCAAACGCGGGCGTTCAGGTCAGCGGTAACCTGCTGAACGTGTTGTCGTGGTCATCGGTGAAACGTGCCGGACAGGCGAATGAAGATCTGGCAGAAGTGCGTCGTCAGGCACTGCGTATGGCGGTGTTGACGCAGGTGAATGTCGCCTGGCAGGAGTATCAGCAGAGCACGCGGATGTTTGGTCGTTATCAGGAACTGGCGCGGATTCAGCGCGGTATCCTCAACCAGACCACGCTTAGCGTACAGCATCGTGCCGAGACGCAGATGGAACAGGTGCGCGTTAGCACGGAAACTATTCTGACCACGCGCGCACGCGATCGCAGCTTTGCCGATGTGCAGAACGCATTGGGTGCAGTCTATCAGGCCGCAGGTCTGGACGTGCTGCCGGATAACGTGAACGATGTCAGTCTGGCGGCGTTAAGCAACTCGATCGCTCGCACCACGGGGAATCTTGAAAAAGGCGGCGTTGCGGTGCCGCGTTTGTCCCTGTCAACACCGGCAGTGCCAGCCACCACGACGGCTTCCACCAAAGCCATTTCTACCGCGCCTGCACCGTCAACCGCTGCGCCAGTCACAAAACCTATCGTGCCCACGACGGTTACGCCTGCGGCTAACGCGGGGAAACCTTACCGCGTGGTGAATACGGATATGTGGGATAACCTGCAATCCTTACAGGCGGGAGGCTCGCGTTAATGGCTGTCGGCATGGTGCGTCCGCTGTTACTGGTCAGTGCGTTAAGTCTGCCCCTATGGGGGCAAGCTGCGACGCAGGGAGACATTCGCGTGCAGCTTAGCGCGCAGCGCTATACCGTGTTATCCAGCGAAATTGCCGGGAAAGTGACGGATATTGCCGTGAAAGAAGGTGAACACTTCAAACAGGGGGATACGCTGCTCACGTTTGACTGCACCGTGCTGCGTGAAAAACTGAACTACTCAAATGCGGCAGAGAATGCCGCGCGTAAGAAACTGGCTATTGCCGATCGGTTGGATAAACTCAATTCGATCAGCCTGTCGGATGTCGATCAGGCGCGATCGTCGGTGTCGATGGCGCAGGCGGAAAGCGGCGTCAATCGTGCGATGCTGCAACGCTGTGCCATTAAAGCGCCGTTCTCTGGTCGCGTAACAGAAACCAAGGTTAAGCGCTGGGAATCGGTACCGGAAGGCAAAGAACTGTTGGCGATCTATGATGACAGTGCGTTCGAGTTGGAAATGATCGTGCCATCGCGCTGGCTAGTGTGGTTAAAGCAGGGTAGTGCTTTTCAGGTCACATTGGATGAAACCGGCCTGAGCTATCCGGCTGAAATCAGCCGCCTCTCGTCAGCCATCGACCCGGTTAGCCAATCGGTGAAGGTCTTTGGCCGGATTACACAATCTACCGCCGGATTGCTGCCGGGTATGAGCGGTGTGGCACAAATCGTACCGCCTGATGCAGGTAGCGTAACCCCATGACCGAGCGGCATTCGACGGCAGCAGCATCAACTGAACAGGATACCCGGCTGGCGCTGCTGGCCGAGCTGTTACAGTTGCAAAGCCGTGCCAGAGCGCGAGAAACGCTGGATGAACTGGCATTTTTCATCGTCAACGAGACACATAATTTAGTGAAGTATCGGCAGGCGCTGCTGTGGGACTGCGATAAACAGCACTTGCAGGCGGCTTCCGGGCTGGCCTCGCTCGATCACAATGCGCCGTTTTGCACCGAATTTAGCCGCCTATGCCGGCAGTGGCAGGCTGAAGGACGTCAAGCGCAGGCGCTCAGTTTTCGGGATTTGCCCACGGACGATCGCCAACTGTGGCAGGAGCATCTGCCGGAATTTTTACTCTGGTTACCACTGCGCGTGGCACAAGGTGATGCGCCGTTAGTGCTGGTGTTAGCACGAGACAGCGCGTGGTTGCCCGCCGAAATTATCCTGCTGGAAAAGCTGGCAGACGCCTACGCACATGCATGGTTAAGCTTGTGTAAAGTGCGCCGTCGTCAGGTCAAAAGCAGTCCGAAAAAACGCCGTCTCATCGTTGCTGCTGTGGTGGTGCTAGTGCTGATCTTATTGATCCCGGTTCGTCAGTCGGTGCTGGCTCCGGCGGAAATCGTCGCACATCGTCCGGTGATGGTTCGCGCTCCTGTAGCGGGCGTGGTGGATGATATTCTGGTTCGCCCTAATCAAACCGTTAGCGCTAACCAACCGCTGGTGCGGCTGGACGTGCGCGAACTGGAAAATCGTTTGGAATCGGCTCGGCAGGCTTTTGCGACTGCTGATGCCCAGTACCGTCAGGCACAACAACAGGCGCTGTTCGATGCCAACAGCAAAGCCAGTCTGGCCGTGCTGCAAAGCCGCCGCGAGCAGGCGCAGAGCGACATGGATTTTCTGCAACGTCAGCAGGAACGTATGCAGCTGGTTTCCCCGCGTGACGGCGTGGCGATTCTTGATGATGCCAGTGACTGGATTGGCCGTTCGGTAGCGGTTGGCGAACGTATCATGATGATCGCCGATCCACACGATGTGGAGCTGGAGATCCAATTGCCTGCGGCGGATGCGATTGCACTGGAAAACGGTGCGGATGTACGCCTGTTCCTCAATGTGGCACCGAATTCAGCACAAGAAGCGCGGCTTGAACAGATCGGCTATCGTGCCGCGCCAACGCCGGATAATGTGATGGCCTATCGGCTGCGTGCGCGTTTTACGCAGGATGATCCACAGCTACGCGTAGGGCTGAAGGGGACGGCTAAGCTATACGGAAAACGTACGGTGTTGTTCGTTTACCTGCTGCGTAAACCGCTGGCCTCTTTGCGCGTTTGGCTGGGCGTGTAACGATGGCTGGAGGCGTGATGCCTACCGCTGGGCTTAGCCCGCTGCGCGATGAACTGATCCTGCACGCCGGACCGGCTAACCGTGACGGCTCGCCCAGTTGGACATTGGAAGATCCGCTGCGCGGCCTCTATTTTCGTATCGGCTGGGCAGAAATGGCAATGCTATCGCGCTGGTCGATGGGGAACGCCGCGCAGATTGTCGCCGAGATTAACCAGACTTCCGCGTTGACGCTTGATGACAGCGATGTGCAGTACTTCAACCGTTTCTTACAGGCCAACAGTCTGACGCGTGTTTCCGGCGATGACGCGCTGGCGCAGTTTGCTCGTCAGGTAGAACAATCGCGTGTTTCGATTTGGCGCAAGCTGCTAAAGAATTATCTGTTCTTCCGCATTCCTTTATGGCACCCGGATCGCTTTCTGGGTGCCACGCTGCCGTGGGTCGAACCCTTTTTCAGTCGTACTTTTCTCAAACTGACGCTGCTGGTGGCCGCGCTGGGGTTATTCCTCGCCGGACGCCAGTGGGAAACGTTCAAACATACCTTTCTACATTTCTTCACGCTGGAAGGGGCGGCGCTGGCAGGACTGACGCTATGCGTCACCAAGATTTTGCATGAGCTCGGTCACGCCTACACCTGCAAGCGCTTTGGTGCGCGGGTTGCCACCATGGGGGTCGCGTTTCTGGTGATGATGCCAGTGCTGTACACCGATACGTCCGGTTCGTGGAAGCTTACCCGCCGCCGACAGCGGATGGCGATTGGTGCAGCGGGTATGATGACCGAACTGGCGTTGGCGGCATGGGCAACGTTGGCATGGAGCTTCTTGCCGGACGGTATGCTGCGCAGCGCCGCATTTATGCTGGCGACCACCACCTGGATCATGACGTTGGCGATTAACCTCAGCCCGCTGATGCGCTTCGACGGTTATTTTCTGCTTTCTGATGGGTTACAGGTGCCGAATCTGCAAAACCGAGGCTTCGCTATTGGCCGCTGGAAGATGCGGGAATGGCTGTTCGGCTTAGGTGATGCGCCGCCGGAGCACTTTCCCCGTTGGCTACAACGCACGCTGGTGGGCTATGCCTTTGCGGTGTGGATATACCGTTTCTTTCTGTTTACCGGTATCGCGATTCTGGTTTATCACATGGCGTTCAAGCTGCTGGGGATGCTGCTTTTCGCGATTGAAATCGGCTACTTCGTGGTGATGCCCGTGGTGAATGAAGTACGCGAGTGGAGTAAACGCCGTAAGGATTACCGTATGAACCGTAATATGACGACAACGCTGGCGGTGAGCGCCGTGGTTCTGCTCTTGCTGATGATTCCCTGGCAGCGCAGCGTGTACGCACCGGCGCTGCTGCGGGCGGAACAGCAAAGCAGCCTGTACATGCCCGTGCCTGCGATGATTCAGCGCATTGAGGTGCAGGTTGGTCAGCCTGTGCACGCCGGGCAAACGCTGTTTACGCTGTCGTCTGACGCATTGGCGCATGAACGGCAACAGCTTGAACGCCAGATTGCGACATTGAACTGGCAAAGCACTTTTCAGGTTTTCAACAAGGAAGCCGCAGGCGATCACCAACGCGTGAAGCAGGAGCATGAAGCCGCACTGCAAAAGTTGCAGGTATTGCAGCGCCAGTCTGAGCAGTTGACGGTGCGTGCGCCGATAGACGGCGTAGTTGCAGATATGGCGACACCGCTGGAAGCGGGCGAATGGCTGGGGCAGGGCGAGTGGCTGGCGGTGGTGACCAAACCAACCGGTGGACTGGTGGAAGCCTTCGTGTCGGAGAAAGACTGGCAGCGGCTCAGTACTGGCGCAAAAGGCACGTTTTATTTACAGGATGTCAGTCGTTCATCGTTGCCGCTCACGATTGTGGAAATCGCCAGTACGGCGACCCGCGATCTGAATGCAGCACCGGAACTCGCCTCCGTATATGGCGGTGATATTGCCACGCTGAGTGATGCACAGCGTAAGCTGCACCCTGAACAGGCGGTGTATCGCGTATTGCTCAGCCTGCCTGCCGATTACCGTACTCAGCCGCAGGTACTGCGCGGCACGGTGGTGATGGACGGTGAAGCACAAAGCCTATTGGTTCGTGGCTGGAAAGTGGTATCCGCAGTGCTGATCCGCGAGCTGTCATTCTGATTAGTTTTGATTTCTGCGATGTCGATCCTGACTTTCTTCCCGCTATTGCCAGATTGTTATTTTTTCTGGCAGTGGCGTGAAGGAGGGCGCTTAACGCCTCGATTATGTTGTTCCTGATGTTTCTATCCTATCTATTTAAAATGGCAGAAATTTTTTAGGTATCTCAGGCTATATCTCATGTTGGATATTAGGGGAAACACGGTGATGAGGTTCCCGCAGGGACACCTCACACCGTGGTAGCCCCGTGTATCTCGATATTGAAGCGGTAATAGCCTGAAACACTGAGATGACAATTCTTGTCTAACCAATGGAACACAAGAGGGCTGACTGTGAAGCGATCTGTCTTGTTGTTGGTGGGAGCCATGCTGGCACCCTATGGCTATAGTGCACAGGATAATGCCGTGTCGTTATCCGTTTCGGGCTTGAATACCGTGTTGGATAATGGCTTGCTGAAAGTCACATTCGGTGAGGATGGCAGCGCGGTGAGCATGGTGACGGGGGGTAAAAATATCGTTATCAACCTGTCCGGTGCGGCGCGTGACCCGAGCAAAACCCGTAGTGCTTACCTCGACTATTACGTTAAAGGCGTCAAAGATTTTGTCCCCGAGCGCGTAGAGGTGCTGCGCAACGATCGTGAGATGGCGCATGTGGCCTATATTGACGATCGCGGCGGGCTGCTAAAACTTGAATATCACCTGATTATGCGGCGCGGCGTTAGCGGGCTTTATAGCTATGTGGTGGCCGAAAATAGCGGAAGTCAGAATGTTAACGTCAGTGAACTGCGTAACGTTTATCGCTTCGATCCTGCGCGGTTAGACCACCTCTACAGCGGCGTTCGTCAGGGCAAACCGCTACTTTATAGCCAGCTTGAGGCCTCACCAAAGGTGCAGGATGAAACCTGGCGACTGCCGGATGGCAGTATCTATTCCAAATATGATTTCGCTGGCTACATGCGTGCAGCGCCTTTCTGGGGCGTTTTCGGTAACGGCGTAGGCGCATGGCTGATTCACGGCAATCGGGAGTATTTCTCCGGCGATGCGCTTAAGCAGGATTTGCTGGTGCATCAGGATGCGATCATTCTGAACTATATGACGGGTTCGCACTTTGGTACGCCGGATATGAAAGCTCCGCCGGGCTGGAAAAAATTCTACGGACCGTGGCTGCTCTACATTAACCAAGGCGATACCAGGCAGATGCTAGCGGATGCACAGCGTCAGGCGCTGACAGAAACGGTTAGTTGGCCGTACCAATGGGTGAACGATTCTCGCTATGCGCTCGAACGCACGCAGGTTAGCGGACGCGTTGCTAGCCAGCAGCCCGTCACCGTCGTGCTTTCATCATCATTGGATGAACCGTTTGATGTGCAGACCCGCGGTTATTCGTATCAGGCAACGACAGACTCACAGGGACATTTTGCTATTCCTCATGTCCGTCCGGGCAATTACCATCTAACCGTGTACGCCAATAGCGGTACTCAGCCAGGGGTATTGGCAGAGCAAACGCTGTCCGTTTCCGGTGATAAGCAAGCGTTGCCGGTGATAACGCTGCCGAACGCTGAACCGGTGGTTTGGGCGATTGGACAGGCAAATCGGCTGGCGAGCGAATTTCGCTTTGGTAACGAGGCGCGCAATACCCGCTGGCAGCATGAGGTTCCGGCAAATCTGACGTTCGATATTGGCCGCAGCGACTATCAGCGCGACTGGTATTACGCACAGACCAAACCGGGAAAATGGGATATCCGTTTTGCTCTGCGGCCGGAGAAGAAAACCTATTTCCTGAACATCGCACTGGCGGCAGCCAGCAACAGCGGCATGAGCGAACCGTCCACGCCGCAACTGGCGGTAATGGTAAACGGCACAACGCTGGAGACGCTGACTTACGACAATGACAAAGCCATCTATCGCGGTGCGCTACAGAGTGGTCGCTATCACATTGCCCGTATCCCAGTGTCATCCCGTTTCCTGAAAAATGGCAACAACACCATCACACTGCAATTAAAAGGCGGCAGCGTGATGTATGACGTAGTGACGTTAAGCGAGGAATAAACGCGGTTTCCATAACGTGAAGGGTCGTGGGCAGGGATAGCCCACGATAAAAAAGTGCAGGAGCAATTTTCAACAACGCGAAGCGTTGGCCCGGAGGGTCGTGGGCAGGGATAGCCCACGATAAAAAAGTGCAGGAGCAATTTTCAACAACGCGAAGCGTTGGCCCGGAGGGTCGTGGGCAGGGATAGCCCACGATAAAAAAGTGCAGGAGCAATTTTCAACAACGCGAAGCGTTGGCCCGGAGGGTCGTGGGCAGGGATAGCCCACGATAAAAAATTATTTTTGCTCACAGCGAAGCAGTTGCGCCATCTCTTCATCGGACAATTGTGTGACGCGCTGAACTAACTCCTGTTCCATCCCGCTTTGCAGCAACTGGCGGGCGATGTTTAGCGCGCTAGATTTCATCCCTTCTTGTAGTCCTTCTTGTAGCCCCGCCTGCATCCCCTGCTCAAATCCCCTTTGGTGTAATTGTTGTGCAATGGTCATTGTCTCCTCCTTATGCGTTGACAGGGGCTCAGCCACTGAATCAATGAACCTGTCTATGTCAGAGGTATTGCCCACTGTCGCGACGTACAGTAATAATGCGTGCCGCAGTGGCAAAGACAGGTTCCAGTGTTCAAATAATAGCCCGATGTCGTGTGCCAATTCCAGCATATCCCGTGTGCGAATATGTTTTTGCACAAGTTCCAGCAGTGCTGCACGACGGTGCGTTTTGATCTCTTCATCTGGAATAACGGTCAGGTCTATCAGCGGAAAGGCATGATGGTAAATCTGTGCTGCCAGTTCCGGATTGGTGAAATGATCCAACCACTGCATGCTATACGGGTAAGGACTCTGTTTGCCGTGATAGAACAGGAGCGGAATGACGACGGGTAACGACCGATGGCCTTGTGATAAATGCTGCTGCATCGCATCAAGGCAATAGCGTAATAACCGGAAGGGCATTAGGTTGTCGGGTCGGCTTTGATGCTCTATGACGCAATAGATATATCCAGAGCCTGAGCGAGTTTGTAGCGAGTACAGCATGTCTGACAGACGTGAGCGTAATGTGTTTTCGATAAACGATGCTGACTCCAACTGTAATGTACTGAAATCGCATTGCTGCTGAATAGCGGGTGGTAAGTGAGCGGCAAGAAAATCTCTGGCGATATCAATATCGCTCAAGAACTGCTTGAAAATGGCATCGTGAGGCTGCATCGCATCCTTCCCTGTGATGAGTATGCTGACACCATAGTGAATGGTTCAGAGAGGAAAAGTATGCAGGTTATTATTGGGAATCCGTCCCGCAAAAAATCGCAGGAGCGATTTTCAACAACGCAAAGCGTTGGCCCGAAGGGTCGTGGGCAGGGATAGCCCACGATAAAAAATCGCAGGAGCAATTTTCAACAACGCGAAGCGTTGGGTTTCTGAAAGGAACTGGCCCGCGAAATGCGGGCCAGAGAGGCTGGTATTAGTGGGAACTGCCTTTTGAAGCGCCGACGCCAGTTTGTGAACGGACAAACTGTGCATGGAAGCGAGCGCGTTCCTGCTGTCCGGCTTCGGAGCGATCGGTGATGGAGAAGAACCAGATACCGATAAACGCGACCAGCATGGAGAAGAGCGCTGGATAATCGTAAGGATAAATCGGCGTGGCGTGGCCGAGAATTTTCACCCAGATTGTCGGCCCCAATATCATCAGAATGACGGCCGTTAACAGACCCGCCCAACCGCCAATCATGGCACCGCGTGTCGTCAGCTTCGACCAATACATGGAAATGATAATGATCGGGAAGTTACAGCTGGCAGCGATAGAGAAGGCCAACCCAACCATGAAGGCGATATTCTGGTTCTCAAACAGGATACCGAGCGAAATTGCCACCACACCCAGCACCAGTACGGTGATTTTCGAGACTTTCAGCTCATCACGTTCTGTCGCTTTCCCTTTCTTAATCACGTTGGAATAAAGATCGTGAGAGACGGCAGACGCGCCTGCCAGCGTTAGCCCGGCGACGACGGCCAGAATGGTGGCAAAGGCCACGGCGGAGATAAAGCCGAGGAAGAAGTCGCCGCCGACCGCATCAGCCAGATGCACGGCCGCCATGTTATTCCCGCCAATAAGTGCACCCGTCGCGTCCTTAAACGCAGGGTTGGCACTAACCAACAGGATGGCACCGAAGCCGATGATGAAGGTCAGGAAGTAGAAATAGCCCATGAACCCTGTGGCGTAAAACACACTTTTCCGGGCTTCTTTGGCATCGCTGACGGTGAAGAAGCGCATCAAAATGTGCGGCAAGCCGGCGGTACCGAACATCAGACCTAATCCGAGAGAGAGCGCGGAAATTGGGTCAGAAACCAGTCCGCCGGGGCTCATGATCGAGGCACCTTTTGGGTGAACCGCCATTGCCTGCTTGAATAGTGCGTCAAAGCTGAATCCGACGGATTTCATGACCATGACGGCCATAAAAGTGGCACCGAATAGCAGTAGGACGGCTTTGATAATCTGTACCCATGTGGTGGCGAGCATGCCGCCAAACATCACGTACATCACCATCAAAATACCAACCAGTACCACGGCTACATGGTAGTTGAGACCGAACAACAGTTCGATAAGTTTCCCCGCACCGACCATCTGTGCGATGAGGTACAGGGCCACGACCACCAGCGAGCCGCAGGCCGAGAGGCTACGGATTGGGCGCTGCTGCAAGCGATAGGAGGCGACGTCAGCAAAGGTATAACGGCCGAGGTTGCGCAGCCGCTCTGCGATCAGAAACAGGATAATTGGCCAACCGACTAAAAAGCCAAGTGAGTAGATCAGGCCGTCGTAGCCGGAGGTATAGACCAGTGCAGAAATCCCGAGGAAGGAGGCAGCGGACATGTAGTCGCCCGCAATCGCCAGCCCGTTCTGGAAACCGGTAATGTTGCCGCCAGCCGTATAATAATCGCTACGTGAACGGGTTTTCTTCGATGCCCAGTAGGTGATATACAACGTACCGCCGACGAACAGCAGAAACATCACGATGGCCTGAATATTCAACGGTTGACGCTGTACATCTCCCGTGAGTGCATCCGCCGCCCACGCAAGCACCGGCAGCGTCAATAGCCCGAACAGCATCATAAAGCGTATTTTCATTGCTTTACCTCATCCAGTAACTGTTTGGTCAGACGATCAAATTCACCGTTAGCGCGATACACATAGACGCCTGTCAGAATGAAGGAAATCGCAATCAATCCCACACCAATCGGAATGCCGCGGGTAATGCTGGAACCAGGGCTGATCGGTGTTCCTAACCAGCCGGGCGCAAAGGCAATGAGCAGAATAAAGCCGACATAAAGCACCAGCATGATCAGCGAGAGAAAAGCAGCGAAACGCTGCCGCTTATTAACCAGTTCTCTGAATAAGGGGTTACTTTCAATCCGTTGATAAATGGCATCATTCATCGTAAGTCTCCAGTAATCTGTAGGGTTGGGTCTTACCGCGAGTCACCGCCTGATTTAGCGCCAGCCACATCCCCGCAAGCCACGTCATGGCTTACGGGAATGGAGAGAGCGGTGGGTCAGGTAGTTATTGAGAGGCGGTACTCATGGCATGCTTTTCTTCGAGCAGTTTTTCGACGACGCCAGGATCGGCCAGCGTTGAGGTATCCCCCAGATTGCTGGTGTCACCGGCGGCGATCTTACGCAAAATACGGCGCATGATTTTGCCGGATCGCGTTTTGGGTAAGGAATCTGTCCAATGTAGAATGTCCGGCGTGGCAATGGGACCGATTTCCTTACGCACCCAGTTGCGCACTTCCGTATACAGCTCGCTGGACGGCTCTTCGCCGTGGTTCAGTGTGATATAGGCGTAAATGGCCTGACCTTTCATATGGTGCGGGATACCTACCACGGCAGCTTCTGCAATCTTGGGGTGGGCAACGAGCGCAGATTCGATTTCCGCCGTCCCCAGACGGTGCCCGGAAACATTCAGCACGTCGTCAACGCGACCCGTGATCCAGTAATAACCATCCTCGTCACGACGTGCGCCGTCTCCGCTGAAGTACATGCCTTTAAAGGTGGAAAAGTAGGTTTGCTCAAAGCGGTCGTGATCGCCAAATAGGGTTCGTGCCTGACCCGGCCAGGAATCCACAATGACCAGATTGCCTTCAGCGGTGCCTGCCTGCGGGTTGCCGAGGTTGTCGACGAGCGCAGGCTGGACACCAAAGAACGGACGTGTCGCGGAGCCCGCTTTTGCCTCGATCGCGCCGGGGAGCGGGGTGATCATGAAGCCGCCCGTTTCCGTCTGCCACCAGGTATCGACGATAGGGCATTTTCCATTGCCAATTTTGTTGAAATACCACTCCCAGGCTTCCGGGTTGATGGGCTCACCGACAGAACCCATGATCCTGAGCGATTCACGCGATGTACCCTCGATCGCTTTATCACCTTCGGCCATGAGTGCGCGGATTGCGGTCGGCGCGGTGTAGAGGATGTTGACCTGATGTTTATCGACCACTTGTGCCATACGGCTGGCATCTGGCCAGGTTGGCACGCCTTCAAACATCAGCGTAATCGCACCGCATGCCAGCGGGCCATAAAGCAGGTAGCTATGCCCCGTGACCCAACCGACATCCGCCGTACACCAGTAGATGTCGCCATGATGGTAGTCGAAGACATACTTGAAGGTCAGCGCGGCATAAACCAGATAGCCGCCAGTGGTGTGCAGTACGCCTTTGGGTTTACCGGTCGACCCTGATGTATAAAGGATAAAGAGGGGATCTTCCGCATTCATCTCTTCTGGTGGGCAATGGTCGTCTGCTTTTTCAACCAGGTCGTGCCACCACAGATCGCGCCCATCTTTCCATTCACCGCCCTTTCCCGTACGACGGAAAACGATAACGCTGGAAATGGTGGTGACGTTCGGATTCTTCAACGCTTCATCAATATTCTTCTTCAGCGGAATCACCCGTCCGGCACGTACGCCTTCATCAGCGGTAATGACCAGTTTGGCGTTGGAATCGATGATACGCCCGGAAATCGCTTCGGGAGAGAAGCCCCCGAAGATCACCGAGTGAATCGCGCCGATTCTTGCACAGGCCAGCATGGCTACTGCTGCTTCCGGCACCATCGGCATATAAATGGCAACGACATCGCCTTTCTTGACGCCTTGTGACTTCAGCACATTGGCGAAGCGGCACACAGACTGGTGCAGCTCTCGATAGGTGACTTTCTTACTTTCTGTTGCGTCATCGCCTTCCCAGATAATGGCGGTTTGATCGCCACGTTCTGCCAGATGACGGTCTAGGCAGTTTGCTGCCACATTAAGCGTCCCGTCTTCAAACCAGCGGATACGGATGTGGCCAGGGTCGAATGAGGTGTTCTTAATCGTTTCATAGGGTTTGATCCAATCGACGATCTTTCCCTGTTCACCCCAAAAGGTGACGGGATCGTCAACGGACAGCCGATACATATTTTCGTATTGCTGGGCATTTATCAGTGCATTTTCCGCAATTGTAGCGGGAATGGCGTGTTTATTATGTTGTGTCATAGCGCTTCTCCTTAAACATGTTAATGCTATGTCAAATAATGGTTAATTGTAGTTAACCCGTTATCTTTGTTTCTTTTTTGCGCGATTGATCACGCAATGCAGGAAAAGCAATGAAGCGTTACTTAAAAGATAGTCTTTTGGTTCAGGAAACAGGCTGCTTTTTTTGGGTAGCCAAAACGCGATAAGTGATGTATGTCACAATATGAAAGTCAGTAGAATTATCTATGCTGTTATAATGTCATTAACGATCAATTCATTGTTTTCAATAGATTATGTCTATCGTTATCAAGTTTTTGATCGCCCTTTACGATCAAAGGGTATAAAGATCCCGCTTATTCAGCCGATAGTAAAAATCCTGTTCAGAGTATATTTCTACGTGAGCCAGCTATTTAGCGCACTCAAGTGTGTTTCATATGTTGATATTTTGTTCTATTTGTTAATTATATGTAGGCTATTAATGAAATAGATTTATCTGATTATCAACGGGCAGATAAGTATGAATAATCTACACTCTAGGTGGTTGCATAGCACAGATGCTGGCTTTCTTAAAAAGAGTAAAGATGCCGCTCAGCAAGTTGCTGACAACAAAGAAAAGTGAAATGTTATTTTTGTGTCTTATTCAGAAATATCCGGTTTCCAAAAATAAATAACATAGATATACCCAACATCACTGACGTCGAGTAAGGCGGCAGATGTTTGAGCCTTGGTAGCCTAAGAACATGTAAAGGGTTCTGGTTAGTGATTTCACCTTCTTCATCAGGTGATTTCCTGGGGTAGGGAAGAACACTATTAATCCGGAAACCTTTTGTATTCCGGTAGGTTGATTGCTTATCAATGGTGCACTGTGAGGGCATGGTGCGCTGTGAGATATCTTTTTACATAGCATGATGCAGAGGAAACAATGAGTCTGATATTTGGCCGGAATGAGATTTTAGGCATGCTTTCTCAACCAGTTCAGAATGATCGGCGTGCTGTGGCAGTGATTGACGAGAAATGTAAAGTCGTCTGCGCAAATTCTGCCTTCAACGCCCATTTTGGATTACGTGCTGAAATGAATACGCCCGTCTCAATTGATGATGTGCTACCTATCAATGTGAAGTTTGCCTATCACGACTTTATGACGAATGCGAACGTGTTGAGTACACGCGTGGTGTCGGATCTGTTGTCTGATGGCTTTACGAAAAAGCAGCTCAGTACGCTGTCTTTTTCTAAGCTGAACGTTGAAAACCGGGTACTTTCTTTGCTAATCCTGAACCAAGAGACGGTTGAGCCTTCAACAAATTTGGCTTCATAAGTTTGAAGAATCGTAGACTATCTGACCGGAAGCGTAGACTCGCGCATTTTCCAGTGCAAGATAATGGCAAAAGAAAAATTATTGTTATTAACAACGCCATTATTGCTAGCATAGGTGCGTTTTATCAATAGCAAACGATTGCCTTAGATTGTTTACCACATTCGTTTACGGACAGTAGAACGATAAAGCAGTACCCATTTTCCTTTAATGGAGAATAAACACCGACTTCATTAGCCACAGGGATGTGAAAAACAAGTTAAAATAAAGAGTTAACTATTTTATTGTATATAATATGCCTCTTTAAAATAAGCAGCGAAACGTTTCGATTTTATCCTATTCTTCTCTTCTCTATTCCCTTTTGCTTGTGTTTGCTCACGAATTATTCCTTTAAGCATCGCTGTTTATTAAATACGAGTAATAAGCTCTGAAAAATTTCTTTATTTTTAGCCTGTTGAATCCGAATTCGCGGTAAGTGAAATAAGTAGACCCTCGTCTAATTATTGATGTCATTAAGCCAATATGGCCTTTCCGACCATGCAGTACATGTTGATAAGAATGATGCTATTTTTTTACTGGTTCTGGCATGGTTTACCAATATTGACAACAGGTTTCCCGTAATGGTTGTGTTTTATTCACAATGCATCATTTCAATTATTTTTCGATTTTTAGTTCCCCTTTTTACGCTCTCAACTGGCATAGCTTCTGAAAACAAGCGTTTCTTATGCGATAGGGGATAAATAATGGTCAAATTTCGTACCCACCTGTTGGCGCGTACTTTACGTGCCGGGGTACTTGGGGCATCGTTTGCCTCAGTGCTGCCAGTGGCAGTGGTCTATGCTGCATCTGTCCAACCATACGCGGTGTCATCAGGTCCGCTTAATCAGGTACTCAATCAATTCGCACAACAGGCTGGTGTATTACTTTCTTACGACCCTGCATTAGTAGCAGGTAAACGTGGTGCGGGATTGCAGGGAAACTACAGCGTTGAGCAAGGTTTCCAGCAGATTCTTGGCAGCAGTGGCTTAAATGCACAGTTCAGTGCCGATGGCAGCGTGACGCTAGTACAGCGTACGGCGAGTGAACCAGTGCCAGTTTCAGCGCCTGTTGCTGCTAAAAACGATCGGATCGTTGTCACTGCACCACCGAATACCGCGATGAAGCTGGATGTACCTATTTCAGAGACGCCGCGTGCGGTTGCGGTTGTGACAGATAAACAGATCGAAGAGCGCGGAGCACAAAAAATCGATCAGGCGCTACGTTACAGCAGCGGGATTCTGGCTACGCCATATGGGCCGGATAATAAAGCCGAATGGGTGACTATTCGTGGATTTAGCGATCAATCCCGGTTCCAAAATGGCCTGGCTACGCTGAATGAAGATGGGTTCTATGGGCAGCAGATTGAGCCATTTGGCGTCGAGCGTATCGAAGTGCTGAAAGGCCCCGCCTCTGTTCTGTACGGGCAAAACCCACCGGGTGGCCTGGTTAACGTCATTACTAAACGACCAACGCGTTTGCCGCAGGGAAAAGTGGAGCTGGAATATGGCTCTAACGACTATCGCCATCTTGCCGTCGACAGTGCAGGTCCGTTGAATGATGATGGTTCGGTGCTGTACCGTGTTGTCGCGCTGGCACGTGATACCTCAGGAGAGATGGATTTCTCGAAGAGCAAACGTTTCTATTTAGCGCCAAGCGTTACGTTCCTTGGAGAAAATACGGAACTGACGGTGTTAGCCAGCTACATGGATACGAAGTCAGACACGACCAACGGTTTTAAGCTGCCGTACGGTACATTACATGGCACGCCGTTTGGCAAAGTTGGCTATAAAACGTCGCTGGGCGAGCCGGGTATGAACCGCCACGATACCCGACAGTTCAACTTAGGCTATGAGTTTACGCATCATCTGAACGACACCTGGACGTTCCACCAGAACCTGAACTATGCCTATCTGAATTTGGATCTGCGTAATGCTTATGCAATAAGTATGGTAGATGAACGCCGTGCCGACCGTGGGCTGACCTACCGCGACGGCTTTGCGCAAAACTGGGCTACCGATAACCGTCTCGTTGGCTAATGGCAGTGGGAAAATATTGAAAACACGCTGCTACTCGGGTTCGACTATCGTCGAGCCAATACACAAAGTCACGATGCTGATTTATCACCTTATAATTCAGCACAGTATCGGTTCATTAACGACCCGATTGATATTTTCAATCCAGTCTATGGCAACTATATGCTGCGTGACGATCAACTCTCTTACCATCGCTCCGACCGCCATCAGAATGGTTACTATATCCAGAATCAGATCAAATATGATGAACGGTTGATCTTCTTGCTGGGAGGGCGTTACGACCAGTCAAAATCACGCACGCAAAATGAAATTATGGGGATTGATTCCCGGACGGATGATTCCAAATTTACGAAGTCTGCGGGAGTGATGTATCTGTTTGATAATGGAGTTTCTCCTTATATCAGCTATGCGGAATCTTTCCTGCCTATCGCCGATTACGATGCATCAGGACGGCAATATAAACCGACGATGGGCAAGCAAACTGAGGTGGGCGTTAAGTACACCCCGAGTGGGTTTAACGGCTATGCTTCAGCTGCCGTTTTCAATCTGAATCAGGTCAATATCCTGACGACAGATATCAATAACCCTATTCGCCGGGTGCAAGCGGGTGAAGCACGCTCTCGTGGTGTTGAGTTAGAACTGAGTGGCGAGGTGTATTCCGGTCTTTCAGTGACAGCCAACTACACGTACAACAAAGTTGAGACAACGCAGTCTGGCACCGTGGAGGAAGTGGGAAAACGTCTGGCAGGTTTGCCGTTACATAGCGCTTCTGCATGGGCAATCTACGCTTTCTCTGGCCCACTTGAAGGGCTGACGGTAGGGAGCGGCGTACGTTACGTTGGGAGTTCATTCGGTGATAAAATTGAAAGTCGGAACTTGAAAGTCCCAGCTTATACGTTATGGGATGCGATGATCGCCTATGATTTCAGTAAAGACTGGCGATTGCAGGTTAATGCCACCAACCTGACAAACCGTGAGTATGTCAGTGCGTGCGATTTTTGGTGCTACTACGGCGAAGGCCGTAACGTTAGCGCGAATGTCAGCTATCGCTGGTAATCTTCCGCTTCGAATAGGACTGAAAGAAGCCTTCGGGCTTCTTTCTTTTTTGCATTACAGGCCATGCAACCCCTCCGTTTTACTGTAATCGGTACGATCGGCGTGAATAGTCGTTGACTTTGCTGTTAATGATAATGAAAATCATTTCATTGCTGTCACATTGAGCGAATACCGTGAAGAGTCCCACTGCTGTCTGCCCGAATCAGCCTGAAACTTTAAGCGTTCAGCAAATTTATCATGACCACCATGCTTGGTTGCAGGCATGGTTGCGTCGGCGTTTGGGGTGTTCACAGCAGGCTGCGGATTTGGCACAGGATACGTTTCTACGTTTGATCTACCAGCATCAGACCGATCGCATCCGCGAACCGCGCGCCTGGCTGACGACCGTGGCTCATGGGTTGATGGTGAATCACTGGCGACGTAAAGATATCGAGCATGCCTATCTTCAGGTGCTGGCAGAGCAGGAATTTACCTTTTCGCCCTCATTGGAACAGCAGGCTATGGTGGTTGATGCGTTGCTGGCTATAGAACAGATGCTATCGACGTTACCGGGTAAAGTACGTCAGGCATTTTTGCTGGTGCATCTTGACGGTTTGACCTATCGGCAGGTGGCTGAACAATTAGCCGTTTCCGAGCGGATGGTGAAAAAATATATGGCACAGGCAATGCTGAATTGTCTATTGTGTCAGGACTTATGATTTCTTCTATCACTTCCTCTATCCCGAAAGACGTTCTTTATGCTGCCGCAGAGTGGTATGCCACGCTGTATGACGAAGACTGTTCTGAATACGATCGTCAGACATGGCAGCGTTGGTTACATCAAGATGACTCCCATCGTCTTGCCTGGCTGCAGGTTGAACAGATTCATGCCCGTTTCCATGCGGTAGACAGTCAATTAGCCTCCTCGGTGCTGAGTAAGCGCGGCGAAGAACGTCGGCGTATGCTCAAGTTGTTGGTGATTGCTAGTCTCACCGGTGGCGTAGGCTTTAGTCTGCCGTGGGAAAGCTATGCTGCGGATTACCGTACCGGTACGGGAGAAACCCGTGAACTTAGCATCGAAAAGGGCATGACCCTCTGGCTCAATACGGATTCGTCATTGAATCAACAGGGTAACCCCGCGTTGTCTCAGCCGCTGACGTTTCAATTGATCAAAGGTGAGCTGATGCTGGATAACCAAACGGCCCATGCAGTCAGGTTGACCACGCCACATGGCGATCTCGCTGCTGCGGCGCACGCCTGCCAATTGGCACTACGCTATACGTCCGCCCACAGCGTGCTCTCTGTTTTTCGCGGTGAGGTTTTGCTACAAACGGCAGTGCCTGCCGCGCAGCGCGTAGTCGCTGGGCAGCAGGTTATTTTTACCCGTGACAGGTGCAGCGAACCTGCACCCGTTGAGAGTTTCCGCCAGAGCTGGCGCAAAGGGCAACTGGTGGCGGACAGCATGCCGCTAGGGCAGTTCATCAATGAAATTTCCCGTTATCACAATGGGTATTTTCATGTTGATTCTGCTGTTGTGAATCTACGAATTTCGGGCGTTTTTCCACTACAAGAGACCGAGCGCTTGCTTGATGCACTGACACGGACGTTACCCGTGAAGGTGACAAGGCGTTTTTCCTGGTGGATTGATATCCGCCCGAGCTAAAACACTGCTGGCATTTCGCTGATAAAACACCAAAAATACGCCTCGTTTGTTATCTGGTTGGTTATCACTCGCAGAGTAGACACAAATCTAGCGCATATATATCAATCTGTTGATGCTGAAAAAGGCGTAGCATACTCCACAAAGGGTATTCTCGGCGTTGCCTCTTCATACAGGATGTCATCATGCAGTTACTGAACCTGAAACAAGCTCGCCTGCTGAGCTTTTTCTTTATCATGGGTGGCCTGTTTATATTGCTGCCTTTACGCTTGCTGGCCTGTTTCATTGCTGGCTTTTTGGTGTATGAAATTGTCAATTTGCTGACCCCCTATTTTCAACGGGTCATCAGCGGCAAACGCGCCCGTTGGATTGTAGTCGCAGTAATCAGCACGCTGGTAGTCAGCCTGCTGAGCTTATTGTTTGGCAGTCTGGTCGGGTTGTTGATGCAGGAAATGAAGGATACCGCGGCGTTCAACGTGCGTATTGGCTATATCCTTAATGATATCCAGCAGCAGATTGTTCACTACTTACCGGGATATTTGCCGGTCAGTATTGAAGAGCTTCAGCATGAGTTGCTGCAATGGGTTCAGGCACACATTGTGATGTTGCAGAACATGGGGAAAAGCTTCCTGCATGGGTTTGTGACGATGCTCATCGGTATGGTGCTTGGCGCGATTGTCTCGCTTTATAACGTCGATCAGGATACGGAAAAGCCACTGCTAAAAGCGGAGTTGCTGCGCCGTGTTTCACTGCTGTCGGCATCGTTTCGCAACATTGTTTTCGCTCAGGTAAAAATTTCTGCGGTTAACACGGTACTGTCCGCCATTTTTATTCTTGGCGCTCTGCCGCTGTGCGGTATTCATCTGCCGTTTGCCAAAACGCTGGTGGTGCTCACCTTTGTTTTTGGCCTGCTACCGGTTATCGGTAACCTGATCTCTAATTCGATCGTTTTTCTTTCTGGTTTATCCCTTTCGTTGCCGATAGCGTTGGTTGCGCTGGTGTATTTAATGCTGATTCACAAGCTTGAGTATTTCCTGAATGCACAAATAGTCGGGACGAGGATCAAGGCACACGCGTGGGAAATCCTACTGGCGATGCTGGTGTTTGAAGCGGCATTTGGTCTGTCCGGTGTGATTGCCGCGCCGATATACTACGCCTACCTGAAAAGTGAGTTGAAAGAAGCGTCACTGATTTAATCCTGCACTCTGGCTGGTGATTGACGCGATCGCCTGCCATATCTTGCTTGCTCTGCGAGTCAAAAAGCCAAAATAAATCAGCCCAATACGAGATTGGGCTGATGGTTTTCAATAAACGTCTGTATAAATGATTGGCTTCGATTAATGTTGCGCCGTTGCAACCTGAGGTTTCGTCTCTTCTGACTGAACACCTAACGGGTTGTTGCCCCAGCACTTCTCATATTCCCAACCTGTCAGCTCTTCTGCGACTGCACGAGCATGAGCGGGTACATCGGCAATGGCGCCACCCGCTTTGATACGTGCAATTTCTTCCAGCAGAATGGCGTGGTTCTTACGATCCAGTTTCATCTGCGTCGTGTAGTAAATCGCAACCAGCGCAAGAGCGATAACGCCCAGTGAGAACACGCCAACAATCGCCTGTACGGCAGATTCCGGCTGTACTGACTGCCCGGAGACAAACCCAAATTGGCTCAGCGTCCAACCCATCGCGAAGACAATGACGGAACGCACCATTTTGCCAGCAAACGTCATTGCACCTGCGTAAATGCCTTCACGGCGACGTCCAGTCAGGACTTCATCCACATCGGCCAGGAAGGTATAAACCGTCCAGGGAATGTAGTAGATACCACCAGTGCTCAGACCAAATACAGCGGTAATCGCAAACAGAACGAAGATGGTCATGTCTTCTGACCAGTTTGTGAAATAGAGCGCGGCATAGGCCAATACGCTGACAATCACCACCATCAGTGCCAGACGGAACGGTCGTGCGAAGCCCATTTTCACGCAAATACCGATGAAGGCTGCGGTAGAAATAAGCTGCATGACGGAGCTGAAACTGTTGAGGTGTGACACCAGCGCCGTGTTTTGTTTCAGACCAAAGACGATGAAGTAGGTAAACGCGGAAGCGAAAAGCCATTCCGCGCCGAAGCCAAACAGGTACATCCCCAGATGCTTGCGGAAAATACGCAGGCGGAAGGTAGAGACCATATCCACGCTCAGCTTTTTCATGGCTTGCCACAGGCTGGACGTGCTTTCACGTACGATTTCGTTTACCGGACGCTCCCAGGATGTCATATACAGCGCGATCATTGCCGCACACATGATGGCACCATAGACCAGTCCGGTGTAGAAGAATGGCGTTGCAGAATCTTTACCGTAGATGGCAATAAACTGCCCTGGAATGAACGCTGCCAGGAAGTTGGCGATTTTACCGAAAATGGCTTTAGAACCTGTCAGCTTAGAGCGCAGTTTAAAGTCGGAAGTCATCTCGGTAGCCAGCGTTTCATACGGCACCATGATCGAGGTATAAATCAGCTCGAACAGCACGTATGTCGCCAGATAGTACCAGAAGCCAAAACCCTCAACCCACAGCATGGGGTAAACCAGTACCAGCGGTGCACCTAGCAAAATAAAGAAGCGTCGGCGGCCAAACAGGCGACCAATACGGGTGTTGTAGAAGTTATCGCTGATGTATCCCATGATAGGGTTACTGATAGCATCAATGATGCTGGCGACAGAAAAAATAGCAGCAGCCTGAACCAATGTTAACCCACAAAATGTGGTGTAAAAGTACATCAGCCATGCGCCGCTGATAGCGAGCGCGCCACTGCCAAGCAGGTTTGCGCTGCCGTAGCAGAAGGTGTGTTTAAAAGAGATTGGTTTATTCATGATCAGCCTAATTACAAATATGAAACAATATTTCAGTTCGATTGAACTATCATTTCTTTATAATTTGCTCTATTGAAAAGAAAGTAAACTGACGATCACGCTTTTGAGTGCTTTTAATGGCGATCTGTCAGGTTGATCATGAAATTAGATATTTTAATTTGCTTTTTATTGTTTTTTGATTTTCTTTTTATGTTCTTAATTTACAAAATGTGTAGATTTATTACAGTGAAGTGATCGGCATGCAAGCGGGGTGACGAGGCAATAGTGAGCGCTGCCCCACAAATCGATAGCGTGGTGTGCAATAACGCATTGACCTCATAGAGGAAATGTCGTCATCATCCCGAGCAGTGTGCTTTATCGTATTCCCTCATCAGGAGCCGTAACGTGAGTCATTTGCTGGTCTATGCCATTATTTATGTGATTTTTATTGCTGTGGTTGGGTTGTTTGCTTTTCAGGCTTGGTTACCGGCGTCCGCGCCGCGTGGGTTGAGAGATCGCGCAGGTATTGTGGTCGGGGTATTACGCTGCGTCACGTTGTTTCTTGTGGTTTCTGCGTTGCAAATACTGTTCCCCAATTCGCTGCTGGATAAGCTTGTCTGGTTGGTTGCCGCAGCGATGTTGGTGATTGCGGTGATCGGTGGGGGAATGAGCTGGTCAGCGCTGCCGTGGCTGGATGAAACAAAAGGTAAAAGCCGCACTCTGGCGTTGGGTGTCCAGAGTGCGTTGTACCTTGGCCTGCTTGGGTTTATTGTTATTTAATGTCTTGTACCAGTGCAGCCACGGTGTTTTGGGCACCGTGATCGCGCAGCTTCAAATAAGCCTGTGCGATGGCGTTAAATACATCGTGGTTTGCTGGCAGATCCTCGCCGAAAATAGAGCGAATATTGAGAAACGCACTGACCCGCTCGGCACTATCTGAGGTTTCCGCAACGATGTGTCCGAGCTTGTCAGCTAGCGGATCGCGAATTTCGATTGGGTTACCTGCATCATCTTTTCCGCTGACATAGCGCATCCAGCCTGCGATCCCCAGGGCTAGAGCGCGATAGTCTCCGCCATTGCGCACATGCCAACGCAAGGATTCCAACATACGTTGAGGCAGCTTCTGTGAACCGTCCATCGCGATCTGCCAGGTTCGATGCTTGAGTGCCGGATTGGAAAAGCGGGTAAGTAGTTGAACGGCGTAGTCTTTCAGATCGATATCTACCACGCTGAGCGTCGGTGCCTGCTCTAGCAACATCAGGTGGGACACGGCTCGGCGATAGTTCTCATCATTCATACAATCGCTGACGTGATCATACCCGGCGAGATAGCCAAGATAGGCTAAAAATGAGTGGCTGCCGTTCAACATGCGCAGCTTCATTTCCTCAAACGGCAGGACATCATGCACCAGTTGTACGCCCGCCTTTTCCCACTCTGGACGTCCGGCAGTGAAGCGATCTTCAATTACCCATTGAATAAAGGGCTCACAGGCTATCGCGCAGGGATCGGCGACGCCAAGGTGATCGGCAATTTCCTGCAACGCTTCAGGCGTCGCAGCAGGGACAATGCGATCCACCATTGTGTTGGGGAAGGAAACATTAGCGTTGATCCAATCGATCAGGTTTTGATCGTTGATCCCCGCGGATTCCAGCACGGCGGCTTTGGCCGTTTTGCCATTCTCTGGCACGTTATCACAGGAGAGTACGGTGAACGGTGCAATCCCACGTTCGTGGCGCAAGCGCAACGCTTCCGCCAGTAACCCCGGTACGGAGGCGGGATGGCGTGGATCGGCAAGATCCTGCTGAATCAGTTTATTGGTACGATCCAGCTTGCCGCTCGCACCGTCCATGCAATAGCCTTTTTCGGTAATCGTCAGGGAAACGATGGCCGTTTCTGGCGCCGCGAGTTTCTCAATAATGGCGTCAATGCCTTCTATTTTGGCATGTAACGATTCGCATACGGCACCGACGACAATGGGTTGATTGCCCGTTGCGGCTTTTTCCAGCACGGTAAACAGATGATCCTGCTGACGAAGTGCGTTGATCATGGTGTCGTCGCTGAATAGCACAACTTCACAAATCCCCCAGTCACCTCCCACCCTATTCAGTACGCGATCGGTGAGCAGCGCCTGATGAGCGCGATGAAAAGCGCCAAAACCGATATGGACGATACGCGGCTTCAGCGCCTGGCGATCGTAGTGGGGGAATTGAACGGTACCGGGTAGTTCGCAGGTGGCGATATTTTTTATTTTATCAGTCATTTATTGCGCTTTTGGGTGGGGAGATCCATGAGGTTAAAAGTAGCTGTGATTTGCCGGCGGTGCAATACGCTACGCGCAGATAGGTTACGGCGCGCACGTTTTTTTCTCTGCGCAAATTTGAGTACTTTTTTAGATTCTGTTCAGCGGCAGCGTGCGGTTTTGTGAGGGGGCTCCAGCGTAATAATGTAACGCTGAAATTTAGTCTTGTTTTTACTAACTTATCTCCATTTCTTCTACATCATCAAGTGCTTTTCCCGATTGTAGTCTGCTATTTTGTCTCA
The DNA here is from genome assembly GCF_012427845.1 of Pectobacterium punjabense. Lineage (NCBI taxonomy): Bacteria > Pseudomonadati > Pseudomonadota > Gammaproteobacteria > Enterobacterales > Pectobacteriaceae > Pectobacterium > Pectobacterium punjabense. Next base: position 885,966 of record NZ_CP038498.1, read on the forward strand.
ATATTTTCCTCACTCCAACGATCAACAACAAGGTCTGTAAGATGAAACTTGAATCCCTTGCGCTCCATCATGGTTATGAGTCTGAAGCGACAACGAAGTCCGCTGCTGTGCCGATTTATCAAACGACCTCTTACACCTTTGACGACACGCAGCACGGTGCCGATCTGTTTGATCTAAAGGTGGCAGGCAATATCTATAGCCGCATCATGAACCCGACGAACGCGGTGCTGGAGCAGCGCTTGGCGGCGATCGAAGGGGGAATTGGTGCGCTGGTGCTTTCATCCGGCATGGCGGCAATTACCTATTCGCTTCAGGCTCTCACGCAGGTTGGTGACAATATCGTCAGCACCAGCCAGCTGTATGGCGGCACCTATAACCTGTTTGCTCACACATTGCCGCGTCAGGGGGTTGAAGTACGGATGGCCTCTTTCGATGACTTTACAACGTTAGAATCGCTGATTGATGAGCGCACTCGCGCTGTTTTTTGCGAATCTATCGGGAATCCTGCGGGAAATATTGTAGACATTGCCAAAATTGCGGAGATTGCGCACCGCCACGGCGTCCCGGTGATTGTCGATAACACAGTGGCGACTCCTGTGCTGTGCCGGCCTTTTGAGCACGGTGCAGATATCGTTGTCCACTCGCTGACCAAATATATTGGCGGTCATGGCACCACGATCGGCGGTGCGATTATCGATTCTGGCAAGTTTGACTGGGTCGCGAATAAAGCGCGTTTCCCGTTATTAAATGAACCCGATCCTTCTTACCACGGAGTGGTGTACACCGATGCTTTCGGTCCGGCAGCCTATATTGGGCGTTGCCGCGTGGTGCCTTTGCGCAACACGGGGGCGGCGCTTTCTCCTCACAGCACGTTTCTGTTGTTGCAGGGATTGGAAACCCTCAGCCTGCGCATCGAACGCCATTGCAGCAATGCGGAGGCGCTGGCTGGCTATCTGAATCAGCATCCGCTGGTGACGTGGGTGAACTATGGCGCGTTGCCGGATAGCCCATACAAAGCGAACTGCGACAAAATTACCTCAGGTAAGGCATCTGGGATTATCAGCTTTGGTATTAAAGGCGGGAAAGCGTCGGGTGGTCATTTTATTGATGCACTGAAGATGATCTTACGACTGGTTAATATTGGTGATGCCAAATCGCTTGCGTGTCATCCTGCAAGTACGACACATCGGCAACTGAATGCGGAAGAGCTGGCGAAAGCGGGAGTGAGTGAAGATTTGGTTAGAATTTCAGTGGGTATCGAGCACATTGACGACATCATCGCTGATGTGGCGCAGGCGCTGGAAGCCTCGCAGAAAAATTAAACCGTCTGGCGTTTGAGAAACGCGTTGGAAACCTGAGTCGGTTTCCAACGCGTTATGACGATTACGAACGGCTGGCGTTGGCCTCTGCCGTCGTCGCTTGTGACTCAACTGGCGCGGTATTTTGGTCCGCATTAAGGCTATCTTGCGGCTGTGCTTCTGGAGTGATTGGCGCAGCAACAGATTCAACCGGAATGGCAGGCGTGGCTTGTTCGATCAGACCATTGATTTTGGTCGGCATACCAGAACGTCTCTGAATTGCCTGATCCACTTCACTGGTGTTCACGCTGGCATCAGCCAGAACTTTGCTCACTTTTGGCGTCATGCTGATCGGTGCTGGAGAATCAGAATGGAATTCTTCTACCGTACGGGACAGCGGATTGTGAACTTCGACATAACGTGAACCATCTGGCTCAACGGTGGCTTTCACTGGTTCATTGATGAACTGAACACGTGTACCGACCGGAACAGTGTTGAATAGATATTTAATATCATCAGCACGCAGACGCACACAGCCGTGGCTTACGCGTAAGCCAATACCGAAATTGGCGTTGGTGCCGTGGATGGCGTACAGGTTACCGATGTACAGTGCATACAGTCCCATTGGGTTATCTGGGCCTGCTGGGAATACTTTTTGCAGCGTTTCACCGCGTGCCGCATATTCTGCGTGCATTTTGGCGGTTGGCGTCCAGGTTGGACCTGCTTTCTTGCGCTGAACGGAGGTTGTCCAGTTAATCGGCGTATCTTTACCCAATTCGCCAATACCGATAGGCAGTACGACCACGGTCTTGGAGCCTTTCGGGTAGTAATACAGACGCATTTCTGCGCTGTTGATGACAATGCCTTCACGCGGTGCATCTGGCAGAATTAACTGATGAGGGATCACCATTTTACTGCCGGGAACGGGCAGGTAGACGTCCGCATCTGGGTTGGCTTCCATCATGTTGCTTAGTCCCATTTGGAACTGTGCGGCAAAATGCTCCAACGGCTGCGTGCTATCTTCCGGTATGGTGATTTCGATATTCTCGCCTACCAGTCGGCTATTAGCCGCGGGCAGGGGATAAACAACGGCAAAAGCGGCCTGGCTGAATGCGGCAGCTGCAAAAACTAAAGTAAAGATCGCGCGAATACTCATTTTCATTTCTTTATTTGAGTGATAAATGCGCCTCCGAATAGGGAGGCCGGGCTGCTTGGGTCGATAAAGACCGGATGCGCATTATATGTGCAGAATGGTCTTCTAGGGAAACAACATGTGCAACTAATCACACTTTTTGATGCGCCAATGAGATAGCTGGCTTATCCAGTCTATCGCTGACTCAGTTTTCCCCTTCCAGCATGGGTTTTTGAAAGCGTCGATTAGCGAGTACCGGAAGAACCTGACGGGCGTGCGCCAGCCGTTCTGACTGAATATCGGCATAGACGAGCGCGGGTGTTTCCGGTGCCTGAACCACGACAACGCCTAAAGGATCGACGACCATACTGTTGCCGATATTTTTGACGCCGCATTCGCCAACGGCGACGAGATAGGTCGTGTTTTCCAGTGCTCTTGCACGTACCAGTAGCTCCCAATGCGCTTCTTTTAGCGGCCCCTTAATCCAGGCAGAAGGGAGAACAAGTACATCTGCGCCGTCCAGTACCAGGCGACGTGCAAGCTCAGGGAAGCGAATGTCATAGCAGGTCATCAGCCCGACGTTTAACCCAGCGATGGTTAATAACGGCGGGATGGCTTCGCCTGCCAGAACGTTTTCCGACTCTTGTACGGAAAATGCATCGTACAGATGCAGCTTTCGATATTGAGCAATAATCTCACCGTTACGCAGCGCCAGCAGCGTGTTCCAGACTTTTCCTTCGCCATTTGGGATATGCACGCACAGCATGGTTGTCATGTCACTGCCTTTGCTGGCCTCCAGCAGATGCGACACAAACGGGCCATCGAGCGGTTGAGCGGCGGTGAGCACCATATTCGGGTTAGTGATATCGCGAGCCAGCACACCTTCAGGCAGCACCAGCAGATCGGCACTGTTTTGCTGTGCTGCTGACATAAATTCAGCAATGGTCGTGGCGTTTTGTTGCCACTCACGGTCAACGGCGAATTGTCCCAGCGCGACTTTCATTCTTGCTCCTTCGTTGCCTGATTAATCACGCTTGGCTGGCATCATGCGCAGCAGCGTGTTGTCTTTCATAATATAGTGGTGGAACAGGGCGGCTGCGGTATGCAGTGCAATGAGCCAGTATCCTAGCGGTGCCAGCGTTTCATGCCAGCCAATCAGCGTTTCGGCCAGTTCGAAATTCGGCGTGCTTGATGTTGGCATACCGATACCAAAAAGCATCCAGTCCCGGCCGTTGTAGTAACGCGAGGCTACGCCCAGTATCGGCAGCGTGATAAACAGTAGATAAATGATAGCGTGGGTGAGTGAACCCAGCGCACTCTGCAAACGGGACGGTGGTGGTGTAATCGCGGGTGAAGTGTGTCGATGGCGTAAGAACAGACGAGCCAGCATAAGAACCAGTATGGCTACGCCACAGCTAAAATGCGTCACGATCATCACGGTGCGCAGCAGTGAACCCCGTTCAGCAAATCCGCGTAATTCTATTGTGGCATAGGTAACAACGAGCAATATAAAAACCAGCCAGTGCAGTGCAATCTGCGATGGTGCGAACTTTCCTTTCATGTTTCATCCTCTGCAACGTTGAGATCGATTTAACACCGTAACGAGCGAATAATCCCATAAAGTATAAGGTAACGCGCCTCTTGTCAGCCCTTCTTTACCCAGCCTGACAAACTGGGTTATCAGCGGCGGATGCTTAGTTCTTCCTCCCGTTTGGATAGGAAAATATGGATATAAAAAAACCGGCCGAAGCCGGTTTGGGGGGAAAAGTTATTCCTGTGGGCTTTTCTCTGCCTTGCCTGCCATCATGGTCAGGAAGTCAAAGCGGCGGCGCAGATCCAGCTCTGCTTCTTCATAGAGCTGTGCGGTTTCTTCCGGTATCATGCTATTCAGGCGGCGGAAGCGTTGCTCTTTCAGCAGCGTTTCACTCAGGCTGCTTGATGGCGGACGAGAATCCGTCACCAACGCCGCTTTCCCTTCTTCGGCACGACGTGGATCGAAGCGATAGAGTGGCCAGAAGCCGGTTGCCGTCAACTGACGCATCTGATCGTGGCTGAATGCCAGATCGTAACCGTGTTCTTCACACGGGCTGTAGGCGATAATGAGTGACGGACCCGGCCAGGCTTCCGCTTCCTGAATCGCTTTCACCGTTTGATTCAGCTGTGCACCCAGCGAGATCTGTGCAACATACACGTGGCCGTACATCATGACGTTGATGCCCAGATCTTTACGCGCTTTGCGTTTCCCTTTCTCACCAAATTTAGTCACGGCGCCTAGCGGTGTCGCTTTGGACTGCTGGCCGCCAGTATTGGAGTAACACTGCGTATCCAGCACCAGTACGTTGACGTTTTCGCTCAGGCTCATAACGTGATCCAATCCGCCATAGCCGATGTCATACGCCCAGCCGTCACCACCGATGAGCCAGATGGATTTATCGACAAAGTGGTCGGCTTCGTTCGCCAGCACCTTGGCGTCGGTATCATTGACGGCTTTTAGCAATTCACGTAGTTGCTCAATCTGCTGACGGCGCAAATCAGGCGCGATGGACGCTTCCTGCAAGGCACTGACCAGATCTTGCGGCAGCTGTGGTGCCAGTTTATTGAGCAAGCGTACGGCGCGCTGACGGTGTTGATCGACGCTCAGACGGAAGCCCAGACCGAATTCGGCGTTATCCTCGAACAGCGAGTTAGCCCAGGCTGGGCCGCGACCGTTGGCATCGGTGGTCCACGGCGTAGTAGGCAGGTTACCGCCATAAATAGACGAGCAGCCCGTCGCATTCGCTACCAGCAGACGATCGCCATAGAGCTGGGTTAACAGCTTGATGTACGGCGTTTCGCCACAGCCGGAACAGGCACCGGAATACTCGAACAGCGGTGAAATCAGCTGAGAAGTACGGATATCAATACGTTCCAACGTGGATTTGTCGATTTCCGGCAGTTGCAGGAAGAAATCGAAGTTCTCTTTTTCCGCCGCCAGATTATCCAGACGGGATTCCATATTGATGGCTTTGATTTCTGGGTTCTGACGGTCTTTGGCCGGACAGACTTCAACACATAAATTACAGCCAGTGCAGTCTTCTGGAGCGACCTGCAACACGTATTTCTGGCCGCGCATGTCGCGTGCTTTTACATCCAATGATTGCAGCGAAGCAGGCGCATTCTCCATTGCATCGGGCTGGACAACTTTAGCGCGGATGGCCGAATGTGGGCAGGCGGCGACACAGTGGTTACACTGCGTACAGAGCTGCGGTTGCCACAGCGGAATTTCTTCCGCGATATTGCGTTTTTCCCACTTGGTGGTGCCAGTCGGCCAGGTGCCATCGGGTGGCAGCGCAGAAACGGGCAGCGTATCACCCAGCCCAGCCAGCATGGCCGCTGTGACGGTCTTGACGAAATCGGGTGCGGCGTCAGAAACCACCGGTGGGCGTTGCGGGCTGTCTGGATTGACGGCTTCTCGTGGGACTTCCGCTAGTGCTTCCAGCGTGGCGCTCAGCGCCTGCCAGTTACGCTCAACCAACTCTTGACCTTTACTGCCGTAGCTCTTGGCGATGGCGGTACGGAGTTTTTCTACCGCTACATCTGCTGGCAGAATCTGCGACAAGTGAAAGAACGCCATCTGCATCACGGTGTTAATACGTGCGCCCAGATGGCACTCTCGGGCAATTTTGGCCGCGTTGATACTGTACACACGAGCATTACGCTGATTAAGCCCAGCTTGCACTTCCTGTGGCAATCGGTGCCACAGGTCATCGCTGCTATACGGCGAGTTAATCAGGAAAACGCCGCCGGGCTTTAGTCGTTCGACCATGCTGTACTTGTCGATAAACTGCCACTGATGGCAGGCGACAAAATCAGCCTGATCGATCAGATAAGCTGAGTTTATCGGATGCGGACCAACACGCATGTGGGAAACCGTCAGACTACCGGCTTTCTTCGAGTCATAGACAAAGTAGCCCTGTACAAACATCGGCGTGGTTTCACCGACGATTTTGATGGCGTTCTTGGTCGCAGAAACGGTGCCGTCACTACCCAAACCGTAGAACAAGGCTTCGAGTGAGGCGCTGCTTGGAAAGTGCTGTTCCGGCAGCGGCAGAGACAGATTGGTGACATCGTCATAAATCCCGACGGTGAAACGGGGGCGTGGGTTAGCAAGCGCTAACTCATTAAAGATGGCCTGTATGCACTGCGGGGTAAATTCTTTGGAAGACAGTCCGTAACGACCGCCAATCACACGTGGCATAAGTGAACGCTCACCTGCGGAGAACGCCTCTGCCAGCGTGGTCATCACATCGAGATACAGGGGTTCTGCCAGTGCACCCGGCTCTTTAGTTCGATCCAGTACCGCAATACTCTTTGCCGTCTGTGGAATGACGGCCAGCAGATGTTTGGCGGAGAACGGACGGTACAGGCGAATTTTCACTACGCCAACTTTCTCGCCGTGCGTCAACAGGGTATCAACCACTTCTTCGCAGGTGCCGACGCCAGAACCCATTAGAATGACGACTCTTGTCGCTTCTGGGTGGCCATAGTATTCAAACGGCTGGTACTGGCGTCCTGTGGCAGCGGCGAAATCATTCATCGCCTGTTCGATGTGCTCATAAGCGGCGTCATACCACTGATTGGTGGCTTCACGCGCCTGGAAGAAAGTATCTGGGTTAGATGCCGTACCACGAATCACCGGACGTTCTGGTGTGAGTGCTCGCTCACGGTGTGCATCAATAGCCTGCTGTGGTAGAAGTTGGTGGATAACCTCATCACTCAGCGGCTCAATTTTATTGATTTCGTGTGAGGTACGGAAACCGTCGAAGAAATGGATAAACGGTAGGCGGCTGTTCAAACTGGCAATCTGTGAAATCAACGCGAAGTCCTGCGCTTCCTGCACATTGCTGGCGCACAGCATGGCACAGCCTGTCTGACGTACCGCCATGACGTCCGAATGATCGCAAAAGATGGAAAGTGCATGCGTAGCAACTGTACGGGCAGCGACGTGCAATACGAACGGTGTTAACTCACCAGCCAGCTTATATAGCGTGGGGATCATCAGCAGCAAACCCTGCGATGAGGTAAACGTGGTGGCGAGTGTACCTGTCTGCAATGCGCCGTGGACGGTAGCGATCGCGCCGCCTTCCGATTGCATTTCAACAACGTGTGGCGTGTCTCCCCATATGTTCAGCCCACCGTCGCTCGACCAGGCAGCCGCGTGTTCAGCCATGCTGGAACTGGGAGTGATGGGGTAGATGGCGATGACTTCATTGCTTCGCCACGCCACAGAGGCGACTGCGTTATTACCGTCGGTGGTGATCATGACTTATAGCCTTCTTGCTCACGAAGCCCTTTATTTTACATGGTCTTTTCGGGCGATGAAAATGGCAGGGCATAAACGAAAATACGATTTTTATCGGAGGATTATCGCATTTCAGGAAAAAAGAGGGGGGAGCGATGTATGCGGAGTTGTATCAATATGTGTTTTATCTCCGTCATACTTCAAGCTGCATGTGCGTTGGCTTTGTTACTCGGCCAACTTATGGCCTCGCCCTAAAGGGCCGCCGCAAGCGGCGTTCAAATCAGCTAGACGCTGATTTGTCGCTCACCCCAGTCACTTACTGGTGTAAGCTCCTGGGGACTCGCTGCGTCGCCGCCTACCTGCAACTCGAATTATTTAGGAGATACTCCGTCATACTTCAAGCGATCTTTCTGTACGTTGCTTTCGTGATGAGGAAGAGCCGCGTTTCCGAAAGATGGGCGTTATTATACGCCTCAAAGCAGGTTGGTGTCTTTTTGTACCTATTCAAGAGTACTGATGCATGATTTTGTTTGCTCATTGCCGCCATGACAGGTAGCGTGCTGGTATTAAAAATAACATCTGTAATGAATGTATGAAGGAACCGAATGATGGCGAATGATGAAATAAAAAATAAATTGGTTTCCGTACTGGCTTCACAACAGGCGCAGGGAAAAACGCCAGAACAGGCCGTCGAGCACATCCTTCAGGCATTGGGCGGACGAGCGGGTGATGTGTCCCGCATTTCAGTTTTGACGTCAACACTCATTGCCGATGTGCTTTATACCGTGTATCAAGATGCGATAACACACCAGCAGATTGCGGTGATTTTACGCAAACTAGGTTACGCTGCCCGCGACATCGCCGTTGCATCACACGCCATCTACCCTCAGTTGACGGTTCAGGAAATCGGCCAGCTTTTGCAGCGCTCTGATATTTATCCGACGATCGATCGGGCTGCGCTACTTGATGCGCTGACCTATGCAAACTTTTCCAAGGCGGAAGGCGAGCAGGCTGCTGATGCTCTCGGTATTTAATACTAAACAATGCGATACCAGCGCTGCACCGAAGCGCAAGCAGCCAAACTCGTGACTTCTCTATAGCCGCTATTGGGTTAGTGATCGATAGCGGTAATTTTCACCTCTTTGACCCAAGCGTGACTTGTGCTATTTCCCGATGCCGTTGTCAGCGCATACAACCCCACTTTAGCACCCACCCATTTGCCAGGTCCTGCTGCGAAGCTATCGTCAAGCAAACAATATTTCCCGTCATCGCCTAGCCAGGCAAACTGGCAAATGGCGTTTTGCCGCACGGTGACGCGCAGAGTGATGTTCAACTGCCCAGATAACACCGCTAACGTCTTCTGGTGTTGTTCCAACTGCTGTGCATCACTCATCCAGCCGAATCCGGTCACTAATTCAAGACCTTCTGCGCTTTTCTCTACGCCGAGGAAAGCGAAACGTTCGCCATAAATAATCAGGCCACAGCGATCGCCCACCTGCTCTAACATTGGCGCCAGGCTCGTCGTCACTTCGAATTCCTCAGCCGGAAATTTTTGCATCAGCAAATTCGGTACGTCATACCATGAAGGCTCACCTCCACGAATCGGCATAGTTTGGCAGAATAGCTTAAGCCCCGGTTGGGTATGCGCTAACCAGCGTTCATCGGGGTTTGCTTGCCATTGCCACTGTCGCCCCAGCGTTGTCGAAGAAAAATCATCGGAGGTTGAGGGCTGCTGCGTGCTAACCGGGGAGCTTACGCGAGGCTTGACGGCTTCCAGAACCGGTTGGCCTAATCCTTGTGCGTTATGCTGTTCACCGATCAGCGGCCAGTCGTCCTGCCAGCGCATCGGCTGTAGGTGGACGACTCGTCCATAGGCATGGCGATCCTGAAAATGTACAAACCAGCTTTCACCGTTATCTAATTCGACCCAACCCCCCTGATGCGGACCATTAACCGATGTGGTGCCCTGATGCAGTACGATCCTGCTTTGCCACGGCCCATTCAGTGAACGTGCACGTAGCACCGTTTGCCAGCCGGTGGGTACGCCACCCGCCGGTGCGAAAATGTAATACCAGCCGTTGCGCTTATACAGCTTCGGCCCTTCAATAGTGGGTTGCGTTGCCCGACCATCGACGACGATCTTTCCTTCATCAAGCAGGGAACGACCATCTTCTGCCATTCTGCACAGTTGCAGAAGGTGTTTCTTACCGCTGCGGCTGAAGGCGAAAGCGTGGATTAGCCAAGCTGTGCCGTCATCATCCCAGAACGGACACGGATCGATCCAACCTTTAACCTGTTTCAGACAATGTGGTGTGCTCCATCTGCCTCTGGGATCGTCAGTTTGTGACATAAAGATCCCTTCATCTGGCGTGCTGAAAAATACCCAAAATTTTCCAGCATGGTAACGAATACTGGGTGCCCATACGCCTTTTCCCGGCTGAAATTGTTCATATCCTGGCAGATCGAACCGGCTGAATACGTGATTGATCAGCGTCCAGTTCACCAAATCCTGAGAATGCAGGATCGGTAGCGCGGGCATGTGGTTAAAGCTGGACGACACCATATAAAAGTCATCGCCGACGCGCACAATGTCAGGATCGGAATAATCAGCGCATAAAATCGGATTTTTATAGCGACCGTTACCCAAATCTGGGTTCCAGGGAGAATGTGTTGTACTCATGTCATCATCCTGATAGTTAAAGGGCGGGCAGCGTGCCACCCGCAGATATCGCGATCAGGCTGCACCTTTTGGCGTCAGGCCCTGATCGACAGGAAGTTCGCTTTCCGCCGCGCGGTCGGCCGTATTGTGACGTCTCGCCAGATCGGCCTGAATGGTTTCCATTGTCTTATCGTCTAGCTTGTAAAAACGTACCAGCCAATACAACACCAGATAGGAAAGTGAGGGGCCGATGCTCAGCAGACCAATAATCCCGGCGGTGGCGAGCGGCGTTTGCGTAGGTGAACCCGCCACATAGCCGAACCAGCCGAGTGAAAAACCAACGGTGGCTCCGGCAATTGCCATGCCTAATTTCAGTGCAAACAGATTACCTGAGAAGGAGAGACCGGTAATGCGGCGGCCCGTTTTCCATTCGCCGTAATCGGCGGCATTCGCCATCATGTTCCATTTGAACGGTTGGTACATCTGGTGGAAAAAGCCGATCAAAAAGTAGAGCGGAAAGACGACAGCCAGCCACTGCGGCGGCACCATGAACAGGATGATGCCAACAAACACCAGCAGCAGGTTGATATTTTTGAACAGGCTTATGCTGCTGAAGCGCTTGCCAAAATAACCCGCCATCATCGCACCAATAATGGTGCCGACAACGCTGGTGGTAATAAACGCAGATTTCATGGCCGTTCCGGCGGCGCTGCCTTGTTCCGGCCCCACCATCAGGTAAGTTGCGTAATACAGCGTTGCCGCGCCACGCATAACGCCTGCCATGCTGGAAAAGAACGTAATAATGGCCACGATGCGCCACTGATCGTTACTCAGCAGGTTTTTGACATCGTCCCAGACGTTCTGATTTTTATCTACGGCAGGGTTGATGCGCTCCTTTGTGGTGAAAAAGCAGAAAAACAGCATCACGACAGCCAGGCTGCCCATGATCATCATCGTGCCTTGATAACCCAATTGTTTGTTGGTGCCGCCAATCCAGTCAACCAACCACAGCGTGCCGACCGACACCAATAGCCCAGCCATTGAGGAAATGGTAAAGCGGTACGACTGTGCGGAAATTCTGTCCTTTTCATCGCTGGTGATGACACCACCGAGTGAACAGTAAGGGATGTTGATAAAGGTGTAGAACAGCATTAGCAACGTATAGGTAATGTAGGCATAAACCAGTTTGCCCGTGCCATTCAGTTCTGGTGTGGTATAGGCCAATACGGCAATTACAGCATAGGGGACGGCAAACCAGACCAGCCACGGGCGAAAGTGCCCCCAGCGGGTTTTAGTGCGGTCTGCAATCAGACCAATCAGCGGGTCAACGATGGCGTCCAGCACGCGAGTCACTAAAAACATTACCCCTACTGCGGCGGCGGAGATGCCATAGATATCCGTATAAAAGTAGGTAAGGAACATGGTTACGGAAGAATAGACGATGCCACAGGCGGCATCGCCCATGCCAAAGCCGATTTTCTCCGCAACGCTCAGCTTATTATTGTTGGTCATTGGAAACTCCAAAAGAGGATGAGGAACTTCTTGCCAGGCTCGCGGCTATTGTTATCTCCTTGGCTGAGATTAACTATTGCGGATTTTATTAAGAAGGTTACGTTTCTTGGTATGTGTTAGACAGGTCACAAAAAAATGACAGTAAAAGTAGCGTGACCAGAAGATGTGCGGAGTTATTTCCATTTTATATCAATAAATTAACGTGGTCTTTTTCTTATTGATCTGTATGACAAGTCACCTTGAAGAACTATTTTGGAGGGAAATTGCTATCTGTGGGGGCTTCTGAATCCCATTATTGGAGCAATTATAGGAGCGGAGATATGGGGTTGGTCATGTAGAGCGAAAGCCCGTAGCGCTACTGTGCAGAGGGATTAATCAAGCTGTGTAATAGGTTTTTAATCCACTGGCTAGCTTCTGAACGGCTATTGCGGCGATGGCTGTAAATTTTCACGCGATAGGACGGCACAGTGAAAGGTAGAGCGTGAATACGTAACGGCAGAAGTTGCGCAAAAATTTTCGCAACATTGCATGGTAATGCCATGATCAGCGCCGAATCGGCTATGATAAACGGTGCGCTCATCATGGACGGCGTTTTCAACGCAACATGACGTTTCCTATTGAGCTTATCCAGCGCGTAGTCAATCACCCCGCGTGATTCATTCCACGGCGTAACGACAAGATGCCGTGCGGCAAGGTAATCATCTAGCGTAAGCACTTCGCCTGACGGATAATCAGCGGCACTGATGATGACATAGCTGTCTTCAATCCAGTCTATCTCTTCAATCTCTCGGTTTTCCGCTTGCGTCATATCGGTGAACCCTAAAGCAAAGTCGATTTTTCCTGCCAGCAAATCTGTAATCGCAACTTTCTGCGGCGAATAAACCAGATTGAATTTGATGTGGGGAGCCAGCTTTTCCATTCGTGCCATGAGGGTAGGAAACACCGAAAATGCAGTGTAATCGGTGATGGAAAAGGTAAAGCTTTCCGTGCTGCGTGCGGGATTAAAGCGTGGCCGCGGCGTCAAACCTTGCGTCAGCAGGGCCAGGCTTTCTGCGATAGGCTCGGCGATATCTTCTGCTAATACGGTTGGGTGCATGGTGTTGCCAACCCGAAAAAATAACTCATCGGAAAACGTATTGCGTAAACGCGTCAGCGCGTGGCTGACTGCCGATGCACTCATCGCCAGCTCTTTTGCCGCGGTGGCGACGGATTGATGCTGGTACACACTGTTAAACACCACTAACAAATTTAAATCGATACGTCGTAAATCCAGATGCATGATGTTCATTAGTCACTGTAGAAAATGCAGTTCATACAGTATTTTTAATCCGGTAGCATGACAAGCCTTGGTTATGGTGAGCATTGGAAAAAAGAGGCTTTATGAACATTGTCATCCGCGCTGCGCAGAAATCAGATGCGAGCGTGATCCTGGATTTAATCATTGAACTGGCCGTGTACGAGAAGGCGCGTCACGAAGTATTAGCCTCGCTTGAGGATATTGAGAACTCGTTATTTGGCGAGGGGGCGACGGCCGAAACGCTGATCTGTGAGATTGATGGCAAGCCCGTCGGCTATGCGATTTTCTTCATGAGCTATTCAACCTGGCTGGGGAAATATGGCATCTATCTGGAAGATCTCTACATCGCGCAGGCGTATCGCAATGCAGGAGCGGGCAAAGCGCTGCTGAAACAGGTTGCGCGTCTTGCACAGGAAAGGCAGTGCGGAAGGTTGGAATGGAGTGTGCTGGACTGGAACCAACCCGCGATCGATTTCTATAAAAGCATCGGCGCGAAGCCGCAGGATGAGTGGGTTCGCTATCGGATGGACGAGAAGGGCATTGCTGATTTCGTTACGGCATCGTAAAGACCGTGGCTCCTGTTGACTTGAAGGCAGCAGGAGCCATGTTTCTTAACGCGTCGATGCCGCCAGTGTGGTGCCTGCCAGAATAAAAATCCCACCCGTTGAGCGGTTGAACAGCTTGATGCGGCGTGGATTGGAAAACAGACCCGATAAACGGCGGCCGGTGCAGGCATAGATAAACATGATGCTGAAATCGAAGAAAGCCCAGGTTACCGCCAGAATGACGAGCTGTAAGGCGTGTGGGGCGCTAGTATCGATAAAATTTGGGAACAGTGCTGCGAAAAACAGCAGATCTTTAGGATTACTGATCCCAACCAGAAAGCCCTTTCGGTATAGCGGAAACCAGCCTGGAGCCCCTGTTTCCTGCACATCTTGCTCCGCTGTGGTCATATCTTTGGAACGCCATGATGCGATACCTAACCAGATGAGATAAACCGCACCAATAATTTTTAATACGATAAATGCGGTCGTTGACGCGGCGAGGATGGCACCTAACCCCAGTGCTGAACAGGACATTAATATCATTGCCGCACTGACACCACCGCACACGGTTGCCGTTGCGCGTGAAGCGCCGTAGCGTAAACCGTGCGACATACTGATGAGGGCTGAGGGGCCCGGAATGGCAATCAGGGCGATGATGATACCTGTATAAGCCAGCCAGAGGTGAAGGCTCATGATTTCTCCTGCGTGTCGTTCGTTGTGAAAGCGTAATTGAGAGCGGCGATGTGATTCGAGATATATTCACATATATATCGCTATTTTCCAACGCGCGATAGTAACAGAAAAGGGCGCTGGCGGCGCGCCCCTTCTTATCAAAAGAATGTTGCTAAGAAGGGGAGGGATCACTCACTGTTAGGTCATGAGGAAGCATTAGTTCTTAAACACTACCTGTTGTTCATAACCGTTTTCTTTAATCACACAGTACGTGCTCCCCGGTGGGGTCTCTATGATCGTATCCACTTTTGTTAGCCCGCAACTTTCTTCATAGCTGACTTGATATTGCAGTTGGTCAAAGAAATGTCGCAGCAGTGGCCTGATTTTCCCAATAGCGAATGGATCGACACTTTTTATGTAAAAGGGGGCGATATCTAATTGCTCTGTCATCCCAACATGGAAATCGACAATGAAATAGGTGTCGGAAAGCGAAGCTGAACGATATACCCAAATGTCACCCTGACCACAGACGACATCATCAAAATAGTGATCGCACAGTGTGCACAGATTTACATCAATATCTAACAGGTTTAGAACGTCCTGTATTATTGGGTTGGGAACCGCAATATCATCATTGTTTGGGTAAGTAACGAGATCGCCAATAAAGGTGCTAATTGAAAATACGGTTACGGGTATAGTCTGCATTTTTCTACCTGGTTAATGTGCCTGTGTATAATTCAAGACAAACGATTTTCATCCTACAATACATTCAAACGGGTATGAGCGAGAAAAATACTGAAAGTGAGGTTATTCAATATCTCATGGAACATTACCCTATTAGGGAACATGGGTTTAAATCCGGTATTAGGCACGTCACTAAAGACTGGACATTGCAGGATGATTATCAGTTTCTGCCGGAAGATGCGCACGATTTCCTTCTCGATGTATTCGGACACTTTACTATTGATTATTCAAATTTTGAGGGAAGAAATTATTTTGCATACGAGTATCCAATCTGGCAAAAAAAACCACTACCGCAAGCGTTAAAACCGCTCACTGTCGAGATGATTATTGAATCCGCTAAAGCAGGGAAGTGGCTATACGATTAGAGGTATCTCATCGTGGATGTCGTATTGATGTGTTCGTTTGACGCCAGCTCACATTTTGGCAGCCAGTCGGCGCTGGTTCGTCTTTCAGCTCAACGTTAGTCTGTAGGTCTTGTTTGCGTACACCTAAACGTGAGCCTACGAAAAATGACGATGAGTATATGAGATAAAAACGAGATCGATTTTTACTCAATTCTTCACGCTTCAATTTATAACTCATCCAGATCGACCCTAACGCGTTTCTCCTTCACTCGTGATACGGAATTTAGCGATTAACCCAAAAAGCAGCAATAGGGCGTTATAAACGAGATGCCAAAATAAAAAGATTTTTCACAAAACTGTTCACTCTCTTCACCTTTCATTTTTTATCTTTATTTTTAGCACGTTAAGTGGTTAACAGTGAGTGAACAGGTGACGAGTTACTTATCACCCATACAGGTAAGATACTGCCAGGCTGCAATTATGGTACTCTTTATCGCATATATATGCGGATTAAAGGTGAAAGCCCATGCGTTATGAAATGGCGGTACTCGCGGCTCTGGTTCAAGAGGATTCTCCTAATACGCAATCTATCGTCACCGCGACAGGTATCTCTGAAAGAAAAGTACAGGACGTGTTAAACACGCTTCAGTCAACGATGGATATCAGCATTACACGCGTAAAAAATGGCAAACGGCAAGCTTTGTCTGTCTCGTCATGGGGCGTGTTTGGTGACGGAGAAAGGTTGATCGAGAAACTGAAAAATATCGATCTGTTGATATTCAAACAACATCGTAAAGTCACCACAAAAGCGTCGCCAAACAAAACGCGATCCTCGCGCATGGTGACGCTGGAAGAAAAGCGTGATTACTACAATCAGGTGAAACTCAAAAACTATCGGGACAGTATGCGCCTTGAGGGATTCAATATTGAAGATACACCACTTCCCGCTGACAAACAGGAAAGGGAAGCGCTGAGAAAAAATCTGATTGCCATGTATAAAGCGAGTGGTTATGTCTGATAAATACGGCTCAGGGCAAGATCCTTATACCTATCCTGATAGCAATGTTCTGATAAATAAGCTCGGCGTTAACGATGACAGTCAATTCGACGATGCGGAGCGTCAACTATCCGAACTGGCCGTTCTCGATATTGAATTTGAAGAACCGCCTTACGATCTGCATTATTGGTGTGGTCTGCATGGGAAAATATTCGGAGATTTATTCGATTGGGCAGGAGAAATACGGCGTATCGATATTTCTAAAGGTCAAACACGTTTTTGCACCGTATCCCGTATTGAAATTGAAGCCAATAAAATTTTTACGCAGCTATCCAATGATGATTTTTTACAAGGCTTTGAACGTCCAGCGCTAATAACCCAGTTAGCAGAATATTACTCAGATTTGAATGTGATTCACCCGTTTCGGGAAGGCAATGGACGTTCTCAGCGTTTATTGTTCGAGCATATGATTATCAATTGTGGCTATGGTGTCTCTTTCGAAAATATCGGCGTTCAGGAATGGTTAGCGGCTAACGTGGCGGGATACCATGGCAATACTCGACCATTAGCCGATATCTTCGAGAAAAGTATTCTCTGAATTCCCAATAAAAAGATTTCTCCCAAAGCTGTTCACTTTCTTCACTACGGTTTTTTATTAATCAATGGATTAATCGGAGATGAGTTGGTGAACAGGTGATGAGTCACTCGTCACCCTTTGAAATTTTTGGACGTCAAAAAACCGGCCGAAGCCGGTTTTGTCGTTTCTGGTGTCTACCTCGCTATCTCGCACTTGGGCAGCCAGTCGGCGTCTGATTCGTCTTTCAGTTCAAGGTTAGTCTGTATGCCCTGATTGGTTCTGCTCTTGAGGTAAGTCTGCCCGTATTCCGACATCATATTCGGCAGCACCTTACCAAAGGCCGTCAGGCTGATCGGCTTCTGGTGGCCGTGCGACTCCATAGAGGGCAGATAGGCGTGGTACAGGTATTTACGTGGATTACGCGGCGTAATGTTGGCGTTGCCCATATACAGTCCGTGTGCCAGCAGGTAGCCGCAAAAATCAACCCACGGGTCAGCCTGTCGTTTTATTTCCAGCGCCTCAGCGGACTGTAACCGCGTCTGGGCGTTGTTCGGCTCTTCAAAGCGTTTCATCAGGTGGCGCACAAGCACCGCCAGTTTTGCGCGGATTTTCTCTTTCAGCTTGGGGTCGCGTTCGCTGGCTGGGATGGTTTCGCCGAAGTGGATTATCATCCGGCGACGGGGCACGCCACCGCTGCGGTCGCTAAAGCGCATCGGGATATTCTCAATCGCTGGGAGCACGTCTTTTTCCAGCGATCGCCAAATGTCTTTGGCGTGATCCGCACTGACTTTGGTCTGCTTCAATGTGAACCAATTACGTGCCACATTGATGAAGATGCTTTCTACCGCGATTTGCGCTTCTTCCTCTTCTTTAGCCACTTTTTGCTGTGGATCTATGCCTTTTGCAAGCAGGGCTAAATGTTCAGCTCGTAGTTGTCTTGCGTCGGCCAGCGATAAGGCCGGAGAGCTGCAAAGGAGAGTGTCGTGCGTTTCTTGGTATCAGGGCGTAGATAGCGAAACCGCCATAATTTTTCCCTGACGGTTTGATAAGTAGAAAGAAGCCATCGCCATCATGCCAGGCTTAACTCTTTATCAGGCGTTCGTGCTTTGCTGGCTTCGGTATGTGTCAAAGGGAGCGCAATTCTTGGCATGGTGTGGTCGTCCGTGTTTTAGGCCTAAACGTATACCAATAATCTCTGGATTCAGGCGAATATCGTCGGACAATGACGGACACAAAAAAGCCCGCAGGGCTTGTGCCATGCGGGCTTTTCGTACTTCATCGGACTTATCTGGTAATACCCGATGTCTAAATTGGTGGAGCTGGGGGGATTTGAACCCCCGTCCGGAACCACTCTACCGTCGGTACTACATGCTTAGTCTATCTTTGCATTCGCTTGCCAGCTGCGAATAGACACGCCACTAACAAACTAGCCTGATTAGATTTAGTGCTTCAACCCCAGGCAAGGCATCCACACGATCTCTTTTGGGTTTGACCTCTCTTGATCCCCGTCCTAAGAGCGGAGGCTAGGGAGAGAGGGCTCAAAGCAGGTTATTAAGCTGCTAAAGCGTAGGTTTCGTCGTTTGCGACTATTTTTTTGCGGCTTTTTACGAGGCCAACCGCCCCTCGGCATGCACCTTGGGCTTTGCAAATCCCGTCGAATCCAGAATCAGCCCCCAAGAAACTGTTGCCAGTATACCAGAACTTACCGTTGTTAAGCCAGTGACTTAACGATTGGCGTTCTTCATGATACGGGCTTTGTCTAACTTCCATTCACGTTCTTTAATGTCATCACGCTTGTCGTGATCTTTTTTACCTTTCGCCACGCCGATTTTGACTTTGCTCCAGGCATTTTTCCAATACATGGACAGCGCGACGACCGTGTAGCCATCGCGACTAACTCGGCCAAACAGAGAATCTAGTTCGCGTTTGTTGAGTAAGAGTTTACGCGTGCGAATAGGATCGCAAACGACGTGCGATGAAGCCACATTCAGTGGCGTGATCGTTGCGCCAAACAGGTAAGCCTCACCGTTCATGAAGGTGACATAGCTGTCGCTGAGGTTTGCTTTGCCTGCGCGCAGTGATTTGACTTCCCATCCTTGCAGCGCAAGGCCAGCCTCAAATTCTTCCTCAATGAAGTATTCGTGACGGGCGCGCTTGTTTTGCGCAATGGTGGCGGAACCGGGTTTGTATGCTTTTTTCTTTGTCATAGTGCCGTCATTATACTGGATGTCATTGGGAATGAAATCCCCGCAGTGCGTCCGTGTCGTGGTTAATGATATCGTGCGATAAGCTTCGCAGAATTTTTGTCTGTCGGCCTATCAGTGCTATTATTTTGCGCGTTTTATGAATTTCGGAAAATAGTATGCCAAAGATAAGTCGCTCCGCACTGGTGCCGTTCAGTGCTGAACAGATGTACAAGCTGGTGAATGATGTCGCTTCCTATCCCGCGTTTTTACCGGGTTGTACGGGGAGCCGCGTGCTCTCTTCGTCAGAAAGGGAAATGACTGCCGCAGTCGACGTTTCCAAAGCTGGTATCAGCAAGACATTTACTACACGTAATACGCTGACGCACAACCAGAATATCAATATGCAATTGGTCGATGGCCCATTTCGTCAGTTGGGGGGCGATTGGCATTTTACGCCGTTGAGCGCCGATGCCTGCAAAGTCGAACTGCACCTGGAATTTGAATTCACCAATGCCTTGATTGAACTCGCTTTTGGCAAAGTATTCAAGGAGCTGGCAGGAAATATGGTGCAAGCTTTCACGCAGCGAGCAAAAGAGGTCTACCGTGTCCGCAATGCAGGTTGATGTGGTGTACGCGTTGCCAGAACGTCAGTATCTACGCACGGTGAAGCTGGAAGAGGGCAGCACGGTTGAGCAGGCTATTGTCGCATCGGGACTGTTGGAACTGCGCCATGATATCGATTTGCAGGTGAATAAAGTTGGTATTTACAGCCGTGCAGCGAAACTGGCTGATGTGGTGCAGGATGGTGACCGCGTAGAGATTTATCGTCCTCTGATTGCCGATCCGAAAGAACTACGCCGCCAGCGGGCGGAGCGTTCTAAGAGTAAATCCTGAGTTATGTCGTTAAACGACATAGGATGTTTCCACCGATTGCCCTGACCGATATGTCCTTACAAAAAACACAGGCAAACCTGAAGGCTTCAGATTTGCCTGCTGTTATTCCTGCCATACCAGACATCAAACCGCGTGTGCGCCGATTTCCCTAAGAGTCTGCCCATTGTGGGCTTCGTCGCAACGCATTGGCTGCCAAGATCGTTCATCCTGATTCAACTAAGCAGCGTGGAAAGTACTAATCCAGTGCGGGCTTGTTGTTGATGTTGGTCAGCACACCAGCGCCGCTGAAGGTGAGGGTCAGCGTTTGCTGTTTTACCGATTCATGACCTGGCTGTTGGCGGAAGACGTAAAACCAGGTATCGCTGCCAAACGGGTCCTGCATCATGGGAGTACCCAGCGTATAAGCGACCTGTTGTTTGGTCATGCCGGTGTGAATTTTTGCAACGTCAGCCGGTGCCAGATAGTTTCCCTGATTGATGTCCGGCCGATAGACCACTTTTTCCAGTGTGGAACAACCGGCAGTCAGCATAACAACCACCGCGGCGACGACAGTCAGCGTTTTACAGCGCATAGTGATTACATTCCTTAAGGGCATAGGTTGCCGATGATAATAGACCTTGCAGGACTTGGAAACCTACAAGGCGATTGTATGACCTCAGGAAGGTAAAAAAGTTGAGCTTTTTTACCTGTGATGCACCTTTCTTGCCCCGTCGGCAGCAGATTTTAGGCTGCCAGCAATTCTTTGGCATTCGCCAGCGTGTTTTTGGTCACGGCGCTGCCGCCCAGGAGACGAGCCAATTCTTGTAACCGAGCACGTTTATCCAACGGCTGCATCAGGGTTTCCGTTTCTGCGCCGTCTGTTTGTTTGCTTACGAAGAAATGCTGATGACCGCAGCCTGCGACCTGAGGCAAGTGTGTCACGCACATAACCTGCGTGGATTCACCGAGCTGGCGTAGCATTCTGCCGACGATGGCGGCGGTTGGTCCGCTAATACCCACATCGACTTCATCGAAGATCATTGCTGGCGTATCCATTTTCTGCGCGGTAATGACCTGAATAATCAGTGCGATACGCGACAGCTCGCCGCCCGATGCTACTTTCGCTAGCGTCTGATGCGGTTGACCTGGGTTGGTGGTAACGCGGAATTCGATATTGTCAGCACCGGTGGCCGTCAGGCTGTCTGGCGTAAATTTCACATCAATGGTGAAGTGGCCGTGCGGCATTGCCAGTTCACGCATATTGGCAGTGATGAGCTGTGCCAGTTCACTCGCGTGGTGCTGACGACGCACGTGAAGCTGTTGTGCCAGATGCAATGCCTGCTGGTGATATTCACCCACGGAGGCGCTGAGCGAGTCATGGTCGCTTTCCTGCTGTTCCAACTGTTGCTGTTCTTCCAGCAACTGCTGATGGAACGCGGGGAGCGCCTCTGGAGCAACATGATGTTTGCGTGCCAGAGTGAGCTGGCGCGACAGGCGTTGTTCTAGCTCATACAGTCGAATTGGATCGAGGTCCATTTGTTCGCTGTAGTGGCGCAGTTCATCGCTGGCTTCGCTAAGCTGAATGCCAGCTTCTTCGAGCATGGATAGCACGCCGGATAGCTTGTCATCCATACCGATGAGTTCGCCAAGCTGATGTTTTACGCTGTGCAGCATACTGATTATATTCTGCTCTTCGTCTTCGCTCAGCAACTGCATGGCCTGTTGGCTCATCGTCAACAACTGACCGCTATTTGCCAGACGCTTGTACTCAACATCGATCTGTTCGTATTCACTAGGCTGTGGTGCGAATTCATTCAGCTCCTTCAATTGATATTGCAGCAGTTCCCGGCGGGCTTCGCGTTCAATAGCCGCTTGTTGCAACTGCGCCAGCGCGCGGCAGCTTTGGTGCCACTGATGCCAAACTTGTTGCATGGCAACAAGCAATTTCGGTTCATCGGCATAAGCATCCAGCAGGTGTTTTTGATGGTCGGGACGCAGCAGGAGCTGATGAGCATGCTGGCCGTGTACCTGAATCAGGTGCTGGCCAAGTTCACGCAATTGAGACAGCGGTACGGCGGTGCCGTTAATAAAGCCGCGTGAGCGGCCATCGGCACTAATGACGCGACGTAGCAGGCACTCGTTACTGTCATCCAACTGGTTTTCTTCCAGCCACTGACGTGCCGTTGGGGTATCTGCGAGCGCAAAACGGGCGCAGATGTCGGCTCGGGCAGATCCCGGCCTGACCATGCTGGCGTCAGAACGATTTCCCAGACATAAGCCGAGGGCATCAATCGCAATCGATTTCCCCGCACCAGTTTCCCCGGTGATGACGCTCATTCCTGATTGAAAATCGATCTCTAATTCGCGCACGATGGCGAAGTTACTGATAGTGAGTTGCGCCAGCATGATAAACCTCTGTATGTAATTACATGTGATTACATACAGTATAAACTGGTTTTATATACAGTAAAGTAGATTGGTGGAATCTTAGAATAATTTTTTTGACCAGCCAAGTTTTGAACTTAGTGTATTGAAATAACTATAGTTTTCTGGATGAATCAAATTCAGGTGATGTTCGCTGCGGCGAATCAGTACCTCTTCGCCTTCTTGCACCGGTAGCGCAATCTGGCTGTCGCAGCTGATTTCCAGATCGTTAGTGATGCAAGAAAATTTCAGCCGAATTGTACTGCTACTGTTGATGACCAGCGGGCGGGCAGACAAGGTGTGCGGGAACATTGGCACCAGCGCAATGGCTTCCAAAGATGGCGTTAAGATCGGGCCACCAGCGGAAAGGGAGTAGGCGGTTGAGCCGGTTGGCGTGGCGATAATCAGGCCGTCTGAACGCTGAGAGAAAGCGAATTTGTCGTCAATATAGACTTCAAATTCAATCATGTGTGCGACTTTCCCTGGGTGAAGTACGACTTCATTAATGGCGGTGCTGATGCTGTCGGGCTGGTTTGCGCGGCAAACGTGCGCTTCCAGCATGAAACGCTGTTCGCTCAGGTAATGGCCGTCGAGCACGTCAGAAAGTTGCTGCTGGGCATGATCGGGATCGAGATCGGTTAAAAAGCCGAGGTTGCCACGGTTCACACCGATCACCTTGATGTCATAGCGCGACAGCACGCGTGCGGCGCCCAGCATGTTGCCATCACCGCCGACCACCACTGCCAGATCCGCCTGCTGACCGATGTCGGCAAGGCTAGCTGTCGGTGCGTTTTTGAGGTTAAGTTCCCGCGCAATCTGCTGTTCGATCAGAACGGAGTAACCTTTTTCGGTGAGCCAATGATAGAGCATCTCATGCGTTGCCAACGCCGTTGGGTGGCGCGGGTGGCCGACAATGCCAATACAATTAAACGGCCTGTTCATTGTAAGCGGTGTGTTCATTGCTGTTTTGTCCTCAGCGTGGTGTATCGGCAGCGTTGGGAACCAATATATGACAGGTTCCCTTGAATCCCCGATTTTGATCCCCATAATAAGCAACTAGCGAGATTAATGCTAAACCGCGGAGAATTTCATGAGTAGTAAAGAACAGAAAACGCCTGACGAGCAAGTCCTGGATCAAAAGGAAGCAGCAAAAGGGCAGCAAGCGGATGCCGCACCAGAGACGGCAGACGTAGCTGACCCGCGTGATGCGCGCATCGCCGAGCTGGAAGCCCAGTTTAGTGAACTGCAACAGCGCGAACGTGACAATATGCTTCGCGTTCGTGCTGAAGCCGATAACGTTCGCCGCCGTGCGGAAATGGATATCGAGAAGGCGCATAAATTTGCGGTAGAGAAATTTGCCAATGAAATGCTGCCAGTCATCGATAATCTGGAACGTGCGCTGGATACGGCGGACAAAGCCAACGAATCATTGGCTGCGATGATTGAAGGTGTCGAACTGACGCTGAAATCGTTGCTGGATGCCGTGCATAAGTTTGGCATCGAGGTTGTGGGTGATGTGGGTGTGCCGTTTAATCCAGAAGTGCATCAGGCGATGACCATGCTACCTTCGGCCGATCACCAGCCGAACCATGTCATGATGGTTATGCAAAAAGGCTACACGCTGAACGGGCGTTTGCTGCGCCCGGCGATGGTTGCGGTTTCAAAAGCACAAGACTAATATTTTCTGCTTTTACGCACGCTATTTAAAATGTATCTTCATCCCAAACCCCGTGCCTACCGCATGGGGTTTTTTGTTTATATCTTGTTAAGATTTGTTTGATAAAAAAGATGTTTTTTAGCTTTTGAATGACTCATCATCGTTAACTATCAAAAGAATTGGTATTACCACTCTAAATGCACTTGATAATCATTATCGTTTTTGTGAGAGTAATAAAACAACAGTGTTAGAAGGGTCATACTATGCCGGGTAGTCGTGCTATTGAGTCCACAAGCCGTACATCAAGGAAGGTCAAACTTTCGCTGATGGGCCCGGCGTTTATCGCGGCAATTGGTTATATCGATCCCGGTAACTTTGCCACAAACATCCAGTCAGGTTCGGCCTATGGTTACACGCTGCTGTGGGTGGTGGTGTGGGCTAACCTGATGGCGATGCTGATCCAGTTGTTGTCCGCCAAATTGGGGATCGCAACGGGTAAGAATCTGGCGGAGCATATCCGCGATCGTTTCCCGCGCCCGGCCGTTTGGGCTTACTGGGTGCAGGCCGAAATTATTGCGATGGCGACCGATTTGGCCGAGTTTATCGGGGCGGCGATTGGCTTCAAATTGTTGCTGGGCGTGTCACTGCTGGAAGGTGCTATCCTCACCGCTATCGCTACTTTCCTGATTCTCATGCTGCAACAGCGTGGGCAGAAACCGTTAGAAATGGTCATCGGCGGGCTGCTGCTGTTTGTGGCAGCGGCGTATATTGTCGAGCTGGTATTTTCTCAGCCTGAGCTGTCCGCGTTAGCCAAAGGCATGGCAATTCCTAGTCTACCGACCTCCGATGCCGTGCTGCTAGCGGCGGGTGTGTTAGGGGCGACCATTATGCCGCATGTGATTTACCTGCACTCTTCGCTGACGCAACATGAGGGAAACCATACCCGTGCCGAACGCTATTCGGCAACGAAAGTCGATGTCGCGATTGCGATGACGATAGCGGGATTCGTCAATCTGGCGATGATGGCAACAGCAGCCGCAGCGTTCCATTTTAGCGGCAACCAGGATATTGCCGATCTGGATAAAGCCTATCTCACGCTTGAGCCGCTGTTAGGAAAAGCTGCCGCAGTCATTTTTGGCTTAAGTTTGGTGGCCGCGGGTCTTTCCTCTACCGTCGTTGGTACGTTGGCAGGGCAGGTGGTGATGCAGGGATTCGTGCGTTTCCATATTCCGCTCTGGGTTCGCCGTACTGTCACAATGCTGCCGTCATTTATCGTGATCCTGTCCGGTATGGACCCGACGCGGGTGCTGGTGCTGAGTCAGGTGATACTGAGCTTCGGGATTGCTCTGGCACTGGTTCCGTTATTGTCTTTCACTGGTAACCGTGAACTGATGGGCTCGATGGTTAACGGCAAATGGGTACAGCGCATCGGACAACTCATTGTCGTGCTGGTCGTTTCCCTGAATATGTATTTACTGATTGATACCATACTGGGGATATAAATTGGGGGCGATCTTACCGCTAAAATAGAATTGCCCCATAAAATAAGCGTCACTAACCAGATCGTTATAGTTAGGCTCAACTCGTTCATTCATCATCGTCTCATGAGCATTCAGTAGTCGATGTTTTCTTGGTCTGCTGATATTTCAGTGTCGGGGAAGATTTCTTGCAGTTCCACACGTTTGCAGATGACAAAGCCAGAATCAAAGAGCAACGCTTTAACGCTCCCTTTCATTTCAACTGACGGAACGAATCGGGTTTTAAGCACGCTGGATAACGCGTGTTGATAAGCTTCTAATAAAGGTTTAGGTCCGTTAGCGAGTAACCCGTTGCCATCATTGCCGAATATCGGCTCGCCTTGGTGTCGATACGTATTGATGTAACGGCTCATTGGCCGCCAGTCGCCGAGAAGATGCTTGTGAGCCACCCAGATACGCCCGAGTAGTTCATAGCTTGATGCCGTCGCTGCGGTGGAATAGTACAGGCCACCTTTCTGTGCGTTGTAGTCCCACAATAGCGGATGGCGATCGGTAAATGTTATTTCGCCTGAGCTGGTGGGCTGGATATCATGTTCGACAACGTCATAGCAGCAAATCATAAAGTGACGCAGATAAGACTCATGCGGTTCGCAGTAGACGGAGTGATTGTGTTGCTCGTCATAGCGCCAGTTATCGCAACAGAAGTGGATCGTTAGCGTATTCGTGCTGGTGTGTTGTACGCTGGAAATATAGCCGTTTAAATCCTCGTACAGCGCCTCGGCTAACTGTTCAATATCCATATTTCTTGATCCCTTAAGCGGTGGACTCTCAGAGAAAATGCAGGTATTCCCGTTCATACTCGGCAAAGACGGATACCAGCATATCAGTATCAGCCTCGTACATCAGCAGCGCCCCGCGAAAGGGGATGTATCGCGGGTGAGCATCCTTAATCTGCATCAGGCGGTGCAGAGGGTTTCTCTGGCGCTTTTCTCAATTCTGTTACTTGCACGCCGCCGATCCCCCAATTGTCTGTTTCGACTTCATCAATGACGACTACGGTTGTTTTTGGGTTTTTATCAAGCACATCGACCAGCAACTGTGTTACGCCCTCAATCAGCTGACGTTTTTGTTCAGCGGTGACGCCTTCATTGGTGATTTTGATATTGACGTATGGCATGGGTTCTCCAGAGCGATTGTAGTGGTCAGCGATAAGGTAGAGAGGTCTATCATACGACGAACCATAACAGGAATGTGCCGTTATCCTGCCCGTTTTCTCATCAAATAAAAGGGGATATGATGGATTAACGTTGTTGTAAATGAATAAGCCTTTCCAACCATCGATCACCGAGGTGTTTGCATGTCGTCTCCTATTGATATCGTCGAAAAGAAGCTGCTATCCGATAACTGGTATATTCTGAATAAATATACATTTGATTTAAAAAGAAATAATGGCGGTGTGGTTCGCCAGGTCCGTGAGGTTTACGACCGGGGGGATGGGGCGACGATTCTGTTGTACAACCGTGAGAAAGGCACGGTAATTCTGACACGACAATTCCGTATTCCCACCTTCGTTAACGGCAACGAAAGCGGCATGCTGTTGGAAACTTGCGCGGGTTTGCTCGACGATCATTCGCCCGAAGAGTGCATTCGTAACGAGGCGATAGAAGAAACGGGCTATGCGATCGGCAATGTTGAGAAACTGTTCTATGCCTATATGTCGCCGGGCAGCGTGACGGAGCGCGTGTACTTTTTCGCTGCCGAATACGATGAATCGCTGCGGGATAATGCGGGCGGTGGCGTGGAAGATGAAGATATTGAGGTACTGGAACTGCCGTTCAGCGAAGCCGTCGCGATGATGAACGATGGCCGGATTAAAGACGGCAAGACCATCATGCTGCTACAGCACGCGATCATTCGCGGCTGGTTTGCCAAGGCATAGGCATGTTTTGCGGCACACGGGTATCCCCATGTGCCGCTTGATTTTCTGTGGTAACGCTTTCATTTTTGCGTAATTCCACGGTGAAGGGGTGATTATGGTTAATATGAGCTGAATAATCTTTTTATTTGTTTTTGTATTGTTGTTTTTTGCTTTATTTTCAATTGATTGTGGTTTTTGTTGTTTTTATTTTAATCAAGATTATCGACTGGCATGGGATTTATGGGAGGAAATTTTTCCTAAATTTTTTGTATTTAGATCGAATATTTAGTCATTTTTCTCCCTGTTGTGTGACCCGTATCACCGGATGAAAGAATGTAAGCGGTGTAACTCGTTGCTTCATTATGCAGTAACTCATATCCTCTCTTTACAAAAAGTAAAGAAGGACTGCTCTGATGAAGATCAAGAATAAAGTACCTGCCCTATTTGCAGTTTCATTCCTCACGCTGAGTTTATCGAGTCAAAGCCTGGCTGCTGAAGTCAGCGTGTGGGCCTGGGACCCTAACTTCAATGTCGCGGCAATGCATGAGGCATCGTCGGTATATAAAAAGTCCGATCCAAGTTTTAGTCTGAAGGTGATCGACTCAGGCAAAGAAGATATTGAGCAGAAATTAAATACCATGCTGGCTTCTGGGGTTAAAAACGCGCTTCCTGATATTGTACTTATTGAAGATTATAATGCTCAGAAATATCTTCAGGCTTATCCTGACTCGTTTATCCCATTACAAGATTCTATCGATTATAGTAAATTTGCACCTTATAAAACTAAAGTGATGACGGTAGGGAATAAGGTATACGGTGTTCCTTTTGATTCTGGCGTGGCCGGAATGTTCTATCGACTCGATTATCTGGAAGCTGCCGGCTATAAAGAAAGTGATATGGTGAATATCACTTGGGATAAATATATTGAGATCGGCAAGCAGGTAAAAGCGAAAACCGGTGTTGATATGCTGACCTACGATATGAACGATGTGGTTCTTCCTCATATTATGATGCAGTCCGGTGGAGAATGGTTCTTTGATAATCAAGGGCAGCTCAATCTCACTAAAAACAATGCACTGAAAGAAACATTGAAAACAATTAAAGCAATTAATGACGCCAAAATAGCACGTCCTATTTCTGGTTGGTCTAGTTTTGTGGGGAGTTTTAATGCCGGGAAATCAGCGAGTGTGGTTTCTGGGGTATGGGTGATTGGTTCAATTAAAAGTGCTGAAGATCAGAAAGGGAAATGGCGTGTTGCGCCTATTCCACGGTTGAACCTCGACAACGCGGTACATGCCTCCAATCAGGGGGGCTCGAGCTGGTATGTCTTAAAGGGTGGGAAGAATACTAAACAGGCGATTGAATTTTTGCAGAAAACCTTCGCGGCGGATAGCAGTATGTATCAAACCCTTTTGGTCGATCGTGGTGCGCTCGCAACCTTCCTTCCTGCCACTTCCGGCCCTGCTTACGCAGTAAACGATCCGTTCTTTGGTGGGCAACCCGTGTTCGCTGATTTTTCTAAATGGGTGACTGAAATCCCACAAGTTTCCTACGGCATGTATACCCAGGAAGTTGATAACGCAATTGCCGCGGAAATACCTGCATTACTAAAAGGTGATTCTGTTGATAACGTTTTAAAACGTGCCGAAACGACATTAAAAAACCAGATTATGCAGTAGCGAGTGTGAGCTTGGGGGTGGTAAGCCCTCAAGCATTTCTCTCCAGAAATCGATGGTGTAATAATGATGTATAAACCTAAAATGAATAGGCTTTATAACATCAACGGCTGGTTTTTTGTTGCTACCGCCGTTGGGTTAATTGCCTTAATGACGATATACCCTATATTCAAGTCACTTTGGCTATCGTTTCAGTCTGGCCGTGGTGTAGTGACACAATTTGTTGGCCTGGGAAATATCTTTCGTTTATTCAATGATCCTATGTTCAAAACGGCACTTTGGAATACGTTAGTTTTTTTGGTCATCCAAGTTCCGATTATGATTTTATTATCATTAGCTATTTCTTCTTGTTTAAATTCGTCTCAGCTGAAATATCGACAGTGGTTTAGAATCGCGATCTTTTTACCTTGTGTAACATCATTGGTTGCCTACTCAATTCTTTTTAAGAGTATGTTTGAACTGGATGGCGTGATTAACTCATTTTTATTGTTTATTCATGTCATTGACGATCCGATTCCGTGGCTATCCGATCCCTTCTGGGCGAAAGTGACTATCATTATTGCCATTACATGGCGTTGGACGGGATATAACATGATATTTTATCTTTCCGCTATGCAGAATATTGATAAGTCGATTTATGAGGCCGCCCGGGTTGATGGTGTTAGCCCCATTAAGCAATTTTTCTTCATTACGATACCTTTACTGAAACCGGTTATTCTTTTTACCAGTGTGACATCAACTATTGGTACATTACAGTTGTTTGATGAAGCGATGAATATCACGAATGGTGGTCCGGCAAATGCGACGCTGACGTTATCGCTGTATATCTATAACCTGTCATTCAAATTTGTGCCTAACTTTGGCTATGCTGCAACGGTTTCATACGTCATTGTTGTTTTTTCAGCAGTGCTGGCACTGATTCAGTTTAAAGCTGCGCGGAAGGGATGATATGAGAAAAAGTAAAGTTAACAGTATACTCATGCATATTTTTCTCGTGTTGATGAGCATTTTTTCGCTTTTCCCTTTCTATTGGATGGTGGTATCGAGTACCAATAGCACCAGTCAAATTAACATGGGGAAATTCACGTTTGGCGATCAATTGCTGGTCAACTTTACCAATCTGACGAGCCAGGTGGATCTGGGGCTGGTATTCTGGAACACATCAAAAATTGCGTTGATTAGTACGGTATCAACACTTGTCGTGTGCTCTATCGCAGGCTATGCGTTTGAAATTTATGCCAGTAAGAATCGTGAGCGTGTCTATGTGGCGCTATTAACGACGATGATGATTCCGTTTGCGGCATTAATGATTCCGCTCTTCACCATGTTTGGTCAGGCTGGGTTACTCGATACGCATTTTGCCGTGATCATGCCGACCGTGGCCGGGGCATTTATTATTTTCTACTTTAGACAGTGTACTAAAACATTTCCGAGAGAACTGATCGATGCGGCGCGTGTGGAAAGCGTTGCTGAGTGGAAAATTTTCTTGTATGTCTACGTGCCGATTATGCGTGCCAGTTATTCTGCTGCTTTTATTATTGTGTTCATGACGTCATGGAATGCCTTTCTCTGGCCGCTTATTGTCCTTCAATCTAACGAATTAAAAACGATTAATCTGGTGCTATCGAGTTTTGCTTCCGCTTATTCTCCAGATTTCGGACTTATTATGGTTGGAACAGTGATTTCTACACTTCCCAGTTTACTTATCTTCTTTGCCATGCAGAAGCAATTTATCGCCAGCATGACGGGAGCGGTAAAGTAATTCGCTCTCAATGGCAAATTAACGTTTGAGGTTCACATGGCTGATATTTTACTAAAAAATATAGTGAAACGTTACGATAAGACGGAAACGATCCATCGTATCAATCTTGAAATTAATTCTGGTGAGTTTGTGGTATTCGTTGGCCCATCGGGATGTGGTAAGTCGACGTTGCTGAGAATGATCGCTGGACTGGAAGAGATCACGGAGGGTGAAATTCATATTGATAACCGTCTGGTTAACCATTTTGATCCCGCGGAGCGAGGAATTGCGATGGTTTTCCAATCCTATGCGCTGTATCCACATATGACAGTGGCTGAAAATATGGGATTTGGGTTAAGAATGAATGGGCACCCTAAAGCCGAAGTCGAAAAAATGGTGCGAAAGGCGGCGATGACGCTTCAGCTCGAAGCCTTGTTAGATCGTACACCGAAGCAACTGTCTGGCGGCCAGCGTCAGCGCGTTGCGATCGGGCGGGCCATTGTACGCGATCCTAAAGTGTTCTTATTCGATGAGCCGTTATCAAACCTTGATGCCGAATTACGCGTGGAAATGCGTTTGCAGATTGCCCGGCTTCATCAGGAAATGCGTAACACGATGGTATATGTGACGCATGATCAAGTGGAAGCGATGACGTTGGCGGATAAAATCGTGGTGCTGAACAAAGGATATATTGAGCAGGTTGGCACACCGATGGAGCTATACCATAAGCCAGAGAATATTTTTGTCGCTGGTTTTATCGGTTCACCGAATATGAATTTTCTACCCGGTGAAGTGATACAGATTGAAGGGAATTGCGTGAGTATTTTGATCAATAAACTCAATACGCTTTCCGTTAATCTTGCTAACCACGGATTGCGTGTCGATCAGAAAATCACCGTGGGTATTCGCCCTGAGCATCTGAGTATTGACCCGAATGGTGGTGATGTCAGCTTGTCTATCAATAATGAGGTCACTGAAAGGTTGGGTAATGCTACGTATATTTTTGGTGCTTACTCTGGTGTGAATCATTTTAAGGTGCATTTATCGGGTGACAACAGTATTGCGCCTTATTCAACGATCCCGCTTACCTGTCGTAGTGAAAATCTGCATTTTTTTGATGAGAGCGGAAAGCGAATTAATTAATTAAATAATAGATGCCTGTAATGGTGAGGTTAACTTCATCGAAAACGTAATATTGAATTCGTGGGAAAAGATCAGGGAATTAACTAAGCAGCCAATGATATTAACATTGGCTGTTTGGTTTGTTATGTGAAATTTATTTTTTATAAATATCGAACGCTATTTTTTCTGTACCGGATGTTTATGTAATCAATACCATTTAAGAGTGTTATCTCAAGGAGAAATGAATGAAAAAGAATAATTATTCAGGAATGATCCCTGTATTGTTAATGCTATTTATAGGGTTCATGGCGACCAATCTGGCTAAAGCGGCACAGCCGTTTGCTTATGGTGCAGATATTGGTTGGGTAAAGCAATTGGAAGATCGAGGGGTTACCTGGCGTGACGATGCTGGAACTCAGCGTGATGTCTTACAGATATTGCGCGATCACGGCATAAACGCCGTGCGGTTGCGTATTTTTGTTAATCCCGATCCCAGCGCGTTATGGCATAAAGATAATACGACCTGGACGATGCTTGGCTATACGGATAAAACCCGCGTGGTGGATGCCGCGCAGCGTGCCAAAGCGATGGGAATGCGCGTCATGGTCGATTTTCATTACAGCGATGTTTTCGCAGATCCTGGTCATCAAATCAAACCAGCCGCGTGGAAGAACTACAATCTGAGCCAATTAACGACGGCCGTTTATAATCACACTCATGAGGTGATGGCTGCGTTGATATCCGCGGGCGTGACGCCTGAATGGGTGCAGGTCGGCAACGAAATGAATCCAGGAATTTTATTACCGGAAGGCAGCACCAGTCGGTTTGCCAATTTAACTCAGCTACTGAATGCGGGCTATGATGCGGTTAAATCAGTCAGCCCTTCCTCTAAGGTGATCAGCCATTTGGCGCATGGAGATAATAATTCCAACTCTCGCTGGTTTTTTGACAATTTCCTCACCACGCACGGTGGGAAAACCGATGTGATTGGTTTTTCATTCTACCCCTATTGGGAGGGGAAAAATTATTGGGAGCTTACTGGCGCTCTGGCGAGCAATCTCAATGATATGGCGAGCCGGTATGGTAAAGAAGTCATGGTCGTTGAAGTCGGCGGTTTGGAAACTAACCCGACAGATAGTTACTGGACGATTAAGGATACGATTAATCTTGTTAAAGCGGTGCCGGGAAATAAAGGGATTGGGGTTTTTTATTGGGAACCTGCGGGGAATGCCAGCGTGTTGCCGGATGGCTACGCATTAGGGGCGACGACGCGCGTTTCAAACAATGTATTGCAATTTACCCGAGCACTGGACGCGTTTGCCGAATCACAAATCAATTTCATCAACGGAACCCGTTATAAGATCGCTAATCGACATAGTGGTAAATCGCTTAATGTTGTGAGCGGTTCGCGTGAAGATGGCGCATGGGTTGAACAATACAGTGACGGCAACTGGGACAGCCAGCGTTTTTATTTTAATGCGATTGGCAATGGTTATTTCAATCTGGTGAATGTGAATAGCGGAAAGTACATTGATGTTAATTTCAGTGCCAATGAGGATGGTGCGCAAATTCTCCAAATGTATAACACCGGCCATTTTAGCCAGCAATGGCTGATTTTAGATGCTGGCGATGGCTATTATAAAATCATGAATAGGAACAGTGGGAAGCTTTTGGATGTTAACAGCCGTTCAACAGAGAACGGTGCATCCGGTATTCAATGGCATGATAACGGGGGATGGAATCAGCTGTGGAAAATTACCGCTAATTGATGCTCTCTGGCCACGTAGCTTATTCATAAAGGTAATAAATAGAAGCATAATACGGGTACGGTTACATCGGGTTGAGTGTGAAGCTTTCGCGCCAAACCATCTCATAACCAATCTGTACGTGTTTTTTATAATAGCGTCCTGCCACCAACTCTAAAAACAGATCGACGGCGGCTTCGCCCATTTCAGTGGGGTAGAGCCGCATTGTGGTCAAACTGGGATTGAGATGCTGTGCTGTGGGGATGTCATTCATCCCAATCACTTTTATTTGCTTAGGAATGGCAATACCTTTCTCTTGAATCGCCCGGTACACGCCAATAGCGATAATGTCTGTCGCCGCAAACACGACATCAGGCCACTCTTTTTGTTGCAGCAACTCATTCATCGCCTGATAGCCGGACTCAATACAGAATAACTGACTGACCTTGCATCGCGATTCGTGGTAGATACCATATTTTTGGGTTATCTCTTGGAATACATGCAGTCGGCTCTCATTGTTCCCTATAAAGGCGGGGCGTTGGGCACCGCTATTAACAATATAATGTAAGACTTCGCGTGCAGCTGCTTCCCGATCAAAAAGCACGGCATCGCATTGTTTATCGAGAGGAGCAGAATCTATAAAAATTAAATTCTTATTTAATGAATAGATTAAGGCGATATCGTTATCGCTAAAGTGACCTACGCAAATGATCGCCTGCGCTTGCGCTAAAGTCTGACTATTGGATGATAAATTTGTGGTGAATAGGTTGCGCAACGAAATATTAAAATGGTGGCAGCGGTTTTCAATACCAATACGCATTGCGGTGAAATAAGGGTCATTAAGTTCTTCTGAGGGGGTAAGAAAGTGGACGACGGCGAGATTTAATACGTTGTCATTATCCATTTTGAAATGAGATCGAACCACAAGCGAGTTCTCTAACCTTTTTTTCTGCTGTTTACGTTGTGTGGGCGATAAATATGCCAACTCATAGGCAATTTTCTTGATGAGTTGACGCTTTTCTTTGGTTACGGACAAGGTGGGATCGTTATTAAGCACGCGAGAAACGGTTGATGCTGCTACTCCAGCTTTTTGAGCGATATCTGCAATTGTTGCCACAAAAAATTTTCCATAATTTTTCTATAAGGCTGATATTAACGAATAGCTTATCGATTTAACATGCTCAGCAACCCAAAACGCGATGAAATCTTCAGTAGTCACTTCTGCCTGTATGGTATGGCTGTCGTTGAACTCAAAGCGTAAGCGGATGGCGCAACGTGTCGTGTTGCGCCGCAAGATCAGCATGCGTCGCCGGAGTTATGCAATGTACTCAGGTGAATTAATCTATGTGGATCACAAACAGTATCGCCGTTTGCGATCCTTTTTGGCGGGATATCGCAGTTTTACTTCAGGGGATACGCGTCAACCGCGCCTGCACCGCGCGATTTTTCGCTGTAGCTCATCTGGTTTCTGAACGAAAAACCGTCAAGTAAAATAACTATATTAACCAACATTCCCCCGCAGTTTTTGCCATCCTCGGTAGTTTCGCCATTGGCAAACACATACCCTAAATAATTCGAGTTGCAGGAAGGCGGCAACCGCGCGAATCCTCAGGAGCTTACACTGGTAAGTGACTGAGGTGAGTAAGGGAAGCCAACGTACATGCAGCTTGAAGTATGACGGGTATATACTGGGTACTCTTTACCCTACAGACACAACAAAACCGAAAAGGTACATAAAATGGATGAACAGCTAAAGCAAAGCGCCCTTGATTTCCACCAGTATCCGATCCCCGGCAAAATTCAGGTTTCCCCGACTAAACCGCTGGCGACGCAGCGCGATCTGGCACTGGCATATTCTCCCGGTGTGGCGGCACCCTGTCTGGAAATTGCGGCAGATCCGCTGGCTGCCTACAAATATACCGCACGCGGTAATCTGGTCGCGGTGATCTCTAACGGGACGGCCGTGCTGGGCCTCGGCAATATCGGCGCGCTGGCCGGCAAACCGGTGATGGAAGGCAAAGGCGTTCTGTTTAAAAAATTCTCCGGCATTGATGTTTTCGATATCGAAGTCGACGAGTTAGACCCAGACAAGCTGATCGATGTGATTGCTGCGCTGGAGCCGACGTTCGGCGGTATCAATCTGGAAGACATCAAAGCACCGGAGTGCTTCTACATTGAGAAGAAACTGCGCGAGCGCATGAAAATTCCCGTTTTCCACGACGATCAGCACGGCACGGCAATCATCTGTACCGCCGCCGTTCTGAATGGCTTGCGCGTAGTAGAAAAGGAAATTTCCGATGTACGTTTGGTGGTGTCCGGTGCGGGCGCGGCGTCTATCGCCTGTCTGAACCTGCTGGTGGCGCTGGGTCTTCAGAAGCACAACATTGTGGTATGTGATTCGCGCGGTGTGATTTTCCACGGTCGTGACGAAAATATGGAAGAAACCAAGGCCGCTTACGCGATTGAAGATAATGGCGCACGCAAGCTGGCTGATGTGATCCCTGACGCGGATATCTTCCTTGGCTGTTCCGGCCCTGGCGTACTGACGCCAGATATGGTGAAAACCATGGCACCACGTCCGCTGATCATGGCGCTGGCAAACCCAGAACCGGAGATTCTGCCGCCGCTGGCGAAAGAAGTGCGCCCGGATGCGATAATCTGTACCGGTCGTTCAGATTACCCGAATCAGGTGAACAACGTGCTGTGCTTCCCGTTCATCTTCCGCGGCGCATTGGATGTTGGCGCAACCACCATTAATGAAGAGATGAAGCTGGCCTGCGTACACGCGATTGCCGATCTGGCGCTGGCGGAGCAGAGTGAAGTGGTGGCCTCCGCCTATGGCGATCAGGAGCTGTCATTCGGCCCGGATTATCTGATTCCGAAACCGTTCGATCCGCGTCTGATCATCAAGATTGCACCGGCAGTGGCGAAAGCGGCAATGGATTCTGGCGTAGCCACGCGCCCGATCGCAGATTTCGATGCCTATATCGAAAAACTGACCCAGTTCGTCTACAAAACCAACCTGTTCATGAAGCCGATCTTCGCACAGGCGCGTCAGCAGCCGAAACGGGTCGTATTCGCCGAAGGTGAAGATGCTCGCGTGCTGCACGCTACGCAGGAATTGGTCACGCTGGGGCTGGCGTTCCCGATTTTGATTGGTCGTCCGAGCGTGATTGAAATGCGTCTGCAAAAACTGGGGCTGCAACTGACCATCGGTAAAGATTTCGAAGTGGTCAATAACGAATCCGATCCGCGCTTCAAAGCTTACTGGAGCGAGTATTTCGAACTCATGAAACGTCGTGGCGTGTCGCAGGAAAAAGCGCAGCGTGCGGTGATCGGCAACCCGACGCTGATTGGGTCGATCATGGTTCACCGTGGCGAGGCCGATGCGCTGATTTGTGGCACGATCGGCACGTATGAAGAGCACTTCGATGTCGTCGAGAAAGTGTTCGGCTATCGTGAAGGCGTACATGCGGCAGGGGCGATGAACGCGCTGATGCTGCCGAGCGGCAATACCTTTATCGCCGATACCTACGTCAACGCAGATCCTACGCCGGAACAGCTGGCGGAAATCACGCTGATGGCGGCAGAAAGCGTACGTCGTTTCGGTATTGAACCAAAAGTCGCGCTGTTGTCGCACTCTAGCTTCGGCACCTCGGATTCTCCGACGGCGCAGAAGATGCGGGCAACGCTGGCGCTGGTCAACAAGCTGGCACCGGAGCTGGAGATTGACGGCGAGATGCACGGTGACGCCGCGTTGGTGGAAGCGATCCGCCGCGAGCAGATGCCGGACAGCCCGCTGAAAGGTTCGGCTAACATCCTGATCATGCCTAACATGGAATCTGCGCGTATCAGCTATAACCTACTGCGCGTATCGTCTTCAGAAGGCGTGACGGTAGGGCCGGTACTGATGGGGATCTCGAAGCCGGTACACATCCTGACGCCAATTGCCTCGGTACGTCGGATCGTGAACATGGTGGCGCTGGCCGTGGTGGAAGCGCAAACTCAACCGCTGTAAATTATTTCCAGTAATACAGACAAACCCAGTCGATTGTTGGCTGGGTTTTTTATTTACCGCAGTTTATCGACCAGATGGTCGCCTAGCCAATATGAGCCGATGAGGCCAAAAACGCCGGCGGGGAATAGCAGGCTATCTGGGAATAGAGAGACGACGATAACAGTAGAAAAAACACAGAGAATAAATGTCAGTATCATCGAAAGAATATCGAATAAAACAGATTTCACTGCCTTCAGCATAAGTCCATCATCCTAATATTGCGTTTCCCTTAATCTCTTACAACATAACACGCCATTTTTAGCAAAACATGGATTTTCCATACCGAGGCATAAGTTAAATCAATGGAATAATTTTGGTTTTATGCCATGATCCCGCCTCGTCTATCGGGAGCATTTTCCTCAGATTCGATAAAAACCAACGAGCGAATATCGGTTATGGCAACAGGCGCAGTGAAAGAAAATACAGTAGAAAAAAACGGTACAGAAAAGCGTCTTCCTTCGCTATTTGGCGGGTCGATGATTATTGCAGGGACGATTATCGGCGCGGGGATGTTTTCCCTGCCAGTAGTGATGTCGGGCGCTTGGTTTTTCTGGTCATTTGCCGTGTTGGTGTTTACCTGGTTTTGCATGTATCACTCGGGGTTAATGATACTGGAAGCGAACCTGAATTATCAGAGCGGTGCCAGCTTTGATACGCTGACCAAAGATCTGCTGGGTAAGCGCTGGAATGTCATTAACGGCATATCAATTGCCTTTGTCCTTTATATCCTGACCTACGCCTATATCTCGGCGAGTGGTTCCATTATCCATCACACGCTTGCTGAGATGTCGTTCGACTTCTCCGCCCGCCTTGGCGGCTGCCTGTTTGCGCTGTTTGTCGCGTTTACCGTTTGGTGGAGTACGTCGGCGGTGAGCCGCATGACCGCATTTTTTTTGGCGGCGAAGGTGCTGACCTTTTTCATGACGTTCGGTAGCCTGCTGTGGAACGTCAAGCCTGTGGTTTTACTCAATGTTGCGGAAGAAGCCCCCAGCTATCTTCCCTATGTGCTGATGACGTTACCATTTTGTCTGGCCTCTTTTGGTTTTCACGGCAACGTTCCCAGTTTGGTGAAACATTACGGTCACAAGCCACTGGTAATCAAGCGTTGCCTGTTTATTGGCAGCGTGCTGGCGCTGGTGATGTATGCCATCTGGCTGATTGGTACGATGGGAAATATTGCCCGTCCTGATTTTATCGGGATTGCGGAGCGGGGCGGTAATATTGACGTTCTGGTGCAGACGCTAGGCGGGGTG
This sequence comes from Pectobacterium punjabense, assembly GCF_012427845.1. Classification (NCBI taxonomy): domain Bacteria; kingdom Pseudomonadati; phylum Pseudomonadota; class Gammaproteobacteria; order Enterobacterales; family Pectobacteriaceae; genus Pectobacterium; species Pectobacterium punjabense. Next base: position 925,154 of record NZ_CP038498.1, read on the forward strand.
TTGAACAGCCCTTATCTGGATGTGCTGCTCACCGTCTTTTCCAATTTTGCTGTTGCCTGTTCGTTTCTTGGGGTGACGCTGGGGCTGTTTGATTATCTGGCCGATTTGCTGAAATTTGACGATAGCCGAACGGGAAGAGCCAAAACGGCCTTGGTGACCTTTCTACCGCCTATTATTGGCGGGTTGGTATATCCGAACGGCTTTATTTACGCCATTGGGTTTGCCGGGCTGGCAGCTACCGTATGGGCGGTGATTACGCCTGCGCTGCTGGCGCTTGCCTCGCGTCGTCGTTTCGGTAGTCCGCTGTACCGCGTGCGGGGCGGCAATGCGACGATCGCGCTGGTGCTATTATTTGGCATCGGCACCGCGCTGATACATATTCTTTCCAGCCTCGATCTGCTACCGGTTTATCGCTAAGCCATGTGTGTTTACCCGCCTTGCCTGCTCAAGCAGAAGAGGCGGGATGGTTCGCGCCAGATAACGACTCTCAGATAGCTATGATTTCCGCACCTGCTGTAACCACTTGTCCAGTTCATTCGCAAATTGCTGACGATCGCGCTGGTTTAAGGCGCTGGGGCCACCGGTCTGTATCCCGCTGGCGCGCATGGTGTCCATAAAATCCCGCATGTTCAGGCGTTCCCGAATCGTATCTGGCGTATAGCGCTCACCGCGCGGGTTCAACGCGATGCCCCCTTTTTCTATCACTTCCGATGCTAGTGGAATATCGGCGGTGATCACCAGATCGCCCGCTTCAACGCGGCGCACAATTTCATTGTCGGCGACGTCAAAGCCTGCGGAAACGCGCAGCGTACGAATAAAGCGCGATGGCGGCACTTTTATGGTCTGATTAGCGACCAACGTGACCTGCATTTGTGTGCGATCCGCCGCGCGAAAGAGCACTTCTTTGATGACGTTAGGGCAGGCGTCGGCATCGACCCAAATCTGCATGACTTATGTTTCCTTGTTGTGCGTGTTGCTTTCTGCCAGCCAGTCTCTAACGGGCAAGAAATCTTGATACAGCAGGGCTTCCGGGCTATCGGGTTCCGGTTGATGCTGGTACTCCCAGCGTGCTAACGGCGGCATCGACATCAAAATGGACTCAGTGCGTCCGCCGCTTTGCAGGCCAAACAGCGTACCGCGATCCCAAATCAGGTTGAATTCCACATAGCGGCCACGACGGTAGAGCTGAAATTCACGCTCGCGTTCTCCCCACGCCAGATCCTTACGCCGCTCGACGATGGGCAGGTAGCCATCGAGAAATCCATTACCGACAGCGCGAATGAAAGCAAAGCTGGTGGCAAAGTCCGGCTCGTTCAGATCGTCAAAAAATAGCCCGCCGATGCCACGCGCTTCGTTACGATGCTTGAGGAAGAAATAATCGTCGCACCACTTTTTGTAGCGCGGATAGACATCATCACCGAACGGCTGGCACAGGTCGTGAGCGGTCTGGTGCCAGTGCACGGCATCTTCTTTAAAACCATAATAGGGGGTGAGATCGAACCCGCCGCCAAACCACCAAACTGGCTCTTCTCCCGGTTTCTCGGCGACGAACAGGCGTACATTGGCGTGGCTGGTGGGAATGTAAGGGCTTAGCGGATGAATCACCAGCGACACGCCCATCGCCTGAAAGCTACGACCCGCCAGTTCAGGGCGATGCGTGCTGGCCGACGGTGGCAACGACGTGCCAGTCACGTGGGAAAAATTTACGCCAGCGCGTTCAAATAGGCGTCCGCCCGACAGCACGCGGCTACATCCGCCGCCGCCTTCTGCACGTTGCCATTCGTCCTCGGCGAAATCGGCTCCGCCATCGATCGCCGCAAGCTGCTGACAGATATCTTTCTGTAAGCTAAGTAAAAAATGTTTTACTGCGTTGATGTCAGACATAGTGGATATCTCGTTTCCATCGCGATGGTGGCGCTCTAATAAGGCGGACAGTATACCATCAATAAAATCGATCCCCGGTCACCTGTTGTGTGATTCCTGATAGCGGCGCGCAATTTGCGATTGCGTCTGATAAAAATCACGCGATAATCACGATTTACCTTATTGAAAAATGGCGACTGTGATGGAAATCCGCATATTCAGGCAGGATGACTTTGAAGCCGTGATCACCCTCTGGGAACGTTGCGATTTGCTGCGCCCGTGGAACGATCCTGAAATGGACATCGAACGTAAGCTTAATCACGATCCCGATCTGTTTCTGGTCGCAGAGGTGAACGGCGAAATCGTAGCATCGGTGATGGGCGGTTACGACGGCCACCGTGGATCGGCATACTATTTGGGCGTACACCCTGATTTTCGTGGGCGCGGCATTGCTAACGCGTTGATTAGCCGCCTGGAGAAAAAGCTCATTGCCCGCGGCTGTCCGAAGATCCACCTGATGGTGCGTGAAGATAACGACGCCGTGATCGGTATGTATGAAAAACTCGACTATGAGATCGTCGATAGCGTCACGTTAGGAAAACGCCTGATTGAAGATCGGGAATATTGATTCGTTCTTTCACTGATACTAAATCGCTATTCGCCCTCCTTTATCCTCATTCTACGTAAAAAGTGCGCCTCCGTAAGCGCACTTTTTTCATTCATCCTCAATGTGTTACTTCGAACTGTAATGATATTGCAGGTAATTTGTTAGACTTTGTGGGTAACAGTTTTCATTTGTAAAACGATTCTTATTTGTATTATTATTTATTAATGTTGAGTCATCTGTATTGACATTGTTTTCCGTGTCTTGCTGTTGCTTACACTTTATTGCCTGGAAGATAGTGATTGCCCTACTGACACCAGGAAGTTGATGTTCAAGAGATGGAGTTGGATAGTGAGTAGTGAAAATCCTCCGGGAGCCTTATTAGGTGCGAATCGCACTGGCGGCAGCGCATTGCTGTCTCCTCGCTCTCTTGCTCATTCCTTTTCAACGACTACGTTAACTTCTGATGTGCCTAACTGGCGTTCTCTGGCCTTTTTTGTTTTGTCCTGCATGGCACATGCGGCATTGGTGATTTTCTTTTTATTGCACACTTCCCCGAAAGAAAGCATTGAAGAGATGGCGGGAAACGCAGGCGGAAGCATGCAGGTGACGATGATGGCTGCCGCGATGTCACAGGCTGCTGATACGTCGCCACCCGCAGCCGACCCTCCCGTTGCCCAACCTACTCCCGTCGTGATGCCGATTTTAACGCCGTTACCAGAACACCCCAACCCAGTCATTAAACAGCCTGTCATTGAGCGCAAGCCCGTTACGCCCGTTGCGGAAAAAAAACCGCCAGTGCGTGAGAAGCCGCAGGCCGAAAAGAAGCCTGAGAACAAACCGAAACAGCAACAGCAGGCTACGCAGCAGCAGGCAGAGAAAAAGAGCGAGTCTCCCATAGCCACAAGCCAGACCGGTGACGCGCCTTCTCCAATGCCATCTTCTGTTGGTATGCCAGGCAGTGCAGCGACGGCCAAAGCAGGAGAAAGCGATAGCGGTCAGGCGGCACGTGGTGCAGGGAAGAGCAATAGCCAAAATTTCAAAGCGCTGCATCGCCGCGTAAATTATCCCGCGCGGGCAAAAGCGCTGGGCGTGGAAGGAAAAGTGCGCGTCAAGTTCGATATTACCGGTAGCGGTACCGTTACTAACGTACAGATTCTGTCTGAAACGCCAGATGGCGTATTTGGTGATGACGTAGTGAAAGATATGGCGCGTTGGCGTTATAGGACAGAGGCTCCGGTTGATAATCAGGTGGTTTCCATCGTTTTCAAACTGAATGGCCATATTCAGGTTGATGATTAGTCGTGAGCATTACATGCAGTACATACAACAATAATTTTATTTCTTAATAATTGGATTTATTGGGGACTTTGAATAAATGAATAAGAACGTCTATTTAATGATGCTGCTGTCATTATTATCAGGGCCTGCACTTGCACAGCAAAATGACACCTCTGCCGATGAAAATCAGCAAAAGAAAAATGCGGAAACCGAAGAGGAACAGCAGAGCGATACCTCTTCGGAAAATAGTGAAGATACCATTTTGGTGCGCTCAACCCCGACCAGTCAGTCGATGGGAACACAGATTCTTAATGCCGAGCAGATTAAAAAGATGCCTACTGGCAACGGTTCGGTAAGCGAGTTATTGAAGAATAACCCCGCGGTGCAGTTCTCGAATACGGCGAATAGTAGCAATACGCCGGGTGAGCTGGCACCAGAAAACGTCTCGTTCCACGGCGAGAAGTTTTATAACAATAACTTTATGATCGACGGGTTATCGAATAATAGCAATATTCACCCCGGTGCTAATGGTGGTGAATTGCAGAAAGATCCAGATGGTTATAGACCTTGGGATTTACCTGCGGGTGGTACACAATCATTCTGGATTAACTCGGAGCTGATTGAATCACTGGAGGTGTTTGACAGTAACGTGTCCGCTAAGTACGGTAATTTTACTGGTGGCGTGGTTGATGCCCGCCTGATGGACCCTAAACTGGATAAAGCATCAGGTAAGGTTTCTTACCGTACCTCGCGTGACAGTTGGACCAGTTATCACGTCGATTCTGGAATCAGCGATGAGTTCTACTCTGGAACTAACCTGTTCTATCAACCAAAATTTAAAAAGCAATTTTATTCTGCCACTTTCAACCAACCATTGAGTGATAAAGCCGGTTTTATTTTTGCCTATAACCGTCAGCAGTCAGATATTCCCTATTATCATCAGTACTTACAACAGTGGGACGATCAGGAACGGATTAGTGAAACCTATCTGTTAAAAGGTACTTATCTGACGGACAGTGGCGATATTATCCGTATGACCGGCATGTATTCCCCACATGAATCTAAATATTATAAAAAAGATGTGAAGAACGGCTCATTTACCAATACCGGTGGTGGCTATCGCTTCAATATGGAGTGGGAACACAATACCAATTGGGGTAAAATGACTAGCCTAGCGGGCTATCAGTTTGAGCAAAATAATATTGAACATGAGGATAATTCCTTTAAGCAATGGCGACGCTTTAATAGTACGTTTACTTCTAATGTCATTGACTGGAGTAGTACTGGTGGTTTGAATAACCAAAGTGCTAACATTGGAGGTTATGGGGAATATTCGACCGAAAAGACGACTACGACATTAAAGCAAAATTATGAATTAAATCCTTTGGTATTATTCGGAGCTAACCATCAAATTGATTTTGGTTGGGAAACTAATTTATATAGTGCGCAATATCGACGGTTTAATGATGTGTACTCTACTGGTGCTGTTACGCTTCAGCCTAATGTAGTTTGCGGGGTTGGCGATGAATATTGTATAGCAGGAGAGCAATATTTTAAAACCCGGAGTCTATATCCCGCTCGCACTGTTGAGGGAAACTATACGGACTATATGGCATATCTACAAAATAGTATGAGTTATGGGCGTCTAGAAATAACACCGGGAGTTCGTGTTAGTTACGACGATTTTTTAAGTAACTTGGATATTGCTCCTCGATTTTCCGCTTCCTATGATGTTTTTGGCGACCGTTCAACTCGCTTATTTGGCGGAGCAAATCGCTATTATGGTCAAAGCGTATTGGCTTATAAATTACGTTCTGGTATCACATCTTTTGTGTCACAAACACGCACCAGTGCTAGTGATCCTTGGCGTTCGAATCCTTCAAGAGTAAGTGGTACTGATTACAATATTTCTGATTTGAAAACTCCTTATAGTGATGAGTTAAGTTTTGGCCTGTCACAGCGAGTTATGAATACCATCTGGACGGCTAAATGGGTTAATCGTCAGGGGAAAGATCAGTTTGGTCGTGAGTCAAAGATGGGGAGTGATGGAAAGCGTTACAACGTGATGAATAATTCCGCTAAAACAGAAGGAAATACGTTCTCATTGAAAGTTGAACCCATCAGTCCACATCGTTTCCGTCTTGCTGAAGTTAATTGGTCCTTGGGGGCGAGTCTTGCGAAAAACAAAGTTAATTCGCAGCTTGATTACGACGACACCGATCAGGATGACGGCAGAGTTATTTTTGACGGTAAGTTAATAAACCGGGGTGAGATGGATTCTATGAATTTTAATACCCCATGGCGTGCTTTCCTGAATGTGGATACTTATTTTCCCGCAATCCGCCTTAATTGGGGGCAGCGTGTAGGTTATACCGCGGGATATAAAGGGTATGACGTCTCTGCGCTTTTTGTTCAATGTCCTGGTGGTCACGTGGCGTGCGGTAATGAGTCAGGTAACTTCACGGAATATACAGGGATGAAATACGATGATTTTATCTCTTACGATTGGCGCTTATCTTACTCGCAACCACTCTATAAGAATCAGACGTTGGACATCACGCTAGATGTGCTGAACGTTCTGGATAACGTCGTGGAAACTCAGCAAACTACGAACATCGGCAAAAGAACCGTAACCTACAAACCTGGCCGTCAGTTCTGGCTTGGCGTCGCTTACACCTGGTAAATCCTATGCCCCGTCATACGTCGCATGCCGACGTATGACGGGGCATTTTTGCATTCTGCATATTTACATATTTACATTCAGACATTGCCTTACAGGCAAACATAAAAAACAAAAAGGTTGTTATGAACTGGAAGAAGTGTTGCTGGTTATCGCTAACGGCTGTCGGCCTGTTAGCGGGAAGCGTTGTGAGTCAGGCTGAAGAAATAAAAATCCCGTTGCCGGTTATTAAAGAAGGCACGCTGACGAACGGGTTGCGTTATACCCTTGTGCCGCTGGAAGGATCGAAGGCGCGGGTTGATATTCGCCTGATTGTTGATGTCGGCTCGATCGATGAAAACGACAATGAATCCGGTGTGGCGCACATGGTGGAGCACATGGTGTTTCGCGCCAGCGACGCCTTTCCTCAAGGTGTGAGCACGGAACTGCACAAACAGGGCTGGGTTCGAGCGCAAAGCTATAACGCCGTGACCAACTACGAACGCACCATGTATATGATGAGCCCGCCGAAAGGTAATCGCGATCTGGGAACGTCCTTGCAGGCGCTGAGCCAGATGACAGGCCATGCCAAGCTGTTACAAAGCGATCTGGATGATGAGCGCAAAATCATTCTGGAAGAGTGGCGTGGCAAGTTGGGTGTATCGGAACGCATGAACCAGCAGCGCGTACAGGCAATTCGCCATGACTCTCGTTATCCTTCCCGCCCGGTAATTGGCACTGAGCAGTCGATTAACGACACGCCAGCTAGCGTGCTACAGGATTTCTATCAGCGCTGGTATCACCCATCGAATATGCGTTTGATGATTATTGGTGATATCACACCTGCGGATGCGGAACGTGAAATTCAACGCTATTTTGCACCACTGCCGAATGTCGCGGTGCCAGCCCGTGATTACTACGAACCATTACTGAAACCACGCCTCAACGTGGCACGTTTGCAGGATAGCCAAAGCGGCAGCAGCCAAGTGTCGTTCGTCTATCGTTTCAATGACAAAGACACATTTGGTCAACCTGAGTATCGCCACCGCTTGCTCACGCAAATCACGATGTCTGCGGTCACGCGTCAGATTCGTCGACAACAAGCAGAATTACCGCAAGACGCCAGTAGTTTGGTGGTGCGTAAATCGGATATCGGTAAAACCACCGCTGCATTGGGCTTTTTCGCCAATGTAATGCCGGGAGGCCACGACGCTGCGCTTTCTGCCGTATTGAAAGAAATCGAGCGGTTAAAACGCTATCCGCTAAACGAGCAGGACATCACGGAGATCACGTCCGACATTCGTGAAGTCGCGCAGCGTATGGCAGATAGGCAGGAAACACGCGAGTTTGCGGATTGGGTTCAGCAGTTGACCATCGTTTGGCAACAGGATCGCCCTTATGTCGGCAGCCAGCAGCGCGGCAAAGATGCGCTGGAAGTGCTGGAGACTATCACGGTGGAAGATGTGAACCGCCATTTGCAACGCTGGTTAGCTTCGCCAGATACGCTGGTGCAGTTTAGCGTACCGGGCGCAACGCCTTTCACGCTGCCTAAGGCGGATGCGATTCTCAAATTGCAGAAACAGTGGGCGGTGGCGACGTTGGCACCGTTGCAGGTAGAAAAAGAGAAAGTCATTCCTGAGCTGCCTTCCGTGACGCAAAGCGGAAAGCGCACGGCGGTGAAAACCTTTGCTGCCCAAAAAGTCGAGCAGTGGCAACTGAGTAACGGTGACCGCGTGGTATGGCTGCGTGCACCAGAGGCTGGTAAGAAAGTGTATCTCACCGCGACGAGTCAGGCTGGCTTCATGGCAGCCACGCTGAATCCGTGGCAGGCACAACTGGCGAGTCAACTGGTCGATCAAAGCGGGCCAGCAACATGGAGTGGTGAAGCGTTAAGTAACTGGAAAAAGGAAAAAACGCTGTCGCTGAGTATCGATCAGGGCGCGGATCAACTGACCGTCAGTGGCACCGCGCCAACCGAGCAACTGGCAAATTTGTTTGGGTTATACCGTGAGCTGAATGTTGCGCCGGGAATCGATCCTGATGTGATGAAAGAGAGCATGATGAGTCTGGCGCGTCAGAAAGCCAATGATGACCAGTCTGTTTCAGGTATACGCGCCAGTGAAATTACCAAACTGCGCTTTGGTGGACCCGCGTGGCAACAGCCTGAAATTGCAGAACTGAAGAAAATTTCTGCGCCAGCCTTGCTGTCACAGTGGCATAAAGCCGCTTCTGCACCAGTGACTTACTATCTGATCGCAGATATGCCCGCTGCACAGCTGTTGCCACAGGTTGAACGCTATCTTGCGACCATTCCGCGTCAGCCTGCCAGCGAGGTAAAACAGCATCTGGCGCTTCCGGGCAAACGTGAAGCAACTTCTGCCATCAATATTGAACCGCGTGCCGATATCCTGACCTGGAGTTTCACACCGCATACGTGGACGCCGCAGGCTGCGGTACAGGTGAGCATTGCTCGTAACATTGCGAGTAAATATCTCAAGGCGAGCCTGCGTGATGATGCACTCGGTATTTACCGTATGCGTGTCGATAGCGAGCTGGAAGATAAAAAACAGCGCATTGAGACGGAGGTGAGCTTTACCAGCGCACCTGAGCGAGCGCAGGAGCTGTGGACGTTGGCTGAGCAAGCTTTCGCTGAACTGCCGTCAAAGATTACGCAGCAGGATGTGGACGAGCAAAAAGCACAATTCATCCGTGCGGAAAAAGGGCGTCAGAGCGATTTGACCACGATACAGCGCCGCTTGCTGCTGAGCTATCGCCACTATGACGATCCGCGCTATTTGAGCCGCGTATCTACACTGGCGGACAGCATCACGCTGGAAGGTGTACGCGCAATGTCGGTGAAGCTGTATAACCCAGAAAACCGGGTGCTTTACATCACCTTGCCGCAAGAGGTGAAAAAATGAAAAAGATCGTGGCGCAGTTTGTCGATCTCTGCCGTCCCTTTTGGGGCGGTAAACGGAGCTGGCGAGAATGGCTACTCTTGCTCGTTGCCATCTCGATGGGCGGTGCGATCGTCTATCTCAACGTGTTGATAAACGAGTGGAGCAAATCGTTCTATGATGCGTTAGGGGCATTCGACAGCAGTTTGTTGCTTTCGCTGATGAAAGATTACGGTATTTACATCCTGATCTATATTGGGGTGATCGTATATCAGGAGTGGTTTACCAAACTGCTGATTATTCGCTGGCGTAGTGCGTTAACCGCCGAGCTCGTGGAGAGCTGGCTGGCGAAGCGGGCATTTTATCGTATGTCGGTGGAAGGCAAGATTGATAACCCCGATCAGCGTATTGCCGAAGATATCAATCTGTTCGTCGACAAAGCCGTTAGCCTGGTGGTGGAGTTTTTGATCGTCACAGCACGCTTGTTTTCTTTCGTCGTTATCCTGTGGGGATTGTCGGGCGTTCAGCGCTTTACGCTGTTTGGCGAAGAGTGGGTGATTAAAGGCTATCTGGTCTGGGTCGTTATTCTGTATACGCTGCTCGGCACCTTGATCACGCATGTGGTCGGGAAACGCCTGCATGATATTAATTATGAGAAGCAAAAAGCGGAGGCTGATTTCCGCGCTGCGTTGCTGCGCAAGCATGATAACGCTGAGCAAATCGCGCTGTACGGCGGTGAAGCACAAGAGAAAAGCCACCTTCAGCGTCATTTCTCGTCCATCGTGTCGAACTGGCGGCGTTTTATGAATGCCGAGCGTAATCTGGGCTTTTTCACCACGGGTTACATGCGTGTGAGCCTGATTGTGCCGATCTTTGCTGCCATGCCTGCTTTCCTGAATAAGACGGTAACGCTGGGCGGATTGATGCAGATCCGTGGGGCGTTTGCGCAGGTACACGGTGCGCTGAGCTGGTTTATCCATAAGTACAAGGAGTTTGTGATTCTGTCCGCCAGTATGGCGCGTTTGAGTCAGTTCAAGGAAGAAATCAAACGTCATCAGTCTGAACAGACCGATGCGGTAGTAGGGCAGGATTTACGCATTGAGCAACTCTCCTTTACTACGCCACAAGGTTCTCCTCTGCTGCAAAATGTGGATCTGAACTGCGAAGCGGGTAGCTGGAGTAAATTTTCTGGGCGCAGCGGGCTGGGAAAATCAACGCTACTGCGTACGCTGAATGGTTTATGGCCGTATTACGATGGTCGCTGGCAGTCGCTCGAAGGTCGCAGCCTGCTGCTACCGCAGCAAAGCTATTTAGGTCAGGGGACGCTGGCGGAGATTCTCTGCTATCCACACCCACCGCTGGCTGATAGCGAGATGCTGCGCCAGACGCTGGATAGCGTCGGGCTGGGAGCGTGGCGCGAGCGTTTAAGTGAGCAATTGAACTGGGATCGGGTGTTTTCCGGCGGTGAGCGGCAGCGCGTTGCCTTTGCCCGTGCGCTGATTGCCAAACCCGATACCCTCTATCTGGATGAAGCGACCAGTAATCTGGATCATGACTCTGCCAGACAGCTTCTGGCGCTGGTCAAGCTGGCGTTGCCGATGTGTACCGTGGTCGCCATTACGCACCAGACAGAATTGGACGATCTGTTCCCACATCGTTATGACCTAACCGATTTCGCCTCACCGCGCAGTTGATGTTGCCCGCAGGCCTTCCGGTTATCGGAGGGCCTGCGGTTCTGGTAGGTTTCTTCCCCTATGCCCCCTATAATCCCTCACAAGATTATCCCGTCTTTTACGGCACTTTTCGTCGCTTGCAGACTCCAACTCCCATCTTGCTAGGGTGGCTGACGACAGAAACCGTTCAATTTTGAGGAGTATACACCATGAATTCTCGCCCGCTATCTTTGGGGTTACCGCTAGTGTTGGGTTTACCACTATTGCTGACCGGATGCAGCACGCTGTCCAGTTTTTCCTGGTCCAGCCTATCGCCGTTTAATTGGTTCGGTAGTTCGCTGCAAATCACGGATGCGGGCGTCGGTGGCATCAATGCGGGTACGCCGTTATCTGAAGGCGCGTTACAGAACGCGCTGGATGGCAGTTATCAACTGCGTAGTGGAATGGGGACATCCAACGGTCAATTGGTCGCGTTTTATCAGGCGCTTGATGGCAAAGAGGTGAAAATGGTCATCAGCGGCCAGCCGAAGTTGAAGTGGCGTCAGGTGGCGTGAAAATCGGTGATGCCTTTAGCAATACCTACAGCAAAGCCTTTGAGTCTTGTCAGTTGGGGCAAGGTGATGATGCGCGGGGCGTTGAATGTGCCGCGCCCCAGAGCACGCATATCAGCTACGTCTATTCCGGCGAGTGGAGTGGGCCAGAAGGCTTGATGCCGCCCGACGATATCCTGAAAAACTGGAAAGTGAGCAAAATCGTGTGGCACGCACAGGCGCGTAACACATCCGTTTTATAAAGGGCGTCTTGACGTTAACGGACTAATTTGTCTTCACGCAAGGTAAAATCCAGGCGGCTTCCGGTATGATACCCGTGCCGCCTGATTTTTTTTCGGTACCCGTATTTGCTGTAACCATGGTAGTAAACCATAACAACAAAAGAAAAAACTGACGTTTGAGGAAGCAGAAATGACACCAATTCAAAGCGGTATTTTATTGGAACACCGCCGTTTTGCCATCTTTATGGAAGCGATGATTCAGGGAGAGTTTGATGCTATCCGGCAGGGATGCAAAAAATTCTGTCAGACATTACAAGATTTACAGCAGCAGTATCCCGATGCCGGGTTAGGCGCGGTACTGGCGTTTGGTAACGATGTTTGGCGCGATCTGGACTGTAACCACAGCGCGGCGGAGCTGAAATCGTTTACGCCGTTGGGTAAAGGGCTTGCCCCGGCAACGCAGCGCGATTTACTGATTCATATCCAATCGCTCCGCCATGACGTTAACTTCACGCTGGCACAGGCTGCGCTGGCCGCGTTTGGTAGCGCAATTCGTATTGAAGAAGAGACGCACGGTTTTCGCTGGGTAGAAGATCGCGATTTAAGCGGTTTTATCGACGGTACAGAAAACCCACAGGGTGAGGCACGGCACGCCGTGGCAATTATCCCTGAAGACCAGCCGGATGCCGGTGGCAGTTACGTGTTTACCCAACGCTGGGAACACAATCTGAAGCAGTTGCAGCGTTTTAGCGTGGAACAACAGGAACAGATGATCGGGCGCACGAAGCAGGATAACGAAGAGCTGTCTTCGGATCAGCGCCCTGTAACGTCGCACCTCAGCCGCGTGGATTTAAAGGAAGACGGCAAGGGGCTGAAAATCCTGCGTCAGAGTCTGCCTTATGGCACCGCGAGCGGGAAAAATGGGCTTTATTTCGTCGCCTACTGTGCGCGTCTGCATAACATTGAACAGCAGTTGCTGAGTATGTTCGGCGATCGTGACGGCAAACGTGATGAGATGCTGCGCTTTACGCGCGCTGTCAGTGGCAGCTATTTCTTCGCGCCGTCTTTGGCGAAGCTTTTGTCACTGTAAGGTTTGACGCGTTTTCCTGATGCCTGCATTCGTGCAGGCATCAATGCTCTGCATTGGCTATCTTGCTGTGTTTTTCTCTTTTCTTTTTCTTCTTTTTTGCCGTTATCTCTCGTTGTGGTGTTATGCCCTTTCGCGCTTAAAAACTCCGAAATATTATATATAAAGGTTATATGTTAACCAGCACTTCCCCTACACTGATTTGCGCTACTACGCGCATTCCAATATCGGTTATTCACACGATAGCTCCCATAACAAAGCCTATCGAATAGGCGCTAACTCTGGCAGGACATAAGATGAATCAAGTACAGGTGAAAGGCTGGCTGGTGAAAGGTTCTCTGGCGCTGTCATTGTTGCTGGGCGGGCAGAGCGCTGTCTCTGCTACCGAGCTGCTAAACAGCTCTTATGATGTGTCGCGCGAGCTCTTTGTAGCGCTCAATCCCGGCTTTGAAAAGCAGTGGTTGTCGCAACATCCCAACGATCCAATCACGATCAAACAATCGCATGCGGGTTCATCTAAACAGGCGCTGGCTATCCTGCAAGGGTTGAAAGCCGATGTGGTGACCTACAATCAGGTGACAGACGTTCAGATCCTACACGATCGTGGGCAACTGATTCCCGCTGACTGGCAGGCGCGTTTACCGAATAACAGCTCTCCGTTCTACTCCACCATGGCTTTTCTGGTTCGCAAAGGTAATCCAAAAGGGATTCACGACTGGAACGATCTGGTACGTGATGATGTAAAACTGATTTTCCCGAACCCGAAAACCTCTGGCAATGCCCGTTATACCTACCTTGCCGCCTGGGGCGCGACCAGTAAAGCTAACGGTGGAGACGAGGCCAAAACGCGCGCGTGGATAACGCGTTTTCTGGCGAATGTCGCGGTATTTGATACCGGCGGCCGTGGCGCAACCACGACATTTGTGGAGCGCCAACTGGGGGATGTGTTGATCAGTTTTGAATCCGAGGTGAATAACATTCGTAACCAGTACGGTGCTGAAAACTACGAAGTCATCGTTCCGAAGGTCAATGTGCTGGCAGAATTCCCGGTCGCGTGGATTGATAAGAATGTCGAGAAGAATGGCACCGAACAGGCGGCAAAAGCCTATCTGAATTATCTCTATAGCCCAGACGCGCAGAAAGTGATCACCGATTTTTACTACCGTGTGAATAACCCTGAACTGGCGAAAACGCTAAAATCTCGCTTCCCTGAGACCACCTTATTTCGCGTGGAAGATCAGTTTGGCTCGTGGCCACAGGTGATGAAAACCCACTTCGATACCGGTGGTGAATTGGATAAACTGCTGGCGGCTGGTCGTCAGTAATGTCTTTTGGTTCAGGTAAGCGGGTGCTGCCGGGATTCGCGCTGAGTCTGGGCAGTAGCTTGCTGTTCGTCTGTCTGATTCTGCTGCTGCCTTTAAGTGCGCTGGTGATGCAGCTCTCAGAGATGAGTGTGGCACAGTACTGGGCGGTGATCTCCAACCCGCAGGTGGTGGCGGCGTACAAGGTCACGCTCTTGGCGGCGGGGCTGGCGACGGTATTCAACGCAGGGTTTGGCCTGTTAATGGCATGGATTCTGACGCGCTATCGTTTTCCCGGTCGTGCCTTGCTGGATGGATTGATGGACTTACCCTTCGCTCTACCCACTGCCGTGGCGGGGCTGACGCTGGCTGCGCTGTTTTCAACAACAGGCTGGTACGGCGCCTGGCTGGCAGAATACGGCATCAAGGTGTCCTATACCTGGCTTGGTATCACGGTTGCGATGGCGTTCACCAGCATTCCTTTTGTGGTGCGTACCGTGCAACCAGTGTTGGAAGATCTGGGGCCGGAATACGAAGAGGCGGCACAAACGCTGGGGGCGAATCGCTGGCAGTGTTTTCGTTACGTCATTTTACCAGAGTTAACGCCAGCGCTATTAACCGGCACCGCGCTGTCGTTTGCCCGCAGTCTGGGTGAATTTGGCGCGGTTATCTTTATTGCGGGGAATATTGCCTGGCAGACAGAGGTCGTTTCGCTGATGATTTTTATCCGTTTGCAGGAATTTGATTTCCCTGCCGCCAGTGCGATTGCCTCCGTCGTGTTAGCCGCATCCTTATTGATACTGTTTGCCGTCAACGTGCTGCAAAGCCGTTTTGGACAACGGACCCGGAGCGTGTAATGGCAGAGAGCCCTACCGTGACGCCGCGACGTCAATCTCACCCTGTTCGGCAGGCACGTAACTGGGCGAGAGCCGCACTGATTGCGTTGGGCGTGATATTATCGCTCATCATGCTAGTCATCCCTTTAGTGTCAATTTTTGCCGCTGCGCTATCGCACGGACTGGGGGGCGTTTGGCGCAATCTGAGCGATCCTGACATGCTGCATGCGATTGGCCTTACGCTGCTGGTGGTCGCAATTGTCGTACCGGTGAATCTGGTTTTTGGCACGCTGCTAGCGTGGTTGGTCACACGCTTTCAGTTTCCGGGGCGACAACTCTTGCTCACGTTGATCGACATTCCTTTTGCCGTCTCGCCAGTGGTCGCCGGTTTACTGTATCTGCTTTTTTATAGCACCAACGGTCCGGTCGGCGGCTGGCTGGATGAACAGGGGCTACAGTTGATGTTTGCCTGGCCGGGTATTG
This sequence comes from Pectobacterium punjabense, assembly GCF_012427845.1. Classification (NCBI taxonomy): domain Bacteria; kingdom Pseudomonadati; phylum Pseudomonadota; class Gammaproteobacteria; order Enterobacterales; family Pectobacteriaceae; genus Pectobacterium; species Pectobacterium punjabense. The sequence continues at coordinate 940,610 of NZ_CP038498.1, forward strand.
CGCTGGTGACAATATTTGTGACCTGTCCGTTTATGGTCAGGGAACTGGTTCCGGTGATGATGAGTCAGGGCAGTCAGGAGGAAGAGGCTGCCGTGCTGCTCGGTGCGTCAGGCTGGCAGGTGTTCTATCAGGTGACGCTACCGAATATTCGCTGGGCACTGCTCTATGGTGTCGTGCTGACCAACGCCCGGGCGATTGGCGAGTTTGGCGCGGTATCCGTCGTGTCGGGCTCAATTCGTGGTGAAACTTACACGCTGCCGCTACAGGTTGAATTACTGCATCAGGATTATAACAGCGTGGGAGCGTTTACCGCGGCGGCGTTGCTAACCGTGATGGCGATACTGACGCTGTTCATCAAGAGCGCCTTGCAGTGGCGCGTAAAACGGCAAATGAATAAACACTAACTTTTATCTCACTCACGCCGCGCGCGTGAGTTTTTTAGGACTCAATTTGTGACGACGCTTGAGCAGTGTATTGGCAATACCCCACTGGTGAAATTGCAGCGTGTGACGCAGGGGTTAAACAGCGAAATCTGGCTGAAGTTGGAAGGGAATAATCCCGCTGGATCGGTAAAAGATCGTGCTGCACTTTCTATGATCCAGCAGGCGGAGAATCGCGGAGATATCTCCCCCGGTGACAGGCTGATCGAAGCAACCAGCGGGAACACCGGCATTGCATTGGCGATGATCGCGGCGGTGAAAGGCTACCGACTACGCCTGCTGATGCCGGACAATATGAGCTATGAACGTCAGACAGCGATGCGTGCCTACGGTGCGGAGCTGGTGTTGGTTAACCGCAAACTGGGGATGGAAGGGGCGCGGGATCGCGCGAAACAGATGGTGTTGGCGGGAGAGGGTAAAACGCTCGATCAGTTCAATAACCCAGACAACTCGCTGGCGCATTTTCTCACGACGGGTCCAGAAATCTGGCAACAGACGGCAGGCAAGCTGACTCATTTTATTTCCAGCATGGGGACAACCGGCACGATCTCTGGCGTCAGCCGCTATCTGAAGCAGCAGAATCCGGCAGTGTGTACCGTTGGGCTACAGCCTGCGGAAGGGAGCCACATTCCCGGCATTCGCCGCTGGACGCCGGATTATATGCCGGGCATCTTCCGTGCCGATCTGGTCGATCGCATTCTGGATATGACACAGATGGACGCAGAGAATACGCTGCGGCAACTGGCGCGTCAGGAAGGTATCTTCTGCGGCGTCAGTTCTGGTGGCGCGGTTGCGGGTGCACTGCGGCTTGCGGAGGAAAACCCCGGTAGCGTGATTGTGGCGATAGCCTGCGATCGCGGCGATCGGTATCTGTCCACCGGGGTCTTTGACTGATGACTATTCCCGCTCCAGCGCGTGAATCGGTTCCATCCGTGCAGCGCGGCGAGCAGGGAAGAAGCCGAAGATAATGCCGATCAGGCTGGAGCACAGGAACGCGGCAATAATCGAGGCGCTGGAATAGATCATCGAAAAATTGCTGCTGAACTGTGCGAATAGCACGCCGATTCCCAACGACAGCGCTACACCCACGATGCCGCCGAACAGGCAAACTAGCACGGCCTCGATGAGAAACTGCTGCATGATGTCGCTGGTGCGCGCGCCAACCGCCATGCGAACGCCGATCTCTCGGGTTCGTTCTGTGACGGATACCAACATGATGTTCATCACGCCGATACCGCCGACCAGCAGCGAAATCAGGGCGATCATCGACACCAGTAGTGCGAGTGTGGTGGTGGTTTTCTCGATCATCTGGCGGATGTTGTCGGTGTTCATGATAAAGAAGTCTTTCGTACCGTGCCGCTGCGTCAGCAGCGTGGTGATGTTCTTCTCGGCGATGTTCATATCAATATTGTCTTTTACCCGCACCGTAATGCTTCTCAGGTAGGACTGCCCGACCATGCGTTTCATCACCGTGGTGTACGGCACCCAGACATTCAGATTTTCATCGCTGCCGAAACCGCCTTGATTCTTACTGACGACACCGATAATCCGCACGGGTAGCGAGCCCAGCAAAATCACTTGCCCAATGGGGTCCTCGCCGTGGGGAAAGAGTTTATCGCGCGTATTTTTGTCAATCACTGCATCCTGAGTCAGTTGATCGACGCTGCTGCGTGGGAAAAGCACGCCGCGATCTACTGTGTAGCCACGCACGGTGAAGAACTGTTCGCCAACCCCAGAAACGCTGGCGGAAACGGCGATGTTGCCGTAGCGCATGGTAACGCTGGTGGAGATTGAGGGCGTGACGCTATGTACGTAGGGCTGCTGTGCCAGTGGCTGAATATCGCTGGCGCGCAACGTCTGGATAGCGCTGGCATCCATGTCGCCGAAGTCTTTGCCGGGAAAAATTTCCAGCGTGCTCGTGCCCATCGAATTGATATCGGCCAGTACCTGCTGCTGCGAACCTTTTCCCAGCGCGACCACCGAAACGACCGACGCAATCCCAATGATAATGCCGAGCATGGTCAGAAAGGTGCGCATCCGCTGCGCATTCATCGCCAGCAACGCCATTTTGAAGGCATCAATAAAGCGATCTTTGAACTGATTCAGGGCAGAGGTGGTAGGAGACACGGTGTCAGGTAATGGCGCGGTGACTTCTTGGGGGCGCGTTTGTCGATCGGCAATCACTTCGCCATCGCGCAACTCGATGATGCGCTGTGCGTGTTCGGCGATCGTCATATCGTGCGTGACGATCACGACCGTGTTGCCCTGTTTGTGCAGGTCGCGGAGTATGCTCAGGACTTCGTTGCCGCTGTGGGTGTCCAGTGCTCCGGTCGGCTCATCCGCCAGAATAATGCCGCCGCTGTTCATCAGTGCCCGCGCGATACTCACGCGTTGCTGTTGGCCGCCGGAAAGCTGGCTAGGCCGATAGTGAAGGCGATGTTCCAGCCCGAGTTTGGTCAGCAGCTCTGCCGCCCGCTGACGGCGCGTCAGTCTGCTCTTCCCTGCATAAATCGCAGGGACTTCGACATTCCCGAGTGCAGTCAGGTCACCAAGCAGGTGGTAGCGTTGAAAAATAAAGCCAAAGTGTTCGCGGCGCAGTTCGGCCAACTGGTCGTTATCCAATTCACCCACGGCGCGTCCTGCCACCTGATAGTCACCGGCAGACGGCTTATCAAGGCAGCCGAGAATATTCATCAGCGTGGATTTTCCCGAGCCTGATGCGCCGACAATCGCCACCATTTCTCCCTGATTGATGGTCAGATTAATGTCTTTAAGAACGGTAACGTCCTGTTCGCCGTTGGAAAAACGGCGGGTGATGCCAGTCAGCTTAAGCAAAGATGTCGACATGCGTTACATCCCCATCGGCGGGCCGGGATGCGTGGAGGTTACATCGCCGGGAGAGGGACTGACCACGATCTGTTCCCCGACGCTGAGCCCCGAACGAATCTGGGTGCGCACGTTATCATTGAGGCCAAGCGTGACCAGACGCGATTCAACTTTCTTGTTCGCATTGACGACCTGCACATACCACATGCCATTGCGCAAGGTTAACGCCGTCGCCGGAACGACAATGGCATTTTTCACCGAAGACAGCAAAATATTGACCTGTGCCGTCATTGAGATACGCAATACGCCATCAGGATTTTGCACATCGAACTGACCGTTGTAATAAATTGCGGTACTGGATGAGGAACTGGAACTGCTTGTACTGGATGACGTCGTTGTCGAGTCAGTGTTGATGGAGTCCGGCGCGGGCTCGATCGAACTCAGCGTTGCTTCATAACGCTTATTCGGTTCACCCAGAATACTGAACCAGACCGGCATGCCGGTTTTCACCTTAACGACGTCGGCTTCTGAGATTTTTACCTTGATGGTCATGGTGTCTAAATTGGCGACTTTGGCAATGGTTGGCGTAGTCTGGATCGCATTCACCGTTTGGCCTGCTTCTACGGGAATCGCCACCACCGTGCCATCCATCGGCGAGCGAATTTGGGTATATCCCAGATTCACTTTGGCGGTGTTAACGGTTATCTGCGCCTGAACGATTTGGGCGTCTAACGCGTCGATATTGGCTCTGGTGGCATCAAGCGTTGCCTTTGCACTATCGTAATCCGCCTGTGCGCCCACACCGCGCTTCATTAGCATCTGCTGACGTTGCCAGCTCAATTCGTTATTACGCAATTCTGCCACTTTGGCAGCCCGCTGAGCCTGAACATTTTTCAGCGCCGCTTCGCTATTCTTTAATGTGTCCTGCTGCGTGAGGTCATCGATCTCGGCGATCAATTGCCCTTTTTTCACCTTATCGCCGAGTTCGACGTGCAGTGCTTTGATTTGCCCTGAGGCTTGAGCGCCGACGCTAACTTGCTTCTGCGCCTCAATGTTTCCATCGGCGAGTACCGTCTGTTCGAGATCGGCAATCTCTGCGGCGGTAGTGATCGCGTTTGGCGTTGGCGCTGGTTTGTTGAAAAACAAATGAATAAGCACGGCTGCGGCGATAATACCAAGCGCGATCGTGATACGGCGTCGTGTAAAAAATCGTGATTGCATCAGGGGGAGTCGTCCTTAATGAATGCATCTGTATCCGTCATACTTCAAGTTGCATGTGCGTTGGCTGCGCTTAGTAACCCGAATCACTTACCTGAGTAAGCTCATCGGGATGCCTTCTCTTGCCGCCTGCCTGAAACTCGAATTATTTAGGGTATCAACGGGAATAAATAACGCAGGTGAGTAATTTACTCCGAGTCCGTAAAGGTAGCGGTAATCTTTGCTGAAAGAAATGGTAAGGATTAAGTAAATCTGGCTGCGAATATTCACGCCAAGCCTGAGAATACATCATCTATACCCATCATACTTCAAGCTGCATGTACGTTTCCTTCCCGCAACTCGAATACGTAGGGTATACCCGATTAAAGAGGACAGGATATGAATATTTTACTGGTCGATGATGATGTAGAGCTGGGCGATATGCTCTGTGAGTATCTGAATGCGGAAGGGTTTTCAACCTCGCGAGTGCTGACGGGCAAAGAGGGCGTTGATGGCGCGATGTCGGGGGATTACACCGCAATGATTCTGGATGTCATGCTACCGGATATGAGTGGGATTGATGTACTGCGCCAAATCAGAAAAACCCAGCAGTTACCCATTATTATGCTGACGGCGAGAGGGGACAACATTGACAGGGTCATTGGTCTGGAAATGGGGGCGGATGACTATATGCCTAAACCTTGTTACCCGCGTGAACTGGTGGCAAGGCTGCGTGCGGTGTTACGTCGCTATGACGAACAGCCGAGTACAAAGCGGGACGACAGCGTCGCGGCCAGTGGCGATCTGGTATTGAACCCCGCAACACGCATTAGCGAATGGCGCGGGAAGCCGTTTGATCTGACGGCATCTGAGTTTAACTTGCTGGAGCTGCTATTGCGCTTCCCCGAGCGGGTGGTATCGAAAGACGAGCTGTCTGAAAAATGTCTGGGGCGTCGCCGTGAGGCCTATGATCGCAGCGTAGATGTACACATCAGCAATATTCGTCAGAAGCTTGGGGCATTATCGGGCAACACGATGACGATTGAAACGGTGCGCAGCGTCGGATATCGGGTTCGCTGATGATGATTCGTGGAAGGCTTTTCTGGAAGATACTACTGGGATTCTGGCTGACGTTTCTCGTCATGTCTCAACTGTTATGGTTGGCTTTTTCCTTGAGTGGAGATCGCCATAAGCCGTTGGAAGAAATCGTGGTGTCGCGCATTGCGACGATGCAAACCGAGATAGTGGCCGCGGCGCTGCAACATGGTGGTCTGGGCGAACTCAACGCTGTGATGTCGCTGTTACCGCAGAAAGAGCAGCAATACATTTCCATCACGGAATCGCCTCTGCCGCTGTCGGAACAGGAATTAGTTTCTTCCCCGCAGAACGCGTTGCTCGATGACGCGTTTACGCCGGATAAACGTGGTGCGCAGCGTGCCACCTACGTTATCAAGCAGGTCAGCGGCCCGGCGGGAAAGTGGTATCAGATACGTTATGATGCTGAGCTGCTGCGCAGCGAATTTCGACCTCCTCGTCCCGTTGAATTTCTCAATGTGCCGATGCCATTTGTCATCATTGCAGGGCTTGGCGGGTTGCTATTTAGCTCGGTACTGGCGTGGAGTCTGGCACGCCCATTGAACCAGATCCGTGCCGGTTTTGATCAGGTGGCGCAGGGCGATCTGACTGTGCGCCTGCTGCCGGTAATGCGTAAACGTCATGATGAAATCAGCGACGTGGCACGCGATTTCGATTCTATGGTTGAGCGGCTGGACAGCCTGGCCAGCGCGCGCGAACAACTGCTTCATGATGTCTCGCATGAGCTGCGTTCTCCACTGGCGCGTTTGCAGCTTGCCATCGGGCTGGTGAGGCAGAACCCAGATAACCTGGAGAACTCCTTGCAGCGTATCGAACGTGAGGCGTTGCTGATGGATAAGATGATTGGCGAACTGTTGACGCTATCGCGCACGGAGCATTCCGGTATTGAGGAGGCCTATTTCGATTTACTGGGTCTGGTGACGGCCGTGGTCAATGATGCGCGCTATGAAGCGCAGGTCACCGGCGTCGAAATCCTGCTTGCGGCGAATGAAGACGAAGACTACACGGTCAAAGGCAACGCGGAGCTGATGCGCAGGGCGGTCGATAATGTCATGCGTAACGCGTTACGTTTTTCTGCTCCCGCACAGCAGGTTGCCGTGTCGCTTATTGGCAATGAGCATGAGTGGATGATTCAGGTTGTCGATCAGGGGCCTGGCGTGGAGCAAAGTAAGCTCTCCAGCATTTTCGATCCTTTCATTCGTGTTGATTCGCCACTGTCTGGTAAGGGCTATGGATTGGGGCTGGCGATAGCCCGAAAGGTTGTGCTGGCGCACGGCGGGCATATTGAGGCGGATAATGGTGAGCAGTGCGGGTTAGTGATTCGCCTGTGCGTGCCGCGTTGGAAAGCCTGAAACGAAAACGGCACCATCCGGGTGCCGTTTCGTGCAAACGTAGTAAACCATCCGTAGAGGAAAGGCTTACTTTTTGATACGGATAACCGGCGTTTCACCGACAACAACCGTACCACTCAGTTTGGTCAATTCCTTGATTTCATCCATGTTGGAAATAACCACTGGTGTCAGAGTAGACTTCGCTTTTTCTTCCAGCAGAGCCAGGTCGAACTCGATAACGAGATCGCCTTTCTTCACGCGCTGGCCTTCTTCGGCGATGCGCTTGAAGCCTTCGCCTTTCAATTCAACGGTATCAATACCAAAGTGCACAAACAGCTCAATACCGCTGTCAGACTCGATGGAAAACGCATGGTTGGTTTCAAAAATTTTGCCGATGGTGCCGTCTACCGGTGCGACAATCTTGTTGCCAGTTGGCTTGATGGCAATACCGTCGCCGACGATTTTCTCTGCAAATACGACATCAGGAACATCTTCAATATTGACGATTTCACCGGACAGCGGGGCAATGATTTCGATGCTGCCAGTGTCTTTTTTATCGTCAGAAACCAGAGATTTCAATTTATCGAACAAACCCATGATTCTCTCCTAAGCATTAATATTGGGCCAGCGTATACCCTAATCTTTCAAGTTGTTGTGGCATTGGTGTTTTTTCGCTACCCCGACTGCGGCAGTATCGCCTGTCGGGGGTGCTGATTGCCACCTTGAAACCTATTAGGTAAAGCAGAATCAGCAGAGCGTTTTTTCTTTAATAAAGCGGCTCACCAGATTGCTTAACTCTTGTGCTGTCGGTTGAGCTAATGCTTGTTCCGCCAGCGCCTTCGCATCTTCGTAATTCGCATTACGGATGATTTTCTTGATGCTCGGGATAGAGATCGCACTCATACTGAATTCGTCCAGACCCATTCCCAATAACAGTAGTGTAGCACGTTCGTCACCGGCGAGCTCACCGCACATCCCTGTCCACTTGCCTTCGGCGTGAGACGCGTCGATGACCTGCTTAATCAGGGTAAGGACGGCGGGAGACATCGGGTTATAGAGATGAGAAATCAGCTCATTACCGCGATCAACTGCCAGAGTATACTGGGTTAAGTCATTTGTCCCAATACTAAAGAAGTCGACTTCTTTGGCTAAATGAGGAGCAATAGCCGCGGCAGCAGGTGTCTCAACCATCACGCCGACTTCAATGCTTTCATCGAAGGCTTTACCTTCTTCTCTCAGCTGTGCCTTCAACATTTCCAGTTCAGCTTTCAACTCACGCACTTCTTCCACGGAGATAATCATCGGGAACATGATACGTAGTTTGCCAAAGTTGGATGCACGCAGAATGGCGCGCAACTGAGCATGCAGAATTTCTTTGCGATCCAGACAGATACGTATAGCACGCCAGCCAAGGAACGGATTCTCTTCCTTCGGCAGGTTCATGTAAGGCAGATCTTTGTCGCCACCGATATCCATGGTACGGACGATAACCGCCTGTGCGCCAACGGCTTCAGCAACGGCTTTATACGCCTGGAATTGTTCTTCTTCGGTCGGCAGTGAATCACGATCCATGAACAGGAATTCGGTACGATACAGGCCGACACCTTCTGCGCCGTTACGTTCTGCACCCGCGACATCACGCACGGTGCCGATATTGGCACAGACTTCAACCTGATGACCGTCCAGAGTGATGGCTGGCAGATCTTTCAGCTTGGCCAGCTCATACTTTTCAGCGTGGTATTGCTGCTGAACGGCTTTTAATTCTTCAATTTTATCCGCAGTCGGATTCTGATAGATCTGGTTGTTTACCGCATCCAGAATCAGATAGTCGCCGTTTTTGACCTGCTGGGTCACGTTGGTCGTGCCGACGATCGCAGGCAGTTCCAAAGAACGCGCCATAATGGAAGTGTGAGACGTGCGGCCACCGAGATCGGTAATGAAGCCCAACACTTTGTCCAGATTCAACTGTGCGGTTTCTGACGGCGTCAGATCCGTTGCGACCAGAATAACTTCATCCTGAATATCGCCCAGATCGACGATGGTCATATTGAGAATGTTGCGTAGCAAACGCTTCCCGATATCACGCATGTCCGCAGCGCGTTCTTTCAGATATTCATCATCAAGCTCTTCCAGCGCTTTGGCCTGGTTTTCGATAACGGAAAACGCAGCGGCATCGGCGGAAGCATGCTCATCTTTAATCAGGGCTATGATTTCCTGCTCGAACTCTTCATCTTCCAGCAACATGATGTGGCCTTCGAAGATGGCTTCTTTCTCTGCGCCCAGCGTCTCGCCCGCTTTCTTCTTGATAGCTTCCAACTGTGCGGATGCTTTGGAACGACCAGTCAGAAAACGTTCAGTTTCCTGTTCCACCTGATCCGCAGAGATTTTTTTCCGGTTGATGAGAATTTCATCTTCTTTCAGTAGCAGTGCCTTACCAAAAGCAATACCCGGTGATACTAATATGCCTGAAATCATAACCCTACCTTACTCGATTCTGGTGTTCACTAAAAAACTCGTCGATTACTCGAGCTCAGCCATCAGTTTGACCAGGTGTTCAACCGCTTTTTGTTCGTCTTCGCCTTCCGCAGCGATAGTAACCACAGTTCCTTGGGTTAAGCCGAGTGTTTGTAATTTGAATAGGCTCTTGGCGCTGGCGCTCTTGCCGTTGGACGTCACGGTGATGTCTGAAGCGAAGCCTTTGGCTTCTTTGACAAACTGAGCAGCGGGACGAGTGTGCAGGCCATTCGGTGCGGTGATAGTCACTTCTTGCTGGAACATGCTTTTTTCCCCAACTTATGGATTAGATTAATGTTGTGGAACTAAAGTTTAGCTGATTCACTGAACTTTAGCCTGTTTGGTTAGCGCCTGATTTATGTTACAGGGGCGGGCCACGATGCGACAAGAAAACCGTCAAACGTATTTCCTGAATAAAATACCATCAAACACCGCAGGTTCCGTCACCCATTATCTTAACCCCTGTCGCAAAACGGCGATGTGGGCTATCGTGCGCAGGACAAAACAATCGTACGCAGGACAAAAACAATGCGGTAAGGTGTGGTCTTTGCCGGATATTAATTTCACGCATCAAAATAATTGTTCGGTTAAATACTAAACCTGATGCAGAAAAGCAATCTGTATGTAGTGGAAAGTTTGAAGTGTGCCACAAAAAAGCACCTAAATAGGTGCTTTTTTAACATATTGGTCACTTGTTGTACGAGGTGACCAAGGTGGCTATTGTTGCAGTTCCTGCTCGGTGAACAGGTCGGCAAAGAGTGCGGTACTGAGGTAGCGTTCACCAGAAGAAGGCAGAATAACGACGATAGTTTTGCCTTCAAACTCTTTCTCTTTGAGCAAATTCAGCGCGGCGGCAACGGCTGCACCGGAAGAAATGCCAGCCAGAATGCCTTCTTCTTCCATCAAGCGACGTGCGGTGCTGATTGCTTCTTCGTTCGTGACTTTCTCTACGCGATCAATCAGTTTCAGGTCGAGGTTACCAGGAATAAAGCCTGCGCCGATGCCCTGAATCTTGTGCGGACCTGGTTTCAACTCTTCGCCAGCCAGCGCCTGAGTGATTACCGGTGAGTCGGTAGGTTCAACCGCCACACTGATGATAGCCTTGCCTTTGGTGTTCTTGATGTAGCGGCTTACACCAGTCAGCGTACCGCCTGTGCCGACACCAGAAATGAAAACATCAACTTGACCGTCGGTATCTTCCCAGATTTCAGGGCCGGTGGTTTTTTCGTGGATCTCTGGGTTAGCCGGGTTGCTGAACTGTTGCAATAGCAGATAACGGCTCGGATCGCTGGCGACAATCTCTTCTGCTTTGGCGATAGCGCCTTTCATGCCTTTTGCGCCTTCGGTCAGCACCAGATTAGCACCCAGCGCTTTCAGCAGTTTACGGCGCTCAATACTCATGGTTTCCGGCATGGTGAGCGTGAGTTTGTAACCGCGAGCGGCTGCGACGTAGGCCAAGGCAATCCCTGTGTTTCCGCTGGTAGGTTCAACCAGTTCAATGCCCGGTTTGAGAACGCCACGCTTTTCTGCATCCCAAATCAGGTTGGAGCCGATACGGCACTTTACGCTAAAGCTAGGGTTGCGGGATTCCACTTTAGCCAGAATGCGTCCGTTGCCGATACGGTTCAGACGAACCAGCGGCGTATGGCCGATTGTGAAAGAATTGTCTTCGTAGATCTTGCTCATAGCCTGTCCTTATAACTGTATGAAATTTTTGCGAACGTAGAGAGAATACTCGTTCACACTTTTCAGTGAAGTAAAGAATTGCTATATCGTTATGTTCTTAAGAAATATCTTTTCATTACAATAGAAAGCACTGGCCGTTCTGAGCCAGTGCGCACGGTCTTTTTATGACGCGTTTTTCGGCAGCGTCGCGGACAGAGCCCGATAGCGATCCACCCACAGTTGCGTTGCGCCACATACCGCGACGGGCATGATGACCAGATTCAAAAAAGGCACTAGCGTAAACAGGCTGACCAAGGCACCAAACTGCATATTGGCGACTTTGTGGCGGCGTAATGCCTGCCGCATCGTGGAAAACCCCACTTTGTGGTTATCAAAAGGGTAATCACAGTACTGAATTGCCAGCATCCACGCGCTGAACAAGAACCACAGAAGCGGAGCGACAGTCTGCCCAATACCTGGGATGAAATAGAGAAGTAGCAGCACAATCGCACGGGGCAGGTAATACGCCAGCTTTTGAACCTCACGCGTCATGATGCGCGGGACGTCTTTGGCAATACTGAGTATGCCGCTGTCCGGCAGCGTTTGGCCGGTTAATTTTGCCTCCAACTGCTCGGCCAATAAGCCGTTAAACGGGGCGGCAATAAAATTGGCGATCGTGCTGAATAGGTAGCTGAATACCAGCAATATGGAGAGGACGGCGAGTGGCCAAATGAGGTAGCTGAGCCATTGCAGCCAGCTCGGAATGTAGCTCATTATATGGGGAATCCAGTCATTAAGCCGGGTGAAAAGCCACCAAAAAGCCCCCCCCATTAGCACAATGTTCATGAGCAAAGGAAGAATGACGAAACGTCGGATACCTGGCAGTGAGATTAAGCGCCATCCAGCAAGAAAATAGTGTATACCGCTGCGAGTTTGGTCTGCTGTATTGCCATAAGGCGGTTTTTCGGAAGACATTGTGACAATATACTCAGTCATTTGTTTGTTGAGGCATCATATCGGGATGATCTTATGCTGGCTAGCCCGTATTTGGATGAAAAAACAGCAAAAAAGTGCGTTGTATCTATCTTTATTGTCATAAAGTACCGTGCAGGCTTGCACTTGTGTACTCAGGCAAATAGAGTTAGTAGTATAAGTATTTGCCGTGGTGGCAATGTATTGTTAGAACAATTGGGATAGCAATGATGCAGGACTTGCGTCTGATATTAATCGTTGTTGGCGCGATCGCTATAATAGCGCTGTTACTTCACGGCTTGTGGACTAGCCGTAAAGAGCGCTCGTCCCTTTTTCGTGACCGCCCGGTTAAACGAGCAAAAAAAGCGCGAGATGAAGCGCCGCTTGACGATCTGGATGAAGGCGTTGGCGAAGTTCGCGTAAAGGGCGCTCGCCCGCAGCAAAATGAGCCTTCATTTGGCAACGCATCGTTTGATCGCGACGTGTCTGACAACGCGTCGTCTCATCACTACGATACACGTGAAGACGTTCGCTCAGAGGCGAAATCGCCGTTTGAACATCTGTCTCCCGCTTCATCTTATGACCCTTTACTGGATGAAGCGACGCCAGTGGATTCTCCGCGTGCGCAGGTGCGTAGTGAGATGGCACCGCAGATCGTTTCTCCCACAGAATCCTCTGTTTCTGAGCCCAGCAGTGGTGCTCGGCGTGAACCCTTTGCGTATGATGCAGCGCCACAGCAGCCTGTTACGCATTCACTGCATGAGAAAGTTCAGCCCGCGCCCGCGCAGCCTCCGCAACCCGCAGAACCGGTTGAACCCGCAGCGGCGAAAGAAGCTGTTCTGGTGCTGCACGTAGTGGCGCATCAAGGCGGTGTCATTGGTGGTGAACTGCTGTTACAAAGCCTGCTTCAGGCTGGTTTCCAGTTTGGTGAAATGAACATTTTCCATCGCCATGTGAATCCTGCTGGCGCAGGACCAGTGCTGTTCAGCCTGGCGAATATGGTTAAACCTGGCTCGTTTAATGTGGATGCAATGGCAGAATTCTCGACGCCCGGCGTATCTATTTTCATGATGGTGCCGTCTTATGGTGACGCCAGCCAAAACTTTAAACTGATGTTACAGTCTGCACAGCGTATTGCTGACGATGTTGGCGGCGTGGTGCAGGACGATGAACGTCGTATGATGACGCCGCAGAAGGTCGAATCCTACAAAGCCCGCATTCGCGATGTGCTGAAAGCCAACGCCTGATAGCATACGTGAAAGCATCAAAAGCGCCTGTGAAAACATAACGTGTGCGAATGCAGTGGGTGAGAAAGAAGCCTCCGTTAGTGGAGGCTTTTTTTTATCCTTCGATCTGGCTGTGATGTAAAAAGGTAAGAAAAGGGGAAAGGTTGTGAGTGAAGCAAAAGGATTAAAACAAGAGCTTGGCCTGATTCAAGGCGTTGGACTGCTTTCTACCTCGCTATTGGGGACGGGGGTATTTGCAGTTCCTGCTCTGGTCGCACAGTTGGCGCAGCAAGACAGCCTGTGGGCATGGCCGATTTTGATCCTGTTTGTCTTTCCTATCGCCATTGGCTTTGCTGCGCTGGGGCAACATTTTCCTAATGCGGGCGGTGCCGCGCACTTTGTTAATTTAGCCTTTGGGCCGCGTATGGCGCGCGTAACTGGCTGGCTATTTCTGTCCGTCATTCCTCTGGGCCTACCAGCAGCCTTGCAGATTGCTGCCGGGTTCTGGCAGGCAGCATTTGGCTGGAGCGATCTGGGGCTGCTCTGCGTACAGTTGCTGACGTTGGGCGGTATCTGGCTACTTGGCCTGCGTAGTGCGGGTTCGAGTGCCAACATTCAGATCGTCATCGCGCTGCTCGTGGTGGGGTTGGTTGTCGCGATTTGGTGGCAGGGGGAAATCACGCCCGCGCATATCCCTTGGCCGTCGGTGAACGAGCTGTCATGGTCTAACACCTTCGGCGCATTGGCCGTCATGTTTTGGTGCTTTGTTGGCCTTGAGGCTTTTGCGCATATGGCGACGGAGTTTCGGGTGCCAGAGCGGGATTTTCCACGGGCTTTGCTCATCGGCATGTTGGTCGCGGGGGCGGTTTATTGGGGATGCACGGTAGCCGTATTGCACTTTAAGGCTTACGGTGAGGGGATTGCCGCAACGGCGTCGCTGCCGGGGATCGTTGTGCAGTTGTTTGGTCAGCACGCGCTGTGGATTGCCTGCTTCGTCGGTTATCTGGCCTGTTTTGCCAGCGTGAATATCTACACGCAGGGGTTTGCCCGGTTAGTTTGGTCACAGGCACCGAAAGGGAGTGCATTAGCGAAGCTGTCCGCAGGACAGGCACCGGTGAATGCGTTGTCGATTGTTGTTGCTTGCTGTCTGGTATGCTGCCTGGTGATTTATTGGCTCAGGTTACCGCTGGATATGCTGATTGTGTACGCGAATGGCATCTTCGTGCTGATTTATCTGCTGTGTATGCTGGCAGGATGGCGTTTGCTGAAAGGGCGTGCGCGCGTGATGGCGGCAATAGGAGGCATGCTCTGCTGTGCACTGTTGTTGATGATTGGCTGGAAATCGCTGTACGCGCTAATCATGCTGGCCGTGCTGTGGCTGTTTTTACCGCGCAGGCAGGTCGAACTCGTTTCCCATTGACCCGTTTGCCGTATTGGGAATTGAGCAGCACCCTGAACAGGGCGCTGCGTTGGGATGACGATTAATCGTTTTCCGGTGCGGCGGCAGGTTTTTCTTCCGCGGACAATTTCGCTTCCAGCTCGCTCAGACGCTGTTCCAGGCGGGCAATCTTCTCGCGCGTGCGGAGCAGAACCTGGGTCTGAATATCAAACTCTTCACGGTTCACCAAATCCAGTCGGGTCAGCTGTGCTTGCAAGACCTGACGAATCTTTTTCTCTACATCATCACCCAATTCCCGGATACCTTTTGGCATGGATTCATGCACTTGACGGGCGATTTGCTCAATCTTCTTTGGGTCAATCATGTCGCTTTCCTGATTAGGTTGTGTAAGTAGGTACTATAGCAAGAGCAAGTGTAATGCCTATAAACGAAATCTGACATCTGCTTTGCACATATTCAGCATAATTTTACTGTAATCCAGCATACGTTTTGCCCTATTTCCTGTGGCGGATCAATTGCCCTATCGAGGTATTAGCGTTATAGTAAATCCGCTTATTCTCAGGGCGGGGTGTAATTCCCCACCGGCGGTAAACCAGTACACATACTGGAAGCCCGCGAGCGCTCTCGCTGTTTTCTCCGATTTAATTATCGATTTTGCAGCGTGGGGTCAGCAGATCCGGTGTAATTCCGGAGCCGACGGTTAGAGTCCGGATGGGAGAGAGTAACGGTATCTGTCGGGCTATATGCCCGCTCGCGTTATTTTTGTTAGCCATTACTATGCAACCAGTGGTAGTGGTTACTCCTCAAGCTCGCCCTGATTCTGGTAATTCATAATAACATTGAGGTTTTTTACCATGAATCAGACATTACTTTCTGAATTTGGCAATCCTACCGAACGCGTAGAACGCGCCCTTGATGCATTGCGTCATGGCCGCGGCGTGCTGGTGCTGGATGATGAAGATCGTGAAAACGAAGGTGACATGATCTTTTCCGCTGAAAATATGACTGTTGAACAAATGGCGCTGACGATTCGTCACGGCAGTGGCATTGTGTGCCTGTGCCTGACGGAAGAGCGTCGCCAGCAGTTGGAATTGCCGATGATGGTGGAGAAGAACTCCAGCCATTACCAAACGGCATTCACCGTAACCATCGAAGCCGCTGAAGGCGTGACGACGGGGGTTTCTGCTGCCGACCGCCTGACCACCATTCGTGCCGCGATTGCGGATAACGCCAAGCCGAGCGATCTGAATCGCCCCGGCCACGTATTCCCGCTGCGCGCCCAGCCGGGTGGCGTGTTAACGCGCGGTGGTCACACTGAAGCAACGGTTGACCTGATGACGCTGGCTGGCCTGAAGCCGTCTGGTGTTCTGTGTGAACTGACGAACGACGATGGCTCAATGGCGCACGCGCCGGAAGTCATCACGTTTGCCAAACAGCACGATATGCCGGTGCTGACGATTGAAGATCTGGTTGCTTACCGCATTGCGGCAGAGCGCAAAGCCAGCTGATTTCCGCAGATATCATGCATATAAAAAGGGCCGATTAATCGGCCCTTTCGTTTCATGGTGGATGCAGTAAAACTCACTCGTGCTTAGGGCTTTCTTGCCAGCAGCGTAGCGAAGCGTAGTTTGATGCGATTACCCTGCGCATCTGTCTTGTGTAGTTCGCCCATATCCTCGTTATATTTGAGGATCTCCCAGCCGGCGTAATAGTTCTTCAGCTCGCCTTCTTTAAAGGTAAATGAGAAGGGCATCGGGCACGGACAATCTTCTGTCGACATCGCGGCAATAATCAGGTTATAGCCACCCGCAACTGTGCTGTCTTGCATATTGCTGATGATGTGCGGAATGCGGTCACGCTCCAAAAACATCAGCACGACGGTTGATAGGATAAAGTCGTACTGCTCTTTTATTTCCGCCAGATTGATGTTGTAAACGCCTGCGCGGATGTTGTCCAATGCTTCGCTCTTGATGATGTTATTCAGCGAATCAATGCTTTGCTCATGCTTGTCACAGGCGGTCACGTCAAACCCGCGCAGGTTAAGATACAGCGAGTTACGCCCGCCGCCGCAACCTAAATCCAGCGTTTTGCCCGGTTTGATGTGCTGTACGGCGTTGATGACTTCGGAATGGGTTCGCGTCAGACCGTATTTTTTATGGTAGAAATCTTCCGCTGAGCAGAAAAAGCTGAGCTGGCATTCCAGATCGTCAGAGAACGAAACAATGCGGTGCCACGCCTGCGGTTCCACAAACGGTGGCTGGTTCTGCTCAGAAAAATGGAATGTCTCCAGCGTCTCACCGTCTTCAGTCAGCATGGAAAAGGTCATTTCTCCTTTCAACACGGTCAATTTTGCCCACGTGCCTTCCTGCGTGTTGTGCTTTTCCTGAAACGCGGCGGGCAACGTTTGGCTGTTCCACTGCGGCATCTTCTTATAACAAATGAGATCTTGCATCTTCACCTCGGTGTGTAAATTTCAAATAACTATGACCGTATTCTATAAATCTGCGCGCAGGCTGGCTATAAAATATGTATTTTAAATGCATTATTTGTTTTTCAGTGTCAAACGGTAATGGAAAGCTGTCGCAGCAGTGGAAACGCCTCTTTCATCCGTTCACCGCCGACTACAAAGGCACGCAGTTTCTGCTGACCGTCCAGCGCTTTCGCCACCATCCCCTGTTCGTTCCATTCCTGCTGCCAGTGCAAATCGTCGCCGGTAGTATCACCAGCCATTTGTAAGGGAAACAGCGGCGTCTTGATTTTAACCAGCATCGGTGGCAGTGCCAGCGTCTCATTACCCCCCAGCAAATTTTTCGCCAGCGTAATGGCGCTGAGTTGAATCGGTTGCAGGAAAGGTAGCAACTTACCGCCAATTTCCGCACAGTCGCCCAGCGCATAAATCTGTGGATCGGTAGTCTGTAACTGTTGATTGGTCTGGATGCCTTTCCGCACCGCCAAATCTGCCGCTTGTGCCAATGATGTATTGGCCTGCAAACCGACAGCAGAGAGGACGTCGTCCACCTCGACAGCTCGCCCGTCGGTAAACGTAGCCTGTATACCGGTTTCAGTTTTCTCTAGCTGCTGCACGGTCGTATTCAGCAGCAGCGAAATGCCCTGTTGCGTCAGCGTGAATAGCAGGCGTGCGCTGACTTCGGGTGGCATCAACGCGGGCAGAATGCTGCTGGCACAGTCAACCAACGTGACATGTTTTCCCGCTCGACCTAAATCCATCGCCAGTTCGGTGCCGATGAGCCCGGCACCGAGCACCAGTATGCGTTCTGCCTGCCAGAGCCGGCTTTCGTGAGTGCGATATTCCTGCTGACTATTGAGCGTCAGCATGTGTTCGCGCCCCGGAATCGGTGGCACGATGGCGCTGGCTCCAGTTGCGAATACCAGTTTGTGGTAATCGTAACGATCCGTGCCGCAGATGACCTGTTGCGCATGGCGGTCAATGGCGGTGACGCGCGTATTGGCCAGCAGCGCAATGCGGTTTTCTTCAGCAAACGCGGTTGCCGACATCTTGGTCAGATCGTCGGCATGCTGTTGCAGACTCATCACATGGCTCAGATCCGGCTTGTTGTACTCATCGCCGCTGTCGGCAGTAATCAGGCGGATAGGGCAGTGTGCATCCAACTTGCGCAACTGCCGGATGAGCTGGCGGGCGGCAAAGCCCGCGCCAATAATCACAATATCTTTCATCATCCTCTCCTTAGCGAATCGGATTGAAAACGTCTTTACCCAGCCCACATTCCGGGCAGAGGAAGCTGTCGGGTACGTCCGACCACATGGTGCCGGGGGTAACGTCCTGCATCGGCTCGCCAAGTGCCGGATCGTAGATCCACTGGCAGACGCTGCACTGCATACATCCGTTTTCTGACTGTGCCGTTGGCTGTACTGCTGACGGTGGCGCAGTAACTTCATTGCACCCACAGGCGCTTTCGACAGGGGTGCTTACAGCTGCTGAGGTTTGCGGTGCGGCGACCTGTTTTGCGGGAGAGATGACGCGACGGGTAGGCGTATCATCCAGCGGATGCAGCGCCCACTGGCGGGCAATTTCGCGGCCGTGTTCGCGGCAAATTTCCAGCGCGGAACCGTCAGGACGCCACTTGGTTTTCAGCGCCAGCGTGGTTTCAAAACCGGCGTCCATCAGACGAGTTTGAACGCGATCTACCGCGCCGCCGTTCCAGCCGTAGCTGCCGAACGCCGAGGCTTTCTTGTTTTGGAAGCGCAGGCCGGTGATCTCTTCCAGCATGGCAGCGACCTTTGGCATCATCACGTTATTCATGGTGGATGAACCGACGAGCACGCCTTTCGAGCGGAAGACCTGCGTCAGAATTTCGTTTTTGTCGTGGCGGGCGACGTTGTAAATTTTTACTGCAACGCCCGGATCGACATCGTTGATGCCTTGCGCAATCGCGTCGGCCATCATGCGGGTGTTATTGGACATGGTATCGTAGAAAAGCGTGATGCGATCTTCCTGATAGCTGTCTGCCCATTTCAGATATAGGTGGATGATTTGGGCAGGATCGTCACGCCATACCACGCCATGTGAAGTGGCAACCATCGACAGCGGCAGGTTGAAACCCAGCACTTCGTGGATCTTGGCGGTGACTAAGCGACTGAATGGCGTCAGGATATTGGCGAAATAGCGCTGGCACTGCTCAAACAGCTCGGTTTGATCCACTTCGTCATTAAACAGGTGTTCATCGCAGTAGTGCTGGCCGAATGCATCGTTACTGAACAGCACAGCATCTTCGGTCATGTAGGTCATCATACTGTCCGGCCAGTGCAGCATCGGCGTTTCGATAAAGATCAGCTGTTTGCCATTACCAATATCCAGCGTGTCGCCGGTTTTGACCGTGTGGAAATTCCACTCGGGGTGATGGTGATGCCCAGTAATGGAATCGATCGCATTGTAGGTGCAGTAAATCGGCGTGTTGGGAATACGCGCCATCAGTTCGCTCAGTGCGCCAGCGTGATCCTCTTCGGCGTGGTTAATCACGATATAATCAATCGTGTTGAGATCGATTTCTGCCATTAGATTCTGCACAAACTCGCGGCTGAATTTGTGATCGACGGTATCGATCAGCACGGTTTTCTCTTCGCGGATCAGGTAACTGTTGTAGCTGCTGCCTTGCAGCGTTTTGTATTCTGTACCGTGAAAATCACGGACTTCCCAATCGCGCTGCCCAACCCAGTGGATGTTGTTCTTAACGTGAATCGTCATGTTCTGAAACCTCAATAATCATATGCGGAAAATATGCTGTAGAGATTGCAGGAAGCGTGCCAGTTTTTAATGTGTTGATTTATAACATTTTAATAAATAATGATTGTCAAAATGACATGGTGTGTCTATTGTCCTAATGACATAGTTATTGTCATTAGGACACACCATGACGCTCTCCATTAACGCGCTTGCCCGCATCGCTATCGAACTGCAAATGGGGCTATCGAATCAGGATCGTTTTCAGCGCTTGATCAACAGCCTGCGCCAGTTGCTGCGCTGTGATGCGTCGGCGCTGCTGCGTTACGAAAATCAGCTGTTCCGCCCATTGGCGATTGACGGCCTTGCGCCGGACGTGCTGGGGCGACGCTTTCGCCTGTCCGATCATCCCCGGCTAGAGGCGATTGCGCGTGCGGGCGACGTGGTGCGTTTTCCGGCAGATAGTCAGCTGCCCGATCCGTATGACGGTCTAATCCCCAGCCAGGAGGATCTTAAGGTGCACGCCTGCGTTGGACTGCCGCTATTTGCTAATCAAAACCTGATCGGGGCGCTGACCGTAGACGGCATGGACCCGTGTCAGTTCGACCATTTTAGTGATGAAGAACTGCGGCTGGTGGGCGCGATGGCGGCGGCGGCGCTGAGTAACGCGCTATTGATGGAGCGTCTTGAGCGGCAGTTGCCCGCACCGGTGCGTGCTGAAAGCCCGGCGGCGGAAAGCGTGGAGGAAATGGTTGGGCTATCGGAACCGATGCAGCGTTTGAAGAAAGAAGTGGATATCGTCGCAGGTTCCGATCTGAACGTGTTGATCATGGGGGAAACCGGCGTCGGCAAAGAACTGGTGGCGCGGGCGATTCATCATGGTTCCAGCCGGGCAGCGCATCCTCTGGTGTACCTGAACTGCGCGGCACTGCCTGAATCGGTGGCGGAGAGCGAGCTGTTTGGTCATGTGAAAGGGGCGTTTACCGGGGCGATCCACCATCGAACGGGAAAATTCGAAATGGCGGATAATGGTACGCTGTTTTTAGATGAGATTGGCGAGCTGTCGCTGACGCTACAGGCGAAGCTGCTGCGTGTATTACAGTATGGCGATCTCCAGCGCGTGGGGGATGACAGCAGTCTGAAAGTGAATGTTCGCGTACTGGCGGCGACCAACCGCGATCTGCGGCAGGCGGTGCTGGATGGCGCTTTCCGTGCCGATTTGTTCCACCGTCTGAGCGTGTTCCCGCTGTCTGTACCACCGCTGCGGGAGCGCAGTCAGGATGTGGCACTGCTGGCGGGATTCTTCTGCGAGCGCAGCCGCGTGCAACTGGGGCTGGCGCGACTGGCGCTGACGGCAGATGCGGGCGCGCTACTGGAACAATATGACTGGCCGGGGAATGTGCGCGAGCTGGAACACGCTATTTATCGTGCCACCGTGTTGGCGAGAGCAGGGCAGGAATCGGGTGAGGTGCTGTTAGGCCCTGAACATTTCAATCTTGAACTTCCCTCCCAGCCTGTTCATACCGCCGCAGGGGCGTCGAGCGCTATCGACACCGAACCCGCCTATTTCATCAGCGGCGGCCTGCGGGAGGCAACGGATGACTATCAGCGTCGGATCATCCAACAAACGCTGGCACGCCATGAAGGCAACTGGTCATCCTGCGCCAGAGAACTGGAAATGGACAGCGGCAATCTGCACCGTCTGGCGAAGCGGTTGGGCATCAAATAAAAAACGCCCCGAAAATCGGGGCGCTGTAGACCGTAGACAAACCTATTTACCGAGCGAAAACGGGAGTAACGGAATAGAAGAGTAAAGCGTTTGCGCCATGGATGGCGCAAGCCGAGCGCACATGGACGTGTTTACAGCGACTTTACGATCTATCCGTTACTCCCGCTCGGCTGACGTTAGCTACTAACCTCTAATCACGGTAGGAGTGAGTTAACCGCATTTCACGCACTTGGCGCTCTGAATCACCTGGAAGAAATCGTTTCCTTTATCATCGACCAGAATAAAGGCTGGGAAATCTTCAACTTCGATTTTCCAGATGGCTTCCATTCCCAGTTCTGGGTATTCCACGCAGGTCAGACTCTTGATGCTGTTCTGCGCCAAAATCGCTGCCGGGCCGCCGATGCTGCCGAGGTAGAAGCCGCCGTGTTTATGGCACGCGTCGGTTACCTGCTGGCTACGGTTACCTTTTGCCAGCATGATCATGCTGCCGCCGTTGGCTTGCAGCAAATCAACGTAGGAATCCATGCGGCCTGCGGTGGTGGGGCCTAATGAACCTGATGGGTAACCTTCTGGCGTTTTTGCCGGTCCCGCGTAGTAAATCGGGTGATCTTTGATGTACTGCGGCAGGCCTTCGCCGTTATCCAGACGTTCCTTCAGCTTGGCATGAGCAATATCACGACCCACGATGATGGTGCCAGTCAGGGAAAGGCGGGTGGAAACCGGATATTGCGACAGCGTCTTCAGGATCTCGGCCATCGGACGGTTCAGATCGATTTTAACCGCATCGCCTTCGCCCGTTTCACGCAGGTGTTCAGGGATATATTTGCCCGGATTCTGCTCTAACTGCTCCAGCCAGATGCCCTTGCGGTTGATCTTGCCTTTGATGTTACGGTCAGCGGAACAGGATACGCCCATACCGACCGGGCACGATGCGCCGTGGCGCGGCAGGCGGATAATCCGCACGTCGTGTGCAAAATATTTGCCGCCGAACTGTGCGCCCAGACCCAGATCGCGCGCCGCTTCCAGAATTTCCTGTTCCAGTGCCACATCGCGGAACGCCTGACCGTGTTCATTACCTTCAGTCGGCAGTTCGTCATAGTACTTGGTTGAGGCCAGCTTCACGGTTTTCAGCGTGGTTTCTGCCGAGGTGCCGCCAATGACAAAGGCGATGTGGTACGGCGGGCAGGCTGCGGTGCCTAGTGAACGCATTTTCTCGATCAGAAAGCTCTTCAGTTTACCCGGCGTCAGTAGCGCTTTGGTTTCCTGATACAGGTAGGTTTTGTTGGCAGAGCCGCCGCCTTTGGTGACGAACAGGAATTTATAGTCTTCGCCCTCGGTGCTGTAGAGATCGATCTGCGCGGGCAGGTTGGTGCCGGTATTGACCTCTTTATACATATCCAGCGCGGCGTTCTGTGAGTAACGCAGATTGTCTTCAATGAATGTGTTGTATACGCCCTTGGACAGCGCTTCGGCATCGTTGCCGCCAGTCCAGACGTTCTGACCTTTTTTACCCACGATGATCGCGGTGCCAGTATCCTGACAGGTCGGCAGAATGCCCTTGGCGGAAATTTCTGAGTTGCGCAGGAATTGCAGGGCAACGTATTTATCGTTTTCGCTAGCCTCTGGATCGCTAAGAATATCGGCAACTTGCTGCTGGTGAGCGGGGCGGAGCATGAAAGAAGCGTCATGGAAGGCTTGTTGGGCCAGAAGAGTCAGCGCCGCTGGCTCGACTTTCAGGATGTCCTGACCTTCAAATTGTGAGACAGAAACAAAGTCGCTGCTTAGCAGGCGATATTCGGTGTCATCTTTACGGAGTGGAAACGGATCTTGGTAATAGAAGGGTTTATTCGACATTTTTTTCTCACTTGCAATTGCATCAATTAGTAAATTTTCACCTTATAGGATTCAGCATCTTATTATTAAGGCGTATTACCGCAGCACGACAGGAATGTCTCGAATACAAAAATAGTATACCCGTCATACTTCAAGTTGCATGTGCGTTGGCCGCGTTACTCGGCACACTGGCGTGAGCCTCGCCCCGTAGGGGCCGCTGCAAGCAGCGTTCAAATCTGCTTTTAGCAGATTTGTCAGTCACCCGAATCACTTACCTGAGTAAGCTCATCGGGATGAAATGAGAGACATCCTGTCTCTCACCGAAGGCCAGCCTCTGGCTGGTCAAATTCGTTCCAGACGAATTTGTCCTTCTCTTGCCGCCTTCCTGAAACTCGAATTATTTAGGGTATAAACGCCATAATAGTATGGTTTTTTGCCGGGAAGTACTACTTTGGTACATCACAATAATAATGGTGTAGCGGGTTATTTTTTCCCTGAGGCGGAGATGCGGAACGGCGGCACAGCATAGGTTTCCTGTGTGCGGGGATACAGGAAACAATACGAGATTGAGCGTGAAAATATTCCTCTTTTAATTGGCTTAATTAAGTAAAGTAAATGGTGAAATTAAAAACAATAACCATTTATTCTTTAATGTTATTTGATGGCGATATAAAGAAATCGTTATTGGCTTTTTATCGCTTGACGAAAAACGAGATCGCCACAAAAGCCACAATGCTGTGGCTGATGTGATCACTTATGTGATTTTGCCAGCGTAATCGCGGCGGTGATGGCGGCACGTGCCTGCGGGCTGTTTTTCCAGCAGGTTGAGCCCGTCAGTGCGGCGGCGTTTGCCACAATATCGCTAACGTCGGCTTCGCTCAACTGCACCAGCGTGGTGAAGCCCATTTGCTCCAGACGGGCGACTACCGCAGGGCCAACGCCTTTTACGGCCAGCAGCGCCTCACGCTCCTGTGGGGAAAACGTCATGATTGTTCCGTAGATAAATCAGCGAATGTCACCATAGTGTAGCGTACTCTCTTGTTGAGCAAGGAGATTGTCGATCATCCACAGCCCAGCCGGTCCGGGTGGATGGGGTTTGGACCAGACGACATCGACGTCAATCCACTGTGGCCAACCCGCCACAGGCAACTCCACCAGTTTTTTCCGATCGTATTGCGCCACCAGCCAGCGCGGCAGAATGCTCCAGCCGTGCCCCTGCTGCGCCATTTCCAACAGCATAAGGTAGGACGGCGCAGACCAAACGATCCCTTCCGGCTGCGGTCGGTCACTGCGTTTATAGGTATTGAGATAGAGCTGACGGATCGTCGCCAGTTGACTACGGGTTACGGTGTTCTCAGTCGCGAGCGGATGGGCTGCCGACACGAAGACGGCCATTTCAGTCTTAACCTGCAAACGCGCGGCGGCGATATCGGGTGGGTAATCCGTTTGGGCGCGTACTAGTCCAACATGCGCGCGATCGGTTTGCAGTAGATCGATGACGTCATCGCCTTCCGCAACCAGACATTCAAATTCAATATCGGGAAAGTTGTGTGCGAAACGCTGAATAACGGGTTCGTAATGGGTGGCCTGCCAGATATCGGACAGCACAAATGTCAGACGGGGTTCGATATGGTTGGCCAGACGAATCGCTAACTCATCCAGTTCCTCACTGGCGGATAAGATGGCCTGTACGTGAGAAAGTACTTTTCTACCTGCCAGCGTCAGAACGGGCTGGTGGCCGGATCGATCAAACAGCGTCAGCCCCAGATCGGTCTCCAAATTCGCTATCGCGGCGCTGATGGTGGACTGGCTTTTATGTAATCGCCGGGCGGCGGCAGAAAACGAGCCTGCATCAACGGTAGTTATAAAAGCCAGCAAGGATTCTGGTGAATATCGCATCTTTATCTATACCCTAAATAATTCGAGTTTCAGGACAAAAACGGCAAGGCGTTTTTGAACAGCGCTTGCGCTGACCCCGGAGGGGGAGGCCGTAAGGCCGAATAACGCGGCGACGCAGTGAATCCCCAGGAGCTTACATCAGTAAGTGACTGGGGTGAGCGACAAATCAGCGTCTAGCTGATTTGAACGCCGCTTGCGGCGGCCCTTTAGGGGGAGGCCGTAAGGCCGAATAACAAAGCCAACGCACATGCAACTTGAAGTATGACGAGTGTATCGCTTTTATCGATGGAATCTAACTTTACTCTACCATCTTATACGATGAAAATAAGGTGGTAATACGATGCCATCCATGGTCATGGCAAAAATTGACCAGTAACGTGCAATAAATAAAAGTGAATGTGCTATGCAGAACAAGACCAGCAAAACCTTACGTGAACGCTTGTACCATGCGGTGGGCTTTGAGCTGATTGCGTTAATGATCTGTGCGCCAGCGGGTGCCTGGCTGCTGAATAAACCGCTTTTCGACATGGGCGCGTTGGCGATTATGCTGTCCAGCGTCGCAATGATCTGGAATATGATCTACAACGCGATATTCGATCGCCTATGGCCAGCGGATCGCGTTAAGCGTCGGCTGCCGATCCGTGTCGCTCACGCACTGGGGTTTGAAGGCGGATTTATCCTGATTGGTCTGCCGCTGGCGGCGTGGATGCTGAATATCACGCTGTGGCAAGCGCTAATGGTGGAGATTGGCTTCTTCCTGTTCTTCCTGCCTTACACTGTGGCGTATAACTGGGCCTACGACACTTTGCGTGAACGTATTGTGAACCGCCGCAATCATGTCCAGCACGTGTCGACCAACTCCCGTCTGCGCTAACCCTGAGTTTCACCGGTGTGTCAGTTTAAAACGCTGATACGCCGGTAGCTCAAGCGATCGCCATAAATACCAGGATGCCACCGTGCGGTAAGGTTGACAGGGCAGGCTGAGCGCCTGCAATTCGCGCGGCTTCGGCATATCCGATAAATCATAGACGTAGCGTAATCCTTGACGAATTCCCAAATCGTCGAGTGGCATGATGTCGGTGCGTTCCAGCGAATAAATCAAAAACATTTCCACCGTCCAGCGTCCGATTCCTTTTAGCGACGTGAGCTGCTGAATGAGCGTGTCGTCGTCCATATTTGCCGCCTGCTCGAGGCTGGGCACCAGCCCGCTCAGCGTACCCTGTGCGATGTCGTGTAGCGTATCTGCTTTGCGGGCGGAAAAGCCGCACTGCCGTAGCGTGTCGGTGGAGCAGGCCAGTATCTGTTCCGGGGTGGGAAAGACATCGCCATGTACCCGCAGGAGTTTTGCGACCATCGCATCTCCGGCACGCGTCGTTAGCTGCTGATAGGCGACGGCGCGCATCAGTGCCTCATAGGGTTCCCGGTGTGGTGCGGTCTGATGGCGACAGTCGCCAACCTGATCGATCACGCTGGCCCAGCGTGTGTTAATGGCGCTGAGATGTGTTTTGGCGCGCTGCATGAAATCCGACGACGGATAGGATGACATAAACGGTTTCCGTGATAAGAACGCAAATAAGAACGCAAAGGACAGGAAACGAGCATAGGTGATTGTCGCGTGGTGCGCTATGTGGGAAGCACTATTCGTATGAGAAAGAAAATCCGAATGAAAAAGCAAGAGTTGGACGTGTGCACTGGGCGGTTTTGGTTTAGCGTTAGCGCATGATGTGACTTTCCGTAATAGTAAGATTGGCAGTAATACTGAAACCGGAATGGGGTGTGTACATGCTTAACGATATGCCGTTTCAGAATGCAGATTCTCGCTGGCAGGCGATAGTGACGCGCAATAAATCGGCTGATGACTGGTTTATCTACGCAGTAAAGACGACGGGCATCTACTGTGCACCGTCTTGCGCATCACGTCAGCCTCGGCGTGAAAATGTGCTGTTCTTCACGACGGCTGATGAAGCGCAGGTGGCGGGGTATCGCCCGTGTAAACGGTGTCGGCAAGGAATCATGTCACGGCAAGAACAGCAGGCACAGCAGATTGCCCGCGCGTGTCGGATGATTGAACAGTCGGAGCGTTCGCCAACGCTGGCGATGCTGGCTCAGGCCGTGGGGATAAGCACGTTCCATTTTCATCGCCTATTCAAAACCACAACCGGTCTGACACCCAAACAGTACGCCAGCGCCCACCGTCACCAGCAGTTACGTGAAAAATTGGCAGACAACGGCGAGGTGACCGCAGCGATTATCGCGGTGGGCTATGACACCAGCGGGCGCTTTTATGCCGAGGCTGGTGCGCATTTAGGGATGACGCCGACGGTGTTTCAGCACAAGGGAAAGGGGATGACGATCCACTTTGCCGTTGGCCGCTGCTCACTTGGTGAGATTTTGGTGGCGGAAAGCGAGAAAGGGATCTGTGCGATCCTGCTGGGAGACGAACCTGAACCTCTGCTCAACTCGCTTCAGGAGATGTTTGCTAATGCGCATTTGATCGGTGGTGATGCGACGTTTGAACAACGGATGGCGCAGGTTGTCGGATTTGTCGACGATCCGACCATCGGGCTGACGCTGCCGCTTGATATTCGCGGTACGGCATTCCAGCAGCGTGTTTGGCAAGCACTACGGGCGATCCCGACAGGAGAAACACTGAGCTACAGTGAGGTTGCTCATCGGATTGGAACGCCCGCTGCCGTGCGCGCTGTCGCGGGTGCCTGTGCGGCGAACAGGCTGGCGGTTGTGATTCCTTGTCATCGTGTGGTGCGGCATGATGGGACGCTGTCCGGCTATCGCTGGGGTATTGAGCGTAAGCGTGCTCTGCTGGAGAAAGAGCAGATGGAAAAAGAACAGATTGTGCATCAGTCAGGGGAATCGTCACTGTGAATTTTGATTTATTTGCCGATGAAGCGCCACCGTTCGGTAAGGCTGACAGGGCAAGCTAAGCGTCTGCAACTCGTGCGGCTTCGGCATCTCCTGCAAATTGTAAACGTAACGCAGCCCTGGAATTATTCAATGGCATGGTGAGTTTTTCGTTTTTCTCTTTGCTCATTTATTTTTCACCGTCTTTGATTTTGCACAATACGTTGCTCCCATACAGGCAACGGTAATTGCCAGTATGCCGCTAGATTGAGCGAAGCTAAGTTTTTCTCCCAATATAAAAAAACCAGATAATGCACTGACGGCGGGCGATGCACTCATCAGAATTCCAAAGGTATTGCTAGATAAGCGGCGCAGCGCATAGATATCCAGTAAAAAAGGTAGCGCACTCGACATAATCGCAATCAAGAAACCGAGCATGAAAATATCGGGAATAAGAAGTGCAAAGCCGCTCTGATAAATACCGATTGGTACGATAAACAGTGAGGCAAAAACAGTGCCAATAGCAACGCCACGACTACCAAACTCTGCCGCTTTGCTGCCAACTCGTACGTACATTCCCCAGCAAAAAGCGGCGGCTATGACGTAGGCGATCCCGCGTGGATCTAGGGAACCATTCTGGTTGCCTAACGGTAGTAGTAGAAGTCCAAGAATGGCAAAACTGATCCATACCAAATCGGATTTTTGGCGCGAAGCGAGCATTGCAACGGTGAGTGGCCCCAATACTTCAATGGAAATGGCGATGCCCACGGGAATGTATTTGAATGACATATAGATGAGGATGTTCATTGCCCCCATCATCACACCGTAGACGGCGAGAGTTTTCCATCCCTTTTTGTCCGTTCGTAATTGCCAGGGTTTAAATACGGCAGCGAGCAACAGCATGGCGATACCCACTCTTAGCGCAGACATACCAAATGGCCCCACCACGGAAAAGGCACTTTTGGCAAAAGCAGCCCCCACCTGGATAGAAATAAGCGAAACGAAAACAGCCAGTAATGGCAGGTGAACGGATTTATTCATTATGGTGTCGATATTTCTTGGTTAAAAAAGAACAAGTTGGCAAATATTTAGAAAAACGGTTTTGCCGCCATCATTGGTATCGTTAGCGCGGTAAATTTTACCAATGACATGGTGGTGGATGTGTGCAAACATCTTCATGTAATGCATTTAAATTGACGTAAAGCGGCAAGATATTTTATTTTTTGAAGGAAACGGCTAAGTATGAAATTAGACGCTATCGATCGTCGTATCCTTGCTGCTTTGGTCAGCAACGGCAGAATGACTACAGCAGAGGTGGCAGAACGCATCGGGCTTTCGCCTACGCCTTGTGGGAGACGTATCCGGCAGATGGAAATGGCTGGGGTGATTGAGGGGTATTCTGTAAAGCTGAATCCCAATGCACTTGGTCTGGGGATTTGTGTTCTGATTTCAGTTAAATTGTCTCGTCCTAATCCTGGAGCGCATCGAGAGTTTGTTAACGCGGTGAAAGGCATGGAAGAAGTCACAGAGTGTATGCTTGTGACAGGAGAAAGTGATTACATGCTGAGAGTATGGGTAAAAAGCATGGACACGCTGGCGGATTTTGTCACTACCGAGCTTCAGGGGATACCTTGTGTCGCAGAAACGTCGACTACGCTTGTGATGAAACACATTGGCGGGACACCGTTGGTTCCCTAGTGAGATAGGCTAAATACCGTGAATTTTGATTTATTTGCCGATGAAACGCCACGTCGCTGGACAGAAACGCTGGCGCCGGGTGCGGTCATCCAGCGTGGTCGCGCCTATGACGACGCCCCGGCGTTGTTTGCGGCACTGAAAACCGTCATTGCACGTGCGCCACTGCGTAATATGATCACGCCGGGCGGCTTTGCGATGTCGGTGGCAATGAGTAACTGCGGTCGGCTCGGCTGGGTGACGGATGAACGCGGCTATCGTTACACCTCACGCGATCCGCTGAACGGGGAAGCGTGGCCTGCGATGCCGGAGATTTTTTTCCGATTGGCGAAGCAGGCGGCGAGCGACGCTGGTTTTGCAGATTTTGAACCGGATGCCTGTCTGATCAACCGCTATGATGTTGGCACGCGTATGTCTCTGCATCAGGATAAAAACGAACGGGATTTTCGCCAGCCAATTGTGTCCGTCTCGCTGGGGCTCAGTGCGACGTTCCTGTTTGGCGGTATGGTGCGTAGCGATAGAGCAAAACGAGTTCCGCTGACACACGGCGATGTGGTGGTCTGGGGCGGCGAATCGCGGCTCTATTTTCACGGTATACTGCCGTTGAAAAATGGCAGCGTGCCGGAAGGAATGACCGATGAATGCCGTTTTAATCTGACGTTTCGTAAAGCGGGATAAGGGGAAGCACAGGGAGGCTTCCCCTGTGGTTCCCCGGTGTCTCTCGATGCTCAAACGATCGAGACTAGGTTTAAGGGTAGGGCTTATTTTTTGCTGAACTTCATGTAATCAAGGGCGCTTTCTGCCGCGATACGACCGGAGTTGAGCGCAAAGCCAAACGTGCCGCCGCCTAACAGCAGATCGTAGGTATCGCCGTACATACCTGCCGCATCGTTACCCGTGACGTACAAACCCGGAATGACCTCGCCGGATTTATCTATCGCCTGCATTTTCTCGTCGATCTTCACGCCGCCGAGTGTACCCAGCGCGGCGGGCTGCATTCTCACCGCATAGAATGGTCCGGTTTTTACCGGACGTAGGTAATCCATGTTCTTGTTAAACACCTCATCCCGTTTCTGCGCCGCAAACGTGTTGTTTTCTTCCAACGTATGCTTCAGCACGCTGGCATCAACCCCCATCTCTTTTGCCAGCCCATCAACGGTGGCGGATTTGAAGACGAAGCCGCGATTTTTCTGACTTTCTTTCGTAAATTCGCTATCAAATTTTGTCAGCTTGGTATTGGCGATCACCCATTCGCCAATCGGCACGTCAATGCCGTCTTCGACGTAATGCTTACGGGAGGTTTCGTCGAAAATGGAGTACATGATGCCGCCCGCCTTTGACAGCGCGTTGCCGGAGTGTGGCCAGATAATGACATTGGATTCATCGGTAAAGCGGCGGCCGTGTTGGTCAACCCACAGATAGGGTTGACGCGCGGCGGCCAGCAGGTGAGAGTTGGGGGCGTAGTCTGGTAGGCCGGGGCGATAGGCTTGCAGCAGCCCGAGGCCGTCCGGTTTGGCACCGGCTTTCCAGGCCATATTAATCCCGTCGCCGTCTTTACCGACGTTGCCAACCATAATGGTGTCGGGGAACGCGGCGTATTTTTGCAGCATCTCTTTATTGTTGGCGTAGCCACCGGTTGCGATGATGACAGCCTTGGCGTCTATCTGGAAGGTATTGCCTTCGCTATCTTGTGCGATGACGCCCGTGACTTTACCGTCTTTCACGACCAGATCTTTACCCGCCGTTTTTACCAGCGTGGTGACATCCATACTTTTAAACTGCTCGTGGAATGTCTTGATCAGGTGGCGTCCGTGGCCGGGGCCGTCAATCACATGCCAGGTCAACATACCGCCGGGGCCACCGGGGCCGATGTATTCAAATTTGATGCCTTTCGACTTCACCCACTCAATGGTGTCTGCGGAACGGTTTACGAAGGCGCGAACCACGAAGGGATTGGCCATCCAGTGGCTGTACTCCATGATGGTCTTAAAGGCCATATCGGGCGTTACCACAATTCCCTGACGTTTCTGCATGCTGCTGTTGGCCGCGAAGATGCCTTCGGCAAAATTACCTGTGCCACCGACAACAGGCTGTTTTTCCAGTAAGACGATTTTTGCCCCTTTTTCCGCGGAAGCCATGGTTGCCGAGGTGCCAGCCGCACCCGCCCCGATGATCACGATATCGGCGCTTTTCGGGATGTCCGGCTTTGCTGCGTCCGCCGCTTGTGCGGTAGACCAGCTCATCATCGAGAGACAGAGCGTCGCGAGTACACGTTTTCTGAAGCGTTTCATGATGTTTTCCTTGATGTGATTAATATTCTTACAACACGGTGTGTGACCGCCGTGTTCCCGCTGCCGTGTTTCGCGTATTGAGAGCGTTGCGCGTGGAGAACCGGGCGGTATTAATTCGCTTTGGCCTGTGAATACGCGTCTTCCGACGCCTCTTTTACCGCCTCGCTGGTCATCGTGGCGCCAGATATCCCATCAACCTGTATGCTCTGTTTTTCGGTCATGGTTTTTGCGAGTTCAATGGCGGCTTCCCCACCGACTTCGGGGGTCTCTTCCGGGGCATCAATCGTCGATTTGAGGACTTTCCCTTGCGCATCGATATCTAACGTAACGGTGACGTCTCCACCGATCCCCTGTCTGGCGGCGGAATAAGTCCCGGCTTTAAAATTCCCTTCTTGTGCAACGGCGGTTCCCATTACGAATAACAAGCAAAGCGGAAGGATTCCTGAGCATATTTTCATATCAATAGTTCCATGAGTTTTTGAATGAATACGGTGAATAGCCACGTTATCTCCCATGAATAAAGTGATAGCCGTCATTGTTATTGAGTGGCCTGAATATCAGGCAGCACATCGGTAAGCCAAGGCCGAGTAATAAAAACAACAGGCTAAAAGGATTAAGATTGAAGAGGACTTCAAACTGGGAAAGAAAACGCAAGATTGGGAACGTTAGCGTCATACTGAGCATGACGGAAAGCAATTGGCTAATAGTCAGTAGATTATTACCGCTATGGTACGTGCTGTTATTCAGGTTGCTAAAAGCCAGCGTGCTTTCTGCTGAATATAAGGTCGAAATCAGCACACCCAACAGCATGACGATAATGCCGATGAAGGGCATTGCTCTCTCTTGTACGGCGGCACTCAGGGCGAGAACGCACAGCGACGTTACACTGGTTGACAGCATCAACAGCCGCCGGTAGCCAATACGCTTGACCAGCGGCTCGAACAGCAACTTTGACAGCAGTGCGCCACTGGAAAAAATCAGTAAAATCAGGCTGGTTTCGGCGGGTTGGCAGGCCAGCGTCGTTTGTAGCGTTAATGAAAGGACGACTGGCGTTGACGCCAGTAGCGTGCGCGTCGCGATGCCGCCAATAATACCGACAGAAAAGGTTCTAATGCTAAACAGGGCGCGCGGGAATAAGGCTGTTTCTGCAATGAGGTGTTGTCGGTAGTAAAGAAAAACCAGCCCCAGCGTGCTGCAAGACAGAAATAACATGACGAACGTTGGCAATATATTTTTCGTGGCGCTGGTTAACATGAAAGCGATAAGAAATAACATCAAAATGGGAAAGGCCACTTCATAGGCACCCGTGCGTGACGTCTCGTTTATCGCTGCAACTGGTATATATTTGCTTGCCAGAAAAAAGCAGACGAAAGCCAGTGGAATATTGACGAGGAAAATAGCCTGCCACGAGAGAAAGCTAACCAGAATATTACCGAGCACGGGGCCGAGCAGGGTGCCAAGCAATCCCAACAAGGTCACCCGATTAAGAAAGCGTAACTTCAGGCTCTGCGGTGTGGTACGCAATATCACGGTTCTGATGATGGGTAACATAAGCGCACCGCCAATGCCTTGAATAAAGCGGTACACGCTTAAGCTGCCGAGTGTGGTAGCCGTCATGCACAGTAGCGAACCGAGTGTGAAAGTGGCGATCGCTATCTGGTAGGTTTTCCTTTCTCCGAGTCGTTCCGCCAGCCAGCTATTGGCCGGCGTAAACGCGACGACCGTGACAATATAAGAAATCACGATCGTTTCCATATGCAACACCGGTTGACGCAGCGACTGCGCGATAGCTGGAATAGCGGTATACACCATGGTGGTATCCACGGATTGCATGAAAAAGGTGGTTGAGGCAATCCAGAATAAAACCCATGACGTATTCATTTTAGGCCACCGTCATTTGTCCGGCGTAAAGCACGAACAGTCGTAGCAGGAACACGCCGAACAGGCTCATGACGGCTAAGGTAATCACTTGCCCTTTGCCGGAATAAGCAGAAGATTTGCGTACCCGATTGATAATCGAGGGGATCACAATGCCGATGCCGATAACGCCAATCCAGAATACGCTTCCCCAGAAGCCTGACAGTGCGGTCTGAGCGGCGACAACTTTTTGCCCGCCGCCAAGCAGCAGCCCGACAAAAAACGCCAGCAGTAGGAACAGCTCGGCATACACCACCGGGGTTTCTACACGATGGATGAAGTGCAGGGAGCGTGAATCTCCAGAGGTCTGACGCCCCCACGCGCTGGCCAGCAGCATGACGGCAATACCGGATGTGGTACCGGATACTAAAAACAGGACGGGCAGAACGGGGTTATTCAAGAGCGGGAACGATTTCAGGGCGGACAGCAGAAAGCCGGTATAGCAGCCGAGCAGGATGGCCAACACCAGCAGCAAGTTTTCAATCAGTGCGGCCTTGTTGACGATTGTCGCCGCCACCTTACGCGCTAGTGCAGCCAGTGCGGGACGGTGCCAGACGGCCTCAAGCTGCGTCAGCCATCCGTCATGGTAAAGCGTGATGAGCCATAACAGCATCACGACGAAATACACCTGAAAGAGCATCACCCCAAGCGACATGATGGAAGTGGGATTGTAAAAGATCATCAAATACCAAAAGGTCAGCGGTTGAGTCAGGTGAAAAATCAGAATCACTAGCCCGAGGATGACGGCAAGCGGTGCCACGATGGCGGTGGCTTTGATCACGCGATTACTGCCGTGATATTCGCTGGGAACATAGCGCCTGAGGAGCATAGAGAGCGTGACCATCCCCGCTGAAATGCCGACCAGAAGAAGGTAAACGGCGATGGGCCAGTCCCACACCAGCGTGTCGAACGTGAAGGCGTTATGCATTGTCGATGGCTCCTCGTTTCCCTGGAATACGATAGAGTTGGGGTTCGGTGCCCAGATAAACCTTGGAGCGGTAGGTCGCGTTGCTCTCAATCATCTTGGCAATGTTGCTTTCAGGATCGTTAAGATCGCCAAATACCAACGCTTTGGTCGGGCAAATCTCGACGCAGGCGGGCTGTTTCCCGGCGGCTAGATTGGATTCGCGACAAAAATTGCATTTGTCGGCCGTTTTCGTGACGGGGTTGATGAAGCGCACATGGTAAGGGCACGCGGCAATACAATAGCGGCAGCCCACGCAACGTTTATCGTTGACGTCGACAATACCAGTGAGCGCATCTTTGAAGGACGCCCCCGTTGGACAGACGGCAACGCAGGGCGGATTCTCACAGTGCTGACAGGACTTACGGAAAAATTGCTTAATCGCACGTGTTTTCTCGACAGCGGGAATGTCGACGGTTTGCAATATATCCAAGCGCGTGACGCCATCAGGGACGTTATTCGTTTCTTTGCAGGCCTTGATACAGGCTTTGCATCCGATACAACGCATTTCGTTATGTAATAAACCATATTTAACGGCTAATTTACCCTGCGTTTTTTCTGGTTCATTTTGCGCTTGAGCGAGGCCGACATTTCCGCTAACAGCAATCGCACTTCCCATATAGGCAATAAAACGACGGCGAGATAATTCTTCCATATTATAAATCTTCACAGTGAGGTGAAATTTGCGTGAATACCCAATTTTTCATGGATGTTATTAATCCAGCAATAGCGCTAATATTTCGCACGTTGACGCGAATAAAAAACAGTGATTCATCATTACGATGAAAATAATAAATAGGCCATGTTGTTATTGTGGCTTTATTGGAGCATGGCGATAAAAGGCTAAATGTGACCAAGCGCACATTTGTTTTTTTGTAGAATCGTATATGACAAATATGGATTTGTTATAAGTGAATTTTGATTTTATTTATTCCTCTCGTTCATTTAAGAAATCGTGTTTCTATTGTATAGACGTACGCTGTTATTTTTATTCTCGTGATAAAAGTGAATAATTGATGTGTGTCAGATTACTTGTTTTTTATATGAGGAATGTAGGGAGAGATAAATGGATGATGACCTTTTTTGTAACAAATAAAAAACGTTAGTGCTTAATAGCACTAACGTTTATGTAGTATGCGTCATTCAGTGTGCAGATTGATGTCAGGGTTTTAGGTGTTTATCAAGAAAGCGGACGGTAATTTGCATGATTTCCGGTTGTAACCAGTGTGGCCCGCCGTGCTCTGCGCCCTTAACGCTGTAGTAGGTCGATTCGATATTTTTTGCCGTCAGAGCCTGATGCAGTCGCTCGGTCTGGCGTGGAGAAACTATCGTATCGTTCGTGCCGTGCATGATGAGAAATGGAGGCGTGGCATTGCTGATAAAGTTAATCGGGTTAGCCGCTGCCGCTTTGTCTGGATAACGGGTGATTGCACCTCCTTCATTAAACACCGCAGTGCCGTTGACCCAGATAGCTTCAGTCGCAGAAGGTGATGCGTGTTTCTGCACGACATCGTCAGGGAAGCCTTCACCGACGAGCGTCAGGTCGGATAATCCATAGAAATCGATAACGGCCTGGACATCACTACTTTGATCGAGATTATCGCCTTTATCGTAGGTTTTTGAACCATTCGTCGTCCCGGCAAACGCTGCCAGATAGCCTCCCGCCGAGGCACCGAAAACAGCAGCATGCTGACCATCAATACCGAATCTTTTCGCGTTTGCTCGCAGATAGCGAATCGCGGACTTTACATCTTCCAGCGGCGAAGGGAAAAGTACGGTAGGAGCGACACGATATTCCATGCTGGCAACGACGTAACCCGCTTCGGCAAGGCTAAGACGCTGTTGCAGATAATTATCTTTATTGGCGTTAATGAAGCCGCCGCCGGTAATGAATAATACGACGGGGAGGGCTTTCTTCGCCTCAGGCTGAAGAATATCCATTTTTAATGCAACATTTGGATAGCCCCGCATTGATACCTGAGAATAAACGACATCGGAGATTAACTTCACCGATGTCGTTTCCTGCTTGACGGTGATTTCATGTTGATTCTGTGCTGCATTGATTGCTGTAGCGCTCATCATTGCCAAGGTCGCCAACCCTATTTTTGTTGTTTTCGAATAATCCATATCTTAAATCCTTTTGTTAGGGGGATGTGAATTTTTTCAACTTGTGATAGGTAATGTTGTATTTGTAAAAATAATATTAAAAAATCTTTATTAAAATGATTTGAGCATTCTTGCTGGGATTAATTATTTTCTCCTTGATAATAAGTTGACTATATCTGCTATTAACGCTATTTCTCATGAATTAAATGTGCATCTAATCACATTTGATTATTTACAAATCCCTATAATTGTCATTATGGGTGGTTATAAACGAGACAGTTGATGCGTAATATAAAACAATGTTGAGTATAAAGCGTGTGATTTATTATCAGGAACTCATTCGAGTTGGGAGTTTCACTAAAGCGGCGAAGGCGCTGAATATTTCTCAGGCTTTTTTGTCACAGGAGATCGCACGCCTGGAGATTGAAACGGAAAGAAAACTGATCAACAGAACCACTCGACAGTTTTCTCTGACGCCATTTGGGAAGATCTTTGCTGACAAAATTCAGGGGATGATTAAAGAACACTATGAGTTGGAGCAGTTTGTCAGCAGCTATGAGGAAAGCTCGGACGGTGCGCTACTGGTTGGCGTGATCCCGATTTTTAATCGTCTGGCGCACTACAATGTGTTTAACCTGTTTCAGAAAGCCTATCCCAATATCGATATCTCTTTCATTGACGGCGTGAGCACCGATTTACTGGAAAGGGTGCGCAACGGCGAGATCCATCTGTCTTTCTCGACGCCTTTTGATGAATATCTGAGCGATCCTTTATTTCATCACACCATTTGTCAGATTGATGACATTGTTGCCGTGATGGCGACGTCGCATCCCCTTGCTGACAATAAAATGCTAAGTCTGCCGCAGCTGGTAAAAGAAAAGCTGATCGTTCCGCAGAAAGGAACCGGGGAGCATGCCGCTGTTTCTGAATCCTTCGCCAGACAGGGGATCAATCCCAGCTACTTCCGTGAATGCAGCAACATGGACATCATTATGGATCTGGTGATCAACCTGTCTGGCGTCGTTTTCCTGTGTTCGTCCGTCGCCAAAAGCCTGACTGCCTACGATGTTGCCGTGATTCCACTGGAAGAAAAGTTGAAAAGGACGTTCGCCATTAGCTACCTGAAGCGCAGCGTGAATATTCCCATGGTGCGCCTGTTTTTGGATTTTCTGAAAGATTACCGCGAGCCCGATCGGTAGCGCGTTTACTCCCCCCGCAATTCATTCCAGTTCCTTTTCTCCACTATTCACGGGTTTTAGATGAATGTTGCAAATGTGAATAAATGTGAGGCAATTCAAATTATCGTTATTAATATACTTGTATGGTAGTCAGCATAAACGAATGGCTACATGCATAGAAGGATAAGTAACGTGAAGATTGTCAGCGCTGAAGTGTTTGTCACCTGCCCGGGACGGAACTTTGTCACCCTGAAAATTACAACAGATAGCGGATTAACCGGCCTCGGCGATGCGACGCTCAATGGGCGTGAGCTGCCGGTTGCCTCTTACCTCAAAGATCATGTGTGTCCGCAGCTTATCGGGCGTGACGCGCACCAGATTGAAGACATTTGGCAGTATTTCTACAAAGGCGCGTACTGGCGTCGTGGACCCGTGACCATGTCCGCGATTTCGGCGGTCGACATGGCGCTGTGGGATATCAAGGCTAAAGCCGCCAACATGCCGCTTTATCAACTGCTGGGCGGCGCATCGCGCACGGGCGTTATGGTGTATTGCCACACGACAGGCCACTCGATTGATGAAGTGTTGGATGATTACGCTAAGCATCGCGATCAGGGTTTCAAGGCGATTCGCGTGCAGTGCGGCGTGCCGGGCATGAAAACCACCTATGGCATGGCGAAAGGAAAAGGGCTGGCGTATGAGCCCGCGACGAAAGGCAATTGGCCGGAAGAGCAACTGTGGTCCACAGAAAAATATCTCGATTTCACGCCGAAGCTGTTTGAAGCGGTGCGCGATAAGTTTGGCTTCAACGAGCACCTGTTACACGACATGCATCATCGCCTGACGCCGATTGAAGCGGCGCGCTTTGGTAAAAGCGTTGAAGATCATCGTCTCTTCTGGATGGAAGACCCGACGCCGGCGGAAAATCAGGCGTGCTTCCGTTTAATCCGTCAGCACACCGTCACGCCGATTGCCGTCGGTGAAGTCTTTAACAGCATTTGGGATTGTAAACAGCTGATTGAAGAACAGCTTATCGACTACATCCGCACCACGATTACCCACGCGGGCGGGATTACCGGTATGCGTCGTATCGCCGACTTTGCGTCGCTCTATCAGGTACGCACCGGTTCGCACGGGCCGTCGGATCTGTCACCTATCTGCATGGCGGCGGCGCTGCATTTTGACCTCTGGGTGCCAAACTTCGGTGTGCAGGAATACATGGGCTATTCGGAGCAAATGCTGGAAGTGTTCCCACATAGCTGGACATTCGATAACGGCTACATGCACCCAGGCGAAAAGCCGGGGTTGGGCATCGAGTTCGATGAAAAGTTGGCGGCCAAATATCCCTATGACCCCGCTTATTTGCCGGTTGCCCGTCTGGAAGACGGTACGTTGTGGAATTGGTAATAAAATAATTATAGTGCATTAATGAATAGAACACCTTACCTACCTAAATATTCAGTAATGCACCTCTCTCATAATATATTTTGAAAGGTAATAATATAATTATGTCTAGTGCAAACCATGTTGAAGATATTCATGATAATACACCAGTGATAAAACGTGTTGCTACTGCATCAGCAATCGGAACCGCAGCGGAGTATTATGATTTCTTTGCTTATGGCACCGCGGCTGTTTTGTTTTTTGGTCAACTTTTCTTTCCAAGTTCGGACCCATTAATTAGTACTCTGGCCGCTTTTGCAACCTATGCTGTTGGTTTTCTTGCTCGTCCATTAGGGGGGATTGTTTTCGGGCATATTGGCGATAAAGTCGGCCGAAAAAAGGCACTGGTAATTACAATTTTAATTGTAGGATTAGGGACATTTTGTATTGGTCTGTTACCTACATATGAAAAAATTGGTATTTGGGCGCCTGTATTATTAATTTTTATCCGCATCCTTCAAGGATTTGGTGTTGGGGGTGAACAGGCGGGAGCCGTTTTGATGACTGCTGAATATTCTCAGCCCGAACGCCGAGGTTTTTTTGCCAGTTGGGTACAAATTGGCGCACCAACAGGTTTCCTTCTGCCTCTGGCCTTATTTGCGTTGTTAAATGGTACGCTTTCTCATGAGCAAATGCTGGACTGGGGGTGGCGTATTCCGTTCCTGCTGAGTTTGCTGCTGGTTATCGTGGGGCTCTTTATTCGATTAAAAATTGATGAGTCACCTGTCTTTACTCAGATCAGAGAAACAAAAGCTGCGGAGTCACGTCCTGTTGTCGAAGTTATTCGCGATTTTCCTGGTATCGTCGCTAAAGGAGTGTGTGCCAAGCTTGTTGAAGCATGTACCTTCGCTATGTTTACCGTTATTGTGCTGGCATATGGTAAAGCGAATAATCTTGATGAAACATTATTGATGGAAACGATGATCGTTGCTGTGATATTAGAAATTATGGCAATACCATTAATGGGACATCTTTCTGATAAATTAGGCCGTAAACCTATCTATATTATTGGTGCGCTGCTTCAGATTGTTATGATTGTTCCTTTCTTCTTGGCAATCAATCAGGATAGCTATTGGTTAACACAGCTTGTGATGATTATGGTATTAACGATCGGCCACAGTATGTGTTACGCACCACAAGCATCATTCTTCCCTGAATTATTCCCTACCCATATTCGCTGTAGTGGTATTGCCTTAATATGGCAAGTTGGTTCATTAGTTGGTAGCGGAATTCTTGGACTGTTGGCCGTTAAAATTCTTCAGGTAACTGACGGCCATTATTATGGCTTGGCGACCTACGTTATTGTATTAGGAATTATTTCGGTCATTGGATTGTTATTAATGCCAGAGACTGCGCCTAAACGAATTAAGCGTGAACTACACTCATGGGGTGAAAACTGATTATTATCAGTACATTTTATTTTTTAGTTAAATTTTGCCAACATCAGGGATAACGATGAGTATTAATGAGTTTTCTACGCTTAAGCCGCAGGTTGTGGTGCCGCGTTACGACCGACGCCTGCTAAAAACACGTATTGCGCATATTGGCTTTGGCGCATTTCACCGGGCGCATCAGGCGGTCTGTGCCGATAAGCTGGCGGCGGAGCAGGGCAGCGACTGGGGATATTGTGAGATTAACTTGATCGGCGGCGAGCAGCAGATCGAAGCCATTCGCCAGCAGGATTTACTGTGGTCGGTTTCCGAAATGGCGGATAGCGGCTGGCATAGTCGGGTCATCGGTATAGCGACCCGTGCGCTGCACGCGGAAGTCGAGGGCATTGAGGCCGTGCTGGAAGCGCTAAGTGCGCCGGATATCGCCATCGTATCGATTACCGTGACGGAGAAAGGCTATTGCCACCATCCGGCTACCGGGCAATTGAATAGTGAACATCCGCTGATTTGCCACGATCTGGCGTTACCCGCAGAACCACGCTCCCTGCCCGGCGTGATTCTGGCTGCGATCAAACGCAGACGGGAACGTCAGTTACCGGCATTCAGCGTGATGTCCTGCGACAACATGCCAGAGAACGGACACGTTACGCGCAACGTTATCGTGCAGTTGGCCGAACAGCAGGATGTCGAACTGGCGCGCTGGATTGAACAGCACGTCACCTTTCCTTCCACGATGGTTGACAGGATTGTTCCCGCTATCACCGAGGAAACGCTGGAGACGATCCAAGGGCAACTGGGCGTCGCCGATCCGGCTGGGGTCGCCTGCGAGCCGTTCTTCCAGTGGGTGATTGAAGATAACTTTGTTAACGGCCGCCCCGCATGGGAAAAAGCGGGCGCGGAGTTGGTACAGGACGTGCTGCCGTTTGAGGAAATGAAGCTGCGTATGCTCAACGGTAGCCACTCGTTTCTCGCGTATCTGGGCTATCTTGCTGGCTACCAGCACATCAGCGAGTGTATGCAGGACGGTGCGCTGGTCGCGGCGGCACACCATCTGATGCTGCGTGAGCAGGCACCGACGCTGCGTACGCAGGGGGTCGATCTCGCCGCCTATGCGGATGCGCTGCTGGATCGCTATCGCAACCGGGCGCTAAAACACCGCACCTGGCAGATTGCGATGGACGGCTCGCAAAAACTGCCGCAGCGGATTCTGGATTCGATCCGCTGGCATCTGGCGAACGGCAGCCGTTTTGATGCGCTGGCGCTCGGTGTGGCGGGGTGGATGCGTTATGTCGGTGGTATAGATGAGCAAGGGCAACCGATTGAAATCAGCGATCCGTTGAAAGAGGTGATTGCTGAAACCGTGCAACACAGCGTCGAGGGTGAAAGCCGAGTCGCGGCATTGCTGACGCTGACGGCGATTTTTGGTGAGGATTTACCGAAGAACCCCGCTTTTGTAGCGTCGGTGACGCAGCACTATCTGTCATTGTTAGCGAAGGGCGTGAAAGAAACGTTGCAGAAGATAGTCTGGTAGACCGAAAAGCGCGGCGAGTTCGGTAACACTGACACTCGCTGCGCTAAGCGTGTATCATAAGCGCTAAATTTCTTGGCTAAGCACAGCGGCATGGACACCTCTTTTCAGATTAACAACAGCGAACCAGTCAACCAGCAAATTTATCGCGTACTGCGTAAAGACATTGTGGAATGCAATATTCCGCCGGGTAAGTTGCTGTCTGAAAAAGAAATCTCTGTGCGTTTTGATGTTTCCCGCCAGCCGGTTAGAGAGGCTTTTATCAAGCTGGCCGAAGCCGGGCTGGTGCAGATCATGCCGCAGCGCGGTACGTTTGTGATGAAGATCTCCGAGCAGCGCGTGGCGGATGCTCGCTTTATCCGTCAGGCGCTGGAATGTGCCATTGTGCGTCGGGCAGCCGAAATGGTGACAGATGAGCAACTGCTAACGTTGGAGCACAACTTACGCCGTCAGGAACTGGCCGCGCAAAATGAGCAGGTGCGCGAGTTCCTTAGCCTCGATGACAGCTTCCATCAGCTTCTGACACAGATTGCCAACTGTCCGCTGGCGTGGGAAACCATCGAATCGATCAAAGCAACGATGGATCGCGTGCGTTTTCTCAGCCTGAGCCAGGTTTCACCACCGCCCAGCCTGATCCAACAGCACTACCTGATTTTTAGCGCCCTGAAAGCGCGCGATCCTGATGCTGCCGAAAAAGCGATTCGTGAACATTTGCAGGAAATGATCTATTCGATCACGCCGATTGCGCAACAGAATAGCGACTGGTTCGAGCACGCCTGAACGCGTTGACCTAAGTGTGTTGAATAGTGGCTTCCCCGTCTCCGGTGGAAGCCATTTCACAGAAGACTACCTGATCGGCTGTGGCAGGGTAATCACCCACAGTTCGTTATCGGCTTCTGGCTTCTCCAACGGTTTGATGGCTAACGTCGTCTCGACCGCCTTGCCATCTCGCGTCAGTTTGCCATCGGCAGTAACCTGATAGTCGTCCGCCTTATCTTTCGCTTTCACTGGGGATTGCAGCACGGATTGCAGACCAAAATCGTTGTCGTTAATGACGGCCAGCGTTTGTTTATCCACCAGCGCCAGACCTTCCACTTTCTCCTGCTGCCAGCCGAGTTTACGCAGATCCACCAGCTCCTGCTTGCTCGCTAGCGTAATGCCGCGTTTTTCCAACTGGGCGAGATCGTCAAACTCTGGCGATTTGCCATCGGCATCGAACGGCGTCAGGTCGCTTGCCTTGCTGATATCGACCAGATAGATGCGGTTCTGCATTTGCTTGTCTTTATCCGCACCTTGCTCGACCAGCAGAATACGCTGATTATCCAGCGCGACGATATCGCCGATCTTGGCATCCTTCGCTTTCTTATAGCTGTCGATGTTGATGGGGTAGCCCACCATGCGGCTGGTTTTGGTTTCCGGGTTAAACATCACCAGACGCGTAAACTGCGCTTTGTTTTTGCTTTTGCCGTCGATATCCAGCGTGCTTTGCACGGCCATGACGATCGTGCCGTCCGGCAGGCGGGTCAGCCCTTCAAAACCCCGATTCGGCTGACGCCACTTGATGATATTCGGTAAACCGCTGGCAACCGAGTGTTCGTTGCCCGCAGGCGTCGGCCCGAATTTTTGCAGGATCTTCCCGTTGGCATCAACGTGAATCAGGAACGGACCGTATTCGTCACACAGCCAGAAGCCACCTTTACCATCCGGCGTGATCCCTTCGGTGTCCAGCCCGCGCTGGCTGGTGCTGAGCGGTTGTAACGCGTCATTCAGCGCCACTTCGTTGGTGGTACCGATAAAATCCGCAGGCAGTGGCAGGCCGGTGATGTTGCCCTCGGCATCGTGCAGCGAGCGTGGGTTTATGGCTTCGGCAGCTTTCGCGCTCACCCGAATATCCATAATTAGCGGTGCATAATCGGGGCTAGCGAAGATTTTGGCCTCTTTCTCTCCGACCAACGGCGCATCGGCGTTCGGGCCACGATCGGTGATGGTAGTGAACATTAGGTCATCG
The DNA here is from genome assembly GCF_012427845.1 of Pectobacterium punjabense. NCBI lineage: Bacteria > Pseudomonadati > Pseudomonadota > Gammaproteobacteria > Enterobacterales > Pectobacteriaceae > Pectobacterium > Pectobacterium punjabense. The sequence continues at coordinate 985,316 of NZ_CP038498.1, forward strand.
CCTTGTTTGCCCGTGAAGTAAAGACCAGAGCCGATACCGACAGGCAGACCGTTGGGAAAATTTTTGGCGAATTTGCCCTGATATGAAACATGATCGCTGGCCGGGAAGGTGACGACATAACGCGTCACTTTTTCTCCTTCGGCCTGAACGCTGAACGGCAAAAATCCGGCAACCAGCAGTGCTAACAACGTGTGTTTCATGCTATTCCCCATCAAATGTCATTGTGGTCGTGGCTACGGTGCGTTGACCGTGCCGCCTGTGGTAGACGAAGGGCTGTTCTCCTTCTCCTTATCTTTTTCTTTCATTCCACCTGGATCGGGCCGGGGGTAATCATAATCAATGCGCAGGGGATGTGCATAGGCGCTGTTCCACAGTTGTGTATAAAGCATGTCCACCCGCTGTGCCATTGCCGGGTTCTGGATCACCATTTCCAGATTGCGCGAGTTGTCCAGATAGCCGCCGCTCCAGTTGCTCGTGCCGATCCAGGCTTTTTTGCCATCGATTGTCATGATTTTACTGTGAATCACGCGGGCAAACGGGATGAAGCCGCTGCTGGCTTGAGGGATCGACACCGTTTTGATCTGGATGTTGGGTAGCACCGCCAGGCTTTTCAGGTAGGCGATGTTCGGCATTTTGGTGCTCCATTCGGACACCATCAACTCTACCTGTACACCGCGTGCGGCAGCAGCGCGAATGGCGTTATCGATAACCGCGTAGTAAGGGCGTGTGTTATCCGAGCCGTAGGAAAGCGGGACGTAATCCATCACCTGAATGCGAACCTGCTGCTGAGCTTCGGCTAGCAAACGGGGAAGCTCTTCTTCGGAATCTATCACTCCGGGAGGATTAAACGCTTTGGGGCTGGCAACCAGATAGTTGCCCGAACGGTCAACGGTGTCCGTTGCGGCGGGTAACGGCGAAACCGTTTCACCGTTGGCTAGTCGCGCCTGTGCCTGCCAGTCTTGTTCAAAAATGGCGCTAATCTGATGAACCACGTGCGGATCGTCGATCAATAACCCCGTTTCGTGAATGTGTTCCAGTGCTCGCCAGTCAAGATTCTGGCTGCCCATGTAGGCCTGTTTGCCATCAACCAGCAGGTATTTGGCATGCACAATACCGCCGCTCAGACGTTCAAAAGGAATCACGCGTAGCTCCAAATTAGGAATCGTTTTGAGCTGTTCCAGCGTGTCCTGCGTAGAAATTTTTAGCCCTTTTTCTTCAAGCAGCAGTCGGATTCGCACGCCGCGCTCTCCGGCGGCACGCAGATGCTGTAAGACGTTATCAAAGCGCGTTCCTGCCTGATTCGCGACGTAGAATTGGCCTAGTTCAATGGTGTATTGGGCGTTATCAAACAGCGATATCCATACTGCATCGCTAGGGCGTAAGTCGGGGGCGGTCAGCGTGGTTTCGACCGGGGCGTCATACACGAGTTCATAGCCGGGAATGCGATAGCCGCTCGTGCTGGTGTCGGCATAGGCTGACACACTTACAATAAACAATACGCCTCCTGTCAGCAGTGTGTTGATGCAATGTTTCCAGCGTCGCCCCGGATGGGTGAAACCACTACAATTAAGCATAGCGTTTCTCCGCCATCGCTTTTTCTGTCATGGCACTGTCTGTCACGGAATGATGCGCCACAGCAGGGCCCGCTTTCTGTTGGCGAGTATGCGGCATTCCGGCGCGAATCAGCAGGACTTTCAGCATTTCGTTGATGTGTTCCATCCGGCTTTGCAGGAAATTGTTCCCCAGCAGGCAAATCAGCGCGATGGCGATCCCCAGCCCGGTGGCGTACAGCGCGGTTCCCATTCCGGCAGAAACCTGACTCGGGTCGGAAATTCCGGCGGCAGACAGGGCTTTGAAGGTTTCGATGATCCCCATGATGGTGCCGAGTAGCCCCAGTAGTGGCGCTGCGGTGACGACGGTTTCCAGAATCCATAGTCCGCGCGACAGCTGTGGCTTACTTTGCAGGTATTGTGCGTCGATCAGGTCGTTCAGCGCATCGCGGTTTTCTGCCTGATGTGACTGCGCCAGTACGGGCGTAACGACACTAATGGGCAGACTAGGGCGCTGGGTCAGCGCGTCCGGCAGATCGTGGACGTGGCGAATATCCGCCGTTAGCGTGCGCTCCAGCCGTTTGGCCTGCCGACGCGTATAGGAAAAGTAGAGGCTGCGTTCGATGATGATCATCAGGGCGATCACCAGTGAGGCGTACATGACGTAGAAAATAATCTCGTGCAGCATATCGGCGTTCATGGCCTGATCCTTCTATTGCCTTGTTGGGCGTTGTTTGTGATGAGCGCCAGCGCGGGAAACCGCGCTGGCGTATGACATTATTGGATTAGAACGTGGCTTCCAGTGAGGCGCTGAAGGTGCGTTCTTCTCCGACGTTGTAAAACGGTGTGCCTGCCGATACGCCGTTGTACGATCTTGAGTTGAAGCTTACTGAGCGCGCAGAGTCGAGATACGCTTTGTCGAACAGGTTGTTGACGCCAAAGCGTAAGGTGGCGCTTTTCACGATCTTCTTATCCACTGGCAGATAGACGCCGGCGCTGAGATCGAAAACGGTACGTCCACCGATCTTCTCGTCATTGGTCATGTCGCCGTAGAACGAGCCAACGTAGCGGCTGTTCACGCCAGCGTAGTAAAGGCCGTCGTCATAGCCCAGTCCGAGGTTGAGCATATTTTTCGGCGCATTAGCGACCTGCTTGCCCGTGGTAGGGAGCTGGCTACCGCTGGTGGCGAGATTGTTTTTCTGCTCGGTGTCGGTATAGGTGTAAGCCGCAAAGTAGTTGAAGTTATGAGGCAGTTTGCCGCTCCATTCCAACTCCAGACCTTTGTTTTCTACTTTCCCGGCATTGATCATTTCGTAATCGCCGTTGGCGTCACGGCTGGAGATCTGACGATCGGTAAAGCGGATAAAGAACAGCGAAGCGCTCAGCAGCATGTTCTCATCCTGGAAGCGCCAGCCGAGTTCCTGATTCCAGCTCAGCTCCGGTTTGGTGTTGATGGAGTCGCCAACGTTGTACAAGATGTAGTTGGGCGGGGTACGCATGTTGCGCGTGATGTTATAGAACACCTGATTTTCGGTGTTGATGCGGTAAGCCGCGTTAAAGCTGGGCAGGAATTCGTGGTACTTCTTGTTCTTTTTCTCTGCAACGTTATACAAGCTGCCGAGGTTAGTGCCGTCACGTTCTACGTGCTGATAGGCGAGACCGCCAGTGAACGTCCATTCCGGTGAGAAGAACCAGGTGTCCTGTACCCAGATTTTATGTGCTGGCGTGACGGTAAACTGGTTACGCCCTTGAACCACCTTCCCGTTGGCGTCAGTGATCTGATTCGCATCGCCGGGTTTGCCTGAGATGTTAACCGGGTTGCCGTCGCTTTGGAGCGGAATGAATGGCTGCGTTTGGCGCTGGCGGGCACGTTCAAACCAGTAGCCGATATCCAGGCTATGCTCGTCGTTAAGATCCCATTTCAGCTTGGTGGTGATACCCGGTCGCCAGGTTTCCGTCCACGACGGGCGGTAGTAGGTGTTGGAGGTCAGATTACTGAGATCGTAGTTACCCGCGCGGTCTGACGTCGCGGATAACACGCTGGCGCTTCCGCTACCAAAGCTGCCGCCGTTCGTCGAGAAATAGTAAGGCTGTAAGGTCAATGCCAGATTGTCGCGTAGCTGCAATTTCTGAGTGAAGGTGACATTCAGCGTTTCAAAGTTATTGCGGTTGATTTTGTAGTATTGAGAAATCTGTCCACGGCTGTTGTAAACCGGCGTTGTAGCGTAATCCATCTTACGCCCGTTTTGCTCGAACTGCCGTTTGCTCAACGTCGAATAGTTGATGGCATCTTGCTGATTATATTTCACAATCAGGCTACTGCTGTGGCCATTTTCATGTTCATACAGGCCATTCCACTCGACTTTATCGGCGCGGGAATAGCCTGCGCCACGCCATTTGTCGGAGTCGGTATACGAGTAAGAAAGCCAACTGCTAAAACCGTTGTGTTTACCGGTTTCCAGACGGGCGAAGGTCTTGCTGAGATTGTTACTGCCGAACGTCTGCTTAACGAAGCCGCCAAACTCTTTCGCCGGACGGTGGGAAACCAGCCCAATGTTACCGCCGCTGGCACCGATGTGCGGACCATCCATTTCTGACGAGCCTTGGGTAACGAAAATCTGCTCCAGGTTTTCCGGGTCACCCATGCCGTTCGGGTACACGGCGTAGTCACCGGAGTCATTAACGGGGATACCGTCTGATGACAGGCCGACCTGATCCGCACTCATGCCGCGCATGGTATAGCTGACGCCGCTCAAGCCGCTGGCATCGTTACTGCTGACATTCAAACCCGCCGTGTATTTCAGTTTATCAATGGCGTTGCCTGCTGCTGGCATCTTGTCCAGCGCGTCTTTCGTCACGGTCGAGCGTGATTTGGCGCTGTCTTCCTGAACCATTAGCCCTGCGCCGAGCGGTTGCCCCTGTACGTTGATCGTGCCGACATTTGTCGCTTCCTCTGCCAGTGCGGAACCTGCCAATAAGGCGCCGACGACGGACAAACATACCCCAGAAAGTGTGAACGGTTTCATTTAATAATCCTAGTTTTATCAATAAGGTATTGTTGACGTTACTTTTGCTTATTCACCCTCTTGCTCAGGCGCGACACGCTATTGCGCCTGATAATCGAACGTGGCTAAAAAGCGTTTTGTGCTTTGTCCTGCAAAGGCGTCGGCAGGGAAAGCCCGAACCTGTTTGATGCTCTGTAAGCTGGCTTGCGCAGCACGGTTTAGCAACATGCTTGGCGCTTTGCTGTTGATCCCTGAGCTGATAACGCGTCCTGTGCGATCCACTTCCAGCCAGACTTCAACGCGGCCTTCGGGACGCTCAAGCGATGCCTGTCTTCCAGTTGGGTAGCGTTTGATTTGTTCAAGCTGCGCGCGCAGCGCCTGCGCATAGCTATTTTCCAGCGCGGCGACATTCACCGGCGGCGTGGAAGGGGCTGCCGGTGTTGGAGGCTTGGCCGGGGCTTCCGGGCGTGGTGTAGTCGGTTTAGCCTGAGCAGGTGTCGGTTTAGGTTTGGTTTCTGCCTTGGGTTTAGCCTCTGATTTAGGCTTAGGCTTCACTTCCGGTTTCGGAGGCGTAACCGGCGGAGCTTCTATGATCGGATCGGGTTCATTAACCGGAATCGGCTCTGGTTCTGGTTCCGGCTGTGGCACAGGTTCTGGGATCGGTTCGGGCTGGGGAACTGACTCCGGTTCAGCCAGCGTGAGTGCCATGACCGTTTCGTCGTATTGCTGCTGAACTTTCAGCGGTGGTTGTTGGCTGGCGAAGAACAGGCAGGTGGCAAAGACCGGTAATGGTAACCAACTGATGGTGTGGCGTGAGCGATAGAGCAGATACATGTCACGATTTCCGGGTTGCGATAGAAATGGACGAAAAGCCCCCTTGACGCAGGGTATCCATGACGGCGACCAGACGCTCAACCTCGACGCTTTTATCGCTGTTGATAATGATGGTGGTTTGCTGGTCTTGTTGCTGCTGTTGCAGCGTCGTAACGAGATCGCTCAGTGCCATCGGCTGTCCGTCCAGCTCAAGATGATCCTGTGCGCCCAGTGTGATGATCGCTTTCTTCTGCGGTTTAAGTTGCTGTGCGCTGCCTGCGGCGGGGAGCTGTGTTTTCAGGCCTAGCGCTGGAATAACGTTCATGCTGATCAGGACAAAGAAGACCAACAGGAACATCATCACATCGATCATGGGAACTAAATCGATGTGGGCTTTCTGCTTTTTAGGTTCGTTCCAGTTTCTCATTACTCATTTCCCTACAGGCGCGAATGCCTGAATATCTGAACAGGGCAATTCGCGTGGCGCCGAAACAAAGCAGCCAATATAGGTAGGGTTTGTTTAATTTTTCTTACATTTATGTGATTATTTTTTCATTTTGATCCGTTTTTTTGGTAATTTTTTGTCAAAAAATAAGTTTTTTGATGTTTTTACATCATGAATTAACAGCAGCGGGAGAATCCCCTGAGAAAGGAAAAGTACGCCAGTCGAGTGAGAACAGCAGAAAAGCAATAGCCAGTGAAGCCACTGGCCGGAGGAGGGATTCTTTAACTTGAGAGCTATCCTTTTCCGCGTGGTTTCCTGAAAGCGAAAAAGAGTTGCAGCGTGTTGCATAGCACCAGAAAAGCGGTGACAACGAACACCCAGCGGAACCCCATCAGGGCGGAGACACCGGAACCCATCAGTGGCCCCAGCACGTTGCCTAAATACATGAATGACTGGTTATAGCCGAAGATGCGGCCTGTCACCTGCTGACTGCTGTATTTGACCAACAGCGCCTGCACGGTTGGCATCAGTGCACCATCGGCAAAGCCCAGCATGAAACGCAGAATGCCAAGCTGTGTCGGGCTTTGTACCACTGCCATGACCAGGAATAGCAGTACGCTGATCGCCAGCGCGGCGATCAGGACGCGATGTGCGCCGATGCGGTCACCTAAACGGCCAAGGCGTGGTGCCGATAGCAGAGCGGAAACGCCAGGAATGGCCGCAATCACGCCGCTGATAAAAGCAATATTGTCCGTGCCGGGAGCCAGATCGCGGATGAATAAGGTGAGAATAGGGCTGATGGAGCCGTTTGCCATCTGGATCATCATTGTCGTAATGAACAGACAGATGATAAGTGCTGGATAGGGAAGCGAAGCAAAGACCGCTTTCCCGCTGAGTCGATTCTCTTTGGTGACCTTAACCACACTCTCTTTAATCGCGAAAAGCGTAATCAGGAAGCTGGTAAACAGCATGCCTCCCGTGATGAAAAAGACGATACGTAGCCCGATATAGTCAGCCATAAAGCCACCGAATAAGGGACCGAGGATGACGCCTGCGATCTGTCCGGTCGATAGCATCCCCAGCGCCCAGCCGCTTTTTTCACGCGGAACCTGTGAGGCGATCAGTGCCATCGCGTTGGGAATGTAGCCGGAGGTCAGCCCCATTAACGAACGCAGGATGAACAACTGCCACACGTTGGTCGCTAACCCTTGCAGCGACATCACGATCGCCATGCCGAGCGCAGCGCGCAGCAGCATGAGCTTGCGCCCCTTACGGTCGGCGAGGCTTCCCCATAGCGGTGCCACGGCAGCAGAGATGAGAAAAGACGAGCTGAAGATCAAACCAGACCACAGGCTCAGCGATTCGTGTGAATTCACACCAAGCTGCTCAATGTACAGTGGCAAGAAGGGCAGTATCTGGCTCATGGCCAGCCCGGTGAAAAAGCATCCCAGCCAGGCAGAGAAGAGGTTAAGTTTCCAGGTTTCCATGTGGGCGGAAGGGGCCTTCATCAGCGAATAACCAATGGCGAAATTGTGGTTACCGTGCGTAAAAAGTGGGCTAACTGCTAGCGAATAGCGCTCAATTAATAACGGAGAGTGACTAAAATTTCGTCTTTCATCATGAGCATAGCATAGCCCGCAGCGTATTGGTTACTGAGGGTAATGATTCGCAACAAAAGAAAATCAGCATCAGTAGGGGATAGCGTGGGTTAATATAATTTTGTGATTCACGTCACAAAAAATGTGCTTTTGCTAGGCTGCCGTTGTACAATTCACCGACATAAGGCAAAGCATCGCCATTAAGAGAAAAGTTATTCCATCGCGTGATTAAAACTATTGCTTAATTAAACAATAAGTTAAGTAAAACCAAGGTGAAAAAAGTGCGTAACTTCTTTAAAAAAATGCTGGCGGCTTACCTGAATACTTATAAAGACGTGCCGCCTGGCGCACTGTTCTAAGAATCTGTGCTATGCAAGCAGGCCGCCATATTGGCGGCCTGTTTATTGATGGGGCCGACTTATTTTGAGAATCAACGTAACGTGGTTCTCAGTCCGTTCCCATTTTCATCGTGATATTACTTCGTACTGTAGACCGGAACCGCTGTCACTTCTGGCACGGCCTCGGTCAAGTAAGCACCGGCTGCGCTGCTTTTGACTTCATTCTCATCAATAAAGCCATAGAACACGCCCTGCGACGCGGAAACGCCGCGAATTTCTGCATCCCCGCGCATTTGCGCATTGCCTGATAACACAATACCGCGTTCATAGGCTCCCGGCCCCATGAAGACCGTATGTAGCCGCGCGTTATCACGTACGACAGTATCGCCCTGCATAACGGTGAGGCCGCTCACAACGGCACGACCTTCTACTGTTCCGCTCAGAATCGTTGCACGATCTTCAATTCTGGCGTTATCCCTCACCGTACCACCGATGACGCGAGCGTAAGGCCCGACGTATGCGGTAGGGGCGACATTCGCGGAATTAGACACCCAGCCGCCGCCGTTTGGATGGCGAGAGCCGTTAGCGGTTGGATTTGGCGCTCCGGGCTGGCTGCCCTCCGGCCAAACGCCAGTGAAATCAGCCATCCACGGATAGCGGTAAAGGGAGTAGTAAGCCTGATCCCACTTGATTTTCTGCATTTGCGACGGTGTGCCCATCACGACCATGTAAATGCCGCGATCGTCCTGTCGAATAGTGAAATTTTTCACCGTTGCCGATGCACCGCGCTGCAATTCGCTATAACGTGAAACACCGTCTGCGCCAATCGCAACAAGACCCCAGCGCCAGTCTGAATTAGGCTGCGGCATGGTTACCGGATCGTTTTTCAGTCCAGGGAAGCGGGTAATGGCCGATTTACTTTGCACCATGCCACGGAATTTGACGGTGATTTTCGTCGCACCATTTTCAGGGATTAATCGGACGATGTTGTAGCCCAACTGCTGCGGAGCCTGATCGAACGGTACAGAGAAACGCCTGAGGCTGGCGCTGGCACCGACCACCGGCTCAAGCGCTGTGGTTCTCAACAGACGGTCGGCGTTACTCTGGTTAGGTTGTACCGCACCATAGCCGCCATAGGTTGAACGATAGAAACGACCACGATCGAAACCATCGGGATCGACGTAATCCCAGTTGACGTTGTGCATCGCCCAGTCGCCGAAGACGTCGTTGAATTCAGACTGGCTCCAGCCCATGTTGGTGCGTAAAACGGATAGCGGATCGGCGGTAGACTGGCCGCTTTCGCCCCATTTCGGCGCTTTTGCCCACATATCGTTGATAGCACCATAACCGAAACGGTTCTTCAGGTATTCCATAAACTGCCAGTTGCAGTAGCGGTTACGCGTTGAACCCAAATAAATATGCGAATAGTTGACCTGCATTTCTGAACAGTGTGCTGACGTACCGCGGAATTCATCCATCTGGTGCGTCATCCAGTTCGCGTGGGATTCCCAAATCCAGCCCACGTAGTTATCTCCCGTGCTCTGAAAACCGCCAGTTTGCCCTTGCAGCGCATGGGTAAATTCGTGCGCCAGCCCCCAGTTATCCTTGAGTGAGGCTGGCCCGATCCACATCCCCATACTGCCACCGCCAGCAATACCGCCGCTGAGGCCAAAAGTGGGATCGATGTGGATATTGGCTTTATATTTCACGGTTTGTTTGCAGTAAGGTTCGGGATACTGAATTTGGTTAATGAACTTATCCCAAATTTGTTCCAGTTTCTGCCCTGCGGCAACCGCATCATTACGGTTAACGTCGTTATTATTCCAGCGGAAGGCAAAGTGCTCCGTTTGGTATTTCACGGAAGGCATATCAGTGATGGAATTATCCACCTGCCAACTGCCTGCGACACAAGCCTCAGCGGCGTTTGCCGTATTGACCATTAATGCGCCACTTAAAACGAGTAGACAGTTTAGGGGCGTGAGACGTGTTTTTATTTTTGGCATAAATCCTTTTCCTAGCATGAATATTGCTAATTAGACTTATTATTTCGCGAGAATAGATTCCTCGTTAATATATAAGACTCCATCCCAAGGCCATCATGGCCTATACCCGTCATACTTCAAACTGCCTGTGCGTGAACGCCCATTCAGTTGGAATTATTCAGGAGCTATTTTGCTTAAGTGAAAATATATCGACCTCTGTAGAAAGAGGTCGATTGGAGTATAGGTTAATTTTACCGTGTTAACTATTTCATTTTAAGTTTTGGTTATGTCCTGGTTTCCTAAAATAATGTGATTGTTGGTGTAGTGCTTTATTAACCAATAAAGCAAGCTGGCAGCCAGTAACGAATTAAAGGCAGGTACACCCCACTCAAAGGCTAATCCGACGATGGCTCCAACAACGCTGGCGATAATTGCTGGCCAGCCAATCAGTGGCGTTTGCGTGCTGTCGGGTAATTGGCCTTCAGCACGACTGGTGTCGAGCAGCGTTCTGTGAGTGCGTAGAATATAATAATCAACCAGCATCACGCCGATAATTGGTGGGAATAACACGCCCAATAGCGTCAGGAAATCGATAAAGCGGTCCAGAATACCAGCCACGGATAGCGCGGTACCGATGAGGCCAATCACCAGTGTTATTGATACATAACGCAGTTTTTTCCCCGTTACGCCTTCTATCGCATTGGCGATACCTAAAGAGGAAGAATAAAGATTGATATCATTTACCCTCAATGTCGAAAATATAACGGCAATGAGCCCAAGTCCGCCCGCAGCCTGGGACATGATCGTTACGACGTCCGCAGTATTGAGTGCGCGGGCAATAATGATGGCGAGGCCATTCACAATAAATTCCCCGACGATAATCGACAGCATTGTCATCCAGAAAACGTGTTTTCCTTTTTGGGAATAACGCGTCATATCTGGGGTAATTAAGCTGGCGACAATACAGCCGCCTACCACCATCGTCGCGCCTGCGCTAATGGAAATAACCTCGCCGTTGGGGGCTGAGGCAAGCAGTTCAGCAATATTGTGGCCGGAGAGCGTCATGATCGAAATATAGCCGACGACGAGAACAAACATCGGTACGGCAATTTTAGCGGTGAAGCGTAATGCTCTGAAGCCAAAGGCAACCAGCAGTGTCAGCGCAATGCCGGAAAGGGCAGCAGACCAGCCAAAGCCGAGTTTATTTTCCATTGCGAAGTTGAGTGCTTTGGCGAATACGGCATTTTGGACACCAAACCAGCCAATAAGGCTAATGGCGATAACCAATCCAATCAGGACTGATCCAATACGGCCGAAACCGCACCAGCGCGCCAGAAGGCTGCCGGACATGCCTTCTTTCATCCCTGCATAGCCTAATCCCACGGTCACTACGCCAAAAATGGCGCTGCCAATAAAGATGGCGATAAATGCCTGGCTTAGCGTCATTGAATGGCCGAGCACTGCGCCTAGCATAAATTGGTCTAGCGCGGTTAACATCCCGATGTGCACTAAAGCGACATTTAAAAAAGGCAGTCGAACATTTAGCGGAACGCGACTGACCGGATAATCATCTATTTTTTCCATGTGGGTATATTCGCTTATATAAATTGAATGCCTTTTGTGATGAGAGTGCGGGGAACGTAGCTGTCTACACCAAGATTTCGACAAAATGCTTCAAATTGCTGTAGAGAATGCGTGTCAGTTTTTTGGTACATGTTATAGACCCTGTTCTCTATTGTTTTCGGTGTAACGTTCATTTTTTTGGCAATTTCTTTATTTGAAAAGCGTTGCAATAGCAGAAATATAATGTCGAGTTCTGCCGGAGTAAAAACATCGGTGGAGAGTTCTGTTTGTAATAAGGTTGGCTTTTGCTGATTGATATAGAGCAGCGGAGACAGGGAATCTAACTGTCTGGCGCTCCACATTGTGCCAATACAGACCTTGTTTTTATCAAAGATGGGAATTTTTTCGCTAACGCAAGGTGTGAGTGTTTTTTTGCCATACCAGTAATCTGTTTCGATTACTGTCACGCGTTTCTCACTATTTTCCGTCAATCTATCATGCTCTTTTAAACCATCAGAGAGTTCAGCCCAACTGGCAGGAAATTCATCATCAAAACGACCCTCGATGTCAAATCGCTCCGGCGTTCCTGTATAAAAAAACGCCGCCTTGTTCATGTAAATATGCCGTGATGATAAATCTTTAATACCCCATGGCTCGTTTAAATACTCCATCATAGTAATTAGATTTTGAATATAGTCCGTCATGCTTTCTACCAATGGTGGCATTCTGCCCTCCTGAGGGCGAAATTAATTAGAGACGTTTTAATTTTTAATAATGATTAATATTATTTTGTTTATTATTATCTTGCTAACTTATGATTCACTTACCATTTTTTTATTTCCTATGCAAGGGTGTTTTTGGCCTTTTATTATTGTATATTTATGTGATAAAATTTCCTGCCACGTATTTTTATGTGTATTATACGTCTGTGGCATGACGAAATTAAGTGAAATATTCGCTACACCAGGGAAATAATGCTTCCCCCTTCAAGGGATGGCATTGGGGTTTAAACAAAGAAATAAATTATTCTAATTTTACTATCTGATTTTTAAGTGTTTTTATGTCGTTAATTTTTATCTGTTCTTAACAATGCAGAGCATCGCCCGGTTTATGCCAGCGAAATGTAGCACTATTTCTTCGCTGGCATCTCCTCTCCCGACCGATCCCCATCACATAACGTATGTTGCAACATAGGCAAAAAGACGACATTGTTATTGCCCCATGGAATTGTTACGGCTTTCTATCGCATTGCTCTGGTGTAACGCTCGATAGCGCACCATTTTTTACCGTTCATATATAGAGGCCGGAGAGTGGACTGAATGTCGTTAAAAGCCTTACGCACGCTGGTTGCGATTGCCCAGTATGGATCTTTTTCCCGTGCGGCTGAGGCCGTATGCCTGACGCAATCAGCCGTTAGCCTGCACGTTCGTGCTTTGGAGGAGGATTTCAATGCGTCACTTTTCGATCGCTCACGTCGCGTTCCGGTTCTGACTGAAGCGGGACTCCGTGCGGTGGAGCAAGCGCGGGAAATTCTTGCGCAATATGACGCGATTGCCACCGAGCTAGGCGAGGGCGGTGAACTAGCCGGACGCCTGCGAGTTGGTGCGATCCAAACTGCTTTGGCCGGCGTTTTGCCCGCCGCACTGGCTGCGTTGCGTCGTGCTCATCCACGTTTGCGTGTTCAGGTGAATTCTGGGATGTCGGCGGAGCTGGCTATCCGTATTGACGCCGGGGAGCTGGATGCCGCCGTGACGACCGAACCGGTAAAACCCTATCCAACCGGTTTGGTGAGTACGCCACTGTATCAGGAAGGATTCTGGATTATTGCGCCGTCAGATCTGGCGTCTCTGGATGCCAGCTCGCTCTTACAGCACTATCCCTTTATTCGTTTCGATCGCCGCGCCTGGGCTGGGCGAACCATCGATCGTGAGCTGCGTCGTCAGCGACTGCGGGTACAAACCGATATGGAGTTGGACAGTCAGGATGCCATTATCCAGATGGTTACCTGCGGGCTTGGCGTGGCAGTTATTCCGCTGTCCGAACGGGAGAGGGAGCGTTTGGATAATCTGACCTGTCTCCCATTTGGGGCTCCCCAACAACAGCGGCGTGTTGTGCTGCTGGAGCGAGAAGATCGCCCGGCGGGGCGTTTTGCCACGGCGCTGGCCGAAGCTATACGGACGCAGGCGGGTAAGGCTGCAATCCATGAGAAATAATTGAGTTAATGTTGATTTAATCTCGTTTTTTTCTCATCGAAAGTCCCGCTATGGTAGTACCTGTTTCGTCACTTTCAGGTATTGAACTATGGTGTTCCATTCGCAATTCTCCCCACTTTCACCGTCTTCCCCCTTGCGTGGCAGCCTATGATCGTCTCTCTCCTGTTGGCATTATTGCCGATTGCTCTGCTGATTATTCTGGGATCGTGGTTACGCCAACGTGCTTTTTTGGCGGCAGTATTCTGGCCGCAGGCTGAAAAGCTGGGTTATTACATTCTGCTTCCTGCACTGTTTCTGCATGGACTGGCGACAGCGCGTTTGGATGGCGTGCCGATAACGGCGATGATCCTGACACTGGTGTGCTCGACGTTGGCGGTGGCCGTCGTGCTGGTTGCGGTGCGCCGCTTCTTTCCCGTTGATGATTCGGCGTTTACTTCAATCTTTCAGGGAGGCGTCCGTTTTAATAACTACGTTGGCGTGTCTGCTGCCGCTGGGTTATTTGGCGCACACGGTGTGGCGCTTGCTGCCGTCGCGAATGCGGCGATTGTGCCGACGGTCAATATTCTTTGTGTATTGGTCTTCGCCCGCTACGGCAATGCTGGGACGCCTTCATTCAAGAATATTGCCCGATTGTTGGTGTTGAACCCGTTGGTGGTGGCCTGCGCTATCGGCATTACTTTGCAGATTGCCGCTTTAGGTCTGCCGCCGGGGATTGAACCGGTTCTAAAATCGCTAGGGCAAGCGTCACTGCCGCTGGGGTTGTTGTGTGTCGGTGCGGCGCTGGATTTTTCTGCCGCTCGTAGCTGGTTGCGCCCGGTAGTGATTGCATCATGTGCAAAATTCATTGCCATGCCGCTGGTGACGATCGTCGCCTGCTACCTCTTTAATCTGTCTGGTGCGGCGGCGATTGCTGCACTGCTGTTTCAGGCACTGCCGACGGCATCGTCGTCTTACATTATGGCTCGTCAGCTTGGCGGTGATGCGCCATTGATGGCAGGTATCATTGCGATTCAAACCTTGATGGCAGGCGTCGCGTTGCCGCTGGCAGTCCTTGGGCTGAGTGGACTGTTATGAATCTCTCAAATGTTTCTTTTTTAACAATGCCTCGTTAACGATATGGTGATTTGTTCTTTTATATCTATTTGTATTTTAATGAAATTAATCATTTTATTGAAGTATTAATAATAATGCGTATAGTTATCATTTACCTTTCTGTGCAAATGTTGACAAAAAACGCCTCAGCATCTCGCCAACATTACCATCAGTTAACCGAGGATATACCATGTCTTTTGGAGTTACTCGCGCCGGAAAAATGCGCGTTTGTGATTCTTCGTTGGCCGGAGTAAAACCATTCGGAGTCTCTCTTCTCGCCCTATTGATTTCCGCTTCTTTCCTGCCTGCTCAGGCCGCTACCGAAGAAAAACCAACTTCCGGTGATACGCTTGTCGTCAGCGCGAATGCTAACGCTAACGCAGAAGTTAGCGACCCGCAGGATTACAGCGTGAAAGTCACTAACGCTGGAACTAAGATGACGTTGACGCCGCGTGATATTCCGCAGTCGGTGAGTGTCATCAGTAAGCAGCGTATCGAAGATCAGAACTTGCAAACGATTGGTGAGGTGATGGCAAACACGACGGGAGTCTTTGCCAACAATATCGATTCCGACCGCTCTAGTTACTATTCTCGTGGTTTTCTGATCAATAATTACTTATTCGACGGTATTCCAACCGTAGTGGATGATATCTGGGATTTTGGTGACTCAGGTTCCGATACGGCAATCTATGACCGTATTGAAGTGGTGCGTGGCGCGACAGGGCTGATGACGGGAACGGGTAATCCTTCTGCTGCCGTAAATATGGTGCGTAAGCATGCGGACAGCCGTGAATTCAAAGGTTCTGTGTCTGGCAGTTACGGTTCATGGAATAACCAGCGGATGGTGACCGATTTGTCTGCGCCGCTGACGGAATCCGGCAACGTGCGCGGGCGAGTAGTCGCGGGCTATCAGGATAATGACACTCGGCTCGATCGTTATCATAAACGAAAAAAATTCCTCTACGGTGTGGTCGATGCCGATGTGACTGACTCGACGACGATCTCCCTAGGTTATGATTATCAGGAAAGTAATACAGACAGCCCAACCTGGGGCGGGCTGCCGACGTGGTTTACTGACGGTAGCTCTACACATTTTGGTCGTAGCTTTAATACCGCGCCAAACTGGAGCTACTCCGATAAAACGTCGAGAAAAGTGTTTGCCGATCTGACTCAGCGTTTTGATAACGGCTGGCAACTGCGTATGAACGGAACGCATGCCGAAACCAACTTCGATTCCAAGCTGATGTATGCCAATGGTTTCCCGGATAAAGATACCGGAATACTTGTTGATCCGTTTGGGGCTAATGTGGGTGCTTACGGTGGATGGAATAAAGGAACACGTAAGGTCGATTCTATCGATACCTACGCCTCTGGCCCGTTCGAGCTACTGGGACGCCAGCATGAGCTGGTGGTAGGCGGTAGCTACAGCCGACAACGTAACCAGTTCTATAATTCCCAATCGACGATCGATCCGGCAGATATGGGCAATTACTACAACTGGAATGGCAATATTGCCGATCCAGCATGGGGAGCCTGGGTGGATTATGAGCATTCTACGTTACGCCAAAAATCACTCTATACCTCAGCGCGTTTCTCTCTGGCCGATCCGCTGCACTTAATCGCTGGTGCGCGTTATACCGACTGGAGCATCATCGGTTCGACGGGGGATACCAGTAAGAGTCGGGTGACGCCTTATGTCGGTCTGGTTTATGACATTAACGATACCTGGTCGACGTATGCCAGCTACACCGATATCTTCCAGCCGCAAACAAAGAAAGAAGGGCCTAACACGTATCTGGCTCCTGTAACGGGTAAAAACTATGAAGCAGGTCTGAAAGGAGATTGGTACAACAGCCGTCTAACTGCTTCAGTTGCCGTGTTCCGTATTGAACAGGATAACTTGGCTGAGGCACTGCCCCCTTCTGGCGCACCTGAAACCTATTACCGGTCTGTTGATGGTATGGTGAGCAAAGGCATCGAGTTTGAAGTCAATGGTGCGGTGACAGATAACTTGCAAATGACGTTTGGTGGCTCTCGCTTCGTTGCCGACGATAAAGATGGTAAGTCGATCAACTCATATCTACCGCGTACGTCACTTAAGCTGTTTACCCGCTATCAGTTGCCAATGCTGCCGGACTTAACCGTCGGCGGCGGCGTGAACTGGCAAAATGGTATCTGGCAAGAAGGCTCTGGTCCGCAACGTACCACGTTGCGTGTCGAGCAGGGCAGCTACGCGCTGGTTAATCTGTTTAGCCGTTATCAGGTAACGAAACAGCTGGCGGTGCAGGCGAATATCAACAACCTGTTTGATAAAGAGTACAGCGATTTCCTTGCACCTTATGCCGTGTATGGTGCGCCTCGTAGCGTCTCGATGACCGTTAACTATGCGTTCTAGTCCGCTGCTCTAAATCGATGCAAGTGACTTGCCCGATGGTTCGGTGACCTGCTATCGCGAATAATCGTAGCGCCCGTTGTCTCAATGACTCGGGCGCTTTTTCTTTTACCGCGATGTTGAAATGTTTCCCTTCATCACCTGAAGCATTGGTTACATGAATGGATAGTGGAATAGGGGGTTAACATTGATTCGGGGATCGGAGACAATTGCGTATTATATTCAGGCGGGGAAGCGTTTTTCCTTTTGGAACATTTTTACAGGGATTAAAAAATGAAGTGCTTGAACTGCGAGAACGATGCGCAAAAAGAGTCGGGCTTGTGTACAGCGTGTGAAGGAAAAGAGCAGCAGAAGATTAACGGTATTCTCTACCTTCCGGCGCTGGGAATTATTCTTTCTGTCATTATGGCGCCGTTCTCACTGTATGAACTGGTCAGTGTCGTGCTGGCGCATTTCAAAAAAACTGGATTTGTTAGTTATTACAGTCTGTTCGCTATATTTTGCGTAATTGCTTTATTCGGCATGTCGATTTTTACTGCGCTAACATTTTTTCGCCGCAAGCGGCGGACGAAGGTGGTAATGGTCGCTTACTATGTCATTAATGCCGTTTGCGTATGTTGCTTAACGTTATTGCCTTCACTGCTGTTTGGTGTCGCGCTGGACGATAATGCATTGAGTATGCTTTCTGGCGTTGTTGTCGGCATTATCGTCTGGATTCCGTATTTCCTGTTCTCGAAAAGAGTTCCGCAGGTTTTTAGCCGCGAGTAAATAGGTTCGTTATAAATAGCTCAACGTGAAGTTTGCCGTTGCCACAAAATCACCGGACTTAATCAGGTCGTCGCGTATCTTTTCGATACGGGCTGAAAAGGGAATGGCGTTGTCCCCACTTTGCAGCACAATGCTATCTGTGCTGCTGTTGATGCCGACCAGTTGATTGGCATGATAAATGCCAATCGCGATACCTTTGGCACCGGATGGCGTATCCAGCGCCAGACGCTTGGGCAGTAGCGGCTCTTCTTTCCCTGAAAAGCGGACGGTAACGTTTTGGTAAGTATCCAGATTGCAGTCCGTGAGGTTAATCGTGAAATCATGCCAACTGCCGTAGCTATTGATTTTTAGATAGCGCTCAGAGATTTCGCTCATGTTCACCACAATCGCTTTGCTTTCCGTACTGACATTACAGGCTGCGTTGACGACGGAGACGCGGAACGTCACTTCACGATCGCTCAAAAGAGGGGGCTGTTGTGCAAGAGGTGAACTTGATTGTAGTGTCATCATACCGGCCGCTACGGTGAGCAGGACGCGGCGAAACGTGATGCTTAGTACTGTATTGTCATTTTTTATCATCGTTGCTATCTCATGCAGGCGCGCGGATTAGTGATAATTAAATCGCAGAATAATATTTTTTTCGGTATCGCCGACGGTTGCGGGGCCTGCGGCATAGAGTTGGGCTTTATAGCGTCGCTCAACTACGCCACTTGCTGCCGTCAATCCTTCAACCAGACTAATGAACTGATTAAACGTCACGTTATTACCGCTGCGCATATCTTCGATTTTCAGCGTGGCGCCGTTCCCCATATTCATGCCGTCTATCCCGACGAGTGAATTCCCCCGTGAAGTGGCATCAAAATTGATGTCCAGATCGAATCCCTTACCGCAGTCTTCGCCACCGTCGGTGGACACATCAATGTTAAATTCTGACTGTGCTAGTGGACCGGCCTCCGTTCCTGACCACGCCCTGACCGTACCAAAATCGACATAGCTATCGGGCGAAACGTTGATCGTCGCGGCGCACTGCATAATGTCGATGCCGTGTAGCCCTGACAGGCTCAAGCCATAGTTACTGTCGGGTTTATTATTGATGCCCCCTTCACCATCAATCTGGAAGACTCTCAGGGAGTCCGCGCCTGCTGTGGTGTCGGTAATGTTCCCCGTTTTTTCGAGATAGAGCTGTACCGTGACATTTAGCATGGTTGGTGAGGCCGGTGGGCTTGAGCCGCTGGGGCCTGCGATGACCCACTGTCCTGTGGGCACGCGGGAAGAGGTGGAGCCGCCATTTGTGATCACGCCGAGATCTTGCCCATTATAGATGATACCGATTCCGATGCCCTGTCCGATGATCTTTCCTTCGGGATTGGGATAGAAATAGGACATCTCACCCTGCGGACGGACGGAATAATATGCCCAGCAGGCCAAACTGCGGGTATAGCTTTTCGACGTCCAGAGACGGCTGCCGATCGGTAATGTCGCCGGGATCTTGAGCGTACCGATATCTTCATAGTCGGCTACCGGCCCCGTCACGGTGCCCAATCGACATTCCAGCGCACTGGCATTAAACGCCGTTAAGCTGAGACAAAGTGCTGC
This sequence comes from Pectobacterium punjabense, assembly GCF_012427845.1. Taxonomy (NCBI): domain Bacteria; kingdom Pseudomonadati; phylum Pseudomonadota; class Gammaproteobacteria; order Enterobacterales; family Pectobacteriaceae; genus Pectobacterium; species Pectobacterium punjabense. Next base: position 1,004,671 of record NZ_CP038498.1, read on the forward strand.
ACAGAAGACAACATAGCGATTTTTACGAATGGCTAACCAATGCATGGTGGATATCCCTGTAGCTTATTCATCGGTAATGGGCTGGCACTGGTTTTGTGCGCAAGTAAAAGGCAATGCAACATGGCCGCCGTAGTCGTTGACGTAGTACAGATAGAAGCGATTGATCGCGCCGTCATTGATTTCAACAGGCAGCGTTGAGCGCGGTGCCACCATAAAGGCGTTGCCTTTTAACAGATTGGCAGGGTTGGCATTGGCTACTTTGGGTTGCTTCAGGATGCTGCTTACGGTGATGTAGTACGGGGTCGGGTTTTCCACCTGAAAAACGTTGCCCGTTTTTTTAATCAGCAGTTTTTTCTGCCATATCTCATCTTTTGCGGGTTTCACACCGCGTGGGCGGAAGAACACCTTGATTTCAGACTGAATGGCGATCTGCAATACGTTAGCCTTTTCCGTTTTGGGCGGAATTTCCCGTACATTAAGATAAAACAACGATTCGCGATCGGTTGGCAATTGTGTGATTTGTTCCGTCTTAACCAGACGGATCAGGCTATATCCTTTTGCTTCGATGCGCTGCAATGGCGGTAACACCATCAGCGGACTTGTTACTTTATTGCGTCGCTCGTCCGTCAGCCAGGACTGTGCCAGAAACGGATTTTCCGCGTTTTGGTTCATCAGCATCACCGTTGCTGACTGTTCATCATCGTTAAAAATAACGCGGGTGCGATCGAGGCTCAGCGCACTATAGGCTGAGGGTATCAAAAGCAGGCAGCCGATAAAGATTCCTGCTGTTCGCCGATAAGATGGGTATTTCATACGTACTCTCCGGGATTTTCTATTTCTTGCCGCTTATTTGCAGGGCAGCAGCAATGTATCAAGGTGGTTTAAGGTAGCGGGTAGGGTGATGGAGCACTGCGACTCCCCCTCCCAGATAACGGACAGCGTTTCGTCAGGCGACACGCCCGTGATATAGGCCTGTCCACTGTTGGTGATCATGGCTATATCGCGGCCTTTCTTGTTTTTTATCTGAGCCGCGAAGGGGGGATATTTGCCATCAGCCAGCATGATGTGTCCCATGATTTTTGCCCCGCTGACCACATCAAATTTGCGGTAGCCAATTGCACCTTCAGTCAGGGTTCCTTGAACCACGGTCGTCATCGCTTCGATGTTTTGCGGTAATTTCTGCATATCGATGCGGGTCGAGACATCGTAGTAGCTACTGCTGCCAGCAATTACAGCCAGGCCATAGCGGTTAGTCTCGACTTGGCTGCCGGCGAATGCGACGCCTGCCTGATCCGTATCGACCATAATGCGAGTACCACCTTGGTTGCCTTTCGGATGTGCTGCAACGCCGTGGCGGGTTGCGGTGATACCGCCGCGTAGCGAACCGTTCAGATAGGTATAACGATCCTGCTGCCAGGCGACACCCACGGAGGCATCGGTCATTGGTGCCAGACGGGTATAGTTGCCGCTCAGGTACGTGTTCTCCCTGCTGTCATGCCGGGTGCTTAGGTTCCAGGTTCGGCTCGGATCGGCGTTATTGGAATAAGTCAGCGTCTGATTACTGCTGTTGTTATAGTGGCCCACGCTGTAGCTCAGACGATCCTTTTCCCTGAGGGGAATGGAAAAGCTGAGGTACAGACTGTCATCAGTACGTTGGTTGAATTCGGTACGATAGGCCGATAAATTCGCAGAAATACCTTTAATCTCGCCGATATCAAAATATTTGTTCAGTGAAATCCCATAGCGATCCTGCTCGGCTTCATTCCAGTAGGTTTGGCGCGTATAGGTAACGTAAGTTGATAGTCCGCTCAGCAGTGAGGCTGTCTCTTGTGTCGCGAAGTTTTTTGAGACCGTAATGGTGTAGCGTTCTTTTTCATTGCGATAACGGCTATCAAGATTCAGGGCGTAGAGATACTGCGCCATGCTCATGTAGGTTTTTTCTGAGAAGCGGTAGCCCGCAAAGCTGACTTGGCTATCGATCGAATTGAAATATTTAGACCAGTTAAGTGAAAAAGCATGCCCCATTTGCGACGTGGATGGCGCCGGTAGTGTTGCGCGTGACTGGGTGACGTCAGCGGACAGCGCGCCAAAGAGATAAAGATTTTTCCCAATGCCCGCCGACCAAGACTGATAGCTATCGGACAAAATCGTGCCGCCGTACACCGACCAGGCATTGGATAATCCCCATGAGGCTTCCGCGGCAGAAAAGGCAGGCCCTTGCAGGCGGTGATTGGTATTCGACGGTTTACCCGCGGCGAGTTTGTACTGGACGTGGCCTGGTCGTGTCAGGTAAGGCAGATTGGCCGACTCGGTCTGGAACGTGGTTACCGTGCCATCTTCTTCTGTTACGCGAACATCCAGCGTACCGCTGACGCCATTTTTCATATCTTGAATCGCAAAAGGACCCGCAGGCACGGTCGTTTCATAGATCAGCCTGCCATTTTGCATCACGGTCACCGTCGCATTTGATTTGGCGACGCCGCGAATTTCTGGCGCATAACCACGCAGAGAAGGGGGAAGCATAGTGTCGTTATTGGCTAATGACACACCGGTAAAGCGGTAGCTATCAAATAAATTACTGCTGAAATACATTTCACCCAGTTTGAGATCGGCTGACAGGGTGGGAAGCGGGCGGTAGGCGTAAAACTGATCCCACGAAAAGCTATCGCGATTCGAATGGCGTGATTTTTGCAGAAAATAGCGATAATCGGCACGGTAGCGCCAGGCTCCCAGATTGAATCCGGTTGTGCCGTAACTACTGAGATAGTGCGATGTGCCTCTGCCGTTAGTATCACGACGCATGTTCCCAACGAGGTTATAGTCCAGCAGCGCACCGCCGATCCCGTGGTTCCATTGTTCTGGTGGAACCCAGTTGCGATCGCTGTACATCAACCACGCTTGGGGGATGGTAATATTCAGCGTTCCCATGCCTATTTGATTAGAGACTTTGACGCCGGCAATGGGGGTTAGATCGACGCATGTTCCGTTATTCCAGGATTCGATTTTATCGCGTGCTTCTTTTTTGAGTGCCAGTTTATCGACAAGTTCAGGTGGAAGGCAGGCTGTAGGCCGGGCGCTCTTATTGCCTTCTGGTAGATAGTTTATTATCTGCTGCTGTATTTCACGTGAGTTTACTTTTAGGGATAAAAGGTAGGCACCTGGTGTGACATATTCGGGATCGGAAAAATGGCTAAGATCAATGTCATTGCGATCGTCGACATCAAGTACATTGACGTTAAATTCCGTTGCACTGATCGATGTCGTGCCCAAAGAAAAAATAAAAATACTATAGCGGGCTAACATGGTTTTTATTTTTTCTTTGAACGTAATATTTTTCATTGCCATAGGGAATATATGCTTAAGCAGATGCCGCGTTGTAGGTATCCACGCACGTCAATAACGTGTGGAATAAAGAGGGTATAGGGGAGGAATCCTCCCCTTTTTATTGGGTATACCCGTTCAAACCTGCTGTTGGCATAGCTGCCTTTTATTGATAAGAAACAACAAAATTAGCTGTGCTAGAGAAGCTACCCGTTGTGACTACTGGGGCTTGGCCTGCCTCTGGTGTTGGCAGTTTTTCGACATAAGAGGTGAAGGAGAAAATATTGTCCCCATTTGATAACGGCGTGGCCGCTACGGCCAGCGTCGTTCCGTCGAATTTAATTTTTTCGCCGACTCGTTCTACGGCAATACCTGCACCGCTGGCACTGCCATTTAACGCTAACAGCTCATTATTGGTGCCAGATGCAACACCGCCAGAGAAAACAATTTTGGCGCTGGTTGCTGTGTCCAAACTGCAATCTTTTAATGTGATATCAAAAGGCTTAATTTCTGAGGTACCGCCGTTTTCCAATACAGTTTTACTGATTTCACCAAAATCGATAGTTTGGTGCAGATCTTCGGGAGACACCGAGCAAGGCGTATCAATAATTTTTCCTTTAAACGTCACCGATCCATTGTGTGAATCTGCTGCCTGTGCACCGACAGAAAATATCACGGAGATGAGTGATGCCAGGGTGAATTTTGATAATTTCATATGATGCTCTCTCTGTTGGTTACTCTATTAAAAGCGTGAACGCGAATCATGAGTACTCGCCACATTCCTACATGGTGAGTTGTGCCTTTGCTTTTGTGGTTGCTTAACGATTTGCAGCCTTACTCACATGGTGAATATATTTGCTGACTTGCCCAGTCGGCTGCCCTGGATCTGGTGAAATAGTAGTGTTAGGTAGTTTTATGGTCAAATATATTAATTTAATTACATTTATTTAGATTAAATGTTTTAAATTTATGTTTATTTAGGTTTTTATTCTGGTTGCTGCGTGTGGTGGACAATGTCGAATGGTGTGATGTAAATATCATTTTCTAGATAAGTTATTTTAATTCAGTGTGTTATTTGTCATTCCTCTTCTTGTGGCGCTGATAAGGCTGGATATCTTTTTATTTATAAAAATAATGAAATGTCTTTTTATTTATACAATGATTAAATGAAAATTAAATAATCTTTGACAATATATAGGTAAATTTTTATCCTTGCCAAGGATAGCCTTGATAAGGCTATGTATATAATTGATTTTATCTTTTGTTGATAACGTTTTTTTGTTTGGTTTTTGTGGTTTTTCAGACTATTCCGTAGGTTTTATGCCCATAAAAAAGCGTATCTATAATCTTACTGTAACGAATGAATAGTGCCTCTAATCTTGATGGAAAAAGGTCGAATGGTTTATTTGATTAATGATTTAATCATTTTCAACGAGGGAGAGGGAACGCTGGCATGGATAGAACGTGAAAATGAAGCAACCTCTGTGAATTTTCCTATTTCACGATTGCTCTGTTTGTTAATTGAGAATCAAGGAGTAACGTTAAGCCGTGATTTTTTGTTAAAGGAGGCATTGGAAAAGCATGCACTTTGCCCTTCTCTCAATAATCTCAACAATTATCTCTCTCTACTCAGGAAGGTGTTGCGTGAGTTTGATCTTTCGGACTCGATTGTGACTATCCCTAAACTGGGAGTTGTTTTTAACGCCGCGAGTATTGTTTCCTATCCGATGTCAGAGGGGAGAGAAAAAGAAACGTTAAATCAAAGGGAAGACGAGAAAGTTAAAGAAGATATTTATGAAGAAGAAAAGCCATTTTCTATAAAACATCACGCCATACCTGAACCAGTAAAAAAACAGCAATATGTCCGGTTTCTTCTCATATGGATAATGATAGTTGGGGTTTTCCTGATCGTTTTGGGGAGCGTAAATCGTTTTCCGTATCGACATCTTGTTGATGTAAAGATGAATGGGAAGTGCGATCTTTTCTATTTATATAACAGTGTGGGCTATCCTCTCCCGACCGACTATAAAAATCTGTGCTCAGATAACGCATTATTCTTCCTATCGAAAAAGATTGTTATATCTGGAGTGTTGGACCGGAAAAGTGAGATCGTTATTTCCTGCAATAAAGATGGGCATGGATGTATCACTTATGTTAATAATTAAAGTCAGAAAGAAATTTTTTTGCACCATATTGGTGCTTTTTATTTCACTTTCTCTTGGGGTTGTTTTTTATTTAACCAGCAATTTATACAGAAAGCCGCTGATATGTCAGGGCGAAGTAAAGCTCTACGAAGAAGATCAGAAGGTCAGAAAGGAATATGACGTCTATTTTTATCTCAATAAACAAAATAGGGCGCTGGTTTTAGTCAATGGTCTTTACATTGGCGAGGATGGTGTACCGTTGACGATTCGGCGCACGTTCAGCTTTGATTCCGTGTGGGAGGGGAATCGACTGGTGGTGAACAATATCGGGATGAGTAAGAATACCAATGATAATGCGCCCGATGAGGCGATTCCCATCCTGGCTGAAAATGATGTTATCCAGTTCGAAATGCTGACGAAGCATGCCTATCTGATTAGCACCGTCCAGTCAAAGATGGCATGTAATATCCGCGATTAATGGATGTGGGAACTACACATTAATCGCAATTCAGGATGTTATCGCTATTTTTGGCGTGTGGCTTATGCGCTTAACAATACGCGTTGTATAAAATCCTCAATATCTTCAATTGCTTGATTAAAATCAGCGGGAGTAGGGTTAATAATCAGATGATCGGAGTAGCCGTTTAACAGCGCATCTAGCTGGCGGGAAACTCGCTGGGTATCGGTATTTTTAAAGGCACCGGATGCGATGCCCGATGCAATAATCTCTTCCAGTAAAGCAGACCATTTCTCTGTCATTACATGGGCGAGTTCTTCGTAAGCGGTATTGTGAACGGCCAACTGCCATAGTGATCCATAGAGATTCCAGATGACGTCAGTGGTATCCGGCAGGTAATTCTTCACCAACTCATATAGCTTCTCTTTTGGTGGTAATGTGGCGATTTCTGCCGCGACCTCTTCCAAATCCGCCTGCATGAACGCCGTTAGCGCCTCAATGGATAATGTCTGCCAGTCAGGAAAGTAGTGGTAAAGATGACTGCGCGAAATACCAACGTGTTCCGCCAGTTCGCGCGTTGTCACTTTCTCTATACCTTTCTCAATAAACAGCTCGATTGCGCCATCAAGGATTTTGTCTTTTAGCGCTTTCGTCGTCTCTTTCATTACCGTCCCCACGTTGACTTTGAGCGGTTGCTCAAATACAATTTTTTGCACTTGAGCAACCGCTCAAGTATAACTCTGTTAGATGCTATTCTCATGCAAACCCATAATATCAGCGAACCAGTCAAGGTTTCGCATAGTGCCGTTGTCACCCTTAAAAAACTTGGCAAGCTGCATGGCAAAAAACTGATTCTCACTCTGCTGCTGGTAGTAGCGGAGAATGTGACTTATCTGCTTTATCCCCTGATGGCAGGCTTCGCTATTAACGCCATTCTGAATGCTCAACCTTGGCATGCGGTGCTGTATGCGCTGATGGTCTTTATTATGTGGGCGATTGGTGCGGCGCGGCGCAGTGTGGATACTCGCACATTCGCCCGTATTTATGCTGCACTGGCCGTACCGGTGATTCTGGCGCAGAGAAAAGAAAACCATAACCACTCAACCATCGCAGCGCGCGTAGCGCTTTCACGCGAATTCGTCGACTTTTTTGAAATTCACCTCCCGGTGCTGATCACGTCGCTGGCATCGATCACCGGTGCGGCGGTGATGCTGCTGGTGATTGAATTCTGGGCAGGTGCTGCCTGCATCGTAATTTTGCTGTTTTTTGCTTTTTTTCTGCCGGGTTACACTCGCAAGAATGAAGTTCTGTTCGGTAAATTAAATAATCGTCTGGAAAAAGAGGTTGGCTTTGTCAGTAGCGCGACCGCCGCTTCACTGACCAAGCATTACCACGTGCTGGCTGGGCTGCGCATTCGTCTGTCGGATCGTGAAGCATTAGGCTACCTTGCTATCGGTGCCGCTGCTGCCGTCCTGTTTTCACTGACGATTGTGTATATGGCGCTTAACGGTGGAACCAATGCGGGGCATATCTATTCAGTGATGACCTACATGTGGATGTTTGCAATGAGTCTGGACGATGCGCCCGGATTGTTAGAAAAATACTCGCAGCTCAAAGATATCGGTAAGCGCGTGGATACTGGCGTGGTGTGAGTGAGTCGTGTGGTGACTGGTTGATTCCAGATGTCCGATAGCCTTATATGCGATAACGCAATATCGTCTTTAGTATGTAGTAGTAGAATGGTTAGTACAATTTGTTACAGGGAGCTTGTGATGAGAGTTGGCGTTTTTTGTGGTTCGGCATCGGGTAATTCACCTATCTATATTGAGAAAACTAAACAGATGGGGCATTTCCTTGCCGATTCTGGTGTAGAGATTGTCTATGGTGGCGGTAAAGTCGGGCTGATGGGGGAGATTGCGAATTCCGTGCTATCCCACGCTGGCACCGCGATCGGCGTGATGCCCAGAGCGCTCGTTGAAAAAGAAATTGTGCATCAGGGGCTGACAGAATTGCATGTTGTTGAAAATATGCATGAGCGCAAGAGCAAGATGGCAGAACTGTCTGATGCGTTTATTGCACTTCCCGGCGGTGCGGGAACATTTGAAGAAATATTCGAACAATGGACATGGGCACAGCTTGGAATTCATGATAAACCCTGTGCTTTTCTGAACATTGCCGGTTATTTTGATCCCTTGCAAGACATGATTAGTAGCATGGTTGATGCAGGATTCTTACGTCGCGATTATGCGGACATGCTACTTTTTTCTGACAGCCCTGAAGCGTTATTAACATTCTTTCATGCTTATCAGCCACCAGAAAAGAAATGGACGCAAAAGTAAGAGCGCCGATTATTGTCTGTGTAACCTGTATTTTTAATCTCGCTACATCATGTCTTCTGGTGTGTAAATAAGAAGCGAGAGCTATTTTACTGCCGGGGGCATCCCCGGCGAAAATAAGCATGGCCGTTGGTGTTTTTCCTATCGTGCAGTAGGTTAGTACCTTTCACTATGCCTGTTCTTTCAATGGCAATGTCGTCATGCAGGTTTGGCTGTCGCTATAGGTCGCAAATGGTGAGCTTGCCACACGTCCTTGATAGGTGACATTAATCGTTCCTTCAATATTGCGTGGTAACCATACGCCAACAAAACCGTTCTGGTGGCTGTTTAGGGTTTTCTGCACGATAACGTTACCGGCTTTATCCGTGATTTTTACATCAAATGCCGTATTGGCGAGCTCGCCCTGGCACCCAGACAAGCTGTGGTTAAAGCAGGGATGCGTTTGCTGAATATAAGGGGCGAATGAGAGATAAAATTTATCTCCCAGCGCATAGCTGTATTGCTGTTGCCCATCCGATAATTTCAGTTCTTTGCTGGTGATGGAAGCGCTGTAAGGCAAAGGCCTCGCTTGCGGCGACCGATCGATAGCATCGACGATCTGCTCGACAGTTTTCCCCGCCAGCCCTTGCTTGGCTAGAAAAGTGTTGGCATCAGCTGTCGCTGCGAAACCATGGCTGCTTAATGTCAGGCCGAGTAGTACCGCCATCATCTTTATCTTCATTATTACTTTCCCCTTAATAGCGTCATTACCTTGAAATAAGATGCTATGACGTTACACCTTCCCCCTACGGGAAGGTCAAAAGCTTGAGCGTATAGAAAGGTAAAATAATGTATTTGCTGGTTTTTTATTGATTTTGATCAATTTCAAACCATGCTAAGTGGCGGTGCTCTCTGAGCCGTTATTGATGTAGGTCATGAGTCGGGTTTTATTAATCCGTGCTTACTGACCTGACCAGTAAAACTCGATGCGGATTCCACTCGGTTCATAGCACATCATATGCATTGCCGGACCATCATTAATCAGAGAAGGCGCGAACTCAATGTTGATCTTATGGGCGGATAATTTCTCAAAGATCTCAAACAGCGCGGCTTTGTTATCAACCTTAATCGCAAGATGATGCAAACCGACATTGTTTTTTCGATCGAACTGGACAGGTTCGCTGGCCTGTACCTGCCAAAGCGTTAGCATCACCGTGCCGTCGCTGACAAAAATAGCAGGGTAATCCTCTCTTCGTTTCACCTCTTGCCAACCCAGCAGTTCGGTGAAGAAATGTGCGCTTTCTTCCAATGCTGATACCGTCAAACCAATATGGTGAGCGCCTTGCGTTACTGGTGAATTCATCGTTACTTCCTTAATTAAAGACAAAATCTATGGTGACTACTCGTTCGTCGGTTTGCTTTGCCGATGTGCGGTAGGCACCGCGTTGTTACTGGCTGAGAGAAGGATGAGATAATGCTAAGAGCTTCGCGTGTCGGCGATAAACATCCTCGCTGCTGGCTACGCCGATAAATTCCGCTCTCACGATCATCCCTTCAAGAAACGTCATGATAGCTTCGGCTTTATACTCCTTGTCTGATTCTTCGGGCGTGAAGATTGATAGTAAAAATGACTTGAGCCAGATTTTATGGCGCAGCGCCAGAGCGGTAATGGTTTCATCTTGCCCTTTAAATTCAGCCAGCGCATGCATGAACATACATCCTTTAAAGCTTGCGGTTCGGAACCAGGAAAAATGCCAATCCATCACGGCATCCAGGCGACTTTCCGCGTCTTTACTTCCTGATACTACGTGAGTGAGTCCTTCCTCAAAATGCGTATGCCGACGAATCAATACGGCTTCAATCAGCTTGTTTTTTGAACCGAAATGGCGATACATGGAGGTCTTGGAGACTTCCGCCTTATCTCGAATTAAATCTACGCCAACGGCGGTATAGCCAAATTCATTAAATAGCGCTTCTGCGATATCTAGAATGTGTTCTTTCTTACCCACGCTCTCTTTCATCGTTTTTCTTCATCAGTAATGGGTTGTTTTTGTGTGTACAGATCTGTACCATTTCCTTGCGAGTGTACAGATCTGTACACTAAATATAGCACGGCAATTTCATAAAACTCACATTTTTTATCGGGGATGACAATGAAGAGACTCAGGGGCGGCGGTGCTTTGCCACCAAAACCAACGTTTATGCAGTTGATGAAAGGGTTAATTGGCGGAAGTGTAGGGATTCTATTCCTAAGCTACTTAGGGCAATCCACTGGCGCACCCTGGTTGATGGCACCTTTTGGCGCAACGTGCGTCATTTTATTTGCTGCGCCAGCGTCGCCTTTCGCGCAGCCAAGAAACGTAATTGGAGGTCATTTCATCACGTCAGCAGTAGGTCTTATTGCTTTATATGGATTCGGTGACACGATCGTTGTTTTGTCACTCGCGGTTGGTGTGGCGACGATGTTGATGCAATATTTTCGTGCGGTTCATCCACCAGCTGGCGCTAACCCACTGGTCATTATTCTGGCAGGGAAAAGCGCCGTAGGGTTTGAGTTCTTAGTCACGCCGGTTCTACTGGGGAGCATTGTGCTGGTGGCGATCGCCGCTGTGATCAATAACTACGCAGAGGAAAACCACTGGCCTGCGTACTGGCACGGTATTGGTTTGCGTAAGCGCCAACCCTGAGATGGTCTGCCTCAGGGATGAGGCGAGTCGCTAGATGTTTTTTGATGTGGGGTGTTTTCTTACTAATCCGGTATTAGACCACTTCAGCTATTTTGCAGGGAAACGTTATGGCGCTCGTTTGCACTGTATCTTTGCACCATAGAAATGATCACATGGAATAGCTCATTCTTAGCCTGTTGTTCCGTAATAATCCCTTTAACTGCGGCATAAGATAATCCTTCTGCGGAACCGAGCATAGCCCGCAGTGAGGCATCATGCAGCGGTTGACCTGCACAGAATGGAGCGAAAAGAGCGCGGCATTTTTCCGTGAAAATAGCATCGTACTCCTGCCTGATGTGTTCCAGCTCGGGAGTGCCAGTGAGTGCTGCCATGACGTTAGGCATTTCGCGCCCCTGAAGCAGCACGCAATCAATGTATGAGGTGGCAATCACCGTCGCCAACTGATCGAGTACAGGTTCGGTCTTACGGATAATGTCATCCATAATCGCCGTCTGGCGAGCATCGTATTCCTTGTAAAGTGCAGCTAACAGCCCCGAACGGTTAGTAAAGTGATCGTAAACTACCGGTTTCGTTACGCCCGCCTGTTCTGCCAAATGCCCAAGCGTCAGCGCCTCCGTACCTTCCTCCCGAATAATCTGCCAGGCGGCTTGTATCAGTTGTCTATGGCGCTCTTCTCTTGATAAACGCTGTCGTGTCTGTGGTCTGGGCATCACCGATATTATCCTGTTGACATTCTTATGTACCAAAAGTAACTTACCAGTAGTAGGTTACTGTTAGTATATAAGACTATATCTGACGTCGTTTTATGGCAATAGGGAGTATCCAGAATGCATGCATTACTTGTCGTTTCTCATCCTGTTAATACCTCGCTGACCCATAGTGTCGCGACCGCCATTGCGGAAGGGATTGTTGGGGTAAATCCGACAAATACGTTTGAAATCGCAGATCTTACCCAGGAAGGCTTTAACCCGGTGTTTTCTGTGTCTGATATGGCGGCTTTTCAGCGCACAGGTGCAACACCGCCTGACGTTATTGCGCAGCAGTCCCGTATTGATAACGCCGATGCGCTGGTGCTGGTCTTCCCGATTTATTGGTGGTCCATGCCGGGGTTGTTGAAAGGTTGGATCGACCGTGTTTTTGCAAACGGCTGGGCCTATGAAGAAACGGCTGATGGGCGTGTGATAAAGAAACAGGGGCATTTACCGGTGCACCTTGTGGCTCTGGGCGCTGCCAACCAGATAACATTCAAAAAACGTGGCTACGCAGATGCTTTTCAGGCGCAGATCGCACATGGGATTTTTGACTACTGCGGTGCGCCAGTTTTGACGTCTGAAATGCTGTTGATGCCGGAACTGGGAACACCGGAAGCGTGTATCGATGCCGCTCGCCATATTGGCGAAAATGTTTTTCGGTAATTTTTTCATTGAGCCTACGTTTCGTATCATCGCTGAATTGACAAGGGCATGCCATGCGTGTGGAAAAATTTCTATCTGCTATTTGATAATCCATGCTGGAGCATGAAGAAGGTTATTAATGAATACATCTTTCAATCAGTTATCTATCAGAATGGAACATGGTGCAGAATGTTGAAAGTATGAACGATACGCTTAACTTAAGCTGGTTAATCACTATGGGTATGAATAAAGTAAAAACCCGCTATTCTGTCTTTGCAATTAGATCAAACACAGTGCGCATGGCTAGATTTCGTTAATACTGTTATTAAAAACATGTTATTAATAACAGTATTGACATGGTTTTTAAAACCCGTAAATTGGTTATCAATAGCAGTAAGGTTTCAGTTTACTGTTATATTAAAGACAACGAACATGTTCTTTAATAAGTATTTTTGCGATAAAGGCCACGAAGTATTTTTGTATGGGACATCGGTGTTGAGGGAAATTTATATTCATCACTCGATGATGCTTTTAGGCCACGTAGTCAGTACCGACAATCGCAAAAAATGGGGCGAGAGCGCGATGATGTAAGGCTATGATTTAGCGTTATTGTTTGCGATAGGTCGTGATTGAGTTATGTGTAAAATATCGCAACGAGAGTAAGGCCACGCATCAAAGAGTATATATCGCGATGGGGGATGTACCTGCTAACCGCCTACCTTTGGGTGTTTGGTAAGGTTGGTGGGGTGTTTAAACCAGCAAATATATGGGAGGTTTTAGCTATTTTTTTAATACCCAATATTATCTGTGATAAACGCGTACATTTGAGGCAGTATCAATAGTAGTAAGACGTTACTAAGTCAATGAATGTTAAATATTAAGTCTGTAGTACCTTAAAAGCCCTGGCTACGCAGTCAGGGCTTTTATCATTTTATATCTAACGATCAGAGCGTCACTTTTTCAGCTGACAGTTCGTTAATTTTCATGCTTTCTTTTTGTGCAGGGTAATTATTTATTGAAACCATTGCATATATTCGATCAACCTACTTAAAGCAGCCCTTATAGCAATTTATAAAAGAAAGTTGTGCCATCGAGAGTACCTGCGGAGCTACGAGCAAACTGTGGGATTTGACCTGCTTCCTGATAGCCTGATTTGCGATACAAAATAGAGGCTGTGTCGTTAGTTCGGGTATCAAGGACGAGCAGGGTACGCTGATTGGCTTGTGCCTGACGTTCCACTTCTGCCATTAACTGCTGAGCAATGCCGCGTTGACGAAATGCCGTATGCACCATCAGTTTTTCTACTTCAGCACGGTGGCTGCCGTTTTTCTTTGGACAATAGCTAATTTGCACTGCACCCGTGATGCGTCCCGCCTCACGCGCGACCAATAACGTACGACCACCTTCAGCCAGATCGACGGCAACCCCCTGCCAATAGCGTTCTGATTCACCGGTTTCCAGTGGCGCAAGAAAACCGATGGACGCTCCACTTTCCACACAATCGTTTAATAAGACAACTAACTCATCATAGCTTTCTGACAGCGTACTCAATTGCTCAATTTTCATATGTCCTAGCCTCTCAACGTACAATCCTGGGATGAAGAAACCAACATCTTCCCTGACATTTTCACCTACGTGTTTGCCAACATAAGCTCTGGTGCCACGCTGGACTCAGCGCCGCAGACGGTGTGGCTAGCCGCATGAACGAGCAAGGCCGTTATCCCACCGACGTTATTGCGGTGTTGAAAAAGCGAGGAACATTACTGGCAGCGGTTTCACGTAAAGCTGATTAAGTAAGTGGATGCAAAGCGTGGATGCATTCACTCTCTATTAAGTTGAAATGTAGCATAAATATTAACCCTGACTACTATCAGTATTCGTAGACCGATCCATGTTGAGTTCAAACGGGGGCTTACAGATTGAGACCTTGCGAATCAATGAGCTTATAAGATTGTGCGAGAGGTTTCGCGGATCGGACTTTGCTGTCAGTTAGCCTATGAGGGTCACTCCCGTTCATCGAACTGAATGACCCACAATCTGACCCACAAATTCCCCGATACGAAGGGATAAATCAAAACGCATTGGAAAATATTTTCAATGCGAACTATTGAATACAAACAATATGTTTATTGGTAAGGGGGCATAAAAAAGGAAAGGAGTGCTGGACTCGGACAAACGCTGGAGGCGTTGAGCAGCGCGCTTGTCGCGCTGGCCTCGAAAGTATGAGCCGCTTGCGACGAATAATCGAATGGAGTTCGGGAGTCCGAATCCCCAAAAGCAAGAAACCAGCCGTTAGGCTGGTTTCTTTAAATTAGTGGTGCCCGGACTCGGAATCGAACCAAGGACACGAGGATTTTCAATCCTTTAGTTCTATTGTTAATCAAATGTAGAGTTTTTTTGGTGTGAGCATATACATCCTGATTAGTTATCAGGTGAATCTATATGCATGTAATTCCTGTAATTTCCACTAAAGGTGGGGAAGGAAAGTCTACTCAGGCCGCAAATTTGGCGGGGTTTCTGGCTGATGCTGGATTAAAGACTTTATTGATAGACGGCGATTACGCCCAACCTACATCAAGTAGTATTTTTGCTCTGGAGTATGAGGCTCCTTGTGGTTTGTATGAGCTGTTAATGCAAACCGTCAATCTCAACGATCCCACTCAAGTTATCTCCAAAACCGTTATCTCTGGGCTTGATCTCATTATCTCAAATGATCCTAATGCCCAATTGCCTACTGCAATGTTAAATGCGCCAGATGGACGTTTTCGTCTGCGCAATATTCTCCAGCACCCACTTTTTTCTCAATACGATGTGATCATCGTCGACTCACAGGGGGCTCGAACTATTATGTTGGAGCTCATTGTACTGGCGGCTACGAGCACCGCAATTGGCGTTATCAAACCCATTTTGCCGGATGTCAGAGAGTTTATACGTGGCACCATCCATATGATGGAAAGCCTGCTGCCTTTTTCTGCATTTGGACTGGTATTGCCGCAGGTAAAAGTCCTCATCAATTGCATGAAATACACTCGTCGTGCAAAGGAAACCTACAAGACCCTTAGCGAAATTATTGATACGGGTAAGTATAGCCAGCATAGCCAGTCGATATTAGTTTCTCTTTTAGATACATTTATTTACGACCTAGAGATTTATGTTGAGGGTCACTCTGCTGGTCAACCTGCCCATCGCCTTGAAAGTGAAACCAAACGTGTAAGTGACTCTGCTGCAGCGACGATGCATGCATTGGCGTGTGAATTATTTCCTCAGTGGAAAGATAAGTTTGATTCCGCAGTACCGTTCCAAATCAGTGCAGAACGCGAGGATTCATGATGAAAATTCTCCATCGCGCAATCTGTTTCTGCTCCGATTCTCAGTATCGCGGTTTTGATGAGCAGTATGTCTTTTTCGAAACGGTAAATGATGAGCATGCTGGAGAACGCCTGCAGGCCATGTTATCTGAGGTCTGGGCTGTCCATGAATCTGCCGTGGGCATTTGTAATATCTCTTCGGAGAAACAACTGGTTCTTGATTCGCATGATGATTCTCCTGGACGTGGTGACAAGGCCCTGTTTGAAAATGGCTGGGATAATGGCTGCGTTCGGTATATTTCCCATAACGATTGGCCCTTGATGTTAGTTTCTCCCCGAACTCACGAACGTCTGCTGAAAGTCTTTCTGAGTTTGAATGAAAGAAATGTGGAGGCGAACCATGGCTAATCAAAAGCAAAAGGCATCACCTCCTCTCCCTTACTCCACGGGAGCTGAGCAATCTGTGCTCGGGTCGCTGATGCTCGATAATGAACGCTGGGATGAGGTTGTTCTCATTATTGGCGAGAATGACTTTTTTAATCTCATGCATCGCGTGATTTTTCGTGAAATGGCTCGTCTGGTTGGTGCCGGACAGCCTATAGACTTAATTACGCTGTCCGACTCACTGGAGAAGCAGGGAAGCTCTCGTGAGGAACATATTTTTGCCTATCTTGCTGAGATGGCGAAAAACACGCCAAGTGCAGCGAATACAGTAGCATATTGTGAAATCGTTGCCAGAGACAGCCGGGCCAGACAGCTTGCCGCTCTTGGTGCAGATTTGACTCAGCAGGTTAGCCAGCCTCATGCTGATATCCCCCAGATTATGGAGATGGCTGAACGACGAATTATTGATATTGCAGAAAAGGCTGATCCGCAAAAGACAATTACCGTCATTGACGGGCTTGAAAAGGTTGTGGCGGAGTTGGAGGTTCGCCATCGTTCCACCAATGGTATCACTGGTACGGCAACAGGATTTATCGAGCTGGATGCAAAAACCTGTGGCTTACAGAATGGCGATCTGATTTTGTTGGCAGCTCGCCCTTCAATGGGAAAGACGGCGTTAGGGCTAAACATGATCACCGGAACGCTAAATCACAATAGCGCCAATGTTACCCAGATATACAGCCTTGAGCAGCCTTCGACCCAACTCCTTATGCGTCTTATCTCTTCCATTGGGTTTGTTCCATTGCAAAACCTGCGTAGTGGCGATCTGACTGATGAGCAATGGTCACAGATTGGCTCGGCAGTTGAAACCATTACTAAATGGCAAAAAAGACTGGTTATCGATGATACCAGCGATCTTACGCCAGCAATGCTGCGGGTGAGAGCCCGCCGTAATGCCAGGAAATACGGTAAACCCGCGTTGATAATGGTTGACTACCTGCAGCTAATGCGATGCCCCGACATGGAGAACAGAACGCAGGAAATTGCTGAGATATCTCGTTCGCTAAAATCTCTGGCCAAGGAGATGGACTGCCCTGTTGTCGCGCTTTCTCAGCTTAACCGCTCTCTGGAGCAGCGTGCTGATAAACGCCCCAATAATGGTGATTTACGTGATTCCGGTTCGCTCGAACAGGATGCGGATGTCACGTTATTTATTTATCGTGACGACGTTTACAACCCGAATAGTCCGGACAAAGGATTGGCAGAAATTATTATGGGTAAACAGCGTCAAGGGCCAATAGGAACCATAAAAGTTCAGTTTGACGGGCGTTTCACTCGCTTCACCAATATGCCTTTCGATGCTCAGGGAGGTTACTGATGGCGAGTAAACCGAAAGCGCTGAATATGACGGATGCGCTACTGATGCGAGGAAAATCGCCAGCTCAACAATCGCAGGTCGCTGTACTACCTGTGAGTGAAATGGCGATGGTACTGACGCTCGACGAGCTGCGTCCTAACCCCGATAACCCCCGTACGTCGCGTAACCCTAAATATGCGGACATCAAAGCGTCTATCCGTATGCGTGGTCTGGATTCATTGCCTAAAGTGACCAGAGACCCTGATGGTGATGACATCTATATCTTTAGTGACGGAGGGAATACACGCTACCAGATATTGTGTGAACTCTATCAGGAAACCGGGGATGAACGATTCTATCGGATCCATACGATATTCAAACCCTGGCCAGGACGTCTGCAATGCGTGATTGGTCATTTGGCCGAGAATGAAGTCCGTGGCGATTTAACCTATATCGAAAAGGCGTTCGGTATTCACAAGGCTCGAACGATTTGGGAAGAACAACTGGGGCGTAGTGTCACACTGCGTGAGCTTTCCGAACTGTTAAATCAGCAGGGTTATCCGATTGATAACTCCAGTATCAGCCGTATGGAAGATACACTGAAATATTTGCATCCCCACCTGCCAAACCTGCTGAATTCTGGCTTAGCCCGTGTGAGAGTTTTACCACTATTGGCACTGCGCTCAGCGGCAGAGAAGACGTGGGCAAAGCATCAGATGCAGGTGGAACATGAATCTGTGTTTGATGACGTTTTTGGTCATGCCTGTCAGCAGTTTGATGACCCTGATCGGTATTCACTGGAAATGTTTCGTGATGAGCTGATTGGGGAGTTATTGAAAGCGCTGCCGCATCCGTCACTCAACTACGATCGCTGGTTGATAGAGTTGGATCCCAAAGAGCAACAGCGCCGAGAATTATTTGGTGAGCCTCCGGCTCCACCTGTTGTGCAAGAGCCCATCCGTCAGCCATTAAAAGAGAATATCACTCAGCTTCCGCCACAAACAGGGCCAGAGAATCCGGTCACTGGCTTACGTTCAGGGACGCTTGTCGGTGGAGTAACTCGCCCCGAACCTGCTCCGGGTAACGCTCCAGAAACAGGGCTGACTCCTGATGCGGGTATGCAACCGATTGATGCAGGGATAGCTTCCACTTCGCCATATCGTGCCGAGCTTCAGCCGGATCTCTACGGTGGCCAGACGGTGATTGGTGGTGAAACGGTAAGCCCTATGGGAAATGGTTTTTCGCAGACATCATTGATGTCCGCGTTATCTGAAAACCGTGACAGCGCATTATTAGAAGAAGGACATGTTTCATCCTCTTCATCTGTTTCTTTTGCGGCTACAGGGCTGGAGCCTGTCGCGGATATCTGGCACATACCTGCACTTCAGGACGACATTGAGCACCTACAGGATATGTCCTACAGACTGGCTTTTGAGTTGGCTGAAGCCATGGGATGTGCCGACGATATTTCAGAAGCTAAACGCTGGGATCAGGCTGGCTATACCACGTCGGACACAAACAACAACGAGTTTGTTTTGTTGCTTGCCGGGCTGACTGGGGAAGATCGCGAACTGCCTTTTAATACATTCGGTTTTTGCCTGAACTTCCTGGGTTTTCCTCAGAAATCCGGCTCTCCCGTCCTTCATGATGTCCATGCCGTGAAATTTATGCGGTTGATTCGCGTGCTGCGCCGCTTGCGTGAACTGCAACGTGATGATGCCCGTGGAGGTGACCATGTCGCATGATCTTGATGATGAAATGGCAATGGCCACAACCGAACAACTGTTGCAGAGCAGCTTGTCATTGATTCTTAGAAACGTTCATAACGGGCGTATTTCAAATACATGCTGTGATGCATGCGGGAATGAAATCCCCGAGGCTCGTCGTCTGGCGGTTCCTGGTGTAGAGCTTTGTGTCGGATGTCAGGAAGTCGAAGAACATCTGACAAAAGTCGGTAGCCGGAGGGGGAAATGAATAACAGCACCAGATTACCTAAACGTATTCGGAAACTGATGTCGTTAGTCACGCGAAATAACGATCTGAATGACATTACCCGAGCATTGCGTTTGGCTCAAAAGCTCATTCTGCGTCATTCAATCCTGGAGCAAGAACCTGAAATTTCATCGATTCGTGAATCGATATGCCGCCGAGTCCCATCAGATGCGGTCAGTATTCCTGGGTGGCTTAACGGACTTGCTGCTGTTGTGTGCATGGCCACAGGTTGTAGCTGCTGGTTTGATCTATACAGCACGACCAATCGTTATCGAGGAATGTGTCTTCGCCGTTCGATCCACTTTTATGGATTCAGTGGCCGTTCTGATATCGCCGCTTACCTTTTTAAGGTGCTCTCTCAGCAACTAAGGGGAGCGACTGAGCGGCATATGAAGGATTTTCCTCGTTTGAAATCCCAGCTCCGCCGTATTCGTACTGACCAGTTTCGGGAAGGTTGGGTGGGGGGCGTGTGGTGCGCTTTGGAACCATTCACTCCATCTGAACGTGAAGGCCAGCTTCTCAAGTCGTGGCTACGTCTGCGCTGCGTGAAAAACGCATTATCACCCTCTCCGGCGTACCACGCTCATCAGGATAGTGCTTTGAATTCTCCCGATTACCAATATGCAGGGGATATTCATGGATAACTTACTGAAAAACCTGGCTGGAAATACGTTTTTGTTCATTTGTTGCGGGATGAGTTGGGCTGTTGATTTTTTGTTGATCGTCGATTGGGTGAATGGGGGGCAGCTATGAGCCAGGGATTATCTCAGGCAACAAATGCGTTATTGACGCATATCTTAATGGAACTGAAGTCAGGAAATATCCGTCGTTGTGAAGCATTGGGAATGACGATGGAAGAGGTTCGTCAATTGAGCCAACTGACGGTGGACGATCTGTATTACCTGACGCAAAGCAGTGTATCCGTACTCAACTTTCAGATTAATCACGACAATTTTTGGTCAATGGTTAACCAGGCTCGTACTGAACAAAAACGGTTACAGCGAATTGATCGCGCTCTGGCGTTAGGTGGCTCAATAGAACTGATGCAATTCTATTTTGGCCTGTCGACGTCGGAAGTTAGCTCAAGACGCCGTTTAAATGGTGTCGAAACACGGCAGGGGAGAGTTCAGGCCCCCACGGAAGAAGAAGACGCTGCACTATGGGAGCAATGGCGCAGCTCTGGACTGTCATCGCCTGATTCACATGAGGCACTGGACGTCATGATGCTGGCGGCAGAACAGCAGAATGTTTCTCTCACTGCGGTCTGGACTCGTGTTAATGCCTGGTGCCGTGAAGCAGTACTGGAAAGAAAGGAAAAGGCGGGAGGCTGAGATGCAGCTTGCTGAGTTTCGTATATGTCAACGCGCAACCCCTAGTGTTGTGCGTAAAGCGACTCGTTTCATCGCGGCATGGCAGCGCGGTGAACGAATTTACAAGCGCTTGCAAACCAATGGCTACCTCAAAATCGACATTGGGCCGTTCTGGCGTTTGTTAAGCAAGGATGGTGGCGGACATTGGCATTTGATGAGCCATGAGACCTATAACAGGGAAATCAAAAAATGACGATAAAGCGCAAGATCTGGGCTGCCAAGACGACGCTATGGCTACCGTCATCCCGCGTTCAACTGGATGGTGACGTTGAGTCGGTAGTCGTCGAATTGTTTTGCTGTTTACCGGAAGAAAAGCAACAGTCATTGCTTGCCGCAATACACCGTGCCCATGTTCGTATGGGCAAATTACCTCAGGAGAGCAAGTGATGATACTTGCCGATAAATCGTATGTTCTGGGGGCGATGTTCATTCAGTTCCTGCTGGCTGATGAGCTGTGGTATACAACAACCAGAAGCGAAGGGATCATTTATCATGTGATTCATTTGGGGTTCTCATCGTTAAAAAAACCGTCTTCCCGCTTTCCATTTCGAACTTTTCATATCATTACGTTCTCGTTTCTTATCATGAATGTCCGTGTTGGATTGATTCAAACAAACGGTAAGCGATGATGGGATTACCTGCTGACAGTGTCATCGCATTCACACTCCAGAGAATGGAGGAGGGTATTTCCCGACAGGGAAATAGTGACTCCTCGAGCCCAGTCAATGAACGTAGCGGATTGCTTTATCTGGGGAATGTGCATGATGCCGTTCCCCGGCGACTGTTTCTGGATAGCAGGCTTAGCCCGCTGGATAAAACAGCATGGGTGATGATCCGTTTATATGCCCAGCAAAATGATGGTGCGGTATTTCCTACATACGATGAGCTGCAACTCCAGTTGGCTTCACCTCACGCAGAGAAAGCCTCGCGCGAAACCATCAGCCGTACGCTGCTAATGTTGCGAATAACCGGCTGGCTTAGTCTTTGTAAACGTGTGCGCGATGAGTATGGGCGCGTACGCGGGAATATCTACGCTCAACATGATGAGCCGCTGAGCTGCCGCGATGCGGAAACGTTCGATCCAGGCTGGCTGGATTTGGTTGCACGCAGCTGCGGACATAAAAATAAATCCGTACGGATGACCGCACTCAATGTTTTGGAGGCGATCCGCAACGACCCCTCCATGCGACATCGTCATTCCAGAGTGTCCATGATTGAGGCACGCCTGGATTCACCATCAACGCCCTCTCAACTGGCATCACTCCAGCGGGGAATGCAGCCGGGTTCGAATTCCGAACTCAGTAAAAAACAAGGCGAGATAAGGGAAAAATCACTGAGTTCGGAATCCGAACTTAGTGATGGGAATAGCAATAATACACAGAGTTCGGAATCCGAACTCTGTCTAAAATCAACAGGTTATAACCAAGTTCGAAAATCGAACTGTAACGTACGTAGTTTCACACACAGTGTGAATAAAAAAACGTACGTACCCGAGGGAAGGGATCGTTTAACGCTGCCTGAAGCGTTGCTCAGCCGGATCAAGCCCCATGATGCCGACATGTTGACCAGGCAGCTCTCCGTATTGCCGGATGAGCAAGCATCTGCTCTGCTGACCATGCTGAATACACAGCTCAAGCGCGGGCAGTTAGCCAACCCACTTGGTTGGCTATTGTCGATGATGAAATGCGCCCGGGAAGGGCGACTGGTGCTGCCAACTGAGCAAACAGAACAATCAACAGGAAGCGTAGCGCTTTCTGAAACGGCGAAGGGAAGAGCGTCGGCAACAATGACACCAACGGTGGAGCGTCCCGCTCCTGAGCTGGCAGAAAGCCTTCCTGCGCAGCCAGCCTCCAAGGCGAGTCAGGAAAGAGTTTCCAGCCTGGTTTCTGATATCAGAGCCAGAATATTGAACGCTGGAAAATAAGGTGGTTAAAAATTGTGCTTGCTGCCAGTGGCAGAAAGGTCAAGAAATGAGCAACCTGATGTCCAGGATGGCATGCGGGGTATCTGGCTAGTACGGATTTGGTGTGGTGGTTAAAAAGTGTACTGTGTTGCGCCCCGCAACACAGTATGAAAAACAACCAGTGCGATATTCAGGGTGGTATACGGGATATCAGGTCAGTACGGATTTGGCTGTATGGTTAAAAAGTGTACTTTGCTGCCACTGGCAGCACGGTATGAAAAACAACCAATGTGATATTTAGGGTGATATTTAGGGTGATATTCGGGGTACCTGGTTAGCGTGGATTTGGTCGTGTGGTGAAAAAGCGTACTTGTTGCGCCCCGCAACAAGGCTAAAAAACAACCATATTGATGCGCTTGCGTCAAATTCGTGAAACCAATATTGAGTTTTGCGTTGTTGGGGGAGTCCTCTTTATTAACTATTTAGTCTTTCTTAACTGATTAATTAACAGGTTAGAGAGACAACGATGGCTGAAAGAGTTGGAAAGACGACGGGTGCATTGCAGTCTGAGTTAAAAATTGAATTGCATACTAACTATGCAATCAATCTCTGGGTAGGGCGCCGAAGAGTAAAACAGAATGACGAAAATGGTGTTGCTGCCCGTCCTCCTATTATGGGAATGCCCGGGTTCCTGCATCAGGCTGCGCGTATCAACAGCGATTCGCTGAAGAACAACCCATGGGCTGACAAGACCATGTTGGCTCTTGAGGAAAAACTCAATGAGGCCAGCACATTGATGCATGAAGAAATTGCATCCCTGGATAAGGAAATGAATGTATTGCCTCGGGGAGTCACTCTGACGGAAGCCGTTGCTAAAGAGCCTCTGGACATCAAGGTATACAGCAATTCGCCACTGGGATATCGCTGTGTCTATCTGCTGATTGGGTTTGACCAACTGGCTAAACAGGTTTTACAGGCATTTCACTATGGCTTGATTTCACGTAATCGTCGCGATCAGTTACTTCAGGGGAATGGTCGATCGCTACGCCAGATCTACTCGATTGTTTTGAAATACCGATCGGTTCCAGTGTCACGAATTGACGCTATCGAACAAAATGAAGCCTGGCAAAAAGCCTGTGAGGCCTTAGGTGAGCCCGATCGTGATGTATTGCTGGGTAAGAAACGTTCCATATTCTCTCCGCCAATCCATGAAGCCAGCGTCAATTTGTTGCTCATGCACGATAAAGCGCGCGCGATTCCTACGTCAACTAATCGGTAGTCTGGAGGGACGTTGTGCGCCTCTTTATCTGTGAAAAACCCTCTCAGGCCAGAGATATTGCTGCTGTTCTGGGAGCAACAAAGCGAGGACAAGGTTTTTTATCTGCTCCAGGAATAACCATAACCTGGGCCCGGGGGCACCTTTTAGAAACCGCCTCACCAGAAGTCTATGGCACCCAGTTTGAGAAACCGTGGCGAATAGATGTGTTACCGGTTTTGCCCCCCGTATGGCAGATGGTTGTGAAGTCAGAATCGTCAGACCAGTTCACGGTCATCTCCCGATTGTTGAAGCAGGTTGATGAAGTCGTCATATCAACTGATGCTGATAGGGAAGGAGAAGTTATCGGATGGTCTCTGTTGGAATATTGCGGATGGAGAGGTCCCGTTTTTCGTTTGTGGCTGTCTGCATTGGATGAGTCCAGTATTCGTGCTGCATTAGCTGCTATCAAACCAGGTTCAGAAACAAAGCCGCTTTATTATGCTGGCCTGGGGCGTTCGCGAGCGGACTGGCTAATAGGTATGAACCTGACCCGGCTTTATACCGTGAAAGCTAGGGATAAGGGATATGACGGGCTTCTGTCTGTTGGGCGAGTGCAAACCCCTGTATTGGCGATGGTCGTTAATCGTGAGCGAGAAATAGCGACGTTCGTCCCTAAACCTTACTGGCAAGTATGGGTAGCACTACAGTCTAATGGTGTCCGTTTCTCTGCGCAGTGGGTTCCAGCGAAAATGTATGTCGATGAAGAGAAACGCTGTATTCATCAGGACATCGCTCAGCAAGTTGCACAGCTTTGTAAACAAACAGGCAAGGCAACGGTAATTGAGCAGGAAACAAAGCGAGAAAAAGAGGCTGCACCCTTGGCGTTCACCATGGGAACGCTACAGCAGGCCTGCGGCAGACTTTGGGACATGAGTCCTCAGAAAGTGCTGGACATAGCACAGAGCCTGTATGAGACGCATAAAGCAACGTCTTACCCGCGAACCGATTGTGGGTTTCTTCCTGAGTCAATGCGTGAGGAAATTCCTGATGTCCTGAGTGCATTGGTGAAAATCGACCCCTCACTACAGGCGTTGATTTCTCAGCTAGATACTCGTTTTGTTTCCCGCATATGGGATGACAAAAAAATGACTGCCCACCACGGTATCATTCCGACACGGCATGTTTGTGACATGTCGAAGATGAGCGATCAGGAAAAGCAGGTTTACGTGTTAATCAGACGACATTATCTAGCCCAGTTTTTTCCTCTGCATGAAGTCGATTTCACGCGACTTTCCCTAAATATCGGAGGCCAACTGTTTCAGACAACGGGTCGGGTCGTTGTTGTTCCTGGGTGGAAACGTTTGTTTAGTCAGCAGGATGACGGTGAGCACAAAGAGTCGGCGGCGGATGAGAAAGATCAATCTTTACCTATGCTGGTAAAAGGAGATAACGGTGCTGTTACTGGCGCTGAGATAAAGGCGCTGAAAACAAAGCCTCCCCAGTATTTTACCTTCCAATCATTGATTGCGGCCATGATGAACGCTGCGGCGTATGTGACCGATTTAACATTGAAAAAAGTACTGAAAGAGAACGCAGGGTTAGGTACGGAAGCGACGCGTGGTGGGATTGTCGAAACGTTACTTGCACGTAATTTCATCATCATAAAAGGTCGCTACTTGCGTGCAACAGATATTGCGATGGATCTTATCGACGCTTTACCTCACGCATTAAAGGAACCGGGTATGACGGCGCTTTGGGAGCAGGCGCTCGATGAGGTTGCTAAAGGGAAAATGACGCTGGATAACTTTATGTCCCGGCAAACTCAGTGGATTTGTCAGCTTGTTTCCCTGGGCGCTCAACAAGATGTTGTCGTTCGCGTTCCTCCTACGCCTGCTTGCCCGCTTTGTGGTAGTAAGACGCGGTTACGAAAAGGGGTAAAGGGATCGTTTTATGGTTGTGAGAAATATCCTGACTGTAAGGGGATGATTAACATCCCTGGCCAAGGCAAGAATACGGCACCTAAAACACGAAAGAAAAAGCAGAATTAACTGATTGCAGGCGGGGGGATGAGTTGTTATTGTGCATCCGGCTCTGAAGCCGCACCCCGTGACTGCGGTCTCTGTCAGCGTTTGCATAGCGTTGTCAGTGAACAGTCTGACTGACAGCTCCCTCACCTGAGAGCCGAGTCTGAAGGCACTAAAACTCCGTGAAACCAGTGTCGGGTCCTGAACATACCCCGGAGCTACTGTGAAAACAGATATACCGAAGATCGATGGTGCAGATCGTATGGCGGTGCCTTGTGGCACCGCTTTTTTTTTTATTTTCATTCTTCGGTGATGAGTTTTTCCATAGCCGGAAGATTGACTTCTTTTTCACCAGGTTTAATGATTAACAGGCCAATCGTTGTCTCTGACAACTGCCAATGTTCCCGTGATTTGAGAGGAGCGCCTTCGGGTAATCACATGCCAATGCCATCGTTAACCTGAGAGATGGCGCTTTCGAGCGGTAAATCTGTTTAACCTTTGAAAACAGAGACCGAATACCGGTTAAGGCCCACTTCACTCATACAGCCAGTCAAAGGCTCAATTGTCTTTGACTCCCCTGCGGGAAACATACTCCCGCCAGGGATGACTGTTTCTCCGCTACCTGTTTGTTTTTTACTCCGGAGAAACATCATGACTGCAAATAAATCTACCCAGAATCAAGCTACTAGCACTCAAAATGGCAAAAGCAATGAGTACTTCAATCTGAATGTTACTGGATTGGGGTATCTGAGCGATATTCGCCATGTTACTGGACCGAATGGTCCATTCATCAGTTGTGTCATCAATGCCTTAAGTGGTCAGAAAGACAATGCGAATTATGTTCGCTTTGACGTGACCCCAGCAGGTAAAGAGGCCATCGCTTTGATTAAACGCTGCGAAAAAGCTGTTGATGAAGACAAAAAGGTGTTGATTAATTTCACACTGAGCAATCTGTCTCCCAGCATCTTTACGCTGAACTCTGGTGACCATGCCGGTGAACAACGTGTCAGCCTCAAAGCCCGTTTAATCAAGATCACCAGGATTAAAGTGGGTCAAGAAGAAGTCTACAAAGCCGAGAAGTCTGATTCATCTGACTCCACGCCGATTCAGAACAGCCCTGCGGATTCTAAAGCGTATGCGGAGAATTCGTTCTAATTCGTTCTGATAACAAGCATCCCTTAACCCCTCTGCTTGCAGAGGGCTTCAACAGGCAGGAGAAAGATTATGGCTTCACGTGGCGTAAATAAAGTAACACTTATCGGATTTTTGGGACAGGATCCTGAAGTTCGTTATATGCCAAATGGTAACGCAGTTACTGGTATTACTATGGCAACGTCAGAAACCTGGCGCGATAAACAAACTGGCGAAGAAAAAGAGCGTACTGAATGGCACCGTGTGGTGATATTCGGCAAGCTTGCAGAAATCGCCGGAGAGTATTTGCGTAAAGGGTCTCAGGTTTACATTGAAGGGCAACTTCAAACACGTAAGTGGCAAGACAGTGCGGGTGTAGATCGTTGGACGACCGAAATTGTAGTCAGCCAGCGTGGCACGATGCAGATGTTAGGATCTCGCCCGAACGATGGAAATAACAATCAAAGTGCAGCCAATACTGCATGGGGAAAACCTCAGCAGCCAGTTGCACCGGCGCAGAGTGGTACGCCTCAGTCTCAACGTCCAGCAGGCAATGAACCGCCAATGGACTTCGACGACGATATACCGTTCCTTGGGTTTGGTTATGGTGTATGTCGCAAAGCGATTTATGCTGTTTCGTAAACACATGCACCAGTCTTTGACTGGTGCTTTTTTTTTACATGACAGAGCTTGTCGGCGGAATAATCGCCTTTTTACCTATCTCAACGGGAGAGTCAGTGTGTCGCAATACTTGTCTCAGGTTTGACTGGCGCATTTTTATTCACCATAATCCAACGTAATGAAAGGGACGCCGATGCCAGTGATACTGAGGTTTAGAGGTTTTACATTTTTCTTCTACTCGAATGAAGGCAACCCCTTGGAGCCAGCACATATCCATGTACGAGGTTCAGGCGCGGAGGCCAAATTCTGGTTAATGCCAGAGGTTGAACTTGCTCGAAATGATGGGTTTAATGCTCGAGTGTTGAAAGATCTCTCCGAAATTATTGATACTAACAAAGCGTCATTTCTGGAGGCCTGGAATGACTATTTCAGCTAAGAAAGTTCGTTTCGATGAATTCAACATGTGGGTAGAACTGAGTGATGCTCGTACCTTGGGGATCCCGTTAGCCTGGTTTCCCCGACTGTTGCATGCAACAGAAGCGGAACGGAATAACTATGAACTGAGTCCCCGCGGTATTCACTGGGATAATCTTAATGAAGATATTTCTGTTGAAGGTTTGCTTGATGGACGTGGCGATGTTACCCATCGTCCTCACTATGCAGCATGATTATTTTTATTAATCCAATAATGTAACGCTGGCTTCGGTCAGCGTTTTTCTTTTCTGAGCACGTTTTTAGTTTAGCGTTGTTCAGTCCCTGCTTGTCGGCAGAATAACCACCTGATTTTGAGATTTCTCTTAAACGGTGGAGACTGATGACAAGACTTATACGGCACCCTCGAAATACGCCAACGCTGGCATGCCTTTCTGCTGCTGCAATGTTGGTAGCGGGATGTGCTCAACAGACAACGACGTCCTCAGTTTCCCGTCAGAACGTATCCCCCAGAGTGAACGACATTTATCAAAATCGTTCGCCAGAAGTCGTGCGTTATGACCGCTATACGCTGGTCAGCACTCGGCCTGCTGATTCACAACGCGATCCCCTCAATCAAATGATCGACATCACGATGCCGCCACAACTGGTGCGTAGCGTCGGGGATGGGTTTCGTTATTTGCTGCTTGAATCGGGGTATTCATTATGTCCCAGCAGTTCCTCGATGTTCACTGAACTGTTGAATCGCCCCTTACCTGGCTTACAGCGCTCAATTGGCCCTGTTCGGTTAAGTGAGGCATTACAGATAGTGGCGGGGCCGCGTGGCGGTTACGTGTTGACGATGTGAATCGTGAAGTTTGCTTTGTTCTGCGTGATGAATATCGTTCATTTGCGCCTGTATCTCCCACCGTATCGTCTAAACCCGCTATTGCTACCACAGATAATGCAAGGCAGGTTGCGGCAACGTCTGGAATGTTAAAACCAGACAGCCAGCTGTTGCCTGTACCGGCGTTAACAGCGCTCCCTCCTCTGGCATCTTCTCGTAAGACGGTTGCTCCAACAGTGGCCAGCAATACTGTCCCCTTGAATAAACCAGTATCGTCATCGGCAACAATGTTGCCAATTAGCCCAACCCCCGCGAACGGAAAAGAATCCGTTACACAGGTAAAACCACTTTCTTCCCCTTCGACTGTAAAACCGGTTGCGGCACCGACAACGGCATTGCCTCCCTCACCTGAGGCATTGGCTTCGCAACCTTCAGCTTCGATCGCGTTACCCTCATCAACTGCGTCACGATCGCCATTTGTTTCAGGTAAGCCCGTCAGCACATTACCTAAGGGGACGCTATGGCGTGCCGAAGTAGGAACCACGTTGCATGAGTCAGTCAATAAATGGGCTAGTGAGTCGTTGTGTGTCAATGGCGGTAACTGGATTGTCATCTGGCCGGTCAATCTGGACTACCGAATTGATGCTCCACTTTCTTTTCATGGCAACTTCGAATCTGCGGTAACGCAGGTATTTGATTTGTACCGTAATGCCGAAAAACCGCTGTTTGCCGAAGCTAACCGTATTCAGTGCCTGATTTCGGTCAGCGACCGTCCGGGAGAGCGGCGTTAATGGGATATTCCATCACGGCGTTCGCTCTGGTGTTCTTCCTGATTGTCGGTAACGCCAACATCAGGCGTTCTGATATTCGAGAAGGTAGCATCGGCACAGGAGTTGCATCGTTAGTGGCAAGCGACATGTTACGTATCGCGTCATCAATTAATGACTGGCGTTATGACAACGTGGTGGAGGATGGCGTAGTTGATTTTGCCAACATTGCATTAATGCCCCGTCCTGATTACCGAATCAATCATGTCATTGCCGATGGACGACTCTGGATATGGACGACGAGTTTTCCTGGTCTGATTGCTGCACTGAGCGAGCGATCGGTGACATCTGCGCTGATCGGTGTGGCCACTCATGGCCGTCTGACGATGTTAGACGGCACAGATATGAATTTAACGCTTCCGGTCGGTGTCGCCGACGGAGATGTTGTTTACCTTAATTAGGAGAGCAGGATGCAACCGTATCCGGTTTATATGGGGCGTCGCCGATTCGCGTTAGGTTCGATTGCGTTAGCAGTATTACTGTCGGGATGTGCGCTGCGAGACATCAAGCAGATGGAAAATGATGCGGAAGCGACAGGGCAGCAGGCTAGTCGTATTACTGTATCACAGACATCACGTAAGCAATCCTCGGTTACCTGGGTGGATACACCCTGGGTGAATTTGAGCCCGATTGTCGCGGTTCCTTCATCGTCGGCAGAGAATAAAAAACTGGCCTATTGCCCCTTTACGGTCAATCGCCCAGATGGACTGTCTTTGCTGGAGTTGGGGCAGCGTCTAACTCGAGTTTGTGGTATTCGCGTTGTCATCACACCAGATGCAGCACAAGTTCAGTCTGCCGCCATCAGTAATTCTATTACACAGCAAATGCCGGGAGCGTTGCCTGCCCCGGATGATAATGGGCGAGTATCTTTGTCACGGATACCGGGTGCGGCGAATGCACAATCTGCACAAATTTCATCGGGGGCGTCGGGGCTGCGTTTAGGCGCGTTGAAATGGGATGGTAATGGCGTTGGTGTTGCAGGCCTGCTTGATAATGTGGCCGGTCAGTTAGGGTTGTCATGGCGAGCAGATAACGTCAATCAGGCGGTATTTTATTACACAGAAACCCAAACGTACCAACTCGCCATCCTTAATACCAAGACGGAAAGTACGGCCAGTGTGATTTCTGGGTCATCGACGAGCATGGGGGCTTCTGGAGGGAGTTCGGCGTCAAGTGCGGCTTCCGGTGATGCGAGCTCATCGCAGAAAACGACGACAGATTTGAGCAGTGACCTCTATGAAGATATCCGGAAAACGGTAGAAACCATGCTGACACCTCAGCATGGTCGATTTTGGTTGTCTGCGGCCAGCGGATCGTTAACCGTAACGGATACGCCAGAGGTGCAGGCCCGTGTCGCCCGCTATGTTGAGCATCAAAATGAGGTGCTTAATAGACAGGTACAACTGAATGTTCAGTTGATCAGCGTCATACAGAGTAAAACGAATCAGGTCGGGCTGGACTGGTCTCTGGTTTATAAATCATTAAATAATATCGGCGCCACCATGAGCGGTAGTTTCAACGGGGCGTCGGATAACGCGATGAGCGGTGGCGTGTCGATTCTAGAGAGTGCGACAGGCAATGCGGCGAAATTCTCCGGATCCAGTGCGTTGCTCAAAGCGTTAGCAGAACAGGGTAACGTCAAAGTCGATATGAGTCAGGCCGTACCGACGACAAACTTGTCTCCTGCACCGTTTCAACTATCAGATCAGACTGTCTATATTGCGCGTAGCAGCACAACCTCGACAACGAATGCTGGCTCTACCAGTTCTCTTGAGCCTGGCATGATCACGACCGGACTCAATATCACCATGCTGCCATTCATCAGAGAAACCGGTGATGTGCAGTTGCAGTTCTCATTCAATTTATCTGACCCGCCAACTATCCGCTCATTTGTGACGGCAGACGGTAACTCGCGTATGGATATGCCGTACACCAAAGTACGGTCGTTAACCCGAAAAGTGAATCTACGCGCAGGGCAATCTTTGGTACTGACCGGGTTTGAGCAGGTGAATACCACAACAAACAAATCAGGCACGTTTAGTCCTGATAATTTTATCTTCGGTGGCGGGCGCAGTGGGAATAATACCCGAACGTCGTTGGTTATCGTCATTACCCCAGTCGTGTTGAGGTAAGCGATGAAGCCACTAAGTCGAAAAGCGAAAAATACAGAAACGGCACACGCATCACTGGTATTACCAGTTGGTCGCAATGGGTGGGTCGCCGGATTAAAATGGGTACCGGAAGCCGATATGACATCTACGACATCCCGGTTTGCCAGAACCTTCAAAACCTATCCAGGTACACACCGTGTTGCGATAGGAAAAAAACGTCCGCGTAATATGGGGTATGGTCGCTCGGGTCGTTTGCATCAGCGCCGAACATTGTATTCGCTGGCAGGCGCGTTCCTGCAACACGAAGGGGACAACAGTTACGGTATTTACCAGATTGATGAATCTCGCTGGGTCTTTCTGGCGACACTCAATGGTCAACCGTCTGTTATGGCGGATATCGTTGGCTCACTGAATGAGGTATTGAACAGTCAGACACGCTTTTTATCATTTAATGATGCGCCAGCGGACGGTTGGACATTGGCGGCAGACCCCGAGTCTGCGACGAGCTGGCAGGTACTGACACAGGATCTGAGCCATCAGCAACTCAAACAGATCCGGCTCGTACGTCTGACATCCCCGTATAGAATGTTTATTGCCGTCTTGTTACTGGCAGCCATTGGGGTGGGGGGAGGATATTGGCAACAGGAAAATGAATTGGCCGAACAACACGCTGTGGCTCTTGCTGCCCTGAAAGCGGAGCAAACGAAAGCGCGTCAGCAGGCACAAGCTCATACATTCCCGCACCCTTGGGCAAAGGTTTGGCCAACGTCGTATTTTCTCAGCAAATGTTATTTCACCCGTCAGCCGTTACCCGTGTCGATTGCCGGTTGGCTCCTCAACGCCGGTGAGTGCGTCAACGAGGGTATGCGTTTACGCTACGACGCCCGTCCAGGTAGTACGGTTGCTGATTTTGACAAACGAGTCCGTGAGCTTTTTGGTCAGACGGCATCATTCAAATTTTTGGAAGGCGCGAAATCAGGCGACGTTTTTATTCCCTTTATTACTGACAGCGCCCCAATTCCATGGCGTGATGAACCCGTCCCGATGGCCAGGGTTCAACTGATACGTTTTGTCTCGCATTTTCAGCGTCGGAATATCGAGGTTCCGCTAACTAAAGTTGCCCCACCAACTCATGCACCAGGGGATGCGCCCGATAAGCAGGTGCAAGACTGGCATGAGTATACGTTCACCATTGATTCTCGTCTGGCGCCGGAATGGCTGTTAGCAGATTTTGACGAAACGGGCATTCGGCTGAATAGCATTGCATTTACGCTGAGTGCTGAAGGGCAGTTTGATTACAAGATCCAGGGGCATCTCTATGCGCAAAAATAATCAATGGGGCTGGCTGCTTCTGCTGTTTGTCTTCTCTGTCCAGGCTGATGAGCCAGATGCGAAAACGGCAGAGGCATTATTAGCGGCAATAGATGTCACGGTAGGGCGACTGGAGGCCGTCCAAGCATACAACATGCTGCTGGCAGCGCAGGTCGAAAATGCAAAGCTGAAACGCATGCTGAATGAAAGTCAGCAACTCCCCGTTCAGCCACCTGTCGCTGTTTCATCATCACCCGCTGGTGTGCCATTTTCTCTACCCGTTTCATCAATGGCGGGGCAGGTTGCGCAAACCGCGCGTACAACGGGATCCGACAAACCTGCAACGCTGGTATTACTGGAAACATACGGTAATGGAAAAACCATGTTTGCCAGATTACGTCTTGCCAATGGTGGCGTTATTGAGGTGACACGCGGTGATCGGCTGCCTGGTACTAACACCACGATCAGCGCTATTTCTGATGCGACCATTAGGTTGAGTGATGGCACATCGCTGTCATTTTGAGATAAGAGGCCGAAACCATGTTTTCAGTTGATGAGCGGATTGCGGACTGTGTGCTGCTGGAGAATGTCTCTGGCAGTATAAATGTTGTTATTGATGTGAACCGACGTTCTGACCCTGTATTGCAGACTTGGATTGCTCAGTTTATGCAAACAGAGCGTCAGGCCAAAACTGAATTTGTGCCGCTGAGTGATTTGAATGAACGCCGTAAGAGAAAGATGTCAGATAGCGGCAAGGGGATTTCTCTCGCTGACTTAGCCGATGTGAGTGTTCGGCAGAAACAGGTCCTGGGCTATTTTGAACAGGGTAAAGTTTTTCAGGCCTCTGATATTCACCTGATCATTGATGCTGATCTGTGCCGTATTCAGTACCGTATCCACAGTGAACTGGAGACGGTTGATGAGTTGAAAGGCGAAGAAGGAATGTCGTTGGCGTCTACGACCATCCTATCTATGTGCGATGTGACAGAAACGCAGTTCTACCCTAATCGTAAGCAGGATGGGCGCATTAAGGCTGAGTTTCTGCGCAAGGTAGGATTGTTTGGGGCGCGTTACAGCCATACGCCAACGGCATCAGGTCTCTACGTTGTCATGCGAATTATCCCTGATGACGGTGACAACGTGCCGTCATTGGCGCAATTGGGATTACTGCCTCAGCAACAGCAACTGGCGCAACAGATGGTACGAACGCCTGAAGGGATCGTTTTGTTGACAGGCCCGACGGGGTCAGGAAAAAGTACGACGTTGCGTTCATTCAGTGCCATGTACCTCGAACGCACAAAGGGGCGCAAGCGACTGCTAACCATAGAGGATCCGCCTGAAGGCGCGATCCCTGGCGCTATTCAGACGCCAATTATCGCCGATAAAAGCAACGCAAATGCAGTGAAGCAGGCCTGGGATAAAGCGAACTCATCTGCATTGCGACTGGACCCTGATGCGATCCTGATGGGTGAAATCCGTGATGATGTTTCCCTTAAAGCCGCGCTGTATGCCTCAGAAACCGGACATCTGGTTCTGAGTACGCTGCATGCCAATAGCGCGGTAGGCTCTCTGCGTCGCATGGGGCTGATGGGAATATCAGAGGAGCTGATCGCCGATCCCCAACTGCTTATCGGTTTGATCAGTCAGCGTCTGGTGCAGGTTTTATGTCCACATTGCCGGGTTTCCTGGGGACAGAAGGTTCTTCAGTTATCACTTGAGCAACGTGAACGTCTGGAACGTTATTGCCAGGCCGCTGGTCTCTGCCAGGTTGAGAACCTGCATTTCCGGAATGCTGAGGGGTGTCCCCAGTGCCAGAAAAAACTGAATGAACGTATTGTCAGTCGTGGTGTTGTGGGTCGCAGCGTGATTGCTGAAGTTATTCGCCCTGATGCGCGGTTTATGTCGTTATACCGGAATGAAGGACAATTAGCAGCACGACAATACTGGATCGACGGTCTGGGCGGAATTTCCCGGCGCACGCATCTTTTGCACAAACTCAATGCAGGACAGGTCGATGCGCTGGACGCTGATTTAGTGTGCCCATTGGATGAAGATGACATGTTGCGCATTGACCTGCGGAGTTCAACGCATGCGTGAGATATCCGGTTTTGAACGTATCCGCTACGAAATATTGCGTCGAACGTTCAGTGGCGCCTATCGAGCCCGATTCTATACCGTGCTGCGTTTTTTGCTGGAGAACAACACCCCTTTGCTGGATGCGATGCAGGAAATCGAGGATGTGCATACCAATTTCGGTGAACACTGGCATCCCTATGCAGAACTGACGGCCGATTGCATTGATGCGCTGCGCGATAACAGTGAAGGCAATTCGCTAGAGGATGTATTGGCAAAATGGGGACCGGCAGAAGAGGCGGCATTAGTCAGTTCTGGAATGGTAAGCGGCTCTTTACCCGATGCGCTGGGTCAAGTGAGCGTGCTGATTGAAGCACGTCGGACCATTTTTTTCATGGTGTTGCAGATGCTGATTTATCCGCTGCTACTTCTGATTATGGTAAGCGGTATGTTTGCTGTGGTGACATACGGCCTGAAACCAACGCTGGCGCAAATGTCCGATCCTGCCAATTGGTCTGGCGCATTGAGTGTTCTGGCAGCGATGTCTGATGTTATTGAATTACATGGTGTGATCATCGCTATTTTGGCGCCGATGGTGGTTTTTCTGGTGTTGTGGTCTCAGTCTCGATGGACAGGAATGTTACGTCAGTATGCTGACGCTATGATGCCCTGGTCCATTTATAAAGAGCTTCAGGGCTCGGTGTTTTTGATGAATATCGCGTCTTTACTGGAAGCAAACGTGAAAACGCTGGATGCGCTGAATCTGCTGCGCCGATTTGCCTCGCCCTGGCTTTGCGAGCGGCTGGATGCGGTTATTGACAACCTGGAAGAGGGCGCCCCATTAGGGAAAGCACTGCGTGACTGCGGTTATCAGTTTCCGAGTAAAGAGGGCGTAAATTACCTCTACCTGCTGACCAGCCGTGATGGTTCGGCGGCTATGATCCGCCGTTACGGTGAGGAATTTCTGAAAACCACGCTGGCCCGCATTCGCTTTCGTATTGCACGTATGCGTCTGTATTCACTTCTGCTGATTATCGGCTTCTTCATTCTTGTCTTGCTGACCATATTCCAGGTTCAGGACATGAGTAATTTCACTGGGCAATAATGTATTGATTAAGGAAGGAAAAATAATGTCTGATATTTTTGAACCTGTTTCTCAACAAAAACGCCAGAACCCTCATCGGGGCTGGGCGATTATGGAAAATGGTGCGGTCGCACTGGTAGTTATTGTGGTGATTGTGGCTATTTTGGGGAGCATTTATATGTTGTGGGGGCGAAAAAATGTCGCCACTGAAATCACCAACTATCAGAATATGATATCCAGTGCTCAGGGATTATTGAGTGATGGGGGGGGATACGATTTTAGTAGTGGTACGAAAATGACGGGGTCGCTGGTTCAGGTTGGTGGCGCTAAAGGTGTGAAAACACAAGGAGCGATCAGTTCAGGAAATGCGACGCTCTGGAATACTTGGGGTGGGCAAATCATTCTGACACCCGTTGCCGCCAATGGATTCAATAATGGATTTACGCTGGCAACAGAGAAAATTCCTCAGGACGCCTGCATCACGATTGCGACTCGTATGAGTTCTGCCGGCGCCGTATCGGGGATCACGATTAACAGCAGTGCTCATGCGGATGGAAAAGTATCATTGGAAACGGCGGGGACAGAATGTCTGGCTGATAATGGGCGGACGGGGCAGAACAAACTGACCTTCACGGTTAACGGTTAATGCGTGAACAGCCGTGTCTTTCTCCTGATGCTGATGGCACTCCTGTTAATCAGTCAGGCTGCATCAGCCTTCTGTTTTGACGCAGCCGGCACGAAATATCGGGTTGATGCGTTGCTGATAAAAGCTATTGCGGAGGGAGAAAGCTCCCTCAATCCAGGGGCCATCAACATCAATAGGAGCAAAGAAACCCGACGAGAAGTGAGTCGTGATTTCGGATTGATGCAGGTGAATTCAACGCATGTGCCCAAGCTGATTGCGATGGCGGTTATTAGTGATAAAAGCGAATTATTAACCAAACCTTGTTTGAATGTGCAAATTGGCACATGGATATTGGCAACGCATTTTCAGGTGTGTGGTATCAGTTGGAATTGCCTCGGGTCTTATAATGCAGGATTCAGAAAAGACCGCCATGAGACGAGGGAATCCTATGCCAACCGCATTTATAAAATCTATAAACGATTGTTGAAAGAAGAGCGGGGGATTGTATTGCCATGATATTCCAGTTCAATGCGTTTACCCCGTGGTCACCTTTTATTTTTGTCGGATTGTTTGCCGTATTCAGTTATTTGTTGAATCAATCCCGTCAGTATTTAGCTGAACGCGGGGAACATCTTTACTGGAATGAATATATTGCCCGTTTCTTTGTAGCGGTATATGCCCTGGCGGGCGTGTTGGTTTTTTTATCTCCCCTCTCACTTTTTGAACGTTTAAGCATGCTTCTGTTTTTGGGATTCATGTTGCAACTTAGCGTGATTGATGCAATGGCAGGTTGGTTGCCGATTGAATATACCGGAGCGACCAGTGTCGCGGGGATAGTTGTGACGCTAAGCCGTGGGGATATAAGGGGATTTATTTATGTTTTAGGGACGATGGCAGGGATAGGCATACTTTTCGCAGTTGCTCGTTTTTATTTCAACCTCAAAGCTCGGCGTGAAGTATTGGGACTTGGGGATGTGTGGTTGTCGGTAGCGATCGCTACCTGGTGTGGCTGGTCAGACACATTGCACGCTTTAATGATGGGCGTGAGTGGATTTGTCATCTGGCACGCGTGCTCCCGATATAAAAGAAAGGAAGGGCCGCTGGGGCCATGGCTATGTGCTGGCGCCATGCTGGTACTGATAAACCGCGTATTCAATCCTGTTGTCGTGTGGTGAAAGGTGAAAATAATGTTGATGTTCAATAAACCGCGGACACCGCATCGTGGCTGGGCTCTAATGGAGTTCGGTGCGGCGTTACTGATTCTGCTGAGTGTGGCTATTTGGGGGACGTCGCTCTATCGCGACTATATGCAGGAGTTGCAGTATCAGGTTATGGCGCAACAAGGGACTCGTTTTAAAGCAGCCCTAAAAGGATACGCGGGTCGCTATTACGATATGTTACTTGGACAAGCGGGAACGGCAACACCTGTTATTGTCACGACTACGATGCTGAAAAATACAGGATTCTTGCAGGCTGGGTTTAGTGAAACGAATCCTTCCGGACAGCGCTGGCAAGGCGCGATAGTCAGGAATGCGCAAAATACGTCTCAACTTCAGGCTCTGGCCTATACCCATACGGGGTCTGCGTTACCCTTTAAAGCACTTCGTTTCATTTCATCGAATATGAATGGGGGCGGCTACATATGGGAAACCGGTCAGATTACGGGTGCGCTGGGGATATGGAAAGAACCGTTAGCTACTTTTGGTGTTACGACGACGCCAGGGCAGCTTGCTGCCGTTCTGACAACAGATGAATTACGTGGTGCCAGAGAGGAGAGTGACCGTTTATATCGTTTTGCTGTCAACGGCAAACCTGATTTAAACCGCATGCATACTGCTATTGATATGGGCGGCAATAGCATTAATAACGTGGATAAGGTGAATGCTGAAAATGATATTACGACGAACAATGGTTGGCTGGTCACCAAAAATAACAAGGGTTGGATGAACGAAACGCATGGTGGTGGGATCACTATGGATGATAATGACTGGGTCAAAGTCATCAACAACAAAGGGATTAAGACTGACAGGGTTTCAACGCACTATGTTGAGCTCGAAAAGATCGAGATTGCAGGCACAACCTGTCTGAAGGATGGGGTTGTAGCCCGTGATAATGTTGGTGCAATACTTTCTTGCCAATCCGGTGCGTGGAAATCACCCTCATCTATCCAGCCTGGCACCATCACGATGTGGGGAACGCCCGTTCCTCCTGAGGGCTGGCTGGAGCTCAACGGCCAGCTATTTAATCCCAGCGGAAATCCCATTCTGGCCAGCCTGTATCCTTCCGGCCAGGTGCCGGATTTTCGCGGTTACTTTCCTCGAGGCTGGGATAATGGGGCGGGGATTGATCCAGGTGAACGGGCTATGCTTAGTTATCAGGAGGATGCCATTAGAAATCTGACTGGCGAATTCCAAACAATTGATTATCTCGGGTATGAAGCTAGTGGTGTATTCGGTCGCGTTGAAAAAACAGGTAGAGCTCAAATAGGCGGAACACCTCAAGACTGGAGTCATTCAAAAATTCAACTTGATGCATCCCGCTTAGTACCTACCGCTGATGAAAATCGACCTAAAAATATCGCGGTAATGTTTATTATCAAGGCTGGTTGAACCGCTTGAACGCTTTGCCAATCCGGTGCGTGGAAATCATCTTCCTCCATCCAGCCTGGCACCATCACGATGTGGGGAACGCCCGTTCCTCCTGATGGTTGGCTGGAGCTCAACGGCCAGCTATTTAATCCCAGTGGAAATCCCGTTCTGGCCAGCCTGTATCCTTCCGGCCAGGTACCGGATTTTCGCGGGTATTTCCCTCGAGGCTGGGATAATGGTGCTGGTGTCGATTCTGACAGTGTCCGTTCAATTTTAAGTTATCAGGGCGATGAAATTATTTCGCATAAACACGCAATAACCATGTCTCATGAGCACCAAGGGGCTACTGATGGAGCCGGTTTTCCACAAACAGATGGGTCGGGGCCTATGATTAAGCATGCAGAAACAGAGCCTGATGGTTCGTTTCCAGAAAGAAGCGGGGCAGGAAATCCCATGTTTTCTTTTGGTGGAAAAGAGACTCGTCCAAAAAATGTAGCGGTAATGTTCATTATCAAGGCTGGTTGAACCGCTTGAACGCTTTGCCAATCCGGTGCGTGGGAAAACGTAGAAAAACCGGAGTCACTATGTGGTTTCTCATCAGAGGATCATCTGGCTGGTAATGTGAATATCATACCTTGTCAGGGGCATAATCCGCTTTTTTCATGCCCCTATGGTTATGATCGATTTAATATTTTTAAGGCTGATAGCAATGCCCTATTTTCATGCGTGATCACCAAAATTTTATCCGGTGATTAGTTTGCCAATCCGGTGCGTGGTCCGGTGATGAAAAACCACAGGGTGCATTGTGTGGTTTTGCATCTGATGACCACTTATCAGGGAATATCAATATCTATCTTTGCAAGGGGCATAACCCATCGATTTCATGCCCTCATGACTATGTTCGATCGAGAATTTTCCAGGCAGACTCGAATTTTCTCTACTCTTGCGTCGTCATCAAAGAGTTGATCGGTAGCTAACCGGCCTTGATGATGAACATCACTGCGATGTTCTGAGGCCTAGTCTCAACACCACCAGTTTTTCCTGAATCGGATGGATCATAGTTATCAAAGCCCTGAGCATCATCATTCCCCCAGCCATCAATATGGCCCCCCCACGTATATTTCCTAACTATAGAACCTGTATGAGAGTGCTCTTTTAATTCATCTCGCTGATAGCTAATTATAGAGCGGGTACTATCAGGGTCGACACCAGCACCATTATCCCAGCCCCGGGGGAAATATCCCCTGAAGTCCGGCACTCTTGATGAGGGATATAGTTCCGCCAGAATGGGATTGCCGCTGGGATTAAATAGCTGGCCGTTGAGCTCCAGCCAGCCCTCAGGAGGAACGGGCGTTCCCCACATCGTGATGGTGCCAGGCTGGATAGATGAGGGTGATTTCCACGCACCGGATTGGCAATTAGGAAAACTACGGTATTGTCTTCCCTTTTAAATTTTAGGGACTGACACTTCTGATGAAAAAACGTATAAAAAAGATGCTATTAAGCAAGGCGCTGGACAAATATTTCGCTACTGTCTCACGCTATAAACGGGGGCAGTTGCAGGAATTTTATCGAATAAACGTTATCAAAAGATCATCGCTTGCCAACCGAAATATGGATGAAATTTCATCAGTTGATATTGCTGGATATCGAGATGACAGACTGGCCCAGATTAATCCACGTACAAAAAAATCTATCAGTGGCAACACTGTTCGTCTTGAGCTTGCGTTGCTCTCCGCATTGTATAATTTGGCCAAAGTTGAATGGGGAACATGCACGAGTAATCCAGTTGAACATGTAAGAAAGCCTGCGGTGTCTTCAGGTCGGGTGCGTAGGTTAACGTCACAAGAAGAACGAGGTCTGACCCG
Source organism: Pectobacterium punjabense (assembly GCF_012427845.1). Lineage (NCBI taxonomy): Bacteria > Pseudomonadati > Pseudomonadota > Gammaproteobacteria > Enterobacterales > Pectobacteriaceae > Pectobacterium > Pectobacterium punjabense. Next base: position 1,046,082 of record NZ_CP038498.1, read on the forward strand.
TTACTTCAGAGGTAAAAAACCTGAGTTATTAGCTATTTTCCGTTTGGCCATTGAGACAGCGATGAGGCAAGGTGAAATACTGTCATTACAATGGGAGAATATTGATCTTCGACTCGGGATTGCTCACCTGCCGTTCACAAAAAATGGTTCTGCCCGTGATGTCCCATTGTCTTCAAAGGCGCGTCTGGTCTTGAAGGAAATTGGCGAGCTGGGGCGTGATGATACGGGAAGTGTTTTTACATATACGTCGAGTGGCTTTAAAAGTGCCTGGCGTATCGCATTACAGTCTCTATCGATTAATGATCTGCATTTTCATGATTTGAGGCATGAAGCGATTAGCCGGCTGTTTGAATTAGGGACATTAAACGTCATGGAGGTTGCTGCGATATCTGGGCATAAATCCATGAATATGCTGAAACGGTATACGCATCTCAGGGCTACTCACCTTGTCAGTAAATTGGATGCTCGCAAAAAGCAGGCACAAAAACTAACCTCAATATTTATTCCTTATCCCGCAGACATTTACACTTATGATGGTGCGATCACCCTGAAGTTTTCTGATTTTGATGACCTTGAAGTGACTGCTGCAACTCACGATGAGGCATTACGGAACGCATCGGTAGAACTGTTACGGTTCCAAGCTATAGCAGCTAAAAATGGCGAAAGGCTCCCCCCTCCTGGTCCTGTATCTGTGAATTCAGTTAATAGGCTTCTCATCAGCCCCTTGTAACAAGACTTGGTAATTTTCACATGACGGTATTGAGTTAAATATCGTCATTCTTCTCCGTATTTAGCACTGTACATGCCTCATTATATTTAAAAGGGCTTTGTTCAGTGGCTACTGAGATATTTCCTGGTACAGCGTCGTCACCCAATGATGATGCGCCGCGCGCCAAAACGACCTCTTGGGGGCGCCGCACTTTAGTTAAACCTGTTTTATACACACTCCTGGGGTTGGGAACTGCTGTTCCATCTATTCTCTGTGTGATTTTTTACCTGCAAATGAGTGAGATGGGTATACGTCTTAACTCTCTTGAAGCCGCGCTCCGTAGCGGCCAGCTTAATCAATTGTCGGTTTCTGTGACTGAGTTAGAGAAACATGTGGTAGAGCAGAATTTACGCTTTGCAACTAATGAAAAACTCGATGCGGGTATGCAGGAGCTTTTTTCCCGGGTTGATAGGAATGTCGCATCGTTATCGAAAGAAAATGAGGATATTCGTCAGCAACTGGTGCAGGACGATAACCGATTCATGGAATTGAAGTCAGCTTTCAATCAGTCGCTATTACGTCTTGATGCTCTAAGCCAGCTAAAGGAAGTATTTGAGAAGAAAAATGCTGAGCCTCCTTCTAGTGCAACCACCTCTCAATCTCGGCCAGCTAATTCCCCGGCTAAATCAAAAAAGTCGATACGGTCAGCCAAAAGTGTGCCACTGGCTGCACCGTTTATTCTGACGGGCATTGAACAGCGGGGAGGGCAACGGTACGCCGTAGTTATGCGTCGTGGCGCGACAACGCTATCAGAAATGCAATTGGTTGCAGTGGGAGATTCTGCATGGGGATGGACACTACGAGATATGCAGGACCATGAAGCGATATTTTCCGTCGGCGGCAGTCAACAGCGCCTTTCAGTTCAATAGGACTCCCTATGAAAAAATGTAGCATTGCTATTTTGAGTTTATTTTTTGTTTATTCCCTTTCTAATGCAGCTCTTCCGGGGCCAGTGCAACAAAAAGAGCTGCAACAACGTGATATTCAGATCAAAGAAACTGAGCAGGAAGCACAGCGGTGGGGGCTGAGCCATTCTGAATGGGAAAAATATCAACAACTCAAGCAAGGCAAGCGCGGAATACAATCGCCTGGCTTAGATCCGCTGACGACCTTAGGGATTGAAAGTGACAGCTCAGCGGAACGACGTCGTATGGCTGAGCTTTGGGTTAAAGAAGAGTATCAACGTACGGAAAAAGAACTGGCTTTTCAGCGTGAAGTGAATGCTGCCTGGAACCGTCTGTACCCTAATGCTCTCTCTGTAAACATGGGTAACGCTGCCGGCATTGCTCATGATTCCGATGGTCGGCTGGCGTTATTTGTTCGTGATAACTGTACCCGTTGCGATACCCGATTAGCGGCTGTTCTGGCTGATAACCGAGAAGTCGATATTTATTTGGTTGGCAGCGACGGAAAAGACGAAACGGTCCGACAGTGGGCTGTTAGCCATAGTATTCCTGTTGATCGCGTCAGAAACCGACAGATAACGCTCAATCATGATCAGGGGCTGTGGGCGCGTTATGGTCAAGGTCAAATGCCAGTCATCCTGCAACAAGGGGAAAATGGATGGCAAATCGCAGCATTTTAATCAGTACGCTCATCGTACTAGGGATAATGCATAGCGGTATTGTTAGCGCACAAAAACGTCCTGTTACCTTGCAACAAATTCCTGCAGCATACCGACAAATTGCTAAAGATGCGCGCGTGCCAGCTGAGTCACTTTATTCACTCGCACTAACGGAAAGCTCACGTCGATTGCCTTACGGTGAGCGGCCATGGCCGTGGTCGGTCAATGTTGCTGGAAAAACGTATCGGTATGAGACACGCGAATTGGCATGGCAGGCGTTACGCCAGTTTATTCGCCAGACACCGCTAAAGAACATTGATGTTGGGATCGCTCAGGTTAATTTGGGCTGGAACGGACATCGTTTTCGCTCTTTTTATGACGCATTTGAGCCGTTTACCAATTTACGCGTTGCTGCACAAATCTTACGTGAGTGCTATGACGCCAAACCTGGTAGTTGGTTACGTGCCGCAGGGTGTTATCACCGTCCTGCCGGCGGCCTGCCAGCTGAAAGGTATATGGCGATTGTGCGCCAAAAGCTGAAGCTTATTTCTCCGGTTCAGGAATCATTGGAGTCATCGCCGCCCATCCTACTTGCATCTTCCGAAGCCATTATTCCCAGTCACCAATTAACATGGATTGAGCCAGAATGAATACATTACGTCCTTTCGTTTTGTCGATTATTTTTTCGGGTATTTTCTTATTGCCATCTTTTGTTTCAGCGGAACTTACTGTTGTGGCCGATCTCGGTGGGGAATCTACCGACGCCTATTTTGAGGCGATTAATCCACAAACGGATCCGAATTTTTCCGGTAGCACTCTGTCACTAGATTTACCCTCTCCTGTCTCAGGTACTGGTCTGACAATAGCCTCCGTGCTTCCCGTCACGACACCAGAGCTTACTCCTGGCAAGGTTGCACCCAGAGCATTAAAGCTCACTGGTATGCCACCGATTTTCATTATTGGTGATGATCCCCTGTCTCGGGACTGGCTGGTAAAGCGGGCGGGGGAGCTGCAGCGCCTGAAAGCGACGGGATTTGTGGTCAGTGTTTCGTCCGAAACATCTCTGCGTGAGTTACAGATGTTATTGCCGGGAAATGATATTGCCCCCGTATCAGGAAGTGACCTGGCGAAGCGTTTGCAGCTTTCTCATTATCCTGTGCTGATAACTGAAAACGGATTGTCACAGTGATCGGGAACCAATATTTGATCGCTGAGTTATGGCTTAAATTAGCCAATGCTCCAGCTCTCATTGTGTTATGGGGGGCTGTGTCCCTCATTTTGATTGTCCTCCTGCCATTTTTTTGCAAACGAAAAAGCGCGAGACAACGTCGCCATCAGCGTTACTTGATACAGGCCGTTAGAATATTGGCATTACTCCCTAAAATGAGTGGAGGAAACAAGCAACTTTCTTACCTCAGAAAGATTAACCCTTATGTTTTTGAAGAGTTGATACTGCTGGCCTTTGAGCATCAGGGATTCAAGGTGGTTCGTAACGCCTCATATAGTGGCGATGGTGGTTTGGATGGGCAGGTTTTTATCGCAGGCCGACGCTGGTTAATCCAGGCGAAGCGCTATAGCAGGGCTATTGAACCAGCACACGTTGAAGCTTTTTCAGAATTGCTGATTCAACATCAATGTGGTGGCTTATTTATTCATACCGGGCGTACTGGAACTAAAAGTAGGCAACGAGAGAATTCAGAGAGAAATAATAACTTTCCTATTTATATTATAAGCGGTCAGCGGTTGCTGCTCTTATTAACAGGTAAGGTTGGTTGGTCAAAACTAATTGAGGTGGTATGTGAAGATTAATTATAAATATACTTATCGATATTCATTTCGGAACGTGATTTCCTTTCTGATTGAACTTTTTATGTTCCTTTTTAAGGTGGTTATATATTGGCCATCTTTTATTATTGGTATGTCTATTGTGCTGTTTTTTCTTTTTGGGGCTGTCGATGGAGTTATTTTCCGTAATGGCGCTGAATATCATGTGTTTAATATATTATCGGATATTGCACAGGCGTATCAGTCAGCTCCTCCAGGAGAGGTCATGGTGGAGGTTTGCTCTTATCCTCATTTTGGCATTGATTTCCCCGGAGGTTCTGCCTCGGAGAATGTGTGTGTTTTAACAGGTGAAACCAGGACGTTGTCTAATATTGCTGTTCAGGTTATTCGATTCGCAAACAGTGTTTATTTCGTTCTTGTGGGGCTATCGGGGTGCGGTGAAGCATTTATTCGCTATGGGCGAATTGTGTGTGATCAGGGAGCATACAGGGCGAGCCGAAATTATGCTCAGGATGCGGGGAGGATGGCGGATGAGTGACCGTTATGTGATGGAGTCGTTGCTACGCCCCGCGGTCGAGCTCTATACAGCGACAACGGCGTGGAGTGCGACTTATATCTGCCTGACAGCTCCCTGGGCTGTTGCTCTTGCTCCATCCGTTAGCTGGGTTACTGCAGCAGGGTTTGGCGTGCTGGCATTGAAGCGCACGAGGCAAGGGTTACGGATCCTTCGTTACCGCCGCAATATCCGGCGACTTCCTCGGTATGTGATGAGCAGCAAACAGATCCCCGTGAGTAACCGCTACCTGTTTCTCGGGAGGGGATTTCAGTGGACGCAGAAACATACTCAGCGGCTCCTGGAAGCTCGTCGGCCAGAGACAGAGTGTTATGTTCAGCCATCCGTCATTTATCGTATGGCGCGTGACCTGGAGAAAAAACTTGAGTACAGCCTGCCATACCTCTGCCGGCTTACTCAATCCGACACCGTCTTTAATCCCGTCAGACCGTTACCTCCCGTGGGGGGGAGTCCCATCTATCACGGTGTTGAACCTGATGAATCCGATATTGGTTATGATCTGGGGGAGCGTGTAGGGCACTCGTTAGTCATGGGAACAACACGTGTTGGTAAAACACGCCTGGCCGAATTATTGATCACACAGGATATCCGACGTGGCGATGTCACCATCGTATTTGACCCCAAAGGAGATGCTGACCTGCTGAAACGGATGTGGGCGGAAGCGCGGAGAGCTGGAAGGGAAAGTGAGTTTCATGTTTTCCATCTTGGTTGGCCAGATATCAGTGCGCGTTATAACGCGATTGGACGTTTTAGCCGTATCTCTGAAGTGGCTTCGCGTGTTGCCGGACAGCTTTCAAGTGAAGGTAATTCTGCCGCTTTTAAGGAATTCGCCTGGCGATTCGTCAATATCATTACACGAGCGCTGGTTGCCCTGGGCCAGCGGCCTGATTACAGCCTGATACTTCGTTATGTCACCAATATCGGTGACCTTTACGAAATTTATGTCGAAAATCTGTTAAGCACTCAAGCTCCACAACTGTGGGTCACGGTGGAGAACTTAATCAGCTCAGGCATGCTTAATGAGCGGGATCTTCCCCGAAATATGCAGGGACAAGCGAACGCGATGAAAGTGTGGGCCATTGAGACCGTTCTTGGCAGTGATGAAGGTAAAAAAATATGGGATCCGGTTTTGGATGGTCTGAGGTCAGCCGTACGTTATGATCGGACTTATTTTGATAAAATAGTGGCGTCGCTATTGCCCTTACTGGAAAAACTGACGACGGGAAAAACAGCAGCGTTGCTGGCACCTGATTACACCGATATGGATGATCCTCGCCCCATCTTTGACTGGCAGGAAGTCATTAGAAAAAGAGGGATTGTGTATGTCGGGCTCGATGCGCTGTCGGATGCGGAGGTCGCATCAGCGGTAGGCAATAGCATGTTTGCTGACCTTGTATCTGTGGCAGGTTACATCTACAAGTTTGGTATCGGCGGAGAAACCCCACAGAAAAAAATACCCATAAACCTCCACTGTGATGAGTTTAACGAACTGATGGGTGAGGAGTTTATTCCGCTTATTAACAAAGGCGGCGGCGCTGGGATTCAGGTCACTGCCTATACACAGACCTTGTCGGATATTGAAGCCAGGATTGGCAGTAGTGCCAAGGCCAACCAGGTGATTGGTAACTTCAACTCGTTAATCATGCTACGGGTTAGAGAAAATAGTACAGCGGAGTTGCTGACCAGCCAGCTTCCTGAAGTGGATGTCTATACCAAGACGCTGGTTTCCGGTGTAACGGATATTACTAATCCTGACCAAGGTTCTGACTTTACCAGTAACGTTCAGGATCGCGTCAGTAATGTCAGGATGCCAATGATTACGCCCGCTGACATTATCAATCTGCCAAAAGGGCAGGCGTTTGCATTGCTTGAGGGGGGGCGGCTATGGAAAATCCGCATGCCATTACCTGATAGCGCAAATGACCCGTTCATGCCGGAAAGTATCAGCCGCATTGCCGAGTACATGCAGCAGAATTACCGCACCGGTGAAACCTGGTGGACGGGGAGTACATTACCTTCTGACAGCTTTGCGGGGTCTGCCTTTGGGCTAGAGGATGAGGTGGCATAATGGCCGAGCAGACGTCGTCGTCTCCACAACGTCAGGAGCCACCCAAAAAGCCGGGTCTGTTTCAAACGCTATTATGGGTTTGGCCATTGAAAGTGATTGGCATTCTGCTGGTTTCTTTGCTGGTCAGTTTGCTCATTGAATATATCGGCATGCTGTTTTTTTGGACAAATGAAGGCGCAGAACACAGTCGGCAGGTGATGTTGACGGAAAGTGGTTATCTGGCTGAAGGGTTTACCCAAAGCTTATTGATGTCTGAACCGGTTATCCTCATCGGCGGCATGGTTCACCAATCCTATCAGTGGCTGTTTGTGGACAGCGGTTTTATCAGTTGGCTTCATCAGGCAAAACAGATGAAGCCGAAGGATGGGGCGGCGCAAATGTTTAATTGGGTTGGGAGCTGGCTGGCGTTGGCGTTGTGGGAGTACTTACAGGCGACGGTTTATGTCACGGTCATTTTTGCGATACGGGTTGGCATTCTGGTGCTATCGATACCGCTTTTTATCATGGTTGCTGTGACTGGGATCGTTGATGGTCTGGTTCGTCGGGATTTACGGCGCTACGGTGCTGGGTATGAATCCAGTTTTATCTATCATCATGCGAAGCGGTTTGTGAAGCCTGCGGTGTACGGGCCATGTATGCTGTATTTGTCCTGGCCAACTGCTGTGTGGCCTAATCTGTTGCTCTTACCCGCAGCGGTGTTGTTGGGTATTGTGCTGTCGATCGTTACTGGTGCTTTTAAAAAATACCTTTAATGTTTAAGTTAAGGGTAATGGAAGCGTGAAAGCAGCATGAGGGCATTGATGATGTTTCATTTATTAGTAAAGTATAGTGGTTGGAACCAGCATTCTGATTCAGTTGATTTATCAAGATCGATTGCACCTAGTTATACGGATAAATCAATTGCAGCTATTTATCGACCAAATGGCGATTTTTCGGTTAAAGATATCATTCGTATACCGGCTATTTTTATGCCAGAGATTGATGGGAGTGGTGAGCCATTTGCTAGGGTTGGGCAGATCACTAATGTGATAAAAAAAACTCGAAGTGCTATAATTAACTATGTTTATGATTCGAATATCCCTCCAATACATCTAGATAATATAGAGGAGATAGCTTCTTCCCTTGGTGTCGTTGGATTTCAACTGAGACATTCTCACTGGGCAGTTCATGATGCAGACTTGTTTGAAGTTTTGTTTAAGAGCAATCAGCACAGCTTGCCAAGCCCGAAGGTATTCAGTATCGATGGGTTAAATAAAATATCACGAAAGCAAATCTCGGTAATGATGCCTTTTTCTAATAGTTTTGATGCTGTTTATTCCTCAATAAAGGAAATGGCCTCAGAAATGGGTATGGCTTGTAATAGAGCTGATGATATTTGGCAAGAGCATTCAATTATTCAAGATATTGTTTCCTTAATTTGTATGTCATCTGTGGTAATTTGCGATCTCTCAGATAAGAATCCAAATGTATTTTATGAGGCAGGGATCGCTCATGCTCTGGGAAAAGAGGTTATTCTATTGGCGCGGCACATTGGCGATGTGCCTTTTGATTTGAGGCACTTACGTATTATCACTTATTTAAATAATGGCGAAGGAATTGCAAATATGATTCGCCAGCTACGCCCAAGAGTTACCATGCTGATGGGCGATACTTTGTGATTGAAGCTTCTGGTTAATTCATTATCTTTATGAAACGAAAGGATTTTTTATGGTATAATGTAACCATTAATGAAGTGAGTGATGTTCATTAATGGCCCAATATGGATTCGGGTCAATCAAGAATCCGTCATGTCTAAAAGGATTTTAACATGACCAATTATAATGTAACAACGCCAGATATTATCTGGCTTAAAATTGAGCAAATTGAATTGATTCTATCGACTGTTGATCAGAACGATCTTCAGCTAAAAGCACGACTTGAAGCTGAATTGGAGTATTGGTCTAATCAGTTATTCGGTTCTTGGTAATAAACTTTAAGCTCAGGGGGGATATTTTCCCCCTTTCTTTTTTCTTCTTTTGTCCCTTAATTTTCACCATCCCATAAACAGTTTCCTGCTGTGCTTATCCCCCTGTTACGTCAGTCTTTCTCCTCGCCGTTATGCGCTACAGGAGAAGAGAGATGTACCGATTGATTGGGCTGAGTGTACTGCTGGCTTCGGTTTGCGTAGTTCAGGCCCATGCTTCCGAAAAAGACGAGCTTGCTCTGGCTATGCGTCAACTTGACCAGGTTCAGGCTGGATTAGATCGTGCCCGAGTAGTTGCCAATCAGAATGGTCAGGATGCGCGCTTTTATTTTGATTACAGTAGTGCTTCCCGAGACATATCCGCTATGCGGAAGGGTATTGAGCAATATCTTGAGCCCTCTCGCGCTCAACCTTCGGTACCGCTTTCTGTCAGTGGGCAATACCGCCAGGAGAGAGGGCAATGAATGCTGCACAGAAGGCCGCCTGGAGCGCAGCATCGGGTAATACAGACCCCTCAGTACTCAATCTGCTTATCCTTGGTCTTCTCTTCTCCATTTTATTTCTGTGGGCAACCTGGGCATTGGTCATGGCCTACAAGGGGTGGACCACGAAATCCATCGGTGCTGAATCTATAGGAACATTTACGGTTCGGCTCATTCTGCTTCTGGTTATCTCTATTTTTCTCTTCGCTAGCTGATTTTCACTCTGAACAAAAAAGGTTAACTCATGAAAATAGTCTCAATAATGCGTCGTACCACAGAACGTCTGACAATGTTAGTTGTTCTCGGAGGACTCCATTCAGGTCAGGTGCTGGCCGATTTGCCGCCTATTGAAGCGCCATCAAGTGGAGGTGGTGGCGGTTTATTCGGCACTCTGAAAGGCTATATCAAAGATGGGGTGGCTCTTGGAGGGCTTGTTATTGCTGCGATCGCATTCATTGTTGTTGCTCTGGCTGCGATATCTTCGTTTCATGATGTGAGATCTGGTAAGGAGAAATGGTCAACATTTGGGGCGTTTGTCATTGTTGGGGTGATACTGCTTGTTGCTGTTATCTGGTTAGCCACTAAGGCGCTGGACATTCTGTAAGGAGCGGGAGCATGGCCGTGATTGAGTTTCTCCCCGATCGTCTGAATGTTGCCCCAGTGGTTTATCGTGGATTCACCACAGGAGAGTTAGGACTGGCTGCGGGCCTAGGGGTTGCATTGGGAATACCGCTGGCATTTCCACTGGCATTTGTCCCTTTTATTGGTTGGATCGCTTTTCCCACTTGTATGCTGATAACGCCGTTGTTCGTGGTGTTTCTTGGCGGTAAATGGATCAGTTCGTTTAAACGAGGGAAACCCGAAAACTATCTTTGGCGTCGCCTGGACGAGCTTAAAGCGACATGGGGCATGAGCCACGGCCTGATCCTGACTTCTCGCGCATGGGAGTTGAAACGTACTTGCTCCGTTTTTCAAAGGAGTAGGTCATGAGCCGCTTTCGTAACGCTGTCAGTGCTCGCGATAATCATATTTTTACCTTGCGAGCTATCGTTGTTGGCCTGTTTTTGTCGCTGATTTTCACTGCTTCAGGCTGGATGATGGCACCAAGTAAATTGACGATCCACAATCCTCCAGACCTGCGTTCTGGTAGCACGCGCGAGTGGTGGCGGGTTCCTCCCTCAACGGTATACAGTTTTGCCTTCTATATTTTTCAGCAACTCAATGCCTGGCCAAAAAACGGTGAAGTAGATTATCCCGCGAAAATCGCGCAGCTAAGTCCTTATCTGACACCCGTATGCCAGGACTTCCTGAACAAAGATGCGCGGTTTCGCACTGACAATAGCGAGCTGCGTGACCGCGTTCGTGTTGTATATGAGATCCCTAAACGCGGTTATAGCAGTAAAAGCGTCGATGTTTTGTCTGATGATGAATGGGTTGCCCGCCTGGATTTGGTTGCTGACGAGTATTACCACACCGAACCTGTAAAACGGGCAATGGTGCGTTATCCATTGCGGGTTATCCGTTGGGAAGGTGATCCTGAACGTAACCAATTTGGGTTGGCTCTCGATTGCTATGCCAGCACGCCTCAACGACTGGAAGCGATGCCGGTTATTGCTCCTGAGAAAAAATCGGGGGTATTCCAGTGAAGCTGAAAGCCTTATTGGTGATATGTGCATCTCTCTTGTCATTACCTGCCAGCGCACTGGAACTCATGAAATGGGAACGTATCCCACTCCAAATTCCTCTGAATGTAGGGCAAGAACGTATTGTTTTTGTCGACAAAAACGTACGCGTTGGATTCCCTCCGTCACTGAGTGGAAAACTGAGGGTCCAGAGTAGCGGCGGATCGGTTTACCTCAGTGCCAGTGAGCCTTTTCCTTCCACACGCCTGCAACTGCAGGATGTTGAGAATGGTGAGGTGATCCTCCTGGATATTAGCGCCGTGGAAGGGAAGAGCGTTCGTGAACCTGTGCAGGTCGTTTATACCGGAGAGGTCTCTTCTGTCTCCACCAATGATAATGCAAAGGTTAGCGGCAGCAGTAACAAAGCAGGTCATTCGTCTTCTTCCCGTGAGCCAGCAGATAAGGCTGAGCGGCATTCTCCCGTTTCTTCTGCCCCCGTTCCTGTCTTGTTGACGCGCTATGCAGCACAAAGCTTGTATGCGCCATTGCGCACCGTTGAACCCGTTCCTGGGATTGGGACCGTATCTCTTAAGCTATCGAGCCCGATAACAACATTATTTCCTTCTGAGCCGGTCGTGGCTGTGCCATTGGCGGGATGGCGACTGAACAATTTTAGTGTTATCGCATTGCAAATACGCAATACCTCATCCGGTAAGGTGATCTTGGATCCTCGCAGGCTACAGGGGAAATTTGTCAGCGCGACGTTTCAGCACCGTTGGCTGGGGAATGCCGGAACGCCGGAGGATACGACCGTCGCCTATCTGGTCATTGATGGTCAACCGGAAAGCGCATTTCTGCCAGAACCTGTGCTACCTGCCAAACCGGTTAAATCAACATCCAGGGGCGTGACAAAATGAAAATGCAGTCAAATATGCTCGTTAAACTGGCAGTACCGCTAACGTTGCTGGTGACGGTTTTTATTGGTTTGAAGGCATGTTCTCCCGACAAGGCACAGCAACAGCCAGATACTGCGGCAAAAAATGATGCCACCCTGAACGATGTCACCCCTGAGCAGTTAAGAGCGCTGGGGATTGAAGGGGACACGCCTCAGGATACGCTACGTACGTTGATTGGTCGTCTGAATACGGTCACAACCAAGCAAGATCGATTGGATGCAGAAAATAAGACGCTGGCTGAGGAAAACAAGCGTCTGAAACAAACCAATCAAAACGTTGATGAACGTATTGGTCAGGCGATTGCGAATGCAAAAACGGAAGAGAGTAGTGAGAAAAGCCAACTGAAATCTCAGGTGCAATCGTTAAGCTCTACTGTCAGCGATCTCGTGCAACAACTTAAAGAGGTCGGAACGCCTGGCTCGACGTCGTCAGCGCCTTCTGGCAATCATGTCGGGCCGGGGAGTGATATCCCGATAGGGTTGGGGTTGGATGGCGATTTTACCGGACAGGTTACACCATCTGGTTCATCCGGTACTGATGGGTTGCGCTGGGTTGAACCAATAGATGCTGTTGCGGTAGATGCCAGTGGTAAACCTGTGACAGAGGGAAGCAGTAACAGAGCGGCGGGTTTTACCTTTGCTACTTCTTTTCTGGAAGAAAATCCGGTCACCCGGCAGCAAGCCGAACTGGCCAGACAAGCAGGGAATGGCCAAACGTTAAGTGGGAATAATGCCTCTGAGGGTCCTGTCGAGCCTGTCTATACCTTGCCCGAAAATTCAACGTTGATTGGCAGTCGTGCCATGACAGCCCTGTTGGGGCGAGTGCCTGTCGATGGGAAAGTGACAGATCCGTATCCATTCAAAATTCTCATTGGCAAAGACAATCTGACTGCAAACGGGATCGATCTGCCTGATGTCCAGGGGGCGATTGTGTCCGGGACAGCGACAGGGGACTGGACGTTGTCATGTGTCCGCGGTTCGGTATCCAGTATCACGTTCGTCTTTAGCGACGGAACGGTGCGTACGTTACCGCGGCCATCTGGTCAGACAGAAGGTAACAATAGCCAGAACAGTAATAACGGGGGAAGTATTGGCTGGATTTCGGATGAAAACGGTATTCCGTGTCTTTCCGGTGAACGTAAATCTAACGCATCGACCTATCTACCTACGCTATTTGCTCTATCGGCAAGTTCTGCGGCGGGTGAGGCATTGGCACAGAATCAAAATACCACACAAGGGAACGGGTTTGGCGGTGTGACGTCTTCACTGACCGGTGATGCCGGACAGGCCGTAATGGGGAAGGCGATTTCAGGCGGGATGCAGGAAACCGTTGACTGGGTTAAGGCGCGTTATGGCCAGACGTTTGATGCTGTTTATGTCCCCCCGGGCATGAAAGTCGCGGTTCATATTACCCGTCAGCTGGCGATCGACTATGAAGAGAAAGGGCGGAAAGTGAAATATGACTTCAATCTTGGCCAATCTGGCACTGGGATGGATTAACCATGATGACTGAAAATTATCGTTTTGTTGAACAGGTACGATCTGCTCCGCCCTCGTGGGCTAATGATGAGATCCTTCGTTGGGATGATTCGTGTTTCCGTCGCGAGAGAGATTTCATCACCCGTCATTACTGGACGACACAGGGTAGCATCAACGTCTTTCGCATTATTGGTACTGATCACCCACAGTATGCCGGTATGAGTTGGCTGGAGCTGCTGGATCGTGGAAAGCGGATGGATATCAACATTCCTCTGCTGGAAAAGAACCCTGGCTATTACACGGAGCCAGGGCATAAACGGTCGAGCATGAATTTTAACAGTCTGGATGGGATTAATTGGTTTATCGGCTCAGATGGTAATCATCGCAGTTGTCTGGCGCGCTTTTATTTTCACGTCAATGGCCAGGGGGTAACGCAACTGCATGATGTGACGATGAATCACTATGATATCGACCACCCGTATTATGAAGCGTGCAGTGAGATGCGAAAGATTATCGATGCGATGGCTCAACTGGGCATCTATTTGAAGCTTGAGGTGCGGAACCAGGTTGTACATCGTGACGATACGCCAGGATGGAAGTTGGATCATTTTCAGATAGAGGCGCAACTGCACCAACTCGGGGAGCATGATCTCCCTGAGCTATTCGCCGTCAGCTACATGCAAAATGCACAAGATGCCCGAACGTGTCTTTCTGTACTGAAACAACGTTATGAAGAGCGCCTGAACTCGCAACAGGTAAAACCTGGACGAGCGAGATCGAGCTGGATGCGTTGGTTAGGACTGGGGACATCGCATGAAAGAAAATAACGGCAATCCCATTAGATGGACCACTAAGTGGTACTTCAGTGCTGGCTCTGGCTATTCTGTGGCGGTCAGTCATGGTGAGTTTGATCTCGAGTTGGCTCAACGTGTTGCGGCATTTCAACAGGCATCTTTGTTTTGGGAGCATAACGCATTAATTCTGATGCTGGGTCCTACCCGTATTGAGGTGCAAGACACTCAATTAACGATTGCTCGGTTGTTTCCTGAGGCGCTTGAAAGATGCAGGGTAGCTTGCTTTCTGGAGCACGTTTCTGCGAGTAATGGCGAGATCATATCGATGGCTCTGAAAAGATTACATGGTGAAGAGTACTGGCAGATGATGCCAGTTCATTTAAGTGAGATGCATCGTGTCCCTGAGCTGCAATCATTCTCCTATGTTTCCAGTCGCTGTGCGCTTTCAGATTCTTCAAAGGAAGGTGATCGGCATGAATAATAAAGCTCAATGCGCGATAGCCTCGCTTTTTTTCGCCGTAACACTTTCAGGATGCAGTACCAGCAAAGAGCAGATGCTGCCTCCGGGCGATAGCACCATGCTAGAACTGTGGAACGGTGGTGCGTCAACGACTCAAGACAGGCATGAAGGGCGCACTACACTGCGGCGCACCCTGACGGATACTGACCAGGCGAATGTGTTGCGGGAGGCGGAACACTATAGCCGCACCCAGGAGAATGAGATCCAGCAGACGTTTCCTCGTCTGCCGAATCCTGACCTGGTCATGTATGTCTATCCCCATCTCAGTAAGGGTAATACTCCGGTGCCGGGGTATAGCACGGTATTCCCGTTCTACAGCCAGGTGCAATATGCCCTGCCGGGTGAACGGACGGAGGCATTTTAATGTTTTCACTGTTTCAGCGTAGAACGACATCTTCAGATGAAAATCTGAAAGGGAATGGGCCATTTGCGGTAAATGGCCATGAACCGCTTAGCCGTGATGGGCGATTAACTGAGAGGGATGAACAACAACTTTATGGCGTTGCGCCTTCCATTATTGACTATATGCCCTGGGCGGAATATCTCTCAGCGGATCAATGCCTGCTGTTGGATGATGGTGTCTCCGTTGGTGCGGTCTATGAAATCATACCCGTAGGCACGGAGGGGCGACCAGCTGAGCGCCTGGAAGAGATCCGCGATGTGGTTGAAGATGCCTTGCAGGATAGCTTGCCTGAGTTGGATAGTCACCAGTGGGTCGTGCAGCTTTACTGCCAGGATGATACGGATGTGACGGCGTATATGGATAAGTTACGTGGTTATGTCAAACCCTGGGCGGAGGGGACGGCATTCACACAGGCCTGGCTGGCTGAAACCGATCGCCATATGAAAAGCATTTCGGCAGAGAAAGGCCTGTTTGACGATAAAATTGTCACGGGTGCACCCTGGCGCGGACAAACCCGCCGCACACGTATGGTGATTTACCGCTATGTTGAAAAGCAGTCCCGCGATCCGTTACCGCCGGCGACCATGCTGAACCAGGTCTGCGACCGTTTAACCTCAGCATTGTCCGGCGCCGGTATTCGTTGCCATCGGCAAAATGGTGAACAGATACATAACTGGCTGCTACGCTGGTTTAACCCTAAGCCGGAATGGGTTGCGCCCGAACTGCTGTACCGTACAGCGTCACATGACGACGGCGCACCCGATTCTCTTCCTATATTGAACGATTTTAGCGAAACATTGTGGTTTACGCGGCCGCGCAGCGATGCCGAACGTGGAGTATGGTGGTTTGATAATGTGGCGCACAAAGCAGTACCCGTAGAACGGCTGAGAAAAGCACCACAGACGGGGCACTTGACCGGTGAAGTCAGGCGTGGAGAGAACATCAATACGCTGATGGATCTGATGCCGCAGGGAACGGTTATTGCGATGACATTGGTTGTTCAACCTCAGGATGTTTTAGAAGAGGAGTTCGCCAGCCTGGGTAAAAATGCAATGGGCGAAAATGTTGAATCTCAGCGTGTACGCGCAGATGCGGCAACAGCCAAAGAGTATCTGGGTGAGCGGCACAAACTGTATCGCTCATCGTTGACGTTTCTGATCAAAGCGTCAGATCTGGATACGCTCGACAAACGCTATCTCGATATTAGTGCCAAGCTGCTCAATGCCGGCCTTCAGCCGATCAACCCTGAACATGATGTTGCGCCACTCAATGGCTATCTGCGTGCTTTACCGATGTGTTTCAACCCTGAAACGGATCAAAACCACTGGTATACCCGGCTGACGTTTGTACAGCACTTTGCCTGCCTGCTGCCAGTTTTTGGCCGTGATACGGGAACGGGTAATCCCGGCCTTTCCTTTTTCAATCGCGGAGGGGCGGCATTGTCATTCGATCCAATGAATAAGGCAGACAGGACACAGAATGCCCATTTACTGTTGTTTGGACCGACAGGTTCGGGTAAGTCAGCGACATTGTGTAGTGTTTTAGCGCAGGTGATGGCTATCCACCGTTCACGGCTGTTTTTACTGGAGGCGGGAAACTCGTTTGGGTTGCTTGGCGATTACTATGAGTCATTAGGGTTGACGGTGAACAAGATCAGCATCAAACCTGGGCGTGGTGTCTCACTGGCACCGTTTGCCGATGCTCACCTGTTGTTACAGGTAGATCCCAGAGAACTCATTACTGATGAGTTGTCTTTGCCTGAGCTGGATGATGATGCAAAAGAGCCGGATGATGACGATGAGGAAAAGCGCGATATTCTGGGAGAAATGGAGATAGCTGCACGTCTTATGGTCACGGGGGGAGAGGCAGCAGAAGAAGCCAGAATGACGCGTGCCGATCGGGGCATGTTGCGTGAGGCTATTCTGGCTGCGGCGAAACAATCGTATGAAGCTGGACACCAAATGTTGCCCTCGGATTTGATGTCTGCGTTGGAGCATATCGCCCGAGATAACACCAAGGACAGTGAGGGGCGAGACCGCCGAACGGCAGCACGGCGTGCGCGTGCTGAGGAGATGGCTGAGGCGTTGCGCATGTTTACCGAAGGGTTTGAGGGAGAACTGTTTAACCGCCCAGGAACGCCCTGGCCAGAAGCGGATGTCACTATCATCGATCTCGGTACATTGGCGCGTGAGGGCTATGAAGCACAGATGGCCGTCGCTGTTATCGCCCTGGTGAATACCGTCAATAACATCGCTGAACGTGATCAGTACCTGGATCGTGAAATCAATATGGTGATCGATGAAGCCCATATTGCGACGACGAACCCCCTGCTATCACCGTATATGACTAAGGTGGTGAAAATGTGGCGTAAATTGGGGGCGTGGCTCTGGCTTGCAACACAGAACCTGGCGGATTATCCGGATACATCGGAAAAAATGCTCAATATGGCAGAATGGTGGTTGTGTCTGACCATGCCACCGGATGAAGTGGAGCAAATCTCGCGGTTCAAAAAGCTGAATGAAGAGCAAAAGGCGATGTTGCTCTCTGCGACAAAGTTACCCCGATGCTATACGGAAGGTGTGGTTCTGGCTAAACGGGTAGAAGCCTTATTCAGGGCCGTTCCTCCCAGCCTTTACCTTGCGTTGGGGATGACTGAAAAAGAAGAAAAAGCGGAACGCCGGCAACTGATGAACGAACATGGCTGCAGTGAGCTGCAAGCGGCTTTTCTCGTGGCGAAGAAGCTGGATAAGGCAAGAGGGATTATGACCGAAACGGAGGCTGCGTGAAGCGATTAACGATGTCTAAACCTGAAGTGGTGCCGGATAATGCACTCCCGTTTTCTGTCCTGTTTGCTGTGCCTCCGCAGGGTGTTGCCCGTATTGGTGAAGGTGATTCACTCCAACTTGCGAAGTTGGGCGATGAAGTCAGAAAACGCCTAGTCTGCCCGGCTCAACTTTCGGTGTTACCTCATCGTGTAGGAAACCGTTGCTGTGTTTCGGTACATATCAGCGACCCGACAGGAAAGGCACTTGATCTCCTGATTACGGTTGCCGGCAATACCGTATGGCCAGATGATAATGAATATGCCCGCGGCGTGCGTTGGTACATCAATGTCTCCGATGCGACAGACATGATGTGGTTGCTGAAGGCTATTGAGTGGGTGACAGGCGAAAAAGGGTAAATCGGGAACTGGTGCGGGATTCGCAAAAGCTTTTCTTTGCGGAGCCTGCGCCAGTTGAACAAGCCGCAGGCGCGTTAGTGGGGTGAGGTTGTCGGTACCATCCTATTTTTTATGGTGGCGGTGCATGCTATAACCACATGATTACTCAGTCCTATCGGTATTACTCACCATGAACGTTTACAAACTTTCCGCAAAAACTCAGGCCTATTATCTGATTGAGAAGAATGACTATGAACAACGTACTTCGCGTCGTCCGCCGTGGTACAAAACAAACGCCAGCGGGAATCCTCAATACTTTGCTGTTTGCCCGGCCTGCAATAACCCTATTCAGATAATCGGCCTGTATAAAGCACTGGCCAATACCCCTAATCCCTATGGCAAGCATTGCGGCAGTTCCGTGTACGGTGTCGGTATTTATGACAACGAGGCGTATCTGTGGTGCCCTTATTCGAATACTAAACGCGATGATGGCGATGGCAGACCCAGACGTGCGCCAGGCATACTGACGCAGCAAATCCTGTCTATTCTGATCAATCATTTCGATAAAGTCGTCTGGTTACTCAGTCGGGCGACAGGGATAAAGATTGATGAGGGATTGGCCAAAAGCATGCTACAGCAATATCGTCGGGAGGAAGGGTGGCTGTATGCACGGGCGACATTGATGAATATCCCCTGGGTTTTTCTTTATATGACCGATTTTCAGGCGATCCTGTATAAAAAAGTGGATGCAGATCTGGCGAATGAACTGGTGAGCCGAACATCAGGTCGTTTGTGCTACAGCGACAAAGGCTATGTGATCAAAGATGCAGCCTGCCGGGATTATATTGAGCTTGGTATTTACCAGACGCTGCACCGTTCCCGAGTGGAAGAAGATGAACTGGTTGAGATGATGGATATGGTGTTTACCCTAAGAGAGGGAAAGGAAGCGCCAACAGAAATCTATCGTCAGACGGTTGGTTTTGACTTTAACTATTTCAATAACCTCGTCAACTTCAGTCACTGGAAATCTTCAGCATTCAATGACGCATTGCTGGCGCTGGCCAAAGAGACCTTGGGAGATTTGGTCAATTAACGTAGGGAAGGGAATGTCCCCTGAAGTGTGTGCCACCACTCACTTTCCAGAGGAGGGACTTCGCCCTGTTTTTCTGCTTCTTGCAGGCAAAGCAATATGTGTTCCAGTGACACAAAAAATACATGATGATTGTCCTGCATGACAAAGTGTGTTGCGGGTAACTCGATAGAAGGTAACACGATCCCCTGTGGGTGAGCCTGAGAGGGATTTTTTTTGTCTGACATGTGGGCTTTCCTGTCACGCTTTTACAGTGGAATACTGTGTCCGTTTTTGCCCAGAATTACAGCGCTAAACTCATTTTGTGCTGGATATAATTTCTTTCGGTAATTGTGATTACTTCAAACAGAGTTGTTGCTTCTCTCCCGTAGCTGGCTATCGAGAATGGTTGTTTACCTTATAAGGAGAACACATTCATGCGATACCCTTTCGAGCTTGATCCCCAGATTATTCATCACATTATATACAGTCAGGCGGGTTCTCTGGGTAAAGCCCTGATAGAGCTGCTGATGAACAGCGTTGATGCGCAGGCGTCTTCAGTATTATTGACGGTGTCCCAGGAGGGATTTACCTGTACTGATGATGGCCATGGTTTTGCATCAAGAGATGATGTGGTGAATTACTTCGGTCGTTTCGGCACACCGCACATCGAGGGGGATGCGACCTACGGCCGCTTCCGGTTGGGACGTGGGCAGATTATGGCGCACGCCAGAACATTGTGGCGCTCACAGTTCTGGCAGATGCATGTCGATACTCGCCTCATGGGCTATCACTATGACCTGGAAGATCTGGGAGAAGGATTATCTGGCTGTCAAATCACTGGCGAATGGTATGAACCATTGAGTGAGGCTGAATTAATGTCAGCCATTCAGGAAATCCGCGATCTGGTTCGCTATACCCCGATTCGTGTAGAGCTCAATGGACGGTTGATCACCCGTAATCCGGCTACGGAGAAATGGGATGCTGAAGATGAGTTCGCCTGGTATCGCGTACGTGAAGAGGGTGCGGTATCCATCTATAACCAGGGCGTGCTGGTACGTCATGATCCCGGACATATGTGGGGTGTTGGCGGCCTGATCGTCAGTAAACGTGCTATCGGACTCAATGTTTCCCGAACAGAGATCCTCCGTAAAACCTGCCCGATATGGCAAGGTATCGCTAAACGCTTTGGTGAGTTGGCCGCCGCGCTGGCGAATCAGCTTGGCCACTACCGTAAAACAGAGTCCCGGAGAGAGAATGCAGCACGTTCTCTAATGGCAGGAAGTCGCTCACTGGTCACGTTGTATTGTGATGAAGAGGTCATTACGTTATTACCTGGGAAAAAGCATGTCACATTGGTCGATTTTCTGAACAAATGCCGGTGGCAGCGACCTGGAGGATATGAAGGATGTTTCACCATCGCCCGTAGCGAGGATATTCCCCGTGGCGAGTTGTTGGCCGGTGCCAATATTGTGGTGGTGATGCACCCAATTACACTGACCCGGTTCGGCTGTTACAGCAACGATGAATTTATTGAGTGTCTGGCTCAGATCCATAATAACTTGCGTGAGCGCGATCGGACCGAGAGGGGCGCGTGGTATGTCGAGAGAGCCTTTGAACCTGCCATTATTGATTTCAATACGTTGAGTAATGCTTTTGTCGAACGAACTCAACTGGTCAGGGAAAAGGATGCGCTCGACGCGGAAACCCTTCGAGCCTGGAGGTCGTTACGTTGGTGCCTGATTCAATATGCTCGTCGTTGCACCGGAGGTAAAGGTCGCTGGGCAAACTACACCCGTGGTGGAAAAATTTTTCATATCCTGTTAGGGGAATCGACGTCAGCTGAAGCCTGGACGGATGGTGAAAACTACATCGCCTATAACATTAAAGTGGTTCAGCGATTACGTATCGATCCATTGCGAACTGCGAGTTACCTCTTTAGCCTGACGGAGCATGAGATTGCCCATGAAGGGGACAGTATGGACTGTGGCCATGATGAAGCATTCTATCAACGTTTCCATGATGTCAGTATCCGTATGGCGGAAGAACGTCAGCGATACATGCACGTTTTTCTGATGAAATACACCACCAGTATGGAGCGTGAAGGTAAGAAAGCGGCAGGGAAAGCCTGGCAGGAACGTTTTCTGGTCGACCGGGTTGGCAGCGGCCGTGAGAAAAGGGGGTTACCCCGGCTCACCGATGAAACAAAAGTAAGTGAAGAGATCAATGAAGTTGTTCCGGATGAACCTGCGTCGCTGATTACGTTGATTAACCTGCAACTACGGCAACAGTGTGGCGCCAGGCCTGAACCTGACTGGAATGAGGTTATGCTGGAAGGGATTGTTTCAGAAATCAAGCAGTCCCAGCAGAAAAACGTGGAAGATGATGGCGAGTGGCTTGATTGGGTGCTTGGGGGCTCAAAGGAGAAGGAACGCATTGATGACCGTGAATACCAGGAGTTTATGGAGCAGGTTAACCTGGATATGCATAAGCAGGACCAGGAGGAGCGAGCCAGAATGCTCTCCGTTCTCGGGATCAATTCAGCCCTTCTGACAGAGGATATTTTTTATTTCCTGTATTACGAAACATCAGATGATGATGATTTGCGGGCAGCATGGCAGGAAAAACGCTGGGAGAAGGAGCAAGATCCTGATGATGAACCGGAACCGCTTATACCAGAGCAGTGGAAACCTTATATGCATCCCGAAGAAACACGCTGGATGATCGAAAGAAACGCAGCGGCGGCAGGGTTCTGTGGCTGGCAGGCGGAGTTTAACTATTTACGTTGGCGATCTGAGCAAGATCATGACATGTTGGGGGAGTAAATTCCCCCTTGTTTCAGGTCGCGTAAGCTGTATTACTCTTATGGCATAGGGCTACATAATCTGACAGACAGCTTCGTGCCAACAGCGGACATTACTGGCACATGGTATGTTAGTTTAGGGGACAGGTTATGCCCTGTATTCAGCCGTGATACAATAGTTGCGCAATTCATACAAGGAGACGTCACATCGTGAAAATTGTTTTCGAGGTTAATGGAAAGAAAGTCCCACTAAAATCTTTAAAATACATAAGCAAAAAAGATCAACTCGAAGTAATGAAAAACTGGTTCTTTGAAAACTTTGAAGATCCGGCAAATGCTTGTCCGTATGAAAGTAGAGAAGGTGGCTATGCTTACATATATGGCGGGCCGTATGATGCGAGCGAAGAACTACAAGCCATCTTCGATCAATATGTCAAGGCTGAGTATATCGAGGAATTAGTAGATGACTTACAAACACAATGTTTTGACTGGTCTGGAAACTCAAATAATATAGATGATTGGTACGATGATGATATTTACGACGCTGTAACGTCTTCCGGTAATCCGTATTTAAAATTCATTGACAATATCGATAAAATAAAAAAACTTGCAAAAGATAAAACTGAACAACAGCAAAAAGACCACTTGCTTAGTTTGCTCTACACGAATGTTATTACAGCTTTGGAAACGCTTTATGTTGAACTATTCATTAACTCTATAGAGAAAGATGATGTTTACATAGCCAATTGTATAGAAAAAGGTAAGACTGAATTTAAAGTAAGCAAAGATATTGCTGCGTTGCCTTTCAAGGGTGAACCCATCGAGAAAATTAGGGGAGAGCTAATCAGGTCAATCAAGGAACACTTGATCAGTGCAAGCTGGCATAGCACTAAAAAGGTAATCGACCGCTATGAAGCTACATTCGATATAAAAGTACAAAAAGACTGTCCGATAGAAGCTATTGAATTGGCAACCCTCAATCGAAATCACTTAGTGCATCGTGGTGGAAAGGATAAAGAAGGGAACCTCGTAGTGATTAAAGACCAGGCTCTTGAAACGCTGATTGAAAATGCATCGAACCTGGCAATTATGCTCTACAACAGTTTAAATGTAGCAACGAATAAAACCACCATTTTACAACCAAATGACAAACCGTTCATTCATGAATTTTAATAGCGCAGGTCATACATGGATATTCGCACACGAAAGACAAAATTTTTAGAGTCGTTAGATTCAACTGAAGTGATACTCAAAGCAGTAAGTCTCGCTATAGATTGCATTATTGATAATAATAATAGCAATGAAGATACCCCCTTAGTTATTACCAGCTATGATGATTTCTGTAGAATACAGGTGCTAAATTATGTACAGGAATTTTGCGAAGCTGCATTCCCCGATATGGATGAATATTACTTTAATCCTAACATACTTCGCATCAACGGCAAGACTAGTGAAGAAGCTTGTATTAACTTAATTAAATTTTTAAGAAGTACAAAAGGCATACTATTCTGGTCAGATGCCTCATCGTGGTTCGCTAGCCTCCCCGACGGATTATTCCATGTTGTTAACATTGATCAAAAAATCGTTACTCGCGGCCTTAATAAGAAAAACTCTAAGCCGACAATAATCAATAAAGATTACAGCGTAGATACACTACTATCAGAGCTATTTTTGAATGGCGCACACATGGAGCAAACCAACGTACGCAACGTTTCTGAGGGAGACATGAAGTTCTATAATGAATGCCATGCTGGATTAATCAGACCAATACCCGCTCCAATAGGCGCGTCATACGATGAAGAGATCACAATTAATTCTCCAGATTGGCAAAAGCTCGCGTGTGTAGCTTTACGCCGCTATCAGTCGAAGGAATGTCATGACGGAATGCAATGGGATACAACCGATAATGGTTGGACTGATGTAATCGCGTATCCATTCGTCGAAGAAATACAATCAATGGATAATAGTGGTTATCGACAATGTTTAGTTGGGCTAGTCACAATAAACAATTCAAATGCAAATTCCCCGTACCTATCTACCGTTTGGATACATCCATTTTATCGCAGGGGAAGGTTATTAAGTAAGTTATGGCCAAAATTACAAGAGTTATATGGAAGTAACTTCGAAATTGAGCAACCTAATGAAAATATGAAAGCATTTTTGAAAAGTGTGAAACACGCAAATTACTAATTTATGAATCAGCCTGTGGAGTTAGGGTTGGTGTGAACAAGTAGGGTAACAGCCTCAACGTGATGCTATGCTGACCTGCTCCCTGAGAATTCACACAGAAGGCTGTTAGCAATGTCCGCAGATCGCTCAAAGCAGTCCCTCAGCGTAATGCCCCGTCCGCTCCGTGCCAGAAGCTGACGCATAGGCTGGAAGCTCAAGACTGAATCTGCTTGTGCAGTCTGTTCATTTATTCGAAGATTATAACGTATTGCAGATTTTAGGTATACCTGTTCAATGAAACGTTAAGATCAAGTGCAATATCAGATGCTAACTGCCATTCCAGTGGCCAGTCTCTCTCGACTGTAGCGCGTCTTTTTTGAACAAGCCAGTAAACGAATATTATTACGCTTTGATTGTAGAAAGCATGCCGTTTTTTGCCTTCACTAATAAGTTCGTCTAAACTCGGAGTTTGGGATATGAAACGGTTAATTTTCTCTGGAAGTTTTTCGTCTATTAATTCCGAGAACGTGTCATATATATACAGTGATGATTTTAACCTAACAGATTTTGTACCAGTTAATGATGTAAATAGCTCATCCAAAAAATATTCGAAATTAACCATGGATTTATTGGCTGTTTTTTCTTTAACATCTTTGAAAAAATCATCAGCTGTTTCTATAAATGCCATGGTTTTGGCAATTGTGCGACCTACATGGGGGTCTATAACCGTTTTTTTCTTGTAAGTGACTTCATGAGTCAGTTCAGCGTAAGCGTGCTGTAGTAAAGAACGTATTTGCACCTCGCAGGGTGTATTATTTTTTATTTCCACTCCCTGGTAGATAAAATCAAAATTGCTTCTAACAATAAAATGGTGGGACTGATATGTAAAAAGAGTTGGGAATAATTTCCTTTCTTCATTAAAGTCTCGACATTTATTCGCGTGCCATGTTCCATCCTGATGCGCTTTTTCTATAATTCCGCAAATATCATCTACTTCAGACACCAGCATGACAACAAAGCGAGCCCCAACTTTGTCTTCTATATCTTCGTAGGAATTCTTGTAGCTTTTATCACGATAGAAGGCTTTATCGATCAATGAATCATTTTCTTTAACCCGACTTGATGCCGGGATTTTGAGAAAATTTTTCAGATCTTTATGCATTTCATCGACTAAAGCGGCAGAGATGAAATCTACAACATAGCGACCCCAAGCCTTGTACATGGCTTGCTCATTATGCCACCGTTGCAGAAACTCGCTCTCATTCATTGCTGATTGATAATCCTGTCTTTAATCAGTATGTTAGTCCAGCTAGGAGTATAACCATCCCCCTGCTTTTCCCCTTCGATTACTTCAATAGTAATTAACTCTTCAAAAATCTCCGACGGAGCACTAATCCGAATGTCCTTACTGAATTTTACTCGTCTGTTTTTCAGTTTGCTAGTGATGTGCTGGGTATCCTTAATGAAAGCTTCCACAGGAAAATCTGAATCTTCCAGATACTCGCGAAAATTATCAACATCTTCAGCTTTCATATATGTTTCAGCAAATTTTAAGGGCTCAACCTGTTCCGATTTTCTGGCTTTGAGGTCAGCGAAAAGCGCGTTATGTAAATTTGTGCGTTCCTGTTCATCGATATCCATCTCACTGATAAATTCTGTGGCCAATTCAAAATATTTTTTCGTTGTTCTTGCACTGGATTCAGGATAATCACATCCGAGAAAAGTTTGATAGAAATATTGCGCCGCCGCTTTGCCATCAGATTTATTTATTTGGTAGTCAGAAATTTCCACTAACCATTGCTCGTTTAGGTCTTTAGAATCAACGGCATCTTCGCGGCGGAAGAAACCTGCTGATTTGTAGAGCTTAGTGGAGGGGGTTAGCAGCAGTTCTTCTACATGCTTGAGTGATATTAGACCGGTATTTTTATCCTGATACTTTTCATATCCACTGTGAATGTCAGCCTTGATAATCCCTACAAGGTGTAATTTCTGTGGATTATAAAAAGCACTAAAAACAACAACTATCCCGCCAGACATTCCCTTCCTAGTTTGGGCCGCGCTCAGGTTTGATGCGATCTCATAGCTCGTTTGAATAAATTCTTTCTCCTTAAGGCCATGTAGTTTACTGACAAGTAATGGTGTGGAACCCTTCTTATGGTCGGTAATTTGCATCCTTACTGCTGATGACCCGTTTCCTAACGAATCAACTACACGTCGTTTAAAATCATCCATTGCGATTTTGTCAAACCGGATTAATTCCGTTCCCATGACAGGTTTTTTTTCCTTCCGATTTTCATCTCTGGGAAAAATCTGATGAATGGCAATTTGATCGATTGTAAGTTTTAAAAAATTCATAGGGCTATTTTACCGTCAATTGTTGTCAGGAGCAGAGGTATTCTGAATGTTTGCCCATTCATTACCATCCTTTTCCCAGAGTGCCTGATACGATTTAAACAAAATTTCCACTCTCTCTTGGTCCTGGGGAGATTCGGTTAAAAAATTTAGCTCGTTCTCAAGTTGGTAGAGACCAAAGAGTGTGGATTTTTGCCTTATCCAAAGTTTTTTGTAATCGAATATGGCTAACCACCCATTAATCAATGTTAATACCATACCAATTACCAATGCGGTGTTTTTTTGTCCCGAAACGTGTTCTGGAAGGTCAAATCCCAATGTTAAGGTTATCGCTGCACTGAAAATAATTGAACCGGCAGTAAGCCACTGAAAACGTCTTTTGTTTGCGTTGCACTTTAGTTTAAGGTGAGTGATTTTATTACTCACCATGCCTAGCAGAACGGCTCTTGGGGAATCTCCTGACATACTACCTTCCATAAAATGATGAAATTAAGCTAAATTCCAATCAAATGATTTTTCATTAACTAATTGATTTATAGGTGATAAAAATTTTATTAAGATATTTATTATGCAATCATCACTTTGGTTAAGCATCATGTCAACAATAAAATCAGTCAAATCCGAAAAGTGTCTCATAGGTGTCTGGGCACCGGTCCAGAAGATTGACCTGCTCCCTGTTGATTCACAAAGAACGCTTTAAGCAATGTCCCAGACCTTCAGCATCCGATAGTTGTCCGCTCCGTGCCACAGCGGACATTGCTCACCCAACAGCGAGTCAATCACTAGTCGGCGGGTTACCTTTCTCTCATTGAAAAAATTGCGCTACGATATATATGGATGGGTGAGGTAAAGGTACAGCCACAGTATTTTTTGAACTTAAGGAAAGCCTCGATGCTCAACAAGCAGCAACTAACGAGTTACATATCTTTCTCGGCGGTACCCCTGTCAGTTTTTTGGCTCATCTTGGAACCAGGAATTGAGCCAATTATCGTTGGCTTGTACGGAATAAATAGCATTATTGGGCAGGGTTTCCCGTGGAACACAAAGAAGTATGCTTCATTAAGAAATAAAGGCACTGTTAGTTTTAATTTTAATAAAAATTGCAATAAATATGAATTTGGTAAAGATAATGTTTTTTTTGAGACCCAGTGGTCATCAGCTTCAGATTCTTCTATTCATGCCTATGCTAGAACTCCTTCAGTTCAAGCAGTTGCGGTTGTACCTGATAAAGCTAATATAAACGAAATTCAAGATGCCACGAATTACGAATTTACGGATCATGAGTGTCCACAGAAAGGAGAAATATTATTGCTTAAAAATCGTTTCGGCAACTACGCAGCATTAAAAATATTAGATATCAAAGATCGTTCACGCAATCATGATATAGATGAGCTAACAGTTGAATACGTCATCAACCCCTCAGGTATCACAGATTTCCGATAGTGAATTTAACACGGCAAGCCTAAGGGATGTAGCACTGGACATTTAGAGCCATTACTGGATGGTTATTTTTCAGATAGTCTGTCCGTTTATCGCTCAGGAAGGACAACCATACACAAATCTACCACATTGTAGGAGGTTCGAGTATGAACACGTCACCGTGGAACAAAGATCGTATCATCGGACAAAAAAAGCCGCTTCAGATATCTCATCTCTGGGGGATTCGAATCAGACTTGAACTGGAAGGTAAACGCGCGATCTGGCCCTTTTCAATATGGCCTTGGACAGTAAACTGTAAACTACGAGGCTCTGATCTGGTAAAACTCAAAGTATCAGATGTTACATATGGCAGTTCTGTTTCGAGCAGAGCAACGGTGTTACAAAAGAAAATCGGTAGCCCCGTCCAATTTGAGATAAACAAAGGGACAAGAGAAGCAGTTGCTGCGCTAATAAAACTGGGCAATCTGCACGGTAGAGACTACTTGTTCCAATCTCGAGTCGGTTCTTGCCAACATATCTCAACCCGGCAATACAATCGTATTTTTCATGGGGGGCAGCAAAGCTTGGTCTTGATGATTCGCTCTACAGACGCACTCCATGAGAAGAACAAAACCTTACCTGATATACAAAAAAACCAAGAACTTCCGGGTGATCCAACTTCTGTTAGGCCATAAGAAACTGGAAAGCACTGTCCGTTATCTGGGCATTGAAGTCGATGATGCGTTAGAGATCTCTGAATCGATTGAAGTCTAAGGTTGTCAGGGCTGCAACAGCGGCCCTGTGCCAAAGCGGAACTAGCTAACAACCATTTGTGTTGTTCAACGGGGAACGGGCCACTTCATCTTTCTGCCCTCAGGAAACGAAAAAAGCGCGCCGGATCAAATCTGCTTCACGCGAGTGCGTTAATCCCGTAGCCGAGAAGTTTTAACCCTATTAAGATGACGGATACACTTTCTGTATGAAGGATCCGCCGGTGATAGGCTCACAATGGAATAAATGGGATTTACATATCCACAGTCCCCTGACGTGGCTGGCCAACAGCTATACTCCGGATGATATTGAGGATTATGTTCGCACGCTGGGGGCGCACCAGCTGTCCCTCATCGCCGTGACGAACTACTTTTATTTCCGGCAGAACGAACTGGAAATCGTCCGGGAGGAAATTGCCCGGCAGGGTCTGGCGATCACGGTACTTGCCAACGTGGAATTTCGTCTCGATCAGCAGAACCGGGATGATCAGTTCATTAACGTCCATATTCTCTTTTCAGAAAAGCTTTCAACTGAGCGCATTAATGAAATCCTTTCCCACCTGCCGATCAGGCTGACGGATGGCGAGGGGAAGAATATCTACTGCTATGAGAAAAGCGTTGGCGACAGCGGGCACGGTGTTGATACCATTACGGTTGCACTGTCAGAGCTGACTTCCCATCTTAATTCCGCACTGCGTCCATTCCAGGACTTTCTGATTGCCGTGTGCCCCAACGGCTACGGTGGATACCGTCCGGGGGCCACCGGCCGATCGGCTGCTGCCGCGACCGAGATTGACCGCCAGGGACAGATAATTTTCGGTGGTGTCGCCGATCGTGAATTTTACCTGCGGACCGACCGTTATCTCGGCGCTACAATCAAACCTGTATTTCTGTGTTCGGACGCGCACAGCATGGCACAGATTGGCGGGCGTTATACGTGGGTTAAGGCGCTGCCGACATTTGAGGGACTTCGGCAGGCTCTGCTTGAACCCGAGTCGCGACTGAGGATCGGTGATGACTGGCTGGCCGCCCGCACACCCAAGGCTCACTTCAGTAAGATCGAGGTGGAAGGCAGCATTTTTGATGGTCAGGAGATCCGCTTCCGGCAACTGACAATCCCCCTGAGCCAGGACATGGTTGCCATTATCGGAGGTCGGGGAACCGGAAAAAGTCTGCTCCTAGATGCGCTTCGCTCCCGGTTTGCCGGAGCCGCAGCCAGGGGAAGTGAGCAACGTGCGGTGAATGTGCAGAATCTCTGCGTTGAACTGGACAAGGCCAACGGGGAAAAGGTGCGCTTTGATACGTATTCAGAAGGATATGAATACCTTCACGTATCCCAGGGCGAGATCAAAAAACTTTGCCAGGAGCCCAGTCTTATCAGCGATGAGATTAAAAAAACGCTGCGGCTGTCTTCTCACCATGAGGCCGGCAGTACGGGGGAACTGCTCAACGAAAACCTCAGTGCATGGCGCGCATGGCGCGAGTTTCTTACCTTTAAAAATGAGCGTAATGAGCCGATCAATACGCGTGCATTTCAGGAAGCGCTTGCGAGAACTGCCCGGGAAAAAATTGATGTCCTGACCAGCACTCGTAACAGAGAAATGATCGCGCAGTTTCGTGCCAATAGCGGGCAGCAGGCCACCCTGACACAGGCCAGAAAACATGCCACCGGGCTGCAAACAACGATTGATACTACCGTCCGGGATCTGATTACAAAGATTGACGCCATCAATGCTGCCGTCGATGACGGCATGGTTATCCCGTACCCTGATCTGTCATTGCTGGCCGCCGTTGTCGAGACAAAGCTGGCCAGTATTGACGAGCAGACTGCCCGGCTTGCCGAGGATAATCGCCGTATCATTGCGTCGTTTCAGGAGCAGGGGCTGGGTCAGGATATCCCGGGATTGCTGGAGAAGGTGCAGGCATATCAGCTGCAGGCGGATCGGGCTGAGGAACACCTAAGCACTATCGACGCCCGGGAGACACAGTATCAGCAGGAGTTACTCCAGAGAAGCGAACTGGCTACCGCTTTTATTGACACTCTGCTGGCAAGGCAAGCGGTTATCGATACTGCCTATGCCTCTCTGGCTACCAGACCGCACCTGACTGACGATCAACAGGCGCTAATCCGAGATATTCTGACGGACATTCGTATTTATGGTCGGCCGCATTTTGATGTGGCGGCATTTTACAACGGCATGCTGGATCATATGAACCGCGGCCGGTTCAGGGCTTCCGCTGAACAGACGTCTGTTGAACGGCTGCGTGATGTGTTCCGGGTGCAAACCATTGCTGATTTACATGCACTGCTCTCCAACGCTCCCGTAATCGCACTGCCGGAATGCCCTGACAGAAAACTGTCCATTGAAGAATTTCTGTGGCGCAGTGAGTATTTTAACAGTCAGGGGCCGTATGCCCTCCTGAACTTCCTCTTCAGTCCGGAACATATCCAGCAATACCTGAGCGTCAGGGCGGAGTTTGAATACAAAGGAAAAACCGTCGAGAAACTGTCTGCCGGTCAGCGCGGAACCTTTTACGTCTGCCTCAAACTGGCTACGGATGCGTTTGGCTCACCTTTTGTCTTTGACCAGCCGGAGGATGATCTGGATAACGATTTCATCATGCACAATCTGGTGCCGCTATTCCGGAAAATCAAACAGTACCGTCAGGTCATCATAGTGACTCATAATGCTAACTTGGTGGTGAACTGTGATGCGGAACAGGTGATCATTGCCACAAACGATGAAGAGGTGATCAGTTACCGAGCCGGGGCACTGGAGTACGGCGATCATGACGCACCAAACAGCATGCGCAGAGCAATCTGCGATGTGCTTGAAGGGGGGCGCCACGCATTTGAGGCCCGGGAGCAGAAATACGGCATGCTCTGGCTCAACCCCTTATAGAGAGGAACATTACCCCGGGTCTCTGAGTGGCATTTTACAGTGGCCAGCAGAGATCCGACTTCGCCTGGAGCAGGCGTTGCTGCGAAACCACCTTATCGTGGTGTCAGCCATTACCTACGCGAACTGCGTTTCGGTGGCACCGGCCCGAAGTCCTCACCGCTGCAGAATGTAAAGGGCCATAATATCCGCTCCTCGCTCAAAGCCGACTGTCCTGTATGTCTAAAACTTCATTCTGTGCTGATCATCACATAAGGATTATTACAATAGCCATGTGCCTAAGAACGTATTTGACGGGGAATGGAGTCATACTGGAGATGTAAATTTTCACTATTCCATATAGAGTTGTTTGCTGACGTATTGCATTGATGATTGCACCTTAGACGGGTATCTGTCTAAGGAGTGTTCACTATGATAAGAAGTATCAGCGTGCTGCCGGCCATGTGTTTTGCTTTGAACGCATTCGCCGGTACGGTGATTTATACTGACAGCGCGCACCCCGTTTCCTCAGTGTCTTCAGATATCCCCGTTATTTATCTCGATGCAGTTTCAAAAGCGGAGCAGGACCTGCTTGGTCAGTTGCCCACTGACGCTATGCAGGCTGAAAAACAAGCTCGTGAGATTGTGGGATCGCCTGCCTTTATTAAACAACAGCAGCAAATTCAGGATGCTTACCAGGGCGTTATCCGGGCATGGTCGTTGGGTGTAAAAAAATACCCGGCCATTGTGTTTGATGATCGCTGGGTAGTGTACGGTACCACCGACGTCGACCTGGCTCGTCAACACCTGACGAACGTGCAGGAGGCGAAGCCGTGAAACTTTCTTCTCCTCGTAGTCGGCGGCTGCTTTTGGCTGTCTTGCTCACTGGCAGTGGCTTATGTACCGCCAGTGTCAATACCGCCAGTCTGATGGCCAGTGCAACATCGGTGTCTTGTATTAGCTGGCGTGTAAAAGGGATTTGTTACTGGCTCCTTTGTACCCCATTTGGTTGCTCGATTAAGACGTCGGTAAAAGTAGAACACTTTATTCCTGAAGCGGTGGTTTCTGCCTATGCCAATGAGGGAGAAAATCCCTGGATAGAAATGGCGACAGTGAGCCAGGCAGCAGGAAGTGGTGAAAGTGCACTTGTCGGTTCACTATCCGGCGTTGCGACTGGCGGCGGAAATCAGGAGCTGAAAGCGCCAGGGCTACGCAAGAAAAATCTCCATTTCTACTATGCCGATGCGTATGGCCATCCTGCAACCTCAGCGATCGGCGGTATGGTGCCAGGCTATTCATGCCAGACGGCTGCTACGCCGTTCATTCCGTACTTTATGAGCTCACTTGATGCGCTGGTCTGGCGCAGCGGTATTCCTGAATCGCTTTATCCTGAAGCATTGATCCCCGGACAACGTGAACTGGGGAGCCAGGCATCAGCGAATATGTGGGGGAATGTTTATCCACGTAGTGGCTTTGTAACGCAGCATGACGGGTATAAATCTGCCGCTTTAGTCGCACAGCGTGTTGCTGATGTCATTACGCGCAGTGGGCAGCTTCATGTCTATCAACCTCTGGTTGGACAACGTTCTCCTGGCTACTGGCCTCCTGACCCGGTTCGTGAAAATACCGGGACGCAAAATCATAAATGGCAGCGCTTATCCCCTCAGTTATCCAATTCATGTGCGGTTTTTCCTGACAGTGGTGCCGTTGCACAGAATGGCCAGTATGCCTGGGCATTGTGGCAACCCTATAGCTGTTGCAAACGGCGTGGCCAGACTTTCCTTTACAGCTCCGATTTTTAAGCAGGCAGAATACCAATGAAAACAAAGCAAACGCGCTATTCCCCGTCCGTCTCTATTTTATCCGGCATTCTGGCCATCACGATCCTCGGCACAGCAACTCATGTGGGAGCTGAAATTAATACTTCACCCTCCGGGGCATCTGTCAGCGGTGCGGTCAGTGACGGGCTGTTCTATTCGATCGGTGGCGGTACGGTGATATCACCTCCGTCATCACGAAACAGCATGACGCGTCTGGGCGTTACCGGTGGTTGGAGCAGCGACCTGATGTGCGGCAATTTCGATATGAAAACGACAGTCGGTAATCAGCTTAACGGTATTACCAGTGGCTTTAAGGATCTGATGGGAACCGTGATTCAGGGGGCTACCGGTGCTGTGGCCAGTATGCCGGCGATGGTCATCCAGCGTGCCAATCCTGCGCTGTATGAAATGCTGACCAATGGTGTGTTGCAGGCAGGACTCAGCTTTGACAAGGCCAAGCTGAGTTGCCAGAGCATGGCCAACAAAATGGCCGATTATACCGTGGGTAATAAATGGACTCAGGCTGCAGTTGTGGAGGAATACAAGGATATTGTGGCATCCAGTAACGGCGATGCAGTCAGTAGCGACCAGAAGTTGCAGAAAGCGACAGGGGAAGAAGGGGCCACCTGGATTGGTGGCCAAAAACGCGGTGGAAAGGGACAGGCAGCTATCAGGCCCACCCGGGATTTGGCGAAAGCCGGCTTCAATATGATGAATAACCTGCCAGTGACGAGTAACAGCAGTGTCAGCTCATCAAGCTGCAACGGTACATCATGCCAGCGTTTCCCTTCTTCTGAAAAAGCGGCTGAAGCGGTAGTCAAGGTACTCGGCGATCGCTCGATTCGTACCTGCCGGGATGCCAGTCAGTGTTCAAGTGGCGGCGTGGAGAACGAACCTGGGAGCAGTGTTGCCGGCACGGGATTCTCCCCAATGCTGGAAGAAGCAACAAAAGAAAATACGGAGCAGTTGGTAAAACTGGTTGGCGGTGCTGAAGCGCCGACGGCCAGCAATTTGGCCAAGCTCAAAACAGGCAGCATGGTTGTGACGCGTAGCGTTATCCAGTCCCTGAAAGATGATCCGGACAATAGCGCACTCATTCAGCGTTTAGCCGGTGAACTGGCGATGTCGGATACCGTTGAAACCGCACTGACGATGCGCAGGATGCTGACTACGGGACAATCCGAACCGAATGCAGCCGATCAACCTGAAGCGCTGTCTGAAGGTGACCGGCGTATTGATGCTCTGGACAGGGAGTTGGCTGCATTGAAAAATGAAATGGATATCCGTAAAGCCATCAGTAACAACAGCTTGCTGACCACGCTGGAACGTCAGGGAGTACGTAATCAAGGCAACCGGTTCCAGCAAAAGAGTGGGAGCCAGGATCAAGGCTTTAACGGATTGAGCCAGAATCAGGGAGGGCAGTAACTGTGGCGAACTCTAAGACCAAGCCTTATGGCTACTGGCGGCGTCATCTGCTGTTCTTCATTACCTGGTTGTTACTTATCACGCTATTGATGCTGCTGGCTGCCGTGCTGTTTGAGAACGATCCGGATGGTCAGGGCATAAAAGTCTGGTTGCATGACAGCCGTTATATATTGCTGGCCTGGCGCATGATGGTATACGCCGGACTGGCGTGGCTATGGTTTTATGCTGTTCGTCCCAGACTCATTTCTGCCACTGCATCGCCGGCTTACTTAAGACGACTGGAGTGGTTGGCCGCTGGATTCCTCCTCTTCATCGAGCTGGCCAACTTACGCGCCTTAGTGGCATAAGGAGCGATCGTGACAGCGAATAGTTTTCTTGAATATTTCCTGGTGCTTTTTGGCTGGATATTGAATAACGCCTTCTGGGACATTCTGCTCAGTACCGGGCTCTTTGCGTTGCCGTTGGTGTTTAAAGTGCTAGGTATCTGGCTGAAGGTGAGGGAAGAAGGGGCTGATGAAGGGAACAAGGGGATACTGGCCTTACCAAGGATGGAGCATGCTCTTTACATTGCGTTTTGTATGATGCTGTTTTGTTGCATTCCTCTGCTGCCAGTCGATATCAACGCGATTAAGTTTGACAGCTCCCGGGCGAAACAGTGTGGCATAAACGTGCCGTCGCCGCAGAACTCTGGTTACAGAGGGCTGGTTAATGACTTTGATGGCAGAACGGCTGAGGTACCGGTGTGGTGGTATATGTTGCACCTGGTATCGAAGGGAACGACGCAGGCAATGATAGCGTCAATCCCCTGTGGGGATAATCTGCGTCAATTACGTTTCGAAGTGCAGAATACCAAGCTACGAGACCCTGTATTACTGGATGAAATCCAGTCATTTGCAGACCAATGCTATGCCCGGAGCTATTTTCGGCTGAAGAGTACAAACAGCCAGTTAAGCGATGCGACGATTAACTCGGTGGGTTGGATCGGCAGTAGCTATTTTCTGAATACGTCTGGCTATTACGATACTTACACATCGACAGAGCCACGCAGCCAATGGCCGTATGACAGCCAGCGAGATAGTGGATATACCGACGTCGGCCGCGGAGGATATCCAACCTGTAAGCAATGGTGGTCTGATGGTGATAATGGGCTGAAGAGTAGGGTACTCGCCAATATCAGTGATAGTACAAAAAAAGGGTTGCAACGTAGTGCTGGTAGCCAATGGGAAGAGGCTGCTTTACGTTGGCTGGTCAGCCCCAGAAATGTTGGTCTGTCTGGAATGGGGGAATCCTACACCATCGGTGGTAATGAGAACTATGCAACCGGTGGTTTGTCTGGGGTTTCGTCATTCCTGTCTCGCATGGCATCCACGGCTGGCGTTGGCATGAAGCAAATAGAGGCCGCGCCGGGATTTGATGCGTTGAAGCAAGCGCTTCCAATGATCCAGGCGCTACTGGAAATGATGGTGATTATTTCCATACCGATATTAATGATGTTCAGCGCCTATGAACCTAAAACAGTCGTGACGATTTCTTTTGTGTTTTTCGCATTAGTGTTCATTACGTTCTGGTGGGAATTAGCTGGCTGGCTTGATGACAGGCTAATCACAATACTCTATGACAGCATGGCCGAACAAGGTTTGACAGATAAGTCCCCAATGGCTCCATTGACGGATTTTCTCAGTTCGGTATCAGATGGCTGGATCATGAATCTTGTTATGGGGGCGATGTATATCATTTTCCCTATGTTCTGGATTGGGATGTTCAGTTGGATAGGTGCGAATTTAGGAAGCGCTATCGGAACTTCATTAAGTAAAGGTGCTGAAATGCCTCAGCAAGCAGGCCAAGATGCAGGAAAGATGGCCAAAGATACTGCGATATCACAAGGAAAGGGAGTTATGAATAGTGTAACCAAATCTAGGTGACTTAAAGGGGAAGGGGATGATTAACTTCGTTTTGGTTAATCATCCTGTTTTATATCACCAAAATATAGACCGAACCCCATATGGCCATCTCTATAACCATCGCCTTTGTTTGAATTGCTTTGATGGTGACTGAGTGTATTAGCAACACATGATAATACAATAGCTCCAGCATCATGGGTCGCACTGGGGAGGGCTCCTGTTTCCAGGGTTTTCCGCTTCAGGCCTGTTTCGTCAATGTGACGACGTTTGCTGCAACGAGCAACAATGCTGTCGATGTCATTTGTGTTAAATCCGTCTTTGCTCATACCCTCATCCTCGGATAAAAAATGCCTTAATTAATTGTATCATGTGTGTTTTTTGACCGCAATTGCCATGATGGTATATAAAACAATAAATTAAAGGAGGAGATATGGCTAAGAGCAAGGCGGCTATTTTTCGGCAACGATTCATTGGATTGGCCAATTCATCTCAGGGAAGCGAAGAAGAAATCTGGTTTCGCAGGTGTATTGCCCAGGAGTTCATCAAATTTATGAGAGCCAGTGGAATAAACCTCCACCAAATCAATAATGTCAAAATAAAATATATTGAAAGGTACTTTACTTATCGCTATCACCAGGGCGTAAAAGCTGTGGTGTTGCAACGGGAGCTGTCAGCCTTACAGGCTATTCTTGCGGAAGCAGGGCAGTCTATTAAAGCAGATCCAGAGCATCCACGATTAAATCCACAAGCTTTGGGTATTGCTGGCTCTCGCCCTGAGGTGATATGCCCCTATTGCAATTGTTCCGCTTCATTGGTGAAAGGCTGCGAAATTTACCCTCATCGTGCAGAGCTGGCAAAGCAGTTCTATTGGATATGCCCGCAATGCAAGGCATATTCTGGATGTCATAAAGGACAAGGAAGGCCTCGTGGTACGTTAGCTAATGAAGAACTCAGGCAGTTGCGTAGAAAAGTACATTGGTTATTCGATCCTATGTGGAAAAATGCAGGGATCCAGCGAGAAGATGGATATGTTTGGCTCGCAAGAAAATTGAATATTTCCTTACACTGCTGCCATATTGGGTTATTTGATGTTGAGTTATGTCAAAGAGCTATTGAAATATTGCAATCCAATAAGATTACTTTGAATAATTAATTTCTTATACGTTTATGTTGTCAGTTATCCACATATCCACGGGGAAATAAGCCAGTGAGCGAGCCCCAACCAAGGGGGCTGGCGAACGGGAGCGGTCGGCGAGTGTCGAGCCGATTTTCCCGGTGGGTATGTAGATAACTGATACTTTAATTACGAATCTTTTCTTTATTATCCGTATTTTTACGATAAATTATCATGTTGATCTTATCGCCGGGAATTAAACCTACAATATCACCTTTCCTGAAAAACAGCGTTTTTGGTGTATGAAGTATTATTTTTACATCCTCACCAAATCTTGCTGATTGGTGATATATTGTTGCTGGAATATTCCCTCCAACTGAAAATTCCTGTAAACCAATAGAAAATATTCGTGAAGCAAAATTATTTGGCATGACACATACACCTGAAACGAAGATGATCAGCATACCATGCAGAAATATTTTGCTTGAAGTTTTTGCAGTCAGATGAACAATAGCATGAATTACTATATAAAGACTTGTTGCGAATATTAATATGCTGTATTCCCAATCCACCTCTTTTCCAGCGATAAAAGATATTGATAATATAGTTATGAAGAATAAATTAAATATAAAGACAGCGATTACATTTGATTTCCCCATGTTGTATTTTTTTTCTTCCTTTGGTTTTTTTCTCTCTTTGATATAAAGATGTAATGGTATTAAGAATGAGGTGAAAGACATTGAGAATGCCACTAGAAATATTATTGATATTAATATAAATAATTTATTTGAAAGATATAATTCGTTTATCAATTCGTAGCTTAATATTTTATTCTCTCTCATGAAATTTATTAGCAATATATAAGATATTATTGGTAGCGTTATTAAGTGTGATGCCAGCATAGCGACTAATGAGCTAATGGCTCTTTTTAGTGTTCCTGTTGATATATTCATTTTTTTAGCAAAGCGAGCCAGCATTCTTTCATATCTTACTGAGATATATCTACACATATTGGGGGCGACAACGCGGTCCATCTGAAGATCTCCTGTTGATCTCATTAACTAATCGGATCTACTATACACACGTTGTACCGTTGCTCGAATGCAACATGCCAATGTCCTGGTGATCAGAGAGGGACGCCTTCGGGTGATCACATTGCCAATGTCATCATGACCTGAGAGATGACGCCTTCGGGCGGTAAACCTGTTTAACCTTTGAAAACAGGGGCCGGTAACGGTTAAGGCTCACTTCAAACTTTACGTCTTGCGATATGCAGGCGCTTCTTTAGCAGACTTCTTGACGTCTGCGTACTAACGTCATTACGCCTTCAAGGCTTATCTTGCTTTGCTTACTAGCTGCGAACTTTACGGCTCGTGGGTATGCCAATTGGAACATTTGGCATCTTCCACGTCCGGATTGAGAGCAGAAGTATGCGCGCGTCACTTGTGTATGAGCATCGCGAATACCAAGTGACGCGCGGGCGCGTAATCGGGCAGAGCTTACGCACTGCCCGATAGACGGTTTCTATACCATCTGACCAACACGTGTAACGGTTTTACGGACGTATAAACGTCGAATAACTGTTCGTGGTCATTCATTCAACAACCAATCCGAGTGTATGAAGGACATCATCATGAGGACATTTCAGTTAGTTAATAGGAGGTAATCAGCACGACATCGATGGCGACACCAGTAATTCTGGTGTGTGGAGATAGGCTGACGAAAGTCAGGCCAGCATAAGCTGCGAATGGGTAACACCCATGGTATCTCGTATGAGTTCAACATTTCGCCCACCCGATGCACAGATGTCTGCTGAGACGCATGAAGCGCAAAACCAAACCGTGCCATCGGGATGAAATGTTTCAGGGAATTTGTAGTTAGGTGTTCCCGGTGAGTCAGGTATTCCGTTCACACGGACGGAATACCTGACTCACCTCATTAGAATAGGAGTGCTAAATGGTCAAATTAAATAAAAGCTTGGTAACTCTGGCTCGGCATGGAGGCGGAAGTTTCAAGACCGTTCATGACCGTATGAAAATTGCAGATCGCGTTGCAGATAGGTTGAGAAGCCTAAATATTCAAATTCGTGATGCTAAAAATATCAAACCAAAACACGTCGAGATGTATATAAAGAGTCGACGTCTTGAAAATATATCCATACGGACTCTGCAAAATGAGATGTCTGCGATACGCTGTATCTTACGTGCGTGTGGTAAAACGATTATGGCTAACCCTGAACATGAAACGTTAAATAACCGGTCGTTAGGTATTTCTGGGGCCAGCAGAGAAGGGACGAAAGTTGCCATTCCTGATAGCGTATACGAATGTGTCTTGGAAAAAGTTAAAATTGTCGATCAAGGTGCAGCTGCTGCGATGGAACTATCACGACTTCTTGGTTTACGTAATGAAGAGACCATTCAATCTGTTAAATCACTTAAAACATGGCAGAAGGCTTTACAAAATGGTGATGAAAAAGTGCGTGTGGTTTTTGGAACGAAGGGAGGAAGACCTAGAGATACTACTATTCTCGATAGAGAAAAGTTAATAATTGCAGTAAACAACGCAATAAGTATATCTGGTAAGAATAATGATCGCTTGATTGATAGCCCTGCATTGCATTTAGCTATTGAAAAATACCGTAACATTGTAAGGAGCGCCGGGCTTGTTGGTAAATACGCACCTCATAGTCTTCGATATGCGTATACTACCGATGTTACCAATCTTCATATTAAAAATGGCTTTAGCCAAAAGGAGGCTGAAGCATTAGCTTCTATGGATCTGGGTCATGGAGATGGTAGGGGGCATTATGTTGCTCGCGTTTATAACAAAGCTGACCAAGAATAATTCTAGTCCATATTAATTTAGGAAATTAACCTTATGAAAAGTGATGAGAGTAATAATACACATCACCAAGTCATGTCTATGTATGTAATCGATATATATGTTAATTGCCCACGATGTGGGGAGAGGCAAGACGGATTCGTTGGTAATCCTGCAGGAGCTTCATTTAAGTGTGACGACTGTGGGGAGACTTACTCTATAGATAAAGATGCTAATGTAAGTTTTCGGTAATAGCGCTTTGATATTTTACCTGGCTAGAGAGTTGTAGGGCTTGTCGGCGTTGAAGATTTTGTGTACGATTATTTTGCAAACCGTTGTCTCTGACAACTGCCAATGTTCCAGTGATTTGAGAGGAACGCCTTCGGGTAATCACATGCCAATGCCATCATTAGCCTGGGAGATGGCGCTTTCGAGCGGCAACGAAAATCTGTTTAACCTTTGAAAACAGAGACCGAACATTATCGGTTAAGGCTCACTTCACAAAACTGGCTTTCTGCCATCCACCCGTGCGGGGAAGATTTCTTCCCGCGTGGGCAGAAATGTTCTCCGTTTTTCATTTGGAGAACATGATGCAAACTTTAGCTACCCAACGTTTAGTTGTTTTTGGTAAAGCAGCATCTGCTTTACTGAAGCGACACTTTCTTAAACGCTCTTCGGCATCCGCTGAATCCAATTGGATTAAGGGGCAGGCGTTTATCAATCGATCTCGAAACATGAGTTTTCTGGCTCAGGCTGAACGGGATACTGACGGTTTTTGGTATTATCGCATTTGTGCGCGTACTGGAACTGGCTCAGGTAACTATCGATTTGAACATTTAAATACACCACGGGAAGCTTTTATTAACTGGCGGCAGGCTTTAAAAGCTGGTGAATATCTTGCTCAGCAGCTCGCAACGCTGCGTTACCGCTTCCAGTGACTTAGAGCGTACCCACACGGGGATTTATCCCCACGTGGAGATAAATCCCTTTTCGTTTTGAACCGAAAAAAGGATTTATCGATGCACGATTTCAACACGAAACCTTTTGTCTCGCGCTTGGCGATCCTGCGGCGTGATGATGAATTTTTACAACGCTCTACAACAGACCTCATTAGGATTGTCTCTGATATTGAGTCTGTATTGATGGAAGCGACTGCGCTGATACGTCTTGAGTCTGAACTGATGACAGCTGCTTCGTTCATGCGTATCAGAATTGATGACATGATCGAGTGGGACGATTTAGCGTGTATGACTCCTTACGAAAAAAGCATAGCGTGGGTTGCACGGCAGGCCGGTGAAATTATCAACCTGGAACTGCTACCGCGTACTTTTTTTGACAAATACTTCGCAGATATTCTTGAGCTCGGCCTTTCTGTTAATGCTGCCATGTGGCAGCACTATTTTAATAAAGGCCTGAAGGATGCTGCCCGTGTTCATGAGAGCCCTAATGCGAGCATTTGGCTCATTGATTACTACCTTTACGCGCTCAGTGTAGATGTCGAACGCAACTGGTATGAAGGCCGGACGTTCTACTGACCGACAGCCATATCGTGACTTAACCCATGCGGGATTTATCTCCTGCGGGGGATAAATCTCTTTTGAATTGAAAAGGAATTTATCCATTATGAACACTTTACTTAATCGTCTTGCTCGTAATCGTCATTCTGTCGTTGACCTGCTGTGTGTGATTTCTGACATAGAAGGAAAATTGATGGAGATTGGTGCATTCGAGGCACTTCGGATCAACTGTTCTCCTGACGAGGATGGTTTTACAGACAATGACCATCAGATTTTCGGAATCGCAGAATGCCTTGGCGAAACCGTTGGGCTGAATTTTATCCCTGATAATTACAGTCATTATTTGAATGATGTGATTTCACTGGGAAACAAAGTCGGCCAGGGGTTTTGGGACAAAGCCTTTCAGAATGGCGTCCAGGAGGGTAAGCATACTTGCTGGGAATTCTCTTCTTGCTTGGATGGCGACGGTGATTTCGATGGCTACATTAAGTGGCTTGGTCGGATCCATTGAATACGGAGTTTGATGCATTTTTTTGTTACTTAACCCATACGGGGATTTTTCCCCTATGGGGGATAAATCCCTTTTCAAATTGAAGAGAGGATTTATCTATGAATACTTTACTTAATCATCTTTATCGTAATCGTCAT
Organism: Pectobacterium punjabense; assembly: GCF_012427845.1. Classification (NCBI taxonomy): domain Bacteria; kingdom Pseudomonadati; phylum Pseudomonadota; class Gammaproteobacteria; order Enterobacterales; family Pectobacteriaceae; genus Pectobacterium; species Pectobacterium punjabense. The sequence goes on from NZ_CP038498.1 coordinate 1,088,926, forward strand.
TCTGTCGTTGATCTGCTTTGTGTGATTTCAGCAATAGAAGGCAAATTGATGGAGATGGGTACATTCAAGCAGTCTGATATCAACTGTGTTCCTGATCATAGTGGCACTATAGGCCATGATTATCTGATTTTCGAAATCGCAGAGTGTCTGGGCCAGGCCTTTGAGTTGGGCTTTATTCCCGAAAATTACAGACATTATTTTGATGATGTGATTTTGCAGGGAAAGAAAGCTGGTTGGGGATTCTGGGACACCTATTTTCAATTTGGTGTCACCGACGTTAAGCATGCTCGTTCGGCTTTTTCCGATGAGGTTGCGCGCATTAAGTGGCTTAGTGAGTCAAAAGTTATAAGACTCATTTTGAGTGACCAGTGTGTACGGATCGTTCCCAATGCTGCATGTGAGCCTTCACTTGAAGGTTGTTTGATGCACTGACAGCCTGTTTTACATCAATTATCGACCCTCGATAATTTTACCTTTCCCCCAGTGGCAATGCTTTCCGCCACCAGGGGGAAAGCATTCGCCCGTAAAAGGTCTTTTATGCGCGAATTAACATCCCCCAACACCACTCTTTATACCGGTCGTGAATCACGTGTCATCAATATGGCATTAGCACTGCTTGAGCGACGAGTTAGAAAACTGGAAGCCATGACGTCTCCTGAAGTCGTTAAAGCGTACTTGCGTCTCAAACTGGAGCATATTGAACGAGAGGTCTTTGTCGCTCTGTTCCTGAATAACCAAAATCGATTAATTTCCTGTGAATTCCTTTTCGCCGGAACTATTAACAGTGTGGAGGTTCATCCAGGTGAGGTTGCCCGGCAAGCGATTCGATTGAATGCGGCTGCGGTCATCTTTGCCCATAACCACCCGTCGGGGAATGCTGAACCCAGCAATGCCGATCGGAAAATCACTGAAAAACTGGTTAATGCACTGTCTCTGATTGAAATTCGTGTACTGGATCATGTCGTAGTTGGCCACGGCGAAATAGTGTCGTTTGCCGAACGCGGCTGGTTATAAATACTTTCGTCTAATCAGACGTTACCCCACGGGGAGAGCCTTCTCCCGCACGGGATGGTTCTCCCTTTTTTATCACCAAAAAGGAGAGTTCATGTCTCACATTGATATCACTCAAGAAGCTCCCGCTCAGGGTACTTCGTTTACACCAGAGCAGGAAGACGCATTGTGTCAGCTCATACGTCGGGAATGTTTTCGGCGAGACAGAAATGCACTACTGAAACTGCTCGGTTATCTCACGTTGCTAAAAGTCGCCGGTTCTCTGGTTCTTTTGGCTTTCGTCCTGGTACTTCGCGGGTTAACTCATTGAAAGGAGGGATTATGCCAATGCCTTTACACATACTGATTGTTCTGTTTACAGGGCTGTGGTTCATCGTACGCTGGACGAGCATATTGTCTGCACGTGCTCTTGTCTGGCTTTATCAGACCTGGCGTCAGCGTTCTGAGCCCATGGAATCGTCAACTCATCGAACTGATCATCGAATAATTTATACCGGAAAATGGTTGCTCGCCGATGACCATCAATGTAGTGGGCGTGCAGTCGTACTGAAGCTCCGCCACAATTATAAACCTGGTGTGGAGTTGCAATATTTCGGTGAAGAGACTCCGCAGGCGTTTTATGGCGAACGTTATATGGATAGTGAGGACGAGGCGGTTGATACCGCCTTGGCAATGCACCAGAAGTTATTACGTAATGTGCGTCAACGACCTAAACCTGAAAGGATGCCCGCTGTCGTGACGATTTCGTCAGCTGCTCAGAATGATGAAGCAGCATGATTGGGCGGCCGCAATCATCTCCGGCCGTTGCCATTGATGACAGCGCGTGGGAAAGACTCGTTGCGTTTGCGCCCGAGCCGGCGTGCGAGACTGAACGGCTATATCGTCTGATTCGTCATGCATTAAAAGCACTGGCTGCGAGCACTCGCTCAGAAATAACAACCGGCTACTTTTGTTTATCCGGTGAAGGCAATGAATCGACATCGCTGTGGCAGCAGTTTTATCTGCGTTATGAGAATGATGTTATTCATATCAGCCTGACCGACTAACACAGCATCTTACTAACCCTGACGGGGACACCCGCAGGGGTGGACCCGTCTTTTTTTTCGGAGTCCATACCATGAGTTTACTGACCACTAATGAACACCAGGAATCGGCCCTGGCCACGCAAGGCGCAATGAAGTCGCTGACTCGCGAGCCTGGCACCATCGAACGTACCCGTAACCGTTTCTATGACTGGTTACAGGCTGAGTTCGATCGGCACTATCACACGTTGAGAGACGGCGGTTACCGGCGTTTTCTTGAGCAGCGCCACCCTGAAGAACTGGAGCGTTATGACGCGGCCTGTGATGCGTTAAGGCGCGAAGAGTTCAGCCGTTTTGCCGAGCTTCAGACGCTGGGGCTGTTTTTACATACGCAGGTCGCTGAGAAAGAAGCCCAGTTCCGCCGGCGGCGTAACCAGTTTCTGATGGCCATGTCGGCGACAGGGATAATCACATCTGCTGTTGTCTGGGCCTATCTGCATCATGAGCAGTTTGTGCAGTTGTGCCAGCAAACCGTTATTGCGGGTCATGCGATTCTACAACTGTTCACCACTGTACTCTGATTTTTGATTTTTCCTGAGGGAACCATCCCTCAGGGGATGGTCCCGATTTTTGATGGAGACCAGAATGAAAACTTTCACATTACAGGATGCCGGTGATATTTGCCGGCTGTTAACAGAACGTCTGATGCAGAGTGTCAACTCGGGTAAAACGCCGTGGAGACAGAGTGTTATTCGCCAGGGGATACCGGAACACGCATTAAGCGGACAACGGTTCACCGGCATTAACGCTTTGTTGCTCTGGCAATCGGCGTTGCAAAACGGCCTGGTATCAAATCGTTGGCTGACGGGTGATGATTTACGCTCTCTGGGCGGAAGAATCACTCCGGGGCAGCGACCGACCACCGTTGTCCGCTACAAACCGTCACTTTCACTGTTTCGGGTTATCAACGTTGAACAGTGCGAGGGATTATCCGACATGCTGCAACCCGGCTGGCCGTGGCCACCGTCTCCCGTACCTGGAATGGAGCGGGTAGGGCAGTGGCAGTTTGCGTCTGGGGTTCCTGTTCTGTTCAATGCACAACGTCCGGCGGTTTACCTGCCCGAAAGTGATCGCATTGAATTACCTGATAGTGAGCAGGGTAATCTAGATAGTCTTATAGCGTTGCTCGTCAGTGCTACTGGACATCCCACTCGACTGGGGCGCCGTTGTTTCACGGGGAGTGATGTTCCGGAACTGGATGAATACCTGCAAGAGAGTCTTGTTGCTGATGTGGGACGTGCATTTCTTGCCGCACTGGCAGGGATACATCTTGCTGGTCCGTCGATGTGGAATGGTGAGTTGGGTTCAGACCCGTGGATACTGTTTAAATCTGCTTCTGAAGCAGGCAAGGCGGTTGATTGGCTGGAAAAACAGCGGTTGGCCACATTGCCGTTCGATGATGTTCAGCATTGGCAGAGACAGGCAGAACATCTGTTAACTACTCACTATGGCCAGCAGTTGGATGATACGACGTTAGTGTGTGACAGCGTGGTGCATCAGCACTTGCGTTACAACATTTCACCGGGTAATGCGGTAAATGCGCTGGCCCGAATCTACGACTGGCCGCGGTGTGATATGCCGACGGCATTGTTCACACCAGAGTTGAATAGCGTTGCTGATGCATTGGCGCGTTTCTCACTGAATCCAGGAAGTCTGGCTGTTCATCGTGTCGCCAGCGACATCGATGATAGCGACGTCGCCCTGGAGGCGCCGGAGCTTGGCACTTTGTTGCTACCGCCACCGTCTGCCGAATCGGTCGATGAGATTGCAGCTAACGATGAGGAAGAAGGGGATGACCCGGATGATCCGGGAAATCTCGCCGCGCTCCCTTGGGTAAGAAACCAGGGACGTTCCAATCCACATCGAGCAACGTTTATTCGGCAGTTTCAGGAAATTGCACCGTATGAGAACCGTTGGACAGTATTCAGCGATTTTATTCACATGTCGGCAGCGGCGTTACATAACCGGTGCCATTTTGTGCAGGAAATCGAAGATGACTACATGCGGCGAATAAAACGTTACAAGACAGCTGATCAGCGTCGTTTTCCTGTGCTTTTCAACACACTGGTCGACGGTATGGAATTCAGCGCTGCGGATTTTCTTGGTTCTGTATTCATGGAGCTCGAGCTTGGCGATCAGCGCCGGGGACAGTATTTCACGCCGTATTCCATCGCTTACATGATGGCGAAAATGCAGTTGTCTGACGGTCTACCTGCGCTGACAAGTGGGGAAAGGGATTTCATTACTATCTCAGATCCCGCATGCGGTGCCGGTGGTCTGGTTGTCGCGATGGCACAAGCCATGCTTGAAGCGGGTTTCAATCCACAGAAACAGATGGTTGCTGTCTGCGTCGATATCGATCCTGTCGCGGCGATGATGGCGTATGTGCAACTGGCTTTATGTGGCATACCTGCGATGGTGATTGTCGGGAACAGCTTAAGCATGGAGTTCCGTCAAACCTGGCGTACACCTTTCTGGATGATGTTCGGCTGGGAACGTAAGTGGACTCGTGAACAAGAGCGAAAAGCTCAACAGAAAGTCGCCTGACATAACAATTTAACCCTAACCGGGCGTTTCTCCCGGAAGGGGAGGCGCCCTTACTTTATTTGTAAGGAGCAGCATGCTAACAGAGCAGTTTATTCAACAGGTATACCTGAAGGAGATGAACCTCTTTCTCCATCCGGATGAGTGGCAGACTGATATCAGTAACGATCTGCAAGACTACATGAATACGGATATCGTGTTTCGTAGCCAGCGATTGTTACCCGTTATGCAGTTTATGCTCGATCAGATCCCCGGTAATCGTCAACTGCGGGCTCGTTGTCAACTGAGTGAGCGCATTCTGACCCTATGGATTTTGGGGCTGGATGCGCTGGCCACAGCCAGTGGTAATACACGGCTATTACCGAGGACGTCTCCGGAGAGCAGTGGTCGGGTTGATTGCCTGTTACCTGGCGAGCCGTCTGCCTTGCTGGATTTGTCTGACGACGATTTTATCCGACTGACGGCTCAAGGCGATCGACATACTGATGATGTCATCCTCCGTTCGCAGCTGGCGCAAACGATGCAGCACTGGTCTCGGTTTGAGTCTTGGTTAAGTCGTGCGTTAGCGCAGACGGGAGAACATTGTGTGGCACAGTTGGCGACATTGAAGCGACGTTGTGACGTTGATGAACGTGTTGTTCGACGGTTTGATACGGATTTCGGGTTTATTACGGTGAACCTGAGGGCGATAGACCCTGAGTGCATGAGCACGACAGACCCCGTTGAGTATGTTAAACGGGTTTGCCGCTGTGAGATACACCCTGTTGCGCTGGAGAGCCGGATTCATTATCACAATGGTGCCATCATCGGTCGTTTTTCCGTTCAGAAAGAGGTCGGGAATGTGGGCCGGCTGACCGCAGCAGACTACGGTGACGTTGTGCAGCAGGCGATAGCCTGGCTGCGCGACGAACGTCGACGTCTGCAACGTGATGACCACTCATCGGCGCCAGCATTACGTCTGGTTGCCTGACTGATTACTTAAACTTTACCCAGCAGGGGGAACGCCCTGTCGGGCCTCCTGCCATCACTACTTTGACAGGAGTACACGATGTGCATTATTCATGAATATATTCAACAGGCATATCAGCGGACATTAGGCTATGCGCCGGATTATGACGAAATATGCTGGCAGTTGGATGAGAACGCTGGCCATACTTACGTTAATACGCAAACGTTGTTTGAAAACGAGCAACTGACGGCCGTGATGGAAACCATGCTGGAACGCCTTGATACAGACGATGCTAAGCGTGAGCGCAGCAGGAAAGTTCTGACGTTGTGGATAAACGCTACGAACTGGCAGGCTAATGGTAACGGGGTAGATCATGGATATTTGTATCTTCCCCGGGTTCACCCGCAAATCAGTGGTCGAACCGACCAGTTGCTGCGCGCTGACATCATGCCTCTCTACGAACTGGATGAAGCGACGTTTCGTGAAGCCTCTGGACAAAGCGACAGTTTGCCGGATGAGTACGTGACTCTGGCGCAATTTCGGCAGAGTGAACGCTATTGGTTCCGCTTCATGGATCACCTGGAGCGATCGTTGCGTGATGTTTCTCATCAGTGTGCAGAAACGCTGACGCAGTTTGTCAGCAACTGTAATTTCGAGGAAAAACAGATACGGCGTTGGCGTGGCAGCGCTGGTGAAATACGTTTGTACATGTCTCAGCAGTCTATTGATGACATCGATATCATGGAGTTTGAGGATGATTTTCTGACCCAGCATGTCGATGCTATAGCCGCGGGAATTTATGTACCAGTGACTTTCCGCGCAGATGTTCATTATCGCAATGGTGCTGTAATGAAGAGTTTTACGGGGGATACGGAGGTCAATGATCCTACACGCCCGAATGCATCGGATTATTATGATGTTATGGTCGATGCAATTGAGTGGATTAGGGAAGAGTCAGAACATGTGGTATCGCGGTTAAATACCTCCAGTCAACCAGTGGCTGTGGTTCACCCGTTGGCGGCTTAAAAACTTGGAAAGGGCACTTCGGTGCCCTTAATTTATGGCATTTCAACACGCAATATGCGAGCACCTGCTCTGGAAACGTTGGGCTTATTCATCGTGCTGCCTCCAGAGGTTTGACCCGACGCGATACGTCGTAGTCGGAAAACGGTTTTCGCCATTAAGTTGAAGACCGCTCGCTTTAAGATTTAAAAGCTCAAGACGCAGTTCATCGAGCTCAAGTTTAAGATATGCGTTCTCCATCCCATATTGAGCGTCACATTTAACTTTGTCGTCAGTCTTCTGTTGATTTATTAAACCAACGCCAATGACGAGAATAAAAATAAGAAAACATAGAACTGAAGCCGAAATAATTTTTTCTCGATATGACATTTGTACTTTCATTTACTCGCTTACCACTCTAATCAACGTTCAATGCCTATTACCGACTTCCCTGCGACCGCCTGATGCAGCCGAGCATCTTTACCCGAGTGATAGCCAGCATGATATGCATCATCATCGCCGCGACAGCTTTTCGCTTCCCGGCTTTTAAGTTCGCTAAAACCCTCGGAGATCTGTTTGTAATACAGTGACATTAGTTGTTGCTCTTCAGGTTCAACAGTAAACCGGCTAATGGCATTCCGAGCACCACTCACCCAGCCTGCACAAAATTGATCTGCACGATTGGTTTTAGTAGTACGTTTGATACGCTTATTTTGTGAAGCAATAAACTCGCTTCTGGCTTTAATCAACTGAATACTCAATACATCGAACCCGTATGCCGCAATCTGCGGTCGTTCTGTCGGACCGTAGAATGAAACAGAACGTCGATGGTTCCGCGTCCAGGTGTAATAACAATTCACACCGAATGCATAACACAGCATGTTGGCTAAACTGACCACGTATTCTGGGAGTTTGTTCGCATCAGACGGGCAATGCTCGCTCTGAAATTCTTTAATCGACTTCAGATCGATATCTAATTCACTTAGGCCAAACTTATGCATTAAATTCTGAGCCTGGCTAATAGCATTAGCCGCTTCATGCTCATTAGTACTGCGTTTTGCTAAATGAAGGAGTTTTTGGATTTTCTCCAGGTATTTTTCTTTTTCTTCTTCATTTTTCATTTTCTACCTCGTTATAAAATTAGTGAAAGAATAGACGAGCTACTATTTTGTTTAATTAGCTGACGATAATAACGTTTAGTCCGATATCGACTGGCTATTAGATGCAAATAAGCAGAACGGATATCGGGGAAGTTCAGTATAATTAATTCGTCGTCATATGATTCGTCAATCATGCTGATACGCAGTGTCAGGTAACATTGTTTGTCTTCAGGATTTACTAATATACCCTCATAGTCTGCTATACGTCTTACACCAAAACCGAGTTCATTCTCAAAGTAAATCCTCACACAAGCATAATCAATAGAGAATCTAACTCTGCCATTCTCATCTCTTTCCATTACTTGTGAAAATGCAGATATTCCACGCAATACGAATGGCATTTGATAACGCGATGGAGTAGCCCTTAAGTGGACGTTGCCCAGATGACACCTTTTATCGTCCCATTTCGGATGAAAAATTAACCCACAATCTGCCATGAAAGCGAGCAATGCCGACCGGGAGAAATACTTATACGGTGGATTATTAATAATCATGTTCAAATCTGGCATCGCGTCAGGATTTTTATGCCACCATACTGATATAGCTTCTAATGAAGCATCACGTTTATCAACTATTCCGCCCCACGACTCAATACATGCAATTTCGTACTCTAAACGAATCTTTTGTAACTCAGCATGCGCGGTAAACATAAGATGCCCCATAGAATCAAGCGATTTGTTTAAGTCTTTTTTTAGCAATTCAAAGTCAGCGAGTCGTTGATTAAAAGTATTTGTAGCCAAATCCAAACGATGTTTTAAATCCATTATGCAGTCCTGTATTTTTTCAACGCATCTTTATAACTGGCCTTTGCTGCTTTCTTTGTTTTGCACCACTCGCCGTAGATGCTTGAATCCTGATAATTCCCGAACCGATACATACGCCATTCCCCGCGACTGCTATCGTAGTCAACACGTGGAGTGTTGATACCCAACCAGTCGGCAAAATCTCGATGCCCATAATCGGCATCAAGATACTCCTGCCAATTTCTCTTTGATTTGGCTTGCCTGGTGTTAATTTTCGGCGGGGTGTAATCAATAACGTCGCCATACTCGATGCCATCCGTCGGGTGATAGCGTTCAGGGGCAGCATGAGGAGCAGAGTCCAGAACAATGCCGATATAGTTACCAAAATCGCGCACAATAGTGCCAGGTTCGCCATATGCGATTACGCGACGCCCAACGCAGGCATTAACGCCGTAGTGATGATTGACGTAATTAAATACGCTCATTTCATTGGCCTCTCAACTTCAGCTTTTGCACTCAATTTGATGATTCACATATTGAGACAAAACGTCTAGATTCTGATACCGGATTAACTCCGCCCCAGACTAACAAACATTTACCTCTATTAAATTCAGCTCTGTTTTTATTCACGATTGAGTAAATAACAGGAAACTCCACACTCGATAATTTATTTTTTTCGTGCGAGTTCGCATCCCTCTCATTGGTGCCATAGATTTCGGCTAGTTCATAACCAATGGATATGCCATCATTCTCTTCATCGACATAAAGCCCCAATGAAAATCCCACTTGATATTCATCATGCTTTTTATCGAATTCAACCCATTCACCATTAACCCAGCGTAAAGAAACTGCTCCGACATAATCACGAGCTTGCCATACACCGACAACTGAAGGTTCTCTGGCATTGTTATTTACTGAAAGTTCAATAGACGTAAGTGAAGAGAAAGTACCATCACATATTTTTGCAGCGTGTTTTTTGTCAATAACCTTGTGATAAGAAATCTTCCCAGGGTGTTGATTGTAAGATTTGTTTTTATTCAACTCACAACCAACCACTTTCAGTGTTATCACCTGATGTTTGTTATCAACATTCAGTGTGGAAGCGATAGCCAATGAGTTGAAACTTATTGCAGATAAAATCAGTAATGGTTTAATAAAGAAATTCATATATCTCCCTTAAAGCTACACCTATTAATAAGTATTAAGGTAATGATTAGATAATTTAAATAAGGGGCTATTCATAGATAGCCCCTTATTCAGCAATCAGAATGTGAACGTCAATTGAGCAACGGCACCATACGTTCTGTCCGTTCCTGCCATGCCAGTGATATCCAGATGTACGACATCAAACGGGGACAAACCAATGCCGGCAGTAAAATAGGAGTTATCACTGTCATGAATATCAGTACGATATCCTGCCCGCAGCTGTGCCCATTTCCAGGCATTAAGCTCACCGCCCACGCTGACAAACTGGCTATCTTTATCGGAGTTAAAACGGCTTGCTGGAGTCAGATCGACATCAAGCGCAGTAGTAAAGAAGTCGTTGCTGTATGCCGTTCCCAGCGTTGCCTGAGGCTTGATTTTGAACGTGTCTTTGACGCCGTTGACTTCTTTCGTCTCGATGCTGCGTGCAACCAGGTTCTGGCCGACAAGACCAACAATCCAGTTATCACTCAGATTGGTTGAAAAACCGACATCTACGTTGGCGCCCGTTTTATCGTTACGATAGTTGCCACTACGAAAATCCGAGCTGTCATAGTTATTGATCGCAACGTTGTAATTGAATGTATAGACGCGTTGTACCTTCGGTGTAATACCGGCAGAGAACTCGAATCCGCCAACGTTGAATTCGTGCGCCATCGCAACGCCCACGTCTGCAACGACAGCGGCACGGCCATTGGCGGATGACGTTAACGAACTCAGATCTGAGCCGTTTGCAGTACCGTTTGACACCCCATCAAGCCACTGGAGATCGCTATCTGTCACGTTGGTTTTGACTGTTGCCGTTCCCCACGCCTTGGCAACGACTGCAAAGGGCAGAACGCTATTGGGAACTGCAGCAACCGTTGACGCACCGGCATGCGCCTTAGCATGGCTTCCAGAAAAATCTTGTAATGATCCACGTAGCTTTGACGCAGCTAAACTGGCATCTCCGCCGACACTAACGATACGCTCAAATGATTTCCAATCATTGTCGATACGGTCGACCCCATCCTGCAGATTATCCGGGTCTGAAAGCTGAGCGCCAACTGCAGGCAAAATCAAACTAAAGTCATCTGACTTATCGAATTTCGTCAGCAGTGCGGGGTTTATCAGCGCTGCTGCACTGTAGTGCGAGGAAGCAACACCTGTTCCGCCCATAGCATCACCGCGAGCTTCAGTCCATGTGCCAGCTGCATTAGCTGAAGTAGCAACCACGATGCCCGCAATAATAAAACTGCGTGTAATTAATGAGTGTTTCATTCTTTATTCCTATATGGAGGTTAAATATTTATGATTATGTTTTCTTGGTATTCCCTGGTACTGGCACAACATTCATTTATGATTTTTTGACAAATAAATCCCCTGGTGCTGGTGCACCATAAAATACAAAGATGATTAATTAATGTTATTTAATTTTATTTGACGGTGGCGAACTGTTTGCCTTGTTTTCTTCAGAGAGAAACTCTGATACATCCCAGGGAGGACTTTCTTCTATAGTCTTTAGCAGCATAATAGGAAGTAATTCCCCCATAAATAGAAAGAACGCATGTTGCTTAGGGAGTGAAACTGCTTTCCATGTCAGTGTTTTATGTTCACTGGCGCACTCACAGTAATTAATCAATTTGGCGATATGTTTCTTACTTACGTCATTTAAGTAACAGGAGTATGAAGCAAACACAGAGTCAAATTTAACGCCATTAATGTTTCGCCGTTCTTTTATTATAATTCCGTACTTACGTGAATGCACACCCTCTTCTGAATTCCAGAATATAACCTCATTAGCGCGATGTTTATCCCTGTATTCCTCACTGTTTTCCGCTTCCAGGCATAACCCGTTCATCAGTGGAACGGCTGGTGTACAACCTGTGACGAAATGGCGACATATCTCTTCCGGCTCCACTTGCTCATACCAACTATAACTGGCGCTTGGGGCGATGAACCGTGATTCACCCGTTAACCATTCTGGCGATACCCGAAACCATTGAGCTACAGTGGCTAGCAAATCGCTGGTTAGATAGTCCATTGTTCTTTCACGGTTTTCCAGAATGCTAAGCTTCACATTCCAGGGGGCTAACAAGGCAGCAATATCGGTTACCCCTAGCCCATGAGCATCCATCAGTAATTGAAATCGTTCATAGACGCTTGCAGCACGGTTTTCCAGAGGAAAAAAAGTGGAGCGAAACAACCCGTCGAGCATAATATTGGTCACCTCAGATGCGGTAATCCCCATACGCTCAGAAAGCACGTCCAGTACCGCTTTAACTTTAGGCCGGTAACGGATGGATGTGGGCTGAAGAGGGAGTCCTTTACTGCTCTCAGCTTCTTCACGTAACATGTCCGCATCCACGTTGATTAACATACCTGCCATAATTGACGTGAATGTACTATTTGCGATTTTCATTTTACCTTTCCTGTCTATTCAGGCTGTGTTCTGGCCTCTGAATCCAGACTAGTCCTTCACCTGACGTATGTATAACGAGTAATTTCGATCATTCAGATCGACTACGTTTATGTATTGATTTTGAATACGACAGAACCCTGCGTGAAGCGTTAATTGTTTTCTGTCTGCTGAAAATTCTTTTCCTTCTGATAACAACAATGGCTCCTGTGGTTGCCGGATAAAACCAGCGCCATTCTTTCAGAAAAACCTCTATTTGCAGCCCGATGGCTTCAGTCGTCCCGACAGTTCTCCGAACGATATGGAAGTGATAATCCGGTCCAGGGAAACGTTGACGCAGTCGGGAAATCCTCCATGAATTCAGTAAATGGGAAGACATCACTACGGTTGCGTTCTCTTTTTCCAGCATCGTTGATGTGAGTGTCATCAATCCCGACCAGTAGAAACAGAGGCGATCCATTGTTAATCCGCCCGTTTTTGACCAGGGATTTAAATGGATGTGATAGTGGTTTCGCCTTTGATTGCATTGAAATGCCTGTGTTTTAAAACGACCGATGACGGCGGAGACAGGGCGAAGAAGTAAAGGGGAAAAGAACAAAGAGAGCGATAAAACGCCAGTGACCAGTGAATGTTGTGTCCCGGTCTGGCTCGTCATGACAATGGCCACCAATACGCATGCTATACCCCAGAATCCGAGTACTCCTGAAATGATAAATTTGCTTTTCATGAGCCCCCCTTATGAAAGTCCCGTATTCAGACATGCCTCGTGTACGGTTGCATTACGAAATTCTTCACGAGAAGGAAAAAGAAAACTTCAAGGCCTTAATGGATGTGGCTCGCTATACACTTTTCGCTTGTGTAGTGGGGGATAAAACATAGCGTAATGCCCCTTTCCCCCCGATTAAACACAAGGACCTGCATGTTAAAGTGGCTCAGAAATAAAGCGGGTGCTACTACGGAGACCAGGCCGATACCCCTTCAACAGGTAGACGGATGGTTTACTCCACAAAATGCGGATACGCTGCTGTCTACGAAGAAAAGAAAGCGCGCGCTCCAGCAATTGTGGGATAACAGCCCGTTCTCTCAGGACGTGTGGGATATTTACTGGCTGCAAACAGTGAGAGCTCTGGCCGTTACTGTTCAGCAACTCCCCCTCGATAATGAAGACGAATACTGTCGTCCAGGTGGTTTCCTGGATATGGCTCTGGATGTGGCTGTATGCGCTGTCAGGCTTTCCAGAGGATATATGCTGCCTCCAGGCGCACAGCCAGAAGAGCAGGCCGCTCAGAGCTCTGCTTGGACATCAGCGATTTTTTGGGCTGCATTGTTACACAACATAGAACGTTTATCAGGGTTGAAGGTTGTTGTGCAAAACGGTGTGTGGATCCCCGGTTTGTCTGTTCCTGATGCGCCATGGCGTGTCAGATTTGAAGTGAGCTCTGGTGATGTTCATGCCAGAACTGCGGCAGTGGCGTTACGGCTGATACCCTCTCCAGGCATCACATGGATCGCTCGCTGGCCTCATATTCTGGATTTACTGCTTGTTTATCTTTCCGGTAAAAAATCTGAAGCTGGCATACTGAATGCGATTGTACTTAACGCCAGAGAAAAGTGCGGTATCAAAACGAATGATATTGCGCTCCCTGCACCGGTCGAGCTGGCGATTCCTGCTGCCACTATAGAACAGGATCCTCCTGTAGTATCCGTTGAGCAAGGGACAGCCACGGCAATCTCACCACTCATTGATTCCGGTGATAATAATTACAATGATAATCAATTAAAGGAAGCGCAGCCTGTTGTCTCTGCGTTGGTATCTGCAATTGATCAGGATGATTTATCCGACAGCTCATCAGGGATTGATGAATCACAAACTCATCTCCCTGTTACTGCTGATTTACTGAATGTTCTTGACCAGCAATTAACTGCAACGGTACCGGTTACTCCGGCTCCCGGGGTCAGTAGCACTTCATCGAATGAAATGAATGAAGTAGAAAAAAAACCAGTCCCTCAGGAGGAACTATTTTGGGCGTGGTTGATTAATGCTGTCAGGGATGGTTCGTTGACGATAAATAATTCGGATAGCTTGGTTCATATTATGAGCCAGTATGTTTTCCTGCAAACGCCAGACTGTTTTTATCGTTTTTTTTCTATCTGTAATGATTCTTCTATTGATAAGGATACGCTTCAAAAGAATTTTGAAAATCTTAATCGACACTATTCACGGAGCGGAAAGGGAATTTATATTTATCGAAAATATGAAAATGAAAATAAAGAGGGGCGTTATACAAAAATGTCGGGGTATATGATTGCATCTGAATTGATATTTGATAAGGGGGCATGTCCGCCAGATAGTGGCTGGTTATCGCCTAATAAGTGATTTTTTAATTTTAAATTAGTTTTTATAAGGAAATAAGGTAATGACTGTAACCTATGAAGATATCATTCAGGATTACTTTTTTAGTAAGCCTTTACGACCTGCAACCGAAATAAGCTACAAGAAAGTACTGAATCTTTTTTTAAGATTCACGGGAGAGAAGGTTCTACCGGCTGATGTAGATCGTCATACGGTGCTCAGTTGGCGGAGACATCTGTTGAATGAGCGCCAGCTCTCTACTATCACATGGAATAACCGGGTAGCTCACATGCGTGCCATTTTTAATCACGCAATGAAATATGATTTTGTGCAAATGAAAGAGAATCCCTTTAACAGTGTGGTAGCCAGACCTGATGTTAAGCGTAAAAAAACGCTATCAGAAGAACAGATCCGAAAAATCTATTTGGTGATGGAAGCCAGAGAAGAAAAAGAGTTTGAGGATTGTGATTTCCGAAGTGCACTACGCCCAGCCTGGTTCTGGCTGACAGTCATCGATACGCTGCGCTATACGGGCATGCGGCAAAACCAGCTGCTACACATTCGTCTGGAAGACGTTAATCTGGATGAGGGCTGGATAAATCTGCGGCCAGAGGCTTCCAAAAATCATAAAGAGCATATCGTCCCAATCACGACGTTACTCAGGCCACGCCTGGAGCGACTTTATCATGCCGCGCTTAATCAGGATGCGAACATGGGGGATCAACTTTTCAACGTTCATCTGTTTAAAGGACGGAAAAGCAATGTATCCAAAAACATGGATCCTCCACCAATGCGGGCTTTTTTTCGTCGACTGTCAGTGGAATGCCGTTGCACGATAAGCCCACACCGATTCAGGCATACGATCGCCACTGAGATGATGAAATCACCGGATCGTAATCTCAAAATTGTTCAGACGCTACTGGGACACTCGAATGTCAGCGTGACGCTGGAATATGTGGAAGGGAACATGGATATTGTCAGGAATGCGCTGGAGCAGGAATTTAGCAGGAAAAGTGTGCGCGTTGCCGGCACAGTATGATGAAAATCTCGTAATTTTCTTTACACAAGATTGACATAACCACCGTGGCACTGTAAAAATCCGTTTCGGAAAGACGAGAGAAACCAGAGGCATCTAGTAAATGCCTCTGGTTCTTAAGTCCCGTATGTTCAATCCACGATGTAAATGCTCTAACCATCTACATGAAGACGACTCGGGTACTTTTTTCATGCCCGTTAAGGATCTCATCTCTTAACGAACAGGCTCTGAAGAAGTGGTGCCCGGACTCGGAATCGAACCAAGGACACGAGGATTTTCAATCCTCTGCTCTACCGACTGAGCTATCCGGGCAACGGGGCGCATTAAACCGTATTGGCCGCGTGGCGTCAACGGGTTTCTGTCACAAAGCGGAGCGCCTGCGCTATTTTCAGGCAATTGTATTATTTGCTAGCCAGTTTCTGGCGATCCTTTCAGCACGCTTAGCGTGGTAACGTTTATTCCTGATTCGCGCGGCATGTTTCGTTGCACTTTTTACCACCTTGAGTGCGGGCTGGATTGTTGAATTTGATGAAGAATAATGCCACTATTGCGCGGTTTTTAACGTCTCGTTCACCTGAACGCCCCTTTAAGCGTAGTTAGCGTTAGCTAAAGAGGATCGCCGATATGTCAGATTCATTGCTCATGGTGTCGCATGCTCGCGCCAGTTCGTTGATGACGTCGCTGTGCGTTTCTTCTTATCACTGCTGCGCGGTTTACTTTTCTCCCCGTCGATTATCCTCCTTCACCATGCGGTGAGGCGTTCGTTCGCTCGCTGTTAGGCATGAGTAAAAATAGAGTACGCCTCTGCTTTTACTGATGTCTATCGGATGGTGCTGGCTCCAGTTTTTCCATTCTTAGCCTACAGTTTACCTGTAGGGATCATACGCTTGTCGTTATTGATTGGCATTGTGATTGGTCGGGATTGTTATCCCTGAACGGTGTCTTCCAGGCACGTACACTTACCTTTAACCGTTTGGGTTTGGTTACATGAAACAGTTAAAAATTGCGGCGAATGCAGCGGTTGCCACCCGTTTAACCACAACGCGCGAGATTGTCGCGTTGAGTCAGACTGACTTCACGGATGTGGCGGCGGTCGTGGTTTCTATTGAGGAAGCCCGTAGCGGCATTCTGTCGATATTGCAGCACACCGGTTTTAGCATTCCGGCGTTTGTCGAAGAGCCTGATGAAGATAAAGAGCTGGATGTTCTGCCGGCGGGCAGCGAATGGCTGGTTCTCGATGACGACGGCGAGCACGCGAACGTGTTGGAACGTGCGGCGAAGGCTTATCAGGATGCGTTGTTGCCGCCGTTTTTCGATACGCTGACCAAGTACGTCAACATGAAAAACACGACGTTTGCCTGTCCGGGGCATCAGGGCGGTCAGTTCTTTCGCAAGCACCCGGCGGGACGTCAGTTTTTTGAGTTTTACGGTGAGAATGTGTTCCGTTCGGATATCTGTAACGCGGACGTCAAGTTGGGTGATTTGCTGATCCATGAAGGGGCGGCGAAGAAGGCGCAGAAGCACGCTGCACGCGTGTTTAACGCCGATAAAACCTATTTTGTGTTGAACGGCACCTCCTCTGCGAACAAAGTGGTGACGAATGCGTTGCTGGCGCGCGGCGATCTGGTGCTGTTTGATCGTAACAACCATAAATCCAACCACCACGGTGCGCTGATTCAGGCGGGCGCGACGCCGGTCTATCTGGAAACTGTGCGCAATCCGTTTGGCTTTATCGGCGGCGTGGATGCGCACTGTTTTGATGAAGCTTATCTGCGCAAGCTGATTGCGGAAGTCGCGCCGGAGCGCGCCAACGAGCCGCGTCCGTTCCGTTTGGCCGTCATCCAGCTCGGCACCTATGATGGCACCATTTATAATGCGCGTCAGGTCGTCGATAGCATCGGGCACCTGTGTGATTACATTCTGTTTGACTCCGCCTGGGTGGGCTACGAGCAGTTTATCCCGATGATGGAGCAGTGCTCGCCGCTGTTGCTGGATCTGAATGAGAACGATCCGGGCATTTTCGTCACCCAGTCGGTGCATAAGCAGCAGGCGGGCTTCTCCCAGACCTCGCAGATCCACAAAAAAGATACGCACATCAAAGGGCAACGTCGTTTCTGTAACCACAAACAGCTGAATAACGCCTTTATGCTGCATGCCTCGACCAGTCCGTTTTATCCGCTGTTCGCCGCGCTAGACGTCAATGCCAAAATGCACGAAGGAGCAAGCGGGCGTCGTATGTGGATGGACTGCGTGAAGCTGGGCATTGAAGCGCGTAAGCAACTGCTGACGCGTTGTTCGCTCATCAAGCCGTTCGTGCCTGTGACGGTGGGTGGTGCGCTCTGGCAGGATCACGATACGGAAACGATCGCGCAGGACGTGCGTTTCTTCAACTTTGAACCGGGCGAGAAATGGCATGCGTTCGAAGGGTATGCAGAGGATCAGTACTTTATCGATCCCTGCAAGTTATTGCTGACGACGCCGGGTATTGATGCGGTTAGCGGCGATTATACCGAATTTGGTATTCCGGCGACGATCCTTGCCAACTACCTGCGCGAGCACGGCATCATCCCTGAAAAATGCGACATGAACTCGATCCTGTTCCTGCTAACGCCAGCGGAAGACGCGGCAAAAATGCAGGAGCTGGTGAATGCGCTGGTGCATTTCGAGACGTTGATTGCCCGCGATGCGCCGCTGAGTGAAGTACTGCCCAGCCTGTATCAGAAATACAAAGAGCGCTATCGCGGTTACCGGCTGCGTCGGCTGTGTCAGGAAATGCATGATTTTTACGCTCAGCACAACGTGAAAGATTTGCAAAAAGCGATGTTCCGCAAAACCGAATTTCCGTCCGTGGTGATGTTGCCGCAGGATGCCAACAGGGAATTTGTACGCGGGAATATCGAGCTGATTCCTATCGATGAAGCGGAAGGGCGTATCGCGGCGGAAGGGGCGTTGCCGTATCCACCGGGCGTGCTGTGTGTCGTGCCGGGGGAAACCTGGGGCGGGGCGGTACAGCGCTATTTTCTGGCGTTGGAAGCGGGCATTAACCTGCTGCCGGGCTTCTCGCCGGAATTGCAGGGCGTTTACAGCGTTGCTGAAGAAGATGGCAGCAAGCGCCTGTACGGTTACGTAGTAGAACAGTAATTACGAATACCTATAAGCTAAGACACTCAGGCTCGGAAACGAGCCTGAGTTTTTTCTATCTTAACGCAGGCTGGATTCCTGCTGGTTGGCGAGTTTCACCGCTTCTCGCTGCTTTTTCAGCCCGCGCCAGCCGATGATTAGCATGATCGCCAGCACCGGAACTGTCGCAATCGTCCACGTGCCGTTCGGGTAATCAAACGCCATCAATCCCAGCACGCTTACCAGAAAAGCCAGCGTCAGCCATGATGTTACCGGCGCACCGGGCATTCTGAAGGCAACCGGTTTGGCTTTCCCCTGACGAATCGCTTTGCGCAACTGCATCTGACACAGAATGATGAATGCCCAGGAGCAGATAATGCCGAGCGAGGCGATATTCAGGACAATCTCGAACACCTGCGACGGAACCACGTAGTTCAGTACCACGCCGATAATGTGGATGCCGACCGTGACTAAAATACCGGTATAGGGCACGGACTGGTTGCTCATTTTCGACAGGAAAGCGGGAGCCGAACCACCCAGCGACAGCGAGCGCAAGATGCGTCCCGTCGAGTACAGGCCGGAATTCAGGCTGGACAGCGCAGCGGACAGTACCACGATATTCATGATCGTCCCGATATAGGGCACGCCCAGCTTGCTGAAGAACGTCACAAACGGGCTTTGTCCGGCCTGATACGCGTTCCACGGCAGCAGGCAGACCAACAGCGCGACGGAGCCGACGTAGAACAGACCAATGCGCCAGATGACGCTATTGACCGCTTTCGGCAGCACCTGCTCTGGGTTCTTACATTCGCCTGCGGTGGTGCCGATGATCTCGATACCGGCAAAGGCAAATATCACCCCCTGAACCAGCACCAGCGCGGGAAGAATGCCGTGCGGGAACAGGCCGCCGTTATCGGTAATCAGGTGCAGGCCGGGCGTGTTGCCATCCAGCGGGCTGCCCGTGCCGAGATAGACCGTGCCGACCACCAGAAAAATGGCGATAGCCGCGACCTTAATTAGTGCGAACCAGAACTCCATTTCGGCAAACCACTTCACGCCAATCAGGTTCATCAGCGTGACGATGGATAGCGCACCTAGTGCGAATAGCCACTGCGGCACATCGGCAAAGGTGCCCCAGTAGTGCATATAGAGTGCGACGGCGGTGATGTCGACAATCCCGGTCATCGCCCAGTTGAGGAAGTACATCCAGCCTGCCACGTAGGAGGCCTTTTCACCCAGAAACTCACGCGAGTACGATACGAAGCTGCCGCTGGTGGGGCGATGAACGATCAGTTCACCCAGCGCGCGCAGGATGAAAAAAGAGAAGATACCGCAAACCAGATAGACCAACGCCAGCGCTGGCCCTGCCATTTGCAGACGCGCACCTGCACCAAGAAACAGCCCGGTGCCGATGGAACCGCCAATGGCGATCATCTGCACATGGCGATTGCCGAGGCTTTGGTGATAACCCTTTTCGTGGAGACGTTGCTCGGCGGCATGACGCTCGCCATGAGGGGAGGAATGTTGTGTCATTGATGTCCGTGTTTTCCTGTCTATCACGCATCTCTTGGCGACGCGTTCGCTATTATTATTTCTAATTCAACTGGTTATGTTTTTTCCTGTGGCGTTTTTTTATGTCGGACATTTCTGTCCGCCGCATGGCAGAAAACAACGGCAGCGATGCTACCTTTTCCTGTGTGCTGTGGCAAAAAATGGATAAAGGGAAAGTGTGTCAGAGCGTGATGGTGTGGGGACGGGGTACTAGGCGGGAAACACTACCGCCCCAGTTAGGCGATCAAGACTGGGACGGGAAAAGCAAAAAGGCGATGACTTACGCGCTGATATCCGCGCGCGTTGGCCCTTGAAAATGGATGGCGTTGATATGGCAACTACGCGGTTGCGTAAGCACAAAACGCATGGCTTCCCATATCGAGCGGGCATTCAGCAAATGTTCGCCCATTTTTTCTCCGCTAGTGGGATTGTCATCAAGGCTGGTGACCTCAAAATCTGGCGGATAAAACCCCGTCACGCGAATGTTTTCCTGCGCGACATAATGCGCCAGATTCTGGCTAAAACCGCTCATGCCGTGCTTGGCGGCGAAGAAGGCGGGGTGGGCGATAGAGTCGTGGAACTGCGGGATGCCGCAGACGGAAACCATCGCCAGAATGTCGGCACCTTGTGAACGGCGTAAGCTTGGCAATAGCGCTTTGGTGAGTAGGATAGAACCGGTCAGGCCGGAGTTGATGGTGCTGACGATATCCGCATCGGTGTCTTCTTCCCCCAATGCGCCTTCCAGCCATTGTGCGGCGCTGAGGACTAGAATATCGACGGGCGTGTTGTCTTCCAGCAGCAGTGCGGAAAAATCCCTGACCGAATCAGGGTTGGCAATATCGCACTGATACGCGCGTGCTGTGCCGCCTTCCTGATGAATGATGTCGATGCTGGCCTGTGCATCAGCCAGTTTGCGGGCACAGAGATTGACCTTCACCCCTTCGCGAGCCAGCCAGACGGAGACTGCTTGCCCAAAGTCGCGACCACCGCCAGTGACAATTGCGCGTTTACCTTTCAGCATCATGTGTTCCCTTGGTAACGAGTGTTCTTCCATTGCTGCGCATCCGGCCACGCGGCCGGATGCAGCATGAATATGTTCATCAGGTTTTGGGTGAATTGGCCTGCGCGGCGTCTTCTTCCGCCTGTCGCAAAATAGCTTTGGCGACCCACTGCGTGACATCCTGAATGCTGTCTTCTTCCAGATGCCAGATATCTTTCAGCACCAGAAAAACCTCAGAACCGTAAATGAGTGATAAGGCATAAATCACCCGCTGCTGTGCTTCCGGCGTGATTTTTCCTTCCAGCGGTTCGGTAGCAATCTTGAGTAGGCGTTTGCGATTGCCGCGCGTCAGCGTATCGGTATGCAGTCGATTGGAACGGCGATCGGCCCACTGTTGAAGCGAAAGATGCAAGGCTGCTCGCAGCGCGCCTTCATGTTCCAGCATCCTTGGATAAGCAAAACGTAGCAGTTCGGCAACGCGTTCACTGGCGTCCGGCTGTGTTGGGTGCCACGCCAAAATCGGGCCAAGACTTTCGCCGACAACGGCAGAAACTAACGCACTTTGCGTCGGAAAATAGCGGTAGGCCGTCGCGCGTGAAAGCTGAGCCGCAGCGGCAACATCGGTAATGGAAGGGAATATGCCCTGGTCGAACATATTCATAGCGGTATCGATCAGTAAACGACGGGTTTTCGCCCGTGTTGATGTCAGTTTTTCATCCCGTTCAATCACATAGACCTCATTGAATTTTCGGGCCGGACGCTATCGGGCAGCACGGCGTTATCGTCTGAACTATAGCAAATTGAGTGATTCTTGTGCCACGTCAAGCTTTCTTACTGTTAATGTAATGCCATACATAACATTTTGAGACTTTTGTCTCATTTGGGTGTTTAATGGTTTGTCTTTCTGATACTCAAGTCTCAATATGGCGACAAATTAATCTTATCTGTTTTTGGTTTCTTGTAATTGTTATTTATATCAATCTGTTAATTGTTTCGCTAACGGTGGGAGGGATACCAAGTGGGAAGTAAAGTTGGCAGCGTTTATATTGCAAGTACCGCTGATACTAAAGGAAAAGAACAGATTTACGTCCGCGATCTGATTGCCGCTACGGGCTTAAAAACCGTCACGGTCGACCTGTCGACGACACCGCCGTCAGCAGATACACGCGTGTCAGAGGCGACAGATATCAGCGCCGCAACGGTGGCCTCTTACCATCCGCAGGGCGCATCGGCGGTGTTTTGCCATGACAGAGGTCAGGCGATTAGCGCCATGGCCGTTGCGTTTGAGCACTTCATGCTGTCCCGCGATGATATTGCCGGGGTGCTGGGTCTCGGTGGCTCCGGCGGAACCGCGCTGATTACGCCCGCGATGCAGGCGTTACCGATTGGTATGCCGAAGCTGATGGTCTCGACGATGGCCTCCGGCGATATCTCCGGTTATATCGGTGCCAGCGATATCAGCATGATGTATTCCGTTACCGATGTGGCGGGTCTGAACCGCATTTCTCGTCAGGTTCTTGGCAACGCCGCGCACCAGATCGCCGGCGCCGTGAAGTTTCATATTCAGGAACATCATGACGATAAGCCCGCGATTGGCCTGACCATGTTCGGTGTCACTACGCCGTGCATTCAGGAAGCCAGTGCATTGCTGGAAGCGGAGTTTGACTGTCTGGTCTTTCACGCGACGGGCAGCGGTGGGAAAGCGATGGAAAAGCTGGTGGACAGCCATTTGCTCACTGGCGTGCTCGATCTCACCACGACTGAGGTGTGCGATTTACTGTTTGATGGTGTGCTGGCCTGCGGGCCGGAACGGTTTGATGCGATAGCCAAGACGCAAGTGCCTTATGTGGCGTCCTGCGGCGCGCTGGATATGGTGAATTTTGGTTCTCCCGCCAGCGTGCCGGAGAAATACGCGCATCGCCTGTTCTACAACCACAACGCGCAGGTCACCCTGATGCGGACGACGATAGATGAAAATATCGCGATGGCGCGCTGGATTGGGGAGAAGCTGAACCGCTGTGAAGGCGAGGTACGCTTCCTGATTCCGGAAGGCGGCTTCTCCGCGCTGGATGCACCGGAACAAGCATTCTGGCACCCGGAAGCACGCGACGCGTTTATCAGCACGCTGGAGAGCGTCGTGCAGCAAACGGCAAGACGACAGATTATTCGTCTGCCTTTCCATATTAACGATCCTTTATTTGCCCATGCCGCTGTTGATGCGTTTCGGGAATTAGTGAAATAAGAAGGGAAAAAGTATGAAGTCAGGCATGAATCGTCAGGAACTGCTGGCAAAATTCCGCGAAATGATCGCGCGCCGCGAACCGATTATCGGCGGTGGTGCAGGAACAGGCCTTTCCGCGAAATGTGAAGAAGCGGGCGGTATCGATCTGATCGTGATCTACAACTCCGGACGCTATCGCATGGCGGGACGAGGTTCGCTGGCTGGCCTGTTGGCTTACGGCAATGCGAATGAGATTGTTGTGGATATGGCGAAAGAGGTGCTGCCTGTTGTGAAGCACACGCCGGTGCTGGCGGGTGTAAACGGAACCGATCCTTTCTGTCAGTTTGATAAGTTCCTGGACGACCTGAAAGCGCTGGGTTTTTCTGGCGTGCAGAACTTCCCAACCGTTGGGCTGATTGACGGTAATTTCCGCGCCAATCTGGAAGAAACCGGTATGGGATATGCGCTGGAAGTGGACATGATTCGTCTGGCGCATGAAAAAGACATGCTGACCACGCCTTACGTGTTCAGTGCGGCAGATGCCGTCGCGATGACGAAAGCGGGGGCGGATATTATTGTGCCGCACATGGGGTTAACCACCGGCGGCAACATTGGGGCGGAAACCGCACTTAATCTGGCAGATTGCGTGCCGTTGATTAATCACTGGGCGGATGAAGCGAAATCCATCCGTAAGGATGTGATTGTGTTGTGCCACGGCGGACCGATTTCAACACCGCAGGACGCACAGTTCATTATGGATCACTGCCCGCAGTGCGATGGTTTTTACGGTGCCAGCTCTATGGAGCGGCTGCCGACAGAAACCGCGTTAACTGCTACTACACAGCAATTTAAAAAAATTAAGCGTTAACAGACTTTTTTGGCTCTATACCTAGCCGACGTCCTAAAGCAGGAAGAAGGCAGGTAAATTTTGCGTCAATATCAGGGAATGCGGCCAGCACATGCTGGCCGTAGTTTTTTTGTGAACGAAGGTTAGAACATGCCTTCAAACGGGTTCCAGCTTTTGCTGTCCTGAGTTTCCTTCAGGTAGTAGGCGTAGTTAGCCGTTGATGCCCACATTAAACTGAGACCGAATCTGACTGCGTTGTCCGTATATTCGGGAAGTGGGATGTTGGCAAATACCTCAAGACACGCAAAAACCGCACCAACGGCAACGGAGATGCCAAATAACGTCAGGTTTTTACGCCAGAGTCCCAGCACAAAGAAATAAATGATGCTAAAAAAGAACGCGATGAAGTTGAAGTTCAGCAGCATTTTGGTGCCAAATGTTGCATTTTTAAATCCATCCTTGAAGGCTGGCGACTTAGGCCCACCAAACTCATTATAAAACGCGAAACGGGTTTGCCATTTTTTTGAGTATTGCTTCCCTACGGTGTTTTCCATAACCGATCCCTTATTTAGTCTTGTGAATAATATTGCTGTAAATAATTTCGGTAGCGATTTTACTGGCTGGATTTCCTTATCGCCACTGTGGCGTTTTTTTGTAATGTTTTCCTTTAATGATTTTTTTATACCGCATAGTGGCAATTTAATTTAATGATTAATAGCGCGCTAACCTTATATCATTATTGCCACATTAATCACATTAGGCGTAGAGCTAATCGACGATGCGGTTAATTTTACTCGTTGCTATGAGTTCATTTTCATAATTAATTATTCTTATTTTTTTAATTAATACGGGATAATTTATTGAGTTAAGTAAAATTTAATATTGTGCCTAATGTCTGCTTTTACTCGCTTTATTCGTGCAATAGCAAGGAATAGGGATGTTTATTGGCGTTAATCGAGCGTTTATTATCGGTTTTGATTCTTCTATCGAGCTTTTCTGTTGATGCACAAGCGAAAAAAGAGGGACTAAATAGCGTTTTAGGTCGCGTGGGTAAGAAAAACATTGTTATACATGCTATTTTTCACAGAGCAGACACTTCGGAGAAATAGCTATGACATGGCGCATCACGATAGGATTCGTAACAGGCTTACTACTCAGTTTTACTGTTATGGCTGATGTGGGGATTGGATTTCAACAAATAAGGCTGGCTGATGAGGTGAATAATAGGCCTCTAGATGTCGCCCTATTTTACCCAGCGTCGTTATCACAACAGACCGAGATAATTGGTGAGAACCCTGTATTTCACGGTATTGCAGTGAGCAAAAATGCTGTGCCTGAATCTGGTGAGCATCCCTTAATTGTGGTTTCACACGGTTACGGTGGGAGTTGGTTTAATCAGCTCTGGCTGGCACAAGCCTTAGTCAAGCAAGGTTATATTGTTGCCGCGCCTAATCATCCAGGAACGACAACTAAAGATATGCGGGTGGAGAACGCTCAGGAATTGTGGCAACGGCCTAAGGACATTAGCCGCGTTATTACGGCATTACTTATCACGCCAGAAAAAACGGGACAGGTTGATGCGAAGCGCATTGCTGCTGTCGGTCACTCGCTGGGAGGATGGACGGTGCTTGAACTTGCAGGTGGACGTTTCAGCACAGATCAATTTGAACGGGACTGTCTGACACACGTTGGGCTGGCGTCCTGCAAGGTGTATGAAAAGATGCGGGTCGCAAAAAGTGCCCCATCGCGCGCGCAGCTTGATCAATCACTCGCAGATCCACGCATCAGCGCGGTGGTTTCATTGGATATGGGGCTGGCGAGAGGGTTTACCGCAGAGAGTCTGGCGGCGATAAACATTCCTATCTTGATTATGGCGGCGGGTTATCCCAATGAGGAATTACCCGCCAGGCTGGAATCCTACGATCTGGTGCAGAAGCTGTCGCCAGCGCATTCTGCGTATAAAGAAATTGCCGACGCAACGCATTTTAGCTTCATGCAGCCTTGTAAACCGGGGGCTGTTGAGATCATCAACGCCGAAAACCCAGGAGATGGCATGATTTGTCTCGACGGCGGTGAACGCTCACGTGAGCAGATCCATCAGGAAGTTGGGAAGGATGTCAGCGATTTTCTTCAGGCAGCGTGGCGGAAGCCGTAGTCTGTTCCTGAAGTGGGTACTGACTACGCCAGACGCTGGGACTGACACCCGTTAACCGCAAAAACTCTCGGTTGAAGTTTGATTTAGTCTGAAACCCGCAGGCCAGCATGACAAGGTTGAATGCGGTAATGATAGTCGCCGCGCTGCCGGAATAAACCCGGTAGCGCGGCGTTCTGTGGAGCAGGTGAATTAGCGACGATAATTTTTCTGCGCCGTGTTCACTTTATACAAGTAGCGGCGAGATTCACCAGACGGGTGCTTCGTCGTCAGCGTTTGGTAGACATCGCTCGGTGACATGTTGTTGATAATGCCTACAGCGCGATCTCGGTCGCTGGAGAAGACGCGCAACACGCTGCCTGCGCCACCGTTATACGCGGTGATGACGGCATAGCGTTTCGACGTCGGGTTCTCAATGCCGGCCAGATAGCTGTTCTTCAGAATCGACAGATAGGCGGTACCCGCGTCGATATTTTGTTCTGGATCGAACAGATAGCTGCGGCTTGGCTGTCCCCATTTCCCTTTCATCTTGAAGACATCGCGTCCTGCGCTGTGCTGTACCACCTGCATCAGGCCTAGTGCATCGGAACGGCTGACGGCGTAAGGGTTGAAGCTCGATTCTGTCTGCATAATCGCCAGAATCAGCGACTCTTCAATGCCGTAACGCTCGGAGGCTTTACGCACCAGCGGCAGGTATTTGTGCGCACGTTTGTCCAGATGGTTAGGGACAAGCTGCATCGTGACCGACCAGATAACGTGCATACCGGAGGTGCGTTTTTGCAGACGGTTCTGGAGCAGGTAATCCGCAAAGCTGGCGGCACGACCTTCCCAGCGGATCGGCTGTCCAGTGTTATCCAACACCTGTCCGTACAGCAGCGGTTCGCGGCTGATTTGGATATCGTTAGCGTCGGAATACAGATCGGTGTTACTGGCGTCATCGCCCATCAGCAGGGTAGTGATAATCGCCTGGCGCAGGCTGGCAACGGAATTGGTGGCCGAAATGGTTTCGATCGTGATTGAACCGGCATCAAAGTTGATGTGGCTACGCGTCTTATATTGATCGGTGTATTTGACGTAGTCTTTCGGGCCGGCGATCAGTACTTCATTCATCCCCCAGATATTTTCGATGTTGTTGGCGAACTGGCCCATCAAAATATCGAAGGCGTTGGTATCCTTGAGAAACTCTTCGTCGTTGGCATTCCCTTTGTTTCCTGAACAGGAAACCAGCAGTGGTGCAATCACCAGCAGAGCTAACATTTTCTTCATATAACAAGCCGTGTCGGAATGGGGACGTAAGCGGGCCCGAAAGCCCGCAATCTCAGTGGCTCGGAGGCGTATAGCCTTCGATGTGTACGTCCTTCCCTTCAAACAGGAATTTGATCATTTCCTGTTCCAGCAGCTTACGGTCGTCAACATTCATCATGCTGAGTTTTTTCTCGTTGATCAGCATGGTTTGCTTGGTTTGCCACTGCGCCCAGGCTTCTTTGGAAATTTCGTTATAGATGCGCTTGCCCAGATCGCCGGGGTAGAGCTGGAAATCCTGCCCTTCGGCGTCGCGTTGTAAAAAAGTACAAAAAATCGTTCTGCTCATGCTTCTTCCTCATCAATTTCGCAGGCTTTCAAATGTGTTGACTGCGGGTGAGCCAACTCCCTCAGCAAGCGTTCTACCGGGGCGGCCAGTCCGACAGACGGCGGCTGCGCTAAGTTATACCAGAGACCTGCACCGTCATCCATGCAGGACCGGTTTTGTGAGCGGTCGGTCTGCGATACGTCCAGCCAAAGCGGGACGATATCCAGATGAAAATGGCTAAATGTATGGCGAAACGCGACAAGCTGTTGCAATCCATCAGGATTCAGACCGCGTTGTTGCAGCCAGAGTTCCAATTCCCGACGTTCGCTGAACTGTGGGAAGCAAAATAGCCCGCCCCACAGGCCGACGGCAGGGCGCTGTTGCAGCCAGACCTGAGAACCCTGTTGCATCAGCAGGAACCAGCCGGTTTTCTCCGGCAGCGTCTGCTTCGGTTTCTTGCCGGGGTATTGCGCCCAGCTATGGTTGGCGTAGGCAATGCAGCCGGTGTTCAGCGGGCACAGCTCGCACTTGGGGCGACTGCGGGTGCAGACCATCGCACCGAGATCCATCATCGCCTGATTAAACTGGCTGACGCCCTCGGCTGGCGTGACGTCTTCACTCCGTGCCCACAGTTTCTTTTCGACCTCTTTCTTGCCCGGCCAGCCGTCAATGGCGTAGCAGCGTGCCAG
The DNA here is from genome assembly GCF_012427845.1 of Pectobacterium punjabense. Lineage (NCBI taxonomy): Bacteria > Pseudomonadati > Pseudomonadota > Gammaproteobacteria > Enterobacterales > Pectobacteriaceae > Pectobacterium > Pectobacterium punjabense. Next base: position 1,117,557 of record NZ_CP038498.1, read on the forward strand.
CACGCGCTTCACGTTACCGTCGAGAATGGGATAATGCTGGCCGAGAGCGAGCGACAACACTGCGCCCGCGGTGGATCGTCCGACGCCCGGTAACGCAGCGACTTCATCAAAGGTGGTGGGGAACTCGCCGCCGTGACGTGACACGATGGTCTGTGCCGCTTTGTGCAGGTTGCGCGCGCGGGCGTAGTAGCCCAGCCCGGTCCACAAGTGGAGCACTTCGTCCAGCGGCGCTGCCGCCAGTGCGTTTACGTTCGGAAAGCGTTCCATAAAGCGTTGGAAATAGGGAATAACCGTGGTGACCTGCGTTTGTTGCAACATCACTTCGGATAGCCATACTTTATAGGGAGTTTTCTCAAGCTGCCACGGCAGGGTTTTGCGGCCATAGCGTTGATACCAGTCCAGCACCTGATGGGCGAACTGTTGCGCTTGCATCATAAAATGGGGTCACTATCCGGCAGGTAAAAAGTTTGATAGCGATTCCAGCACAGAGTGAATGTGCTGTAAACCGGAACTTTCCGAGGCAGTGGGCTTGCTAAACCACGGTATCCTTGCATAATGCGCGTTTCCTTAATGAAATCGGACAGCAAGTAAGCACTCTTTATGATTAACAACGTCATTTCACCGGAATTTGATGAAAATGGGCGCCCGATGCGTCGTATCCGCAGTTTTGTCCGCCGTCAGGGGCGTTTGACGAACGGGCAACAGCTGGCGCTGGATAACTACTGGCCGGTGATGGGCGTGGAATATCAGACCGAGCTGGTCGATTTTAACGCGCTATTTGGTCGTGACGCGCCAGTAGTGCTGGAAATTGGTTTTGGGATGGGTGCCTCGCTGGTGACGATGGCGGCACAGCATCCTGAGCAGAATTTCCTCGGCATCGAAGTTCACCTGCCGGGCGTGGGGGCGTGTCTCGCTGCCGCACAGGAGGCGGGAATCAGCAATCTGCGCGTCATGTGTCACGATGCTGTCGAAGTGCTGATGAATATGATCCCGGATGGCTCGCTGTCTATGGTTCAACTCTTCTTCCCAGACCCGTGGCATAAAGCCCGCCATAATAAACGCCGTATCGTCCAGGTACCTTTTGTCCAACTGGTACGGAGTAAGCTGAAAGTCGGCGGCGTGTTCCATATGGCAACAGACTGGGAACCTTATGCGCAACATATGCTCGAAGTGATGACCTCTGTCACCGAGTACCGTAATCTTTCCAATAATAATGAGTACGTTGAGCGGCCGGAGTCCCGTCCGCTGACGAAATTTGAAGCGCGCGGCCAGCGTTTGGGGCATGGCGTGTGGGATCTGATGTTTGAGAGGATAAAATAAAATGGCACAAGCTCGTAGCCGTCGTTTACGTAAAAAGCTTCATATCGATGAGTTTCAGGAGTTAGGTTTTTCGGTCAACTTCCGCTTTCCAGAAGGCACTAGCGTGGAAGACATCGATAAGCTGATGGATAAGTTCGTCGACGACGTCATTGAACCACAAGGGCTGGCATTTGAAGGCAGCGGTTATTTGCACTGGGAAGGTCTGATCTGCCTGCAAAAGATCGGTCACTGCACCGAAGAGCATCGCCAGCTGGTTAGTCGCTGGTTGGAAGAACAGAAACTGACGGACGTAAAAGTTAGCAATCTGTTCGATATCTGGTGGGATCTGCCAGAACACCTACTGTAATCCTTGGTCTTATCAAGGTATGCCTGAGCTGATTTTGGCTCAGGCGTTATCTGCCTCATCAAAGGGCGCATTGCCGCTTTCTCGCCACTGCCGTTGTTTTCTTCAGGAGAAAATATGTCGCGTAAAATGACCTTGGGTTTATTGATGTTGCTGTCCTGGCAAGCGCAGGCGGCTTACCAGTGCAACGTGAACCCGCAGGACGACATTATTATCAGTCCGCAGCACGTACAGGTCGTGGGTGCCAGTGGTAATTTACAGCTTTCTCCGCAGGGCGATATTGTCCGTAACGGTACGCCGCTGACCCTGAATGCCGAACAGCGCCAAAAGGCCAAAACCTATCAGGCGGATTTACGCCAGCAGCTGCCGTGGATCGATCAGGGCGCGCAGCAGCATCTTGAAAAAGCGCGGGTCGCGCTGGATAACGTCATCGTGCAGGAGCTTGGCAGCGACAGCAATGTGCGCAACCGTCTGACTACGCTGGATAAACAGCTCAAGCAGCAGATGAACCGAATTATCGAACATCGCAACGACGGTTTGACGTTCCACCATCAGGCGATTAAGCAGGTTGAGCAAGATGGCAAGCAGATCGTGCAGCAAAGCATGGGCGGCGTCTTGCAGGACAGCCTGAACGAAATGGGCGTGAAACAGATGTCCAGCGGCAGCAATCCGCTACAGGCGATGATGGGCAACCTTGGCGGTTTGCAGAAAGCGATTCAGGCTGAGTGGAACAATCAGGAACTGGAGTTCCAGCGTTTCGGCAATGACGTATGTAGCCGCGTCACATCGCTGGAAAACCAGCGCAAGAGTCTGTTGCAGACGCTGAAGTAAACTGGCGTCGCTTAAGGAAACGGGCTGAGGCCCGTTTTTTGATCGTCCTTTTCCTCTCACCTTCCCCGTATTTTCCTTTTCGGTCTGACCGCTTTACCTGTAACCGAATGCCTCATGAAATTCATTGCTTGTTACTTTCATACGTTATGACTATTTGTACTAGTAACATAGAGTGACAATCACATTTATGTTCGAACAGGGTGTCGTTAATGCTCTCGATGTGGAAAATCCATCCTTTCAAAAATAATCCTTTTAACAACCATTTCTTTAAAAGTAATTCATTTAAAAACAATGAAATATGTATCACGGTGATGTCGCGTCATGCCAGTGTGAAAGGTGGTTGTGATGGTGCTCGTTACCGTGTGCTTGCGATGGGGTTACTGCTGTTTTGTCCTGTAACGTTATGGGGAGCGGATAATTTTCGTACGGCGGAGTATGCGCGTAATGGTGCTGCGCTGGATTCGATCAACGCGGCAGAGGCTTACAGTCTCGGCTTTTCGGGCAAAGGAGTGAGCGTTGCGGTCATTGATGCTACCGGCGAACTGAGCGGTGATGAATTTACCGGACGAGTGGATGCGGGCGCGGGGTGGATCTCATCGCCATGGAATGGGGCATTTCATGGCTACGCGGTGGCGGGTGTCATTGGTGCGGCGAAAAACGATAGCGGTATTCACGGCATCGCGTATCAGGCGACGCTACTGCCGTTAGGAACCACTTTTTCATCGGATACCTTGGTTAACGCCCAGCTTAACGTGCTCGACCGTCCAGATATCAAGATCGTCAATAATAGCTGGGGATACCGAATATTTAACGACACGGTGCAGACGTTCAGCGCCGATCGTCAGATTGAATTGCTGGACGGCATCATCAACAATAACATGGTGATTGGTGCGGAGATGGCAAGACTAGGGCAGTTAACGGTGTTTGCTGCCGGAAACGAAGGCCATCTGACGCCGTCTATTATCTCTGGGTTGCCAACGCTGCTAGATGCCTATGGCATTGAGAATACAATTGCCAATAACTGGCTAAATGTCGTGGCTTACGATCCTTCCCAACGTCCTTCCAGCGCCGCGTTTATTGCATCATTCAGCAATCTGGGATTGGGATCGTCCGCGTACACGCTGCTTGCGCCGGGCGTGAACATTGTTTCTACCAGAGATGCCAACACGACTGATACATTCAGCGGTACATCATTTGCGACACCCTATGTTTCGGGCGTTGCCGCGCTGACGTCTGAGGCGTTTCCGTATCTGAACGGTAAGCAGCTAGCCGATATTCTTTTGTCTACGGCGACGCCGCTCACGGGGAGTAACACCCCGCGTGCGGTGTTGCTCATCCACAAGAATTACGATGACCATCAAAACTATCTCAGTAGTGAACTCAATGTTTACGCGACGGGTAATGCCGTCACGTTTAGCGATGAGGAAATGACCGTACTTCTGGCGCGGGTCAGAGAGGATGCGTTCTTCGATAATCTTACGGATGAACAGGTGCGCAGCGCGATTCGAGCCCGCGCCAGCGCGCAAAATATCAATGTGCTTACGACGGATGATTACCAGTCACTATTTGGTCAGGGGATGGTTAATGCGTATAAAGCGGTGCAGGGGCCGGGCGCATTGAATGCCCAGAGGCTAAGCAATAGCGATCTCAGCAGTGGAACGTTTAACGGTAACTACGCGATCTACGGGGTTGATACGCAAGGCTATTCCAGCACCTGGAGCAATGATATCGCTCAGGTGAAAAATACGACCAGCGGGAGTGCTCTGTATCAGTTGGATGTTGGTTTACGCAAACAGGGCGCAGGGGCGCTTTATCTAACGGGCAATAATACCTATCTCGGGCCGACCATTGTCGAAGGCGGCAGCGTCGTGGTGGGCAGAGTGGCGCAGGGGAGCGGCAGTTTGGCAGGGGATGTCTGGGTGCAATCTTCAGCGACGCTAGGCGGGCATGGCAAAATTGCCGGCACCGTCACGCTTGAGAACGGCTCAACGCTTTCACCCGGCGCATCCGTTGGCACATTAACGGTGGGTAATGTGGTGTTTCAGCCCGGCAGTCTTTATCACTATGAGGTTGATGAGCAGGGTAACGCCGATGGCCTGAATGTCACGCAGGATGCGACACTGGCGGGCACCGTGGTGCTGGATGCGCCTTCACAGTCATTAGGCGATCGGTTTACCCTGTTGAATGTCGGTGGCGCCCTGAGTGGCAGCTTTGATGGATTAACGTCTAACTCAACTCAGCCTTTCCTGCAAGACACGCTGAGCTATAGCAACAAACAGGCTTATCTGGACGTGGTGCGTAATAATCGCGCCTTTAACGACGTGGCCACCAGTCGTAATCAACGCGCCGTTGCGCAGACGATCGAGAGCCAGAATAGTGGGTCGGTTTTCTCTGCTATCGCGAACAGCCGCAGTGAAGGGGCCGCACGGGCTGCATTTGATAACCTCGATGGCGAGATCTACGCCGCCTCGCGTGCCGCATTGCTCCAGCGTAGCCGGTACGTGCGAGACGCGATCAACAGCGCACTGCACGACGAAAATGCACAGTCGCTTTGGTTGAGTACGTGGGCGAACAAGGGGAAGTTCGAGGAGACCGCTGAATCCTCACGTGTTAACCACAGCGGCTATGGCTTCTTAATCGGTAACGGTAGCCCAGTCGGTGAAAGCAGCACGCTGGGGGTCGTCGTCGGTGCAGAGAAAAGCAAGATCAAAACCGATGCACGTGCCGCCAGTAACGATGTGACGGCTTATCACGTTGGCAGCTATTGGGGAACGAGCTATAGCGGCATCGCATGGCGATCCGGTCTGGTCTACAGCTATCTGGACATGGGCAGCGAGCGAGACATTCAGGTGCCCGGACTCACGAGCCGCGCTCAGGCGGATTATCATGCGCACCTTGTTCAGGGATTTGCAGAAGGAAGTCATCGATTTGCGTTCAATGACAGCCTAAGCATTGAACCTTATGGCAATCTCTCGTATGCCTGGCTCGATCTCGCGGGTGGGCAGGAACATGGCAGCGCCGCTGCACTGCGCTGGGAACGTCAGGGGAGTGGGGCGGGGTACTCAACGCTGGGATTACGCGGCGAAGCGCGCTGGTCTTCTCTCTCGTCTGTCCGGCTCTATGCCGATGCGGGCTACCAGCGACGTCTGACGTCGGACCGTACTCAGACGCGGCTGAGTTTTGTGCAAGGTGGCGACGCTTATACGATCCGCTCTGCGGCTGACGATCGTGATGCGCTGCTATTGCAGGCAGGCGTCACGTTGGCGATAAAATCGAATACGACGCTGTTGCTGGGCTACCAAGGCGTAGTGAGCGATAAAATGAGCGAAAACAGTGCGAAAATGCAGTTTGGCTTCACATTTTGACGTGAAGTTAGTAATCCCACTCGACGAGTGAAAGGTCGGGTGGGATTACTGTAGCGCTATGTATTACGGCGCCGGGAACGTAAAGCGGCGGTGGATGGTTTCCAATTCGTCAAGGATCTCGCCATCCAGCGTCAGGTTCTGGCTGTCGAGGTTGATTTGTAACTGCTCCAGCGTGGTCGCACCCAGCAGCGTACTGGCGACGAACGGCTGTTGACGCACAAACGCCAATGCCATTTGTGCCGGGTTCAAACCGTGTTTGTGTGCCAGCGCGACGTACTCGGCAACGGCTGCCTGAGCTTGCGGGCCGGTATAGCGCGTGAAGCGGCTGAATAGCGTGTTGCGCGCGTCGGCAGGTTTTGCGCCATTCAGGTACTTACCCGTCAGCGTACCGAACGCCAGCGATGAATAGGCGAGGAGTTCGACGCCTTCATGCTGGCTGATTTCCGCCAGGCCGACTTCAAAACTGCGATTCAGCAGACTGTAAGGGTTCTGGATCGATACGATACGCGGCAGATCGTGTTTTTCCGCCAAATTCAGGTAGCGCATCACGCCCCATGGGGTTTCGTTGGAAACGCCGATATAGCGAATTTTACCGGCACGCACCTGTTCATTTAACGCTTCCAGCGTTTCCAGCAGCGTCACGACGGGTTTGTCGTCAGTATATTGATAGTTAAGCTTGCCAAAGCAGTTGGTCTGGCGCTGCGGCCAATGCAACTGATAGAGGTCGATATAGTCAGTATTCAAGCGTTGCAGGCTGGCATCCAGCGCTGCGCGGATGTTTTTTCTATCCAGCGCCTGCTGTGGGCGAATGCTGTGATCGCTTCCGCGCACAGGACCTGAGACTTTACTCGCTACAATCAATTTCTCGCGTCCACCACGGGATTTCAGCCAGGAACCGATATAGCTCTCGGTTAACCCTTGCGTTTCCGGGCGTGGGGGAACGGCGTACATTTCTGCTGTGTCAATCAGGTTAACACCTGCGGCAATGGCGTGATCTAACTGGGCATGAGCGTCTGCTTCGCTGTTCTGTTCGCCAAAGGTCATCGTACCAAGACCCAGCACGCTCACTTCTAAAGAACTATGGGGAATACGGTGATATTGCATTGCCAGCTTCCTTATGTCTGAAAATAGCAGGCGTATTTCCCATCATCTCCGCATGATTTGCTGCGATTCCAATGAGTTTGGGAAGACACACCTGAATTCGACTATAAACGAAGCCGTGGCGAGTGGGGAAGTCTCTTCTGCTATCCTTTTCGGATTATTCTTGATGGTGCAGCCCGATGTGCGGCGTTTCGGGCTGACAGCGATCTTAGCGCTGTACGATCTGAGAAATTTGATCGCTGTTGATTTGTTTCTGATTGCCTTGCTCATCGGTATAGCTAAGCAGCCCGGTATCTTTATCTAACACGGGTTTCCCCTGTGTCAGGAGCATTTGCCCCTCTTTTGTTGCCATCACATAGTCACTGGAACAGCCCGCAAGGGTGAATAGTAAGGCCAGTGTTATCGCCATTTTCATCTGTATTTTCATCGTATTAATCCATAAAGAAATCTAACGCTTAAGGTGAGTCTAGCAAAGGGGCGCGGGGGATAACGTAGGAATAATGGAAAAAATGCGTTTGGAAGGCATTAATTATGTATCACTCGACCTGCATAAAATGACGAGCCAGTAATGGCGCAGTAAAGGTTTTCTTCAGATAGAACCCGCGCGGTAAGGTCAAAATCGGCTGACCAAATTCGCCAATCGCTTCTGTTAATGCCCTGCTATTTGCCGCTTTGGGGCGGAGTTGCAGCACTTCACCATGCCGGGCGGTGATACTTTCTACCCTGCCAAGCACGATCAAATCCATCAATTCTTCCCAATCACAGCGCAGTTGCTCTTCTTCTTCTTCACTGGGGCTCCATATCAACGGTGTACCGATTCGACGTTCCCCAAGAGGGATGTGACGCGAACCTTCTACCGGAATCCACAAAACTCGGGCGAGCTTATGCCGCACATGGCTGCTTTCCCAGGTTACGCCGCTATTACCTGTTAACGGTGCGACGCAAACGAAGGTGGTTTCCAGCGGTTTGCCTTGTTCATCAATAGGGATAGTTTTTAGCTCAATGCCAATATCTGGGAAATCCTGCTCGGGCTTGCTGCCTGCGCTTGCACCCAGAAAACGTTCCAGCAACACGCCAATCCAGCCTTTATCACGTTTTAGGTTGGCAGGAAGGGGCAGACGAGCGAGGTTGGCCAATTCCGCGAGGTTATAACCTGCGAGGGACTGCGCACGTTCCTGCAAGGCTTGCTCATTTTGCGGCGCTGTTGTGTGAACTGAGGGTGAATTCATAGGATATCGCTCGATATTTTTTCGCTCAAAAAAAATACAACAAATGGAAAAGACAAACACACAGCCCATAAGATTGTGGAGAAAAGCAATAATAGCATGATTCGTAGCGTTTTTTTTCAGTGTGATGGCGATCACTGAATGCAGCTTTGCAAACTGTGCACGTATAACCACCGACAATAAACAGGATTTTACACTAGGTTATCCACAGATATCTTGGATAACCCACATAAACATGAATTACTGGTTCCATTTACAGCCTTGACTCCCGGCATTTTTACTGTGTTTGCCTATTTATTGCCTGAGTTTGAGGCATTCCCTGTGGATAAAATCGGCATAGTGCGATCTTTCACCAATCTTGCATTGGACGCCATTTGAACAAACAGCAAGGGGGCGTGCTTTGGGCTTGGGTTGCTTTTAATTTAATGAATAAAAAGAACTATTTTTAAATTTCTAGTAATTTTATTTCTTCATGAAAAATGAGTTTTACTCACTTCTTCATGGGTTCTGCACAAAGATGTCCACAGAAAAAGTGAATAAATTGCAGGTTATGGTCTTCACATGTTTATAACTTTGATCTTATCTGTGGGTTATCTTAATTTTATTAGTGTCACATGCTTTCTAAGCAGTGGTTTACCGCCTGACGGGAGTGTGAAACAATCAGGTCATCTTTGCATTGATGTTTATTGAGGTAGTCCGGTGATCGATGATGATGGCTACCGCCCAAACGTTGGTATTGTAATTTGTAATCGGCAGGGGCAGGTGATGTGGGCCCGGCGCTATGGTCAGCACTCCTGGCAGTTTCCGCAGGGGGGAATTAACCCCGGTGAAAGTGCCGAGCAGGCGATGTACCGCGAACTGTTTGAAGAAGTCGGGTTAAGAAAAAAGGATGTGCGCGTATTGGCATCTACCCGTAACTGGTTACGCTATAAATTACCAAAGCGTTTGGTGCGTTGGGATACAAAACCGGTCTGTATCGGCCAAAAGCAAAAATGGTTTTTGCTACAGTTGATGTGTAATGAGTCGGATATCAATATGCAGAGCAGCGGCACACCTGAGTTTGATGGTTGGCGCTGGGTGAGTTACTGGTATCCGGTACGTCAGGTCGTCTCTTTTAAGCGAGATGTGTATCGTCGCGTGATGAAGGAATTTATCAACCCGGTGATCCTGCTTCAGGAGAGTGCTGCGGTTCGGATGGCACCCCCACCCGGTCCCCGGCGAAAAAGAGGGTAATTCAGGCACATTATGCTCACGCGCTTGCGAGAAATTGTCGAAAATGTTGCGGCAACGGCCCGCCTTAGTGATGCGCTGGACATTCTGGTCAATGAGACCTGTCAGGCTATGGACACGGAAGTCTGTTCCATTTATCTGGCCGATCACGATCGTCAATGCTATTACCTGATGGCGACGCGCGGGTTGAAGAAACCGCGCGGACGCACGGTTACGCTAGCATTTGGGCAAGGTATTGTTGGGCTGGTCGGGCAACGCGCTGAACCCATCAATCTGGCCGACGCGCGTGCGCACCCCAGCTTTAAATTCATCCCCGCGGTGAAAGAGCAACATTTTCGCTCTTTTCTTGGCGTTCCCATTATTTATCGTCGTCATCTGTTGGGCGTGCTGGTGGTTCAACAGCGCGAACATCGTCAATTTGATAAAAACGAAGAATCATTCATGGTAACGCTGGCCACGCAGATGGCCGCGATTCTTTCCCTTTCACAGATAAAAACGCTCTTTGGTCAATACCGCCAGACGCGCGTCAAAGCGCTGGTGGCTGCACCCGGCGTGGCGATTGCTCCCGGCTGGCAGGATTGTACCCAGCCTTCTCTGGAACAGGTTTTTCCCGCATCGAGTTTGGACAGCGAACGCGAGCGTTCTCGTTTAACGCAGGCGTTAGAAGAGGCGACGGCGGAATTCCGTCGTTTTAGCAAACGCTTCAGCGCCAGCGCGCAAAAAGAGAGCGCGGCGATTTTCGACTTGTACTCACACTTGCTGAATGATGCGCGGCTCAAACGGGAACTGTTTCTGGAAGTGGACGCGGGGAACGCCGCTGAGTGGGCCGTTAAACTGGTGATTGAACGCTTCGCTGCGCAATTCACCAATTTGCAGGATACCTACTTACGCGAGCGTGCGGGCGATCTGCGCGCGTTAGGGCAACGACTGCTGTTTCACCTCGACGATAATGCGCAAATCATGGGGCAATGGCCTGAGCGTTTCATCCTCGTGGCGGACGAGTTAACGGCTACGCTGCTGGCAGAATTGCCGCCGGAGCGGTTAGCGGGCGTCGTTGTTTATGATGGTGCCGCCAATTCGCATGCGGCGATCTTGGTGCGGGCCATGGGTATTCCGACGCTGGTTGGCGCGGACATTCAGCCAGACTTACTGCATCAGCGACAGTTGATCATTGACGGCTATCGCGGCGAGCTGCTGGTCGATCCTGAGCCTGTTCTGGTTCAGGAATACCAGCGTTTGCTGACGGAAGAAAATGAGCTGACTCGTCTGGCTGAAGGTGAAATGGAGCAGCCTGCGGTGCTGAAAAGCGGTGAACGCATTCAGGTCATGTTGAATGCGGGATTAAGCGCCGAACATGAAAAACGCTTTATCAATCAGGTTGATGGTGTTGGGCTGTACCGTACTGAAATCCCTTTTATGCTACAAAGCGGGTTTCCGTCTGAAGATGAGCAGATGGCGCAATACCAAAGCATGCTGGCGCTTTATCCTACACGCCCTGTGATGCTGCGCACGCTGGATATTGGTGCGGATAAGCCACTGCCTTATTTGCCGATCAGCGAAGAAAACCCGTGTCTCGGCTGGCGCGGCATTCGTATTACGCTCGATCAGCCTGAAATCTTTCTGATCCAAGTACGTGCCATGCTGCGTGCTAATGCGCATATTGGCAATCTCAATATCCTGCTGCCGATGATCAGCAGCCTGGATGAAATCAGTGAAGCGCGCCGCCTGATCGATCAGGCTACAGGCGAGGTAGAGGAACTATTGGGCTTCCCGCAGCCTAAACCGCGTATTGGGATCATGATTGAAGTACCGTCGATGCTATTCCTGCTTCCTCACCTAGCTTCCCGTATCGATTTTGTTTCGGTTGGCACCAACGATCTGACGCAGTATTTGCTGGCGGTGGATCGTAACAATGCCCACGTCGCGTCGCTCTATGACAGCTTGCACCCTTCTATGTTGCAGGCGATGAAGATGATCGCCGTTGAGTGCGAACGACATAACATTCCGCTTTCCGTGTGCGGCGAAATGGCGGGGGAAGCCCTTGGTGCACTGCTGTTGACCGGGCTGGGTTATCGTTCGCTCAGTATGAACGGACGCAGCGTGGCGCGAATTAAATACCTGCTGCGCCAAATTACCTTGTCTGAATCGCAGGCGTTAGTGAAGCAGTTACTGAGCGCGCAAAGCGCAACGGAGGTCCGACAGTGGGCGGCGATTTTCATGGAAGAACGCGGGTTGGGGGGGCTGATTCGTGGCGGGCGCTAATTCGTCGCGAGACGAACTCTACGGATACATCGCTATTTAATTGCGAATAAATGTTTAACGACGCATAAATGTTTTACAGAACTTTTCCCGTGTGAAGTCAACGAGCGCGGGTGCGTATGCTATGATTCGCCACCGCGGTTCGCAGGAACGAATTCATTCTCCTGCCTTTTGCCTATCAATGACGATCCCGCAAGCGGGCATAACACAATAAAATATGTGGTGAATGATGACGACAAGCTATCTGGCGTTTCCTCAGTTTGATCCAGTGATTTTCTCAATTGGCCCGCTGGCGCTGCACTGGTATGGGCTGATGTATCTGGTGGGTTTTGTATTTGCCATGTGGTTAGCGGTGCGCCGGGCGAATAAACCGGGTAGCGGTTGGACCAAGGACGAAGTCGAAAACCTGCTGTATATGGGGTTCCTTGGGGTCTTCGTCGGTGGGCGTCTGGGCTATGTCCTGTTTTATGCTTTCCCGTCATTTCTTGAAAACCCGCTCTATCTGTTCAAAGTCTGGGATGGCGGCATGTCGTTCCACGGTGGCTTAATGGGCGTTATCTGCGTCATGCTGTGGTTCGCTCACCGGAGCAAACGCCATTTCTTCCAGGTCGCTGATTTTATTGCACCTCTGATTCCTTTCGGACTCGGTGCTGGCCGTTTGGGCAACTTTATCAACGGTGAACTGTGGGGGCGTGTCACAACGGATACCCCGTGGGCCATGCTGTTTCCTGGCTCGCGCAGCGAAGATATGATGCTGGCCGTTAGCAACCCGCAATGGCAGACGATTTTCAACCAGTACGGTATGCTACCGCGTCATCCTTCTCAGCTGTATCAAATGATGCTGGAAGGCGTGGCTCTGTTTATCATTTTGAATCTCTTTATTCGTAAACCTCGGCCGATGGGCAGCGTGTCAGGGCTTTTCCTGATTGGTTACGGTACGTTCAGAATTATTACCGAATTCTTCCGTCAGCCGGATGCGCAGTTGGGGCTATTCGGCGACCTTTTCAGCATGGGGCAAATCCTGTCGCTGCCGATGGTGATCGCTGGTGTTCTGATGATGGTCTGGGCTTATCGCCGTCAGCCTGCACAGCAATAATCCGTCGTCCTTCTTTAATTTTTGTGGTGAGGTAGTATGAAACAGTATCTGGATCTGATGAAAAAAGTGCTTGAAGAGGGCACGCCGAAGGCCGACCGTACCGGTACGGGCACGCGTTCTATTTTCGGCCATCAGATGCGTTTCAACTTGCAGGACGGATTTCCGCTGGTTACCACCAAAAAATGCCACCTGCGTTCGATTATCCATGAACTGCTCTGGTTCCTGAATGGCGATACTAACGTTGCTTATCTGCATGAAAACAAAGTCAGCATTTGGGACGAATGGGCAGATGAGAACGGTGATTTGGGGCCGGTTTATGGTAAACAATGGCGTTCTTGGGGAGCCGCAGACGGCCGCCAGATCGACCAGTTGAAGAATGTCCTCACCCAATTGAGACAAGATCCAGATTCTCGCCGTATTATTGTGTCTGCCTGGAACGTAGGTGAATTGGACAAAATGGCGTTGGCACCATGCCACGCGTTTTTCCAGTTCTACGTGGCAGATGGCAAGCTCTCTTGCCAGCTTTATCAGCGTTCATGCGATATCTTCCTCGGCTTGCCGTTCAACATCGCTAGCTATGCGCTGCTGGTACATATGGTGGCGCAGCAATGCGATCTGGAGGTCGGCGATTTCGTCTGGACAGGGGGTGACACGCATCTGTACAACAACCATATGGAGCAGACTCACTTGCAGTTGAGCCGTGAACCGCGCGCGCTGCCTAAACTGGTGATTAAGCGCCGCCCGGATACGCTGTTCGACTACCGCTTCGAAGACTTTGAAATCGAGGGATACGATCCGCATCCCGCCATCAAAGCCCCTGTTGCTATCTAAAGTCTCCCACCATTTCTTCAGGGCCGCATAATGCGGCCCTTTTTGTTATTGCTCTTCACTTCCTACCTCCCCGCACGTTTTTTCTGTTGTTACATCGTTGCAATAAAACATTGCGAGCTGCCGCGAGTAACGCCGTTAACACACTGTTTTTATTGAAAGGGTTCACTATCCTGACGCCATGAAAACAGGGAATAGACAACCGCGGGGATTTACCTTGCTCGAATTATTGGTGGTGCTGACGATTGTGGCGCTGATGGCGGGCGGTGGCCTGCATGGCTGGGTTCAGTATCAGCAGGCAATCCGTCTGGAGCAGAGTGCGCAGCAGTTACTGGACTTCTTGAGTCGGGTTCAGGCGAATGCCTATTGGCATAACGAAACCCAGACGGTGAAGCTTCAACAGCATGGGGTGCTGTGGTGCATCGTGATTGGGCAGAGTGAAAAACAGGTTGAGGATGTGTGCCACGAGAACCACCCTAGGCAGTTTGTTCGTCGTTCACAGGATGTGGTGTTGGCAACGTTCACAAGCCATGTTTTTACGTTCTTTGGCTTGCGTAACGCCGCACAGGCTGGGCACATTTCGTTGTCGAACGCGGCAGGGCGACTACGTCTTGTTATTTCGGTGAGGGGACGCATGCGCCTGTGCAGCGAGTCGCAAGCTGTCTTGGCGATTCCCTTATGTTGAAACAGATCATGTTGCAACAGATCGTGTTAAGGGAAGCAGCGTTGAAGCCTGCTGGGAGAAGGTGTGAACAGCGCGGTTTCACACTGCCGGAAGTCCTATTAGCGCTGAGCTTAGGGAGTCTGATTATGCTATCGGCAGCACAGTTGTACCCGCTGCTGCGTAGCCAAAGTCAGGATAGCGCACAGCGTTTTCGGCTGGAGCAGTTGTTCAGTCAGGTGGCGATGGGAATTGAGAAAGACATCCGTCGGGCAGGTTTTTGTGCGGGTTCGTGCCAAGGAAAAGCGATAAGCATTGGGAATTATCCAGGGGAGGCGGAAAATAGCTGTCTGAATGTCTCTTACGATCTGAACCGGAATGGGGCTTGGGATGGCGGGGAACAACAGGATGCGGAATCTTTTGGCTATCGCCTGCGTAGTCGGTCATTGGAGATTCAGAGTGGTGCGCATAACTGTCAGGGAGACAGGTGGGAGAAGCTGTTTGATCCGCAGGAGGTGGCGCTGACGGTGTTCCAGCTACGGCGTCTGGCTGCACAAAACGGAGTGGCGTTGTATGAACTGCAACTGGCCGGTTATTGGATCAAGCGTCCTGCTGTTCGACAACATATTACCCGCCTGATACTGAGGCGTAACCAATGAAGAAAGGATCGCAAAAGGGAAGCGGTACACTGGCTATGGTGATGTTGATCGCTATTATTGGCCTGCTGTTGATGTCCGGTTTGCAGCGTCAGCTCGATGCAGCCATTCAAACGGGAAACGATGAGAGACATTATCTGCGAGCCTTCAATCAGGCATTGTCTTCGTTGAACTGGGGAAGAGGGCAGCATTGGAATACGATAACGGAAAGCTGGCAGTGTCAGCAATTATCGGCAGAGCAACTTGTGGTGTGCTTGCGTATGGCCTCTGATGGGGAGCAAGGGTTATTGCGTGGTGAAGGGACATTCCCCACTTTGGCACGGCCGTTGAGGTTATACCAACGTGTGTCATTCTCGGCACTGTCGTCGGGTAAGATTGCGATTCAACCATGGGGTAACGGCTGGCTGGACTTTTGCCCTGATAAGGAGGTGACACGCTGTGATGCAACGGAATAGTGCAGTTAACAACAGATTCGTGAATCATCAAACCGGTTTTAGCCTGCCGGAGACGCTTGTGGCGGCGCTGCTGTTTGCCGTTTCGCTGATGGGATTATTGCAATATCACCAGATCTTGCAGCAGTCATTTCAGCATCAGTGGCAGCAGCGTCAGGCCTGGCGGTTTGCGATGCAGCAACTGGAGGCTTATGAAGCGGGCGTACCGTATCATCCATCCGATCCAGGTAATACGACGTCTTTCTCAAGTAAAAACTGGCAAATTAGCCTGTCAGAGCAGTTACAGTACGGTGAGTGCCGCCAGGTAACCGTAAGGGTCATGACGCCACGTCGCTATCAGGCTACACTGAACCGTTGGTTTTGCCCGCTATCGCCCGTTTAGTCGGCGCGTGTGAGTAAACTATGAATTATAAATCGTAAGTCGCGGCGAGCAGGAGCCAGAATGTTTAGAATCTATCACTCCAACCAGTTGGATATCTTGAAAGAACTGATGGTTGAGCTGATAAAACGTCAGCCGCTTGCGGACCCTTTCCAACAGGAAGTGATTTTGGTGCAAAGCCCAGGGATGGCGCAGTGGCTGCAAATTGAACTGGCTGGGGATTTTGGTATTGCTGCCAATATCCAATTCCCATTGCCCGGCGTTTTCTTGTGGAATATGTGTCGCCATGTGCTGTCAGATATTCCAAAAGAAAGTGCCTTCAGCAAGGATGCGATGACGTGGAAGCTCATGCATTTGCTGCCTGATTTACTGGCACAGCCTGATTTTGCGGCGCTTAATCACTATTTGCAGGATGATGATAACCAGCGCAAGCTGCATCAACTGGCCGGGCGCGTGGCGGACCTTTTCGATCAATACCTGATTTATCGCCCTGAGTGGATCAAAGCATGGCAAGAGGGGAAACAGGTTGACGATCTCGGTGGTAACCAACTTTGGCAGTCGGCGCTGTGGCGTGCGCTGGTGGACTACACACGTGATCTAGCTCAGCCTGAATGGCACCATGCGATTCTGTACCAACGCTTTATCAACGCGTTAGATCGGGCAAAAGTGTGTCCGAAGGGTCTGCCGCCACGCGTTTTTATCTGCGGTATTTCAGCGCTCCCCCCTATCTATCTACAGGCGTTGAACGCTCTGGCACGACACATTGATGTGCACCTATTGTTTACCAATCCCTGCCGCCATTATTGGAGTGACATTCAGGATTATAAATTTCTGGCGAAGCTAAAAGCCCGCAACCGGCGCTTACATCGCTTTGACGGCGAGCAGACGGATGAAACTCGTCCACTATTTCGCGATCTCTCACAGGCAGAAACATTGTTCAATGACGACGGTAAACAGTCGATTAATAACCCGTTGCTGGCATCGTGGGGCAAACTGGGGCGCGATAACCTTTATCTGCTGGCTGAGCTGGATAACGTGCAGGAGATCGATGCTTTTGTTGAGTCGGATGGCAAAAATCTGCTGCAAACGTTGCAGCGCGATATTCTTGAACTGGAAGACCACGCGGTCGTAGCCGTTAGTCACGAAACACAAAACAGCAGCACGAAAAAGCGTCGGTTGGCGCTTGACGATCGTTCGGTTGATTTTCACACCTGCCATAGTCCGCAGCGTGAGGTTGAAGTGCTGCACGATCGGCTGTTGGCTATGATGGCGGACGATCCTGAGCTGATGCCGCGTGATGTCATTGTGATGATGGCGGACATTGATGGCTATACGCCGTTCATTCAGGCGGTGTTTGGCAACGCGCCGGATAATCGCTACCTGCCTTTTGCCATCTCTGATCAGCGCGCGCGACATGCGCATCCCGCATTGCAAGCGGTGATCAGCTTGCTGGATTTACCCACAAGCCGTTTTACGGCAGAGCAGGTTCTGGCATTGCTTGAAGTGCCCGCACTGGCCGCTCGTTTCGGTATTCAGGAAGAAGGGTTGCGGCGCTTGCGCCTGTGGGTGGTGGAGTCGGGCGTCCGTTGGGGGTTGGATGACGACAACGTGCGCGATCTGATGCTGCCACCAACGGGTCAGCATACGTGGCGTTTTGGCCTGACGAGAATGCTGTTGGGCTATGCGATGGACAGTCAGGTCGGTGATTGGCAGGGGGTACTGCCTTACGATGAGTCTAGCGGTCTGATTGCGGAGCTGGCCGGCCAACTGGCTGAACTGCTGATGCAGATCCATCAATGGCGCCAGCGTCTGTCTCAATCGCGCGTACTTGTCGATTGGTTACCGCTTTGTCGAGAGCTGATCGAAACCTTCTTTGATGCTGACAGCGAGACCGAAGCGGCGCTGGCATTGGTTGAAAAGCAGTGGCAATACGTCATTAGCATGGGCACGATGGCGCATTATCCGCAGCAAGTGTCGATTTCCCGATTGCGTGATGAACTGTCACGGCGTCTCGATCAGGAGCGACTTAGCCAGCGCTTTTTGGCCGGATCTATCAATTTCTGTACGCTGATGCCGATGCGTTCCATCCCGTTTAAGGTCGTGTGTTTATTGGGCATGAACGATGGTGTTTACCCACGAACGCTCCCGCCGCTTGGGTTCGATCTGATGGGGCGAAAAATCAAACGTGGTGATCGTAGCCGACGTGACGACGATCGCTATCTGTTTCTTGAGGCGCTCTTGTCGGCGCAGAACAAGCTTTATATCAGCTATATCGGGCGATCGATTCAGGATAATACGCGCCGCTATCCTTCAGTATTGGTCAGTGAACTGACGGAATATATTGCACAGAGTTATGTCCTGCCGGGTGATGAAGCATTGGATATCGATAGCAGTGCAGAACGTGTCGTGAAGCACCTCTGCCGTGAACATACCCGTATGCCTTTTGATGCGAATAATTTCCTGTCGGCACCGCAGCCGTTGAGCTTTGCGGCAGAATGGTTGGCGGCGGCGAACCGAAAAGGAGAAGCTCAGCCTGATTTTGATCGCGAAGCGCTCTCTGAAAGAGCGGGCGATAACCATGTCAGTTTGGACGATCTGAAACGTTTCTATCGTCACCCTGTTCGAGCCTTCTTTCAACTGCGACTTGGTGTGAGTTTTATGCTGCACAGTGACGAACTGTTGGATGAAGAGCCCTTTGTGGTTGATAGCCTTAACCGCTACCAATTGAATAGCGAGCTGCTTAATACCTTGATTAATGAAGGTGATACGGAAAAACTGTATCGTCGTGCCAGAGCCGCGGGTGAACTACCCTATGGCGCATTCGGTGAAATATACTGGCAGGAACAACAGCAGGATATGGCACAACTGGCTGCGCGCGTGCGTGATGAGTTAACGCCAATGCTGTCGGGGAGCCGGGAAGTCGACATTATCCTTGACGGTGTACGCATCAGCGGCTGGCTGAATCAGGTGCAGCCGGATGGTTTGTTGCGCTGGCGTCCAGGTACGCTTTCCATGAAAGATGGTATTACGCTGTGGCTGGAACATCTGGCTTACTGTGCGGCGGGCGGGCAGGGAGAAAGTCGACTGTATGGGCGTGAAGACACTGCGTGGCGCTTTGCTGCCTTATCGGAAGCGCAAGCCAGAGAACAGCTGGCCGTCATGTTGGATGGCTATCGTCAGGGAATGAGTAAGCCGCTATTACTGCTCAATAAAGCAGGGAGTGCGTGGTTAGCTGAATGCTATGATCGTGAAAGTGATAGCCTACGGTCGGATGAAGAGGTGCAGAACAAAGCACGTGCCCGTTTGCTGCAAGCCTGGCAGGGCAATATGGGAATGCGGGGAGAAGGCGAAGATTATTACCTACAACGCATTGTTCGTGAATTGGATGAAAAACGAATGAATGAAGTGGTTGAAGCGGCACAAATCTGGCTACTGCCACCGTTCCGCTCTAATCTGGCTTGATAGGCTGGTTTGGAAGAGATTTCGAGGTGCGAGAAGATAACGCACTGCAACGTGAAAAGTGATGGATATGAGGTTGGAGAATTGCATGCGTAAACAGTGGGTCTGGATTACCGGGTGGTTTCTTTTATTCACATTCTGGCTTCCGGCGAGTTGGGCTGAAACGGGCTGGCAGCCGCTGGCTCAGACCATTCGAAAAAGCGAAAAAGATCCGCGGCAATATCAGGCGATCAAACTGGATAACGGCATGACCGTTCTGCTGGTTTCCGATCCACAGGCACCCAAATCGTTGGCATCACTGGCACTGCCTATTGGCTCGTTGGACGATCCCAATAATCAACTGGGCTTAGCGCACTACCTCGAACATATGGTGCTGATGGGATCGAAACGTTATCCAGAGCCAGAGGCTCTCTCCGAGTTTTTGAAAAAGCATGGCGGTAGTCACAACGCCAGCACGGCCTCTTACCGCACGGCATTTTATCTGGAAGTGGAAAACGATGCGCTGCGGCCTGCTGTGGATCGGATGGCTGACGCGATTGCAGAACCGCTGCTTGATCCGGTGAATGCCGATCGCGAGCGTAATGCGGTTAATGCGGAATTAACGATGGCGCGTTCGCGTGACGGTCACCGCATGGCACAGGTCGGAGCGGAAACGTTGAATCCGGCGCACCCGAGTGCGCGCTTCTCGGGGGGCAATCTTGAAACCCTGAGCGATAAACCCGGCAGCAAACTGCATGATGAGCTGGTGAAGTTCTACCAGAAATACTACTCAGCTAATCTGATGAAGGGGGTGATTTACAGCAATCAGCCTTTGCCTGAGTTGGCGAAACTGGCGACCGACACATTCGGGCGTATTGCCAATCACAACGCGAGTGTTCCAGCCGTTACCGTACCCGTGACGACGGAAAAGCAGCGTGGGGTGATGATTCACTATGTTCCGGCTCAACCGAGAAAACAGCTGCGTATTGAGTTTCGCGTCAGCGATATTAGCCAGGAATTCCGTAGCAAGACGGATACCTATATCAGTTATCTGCTTGGCAACCGTAGCCAGAATACGCTTTCCGACTGGTTGCAAAAAGAAGGGCTGGTTGAGTCTATCGGCGCAGGTTCTTCACCGATAATCGACCGCAACGGTGGCATGTTTGCGATTTCTGCCTCGCTGACGGATAAAGGCTTAGCGCAGCGTGACGAGGTGATCGCTGCAATATTCCGTTATCTGCAACAAATCCGTACCGAGGGGATTCAGCAGCGCTATTTTGATGAGATCGCACATGTTCTGGATCTGGATTTCCGCTATCCGTCCATCAGTCGGGATATGGATTACATCGAATGGTTGGTGGATACCATGCTGCGCGTGCCAGTTGAGCATACGCTGGATGCGCAATATGTGGCGGATCGCTACGATCCGAAGGCTATCGCTGCACGACTGGACGAGATGACGCCGCAGAATGCGCGCGTTTGGGTCATCAGCCCGAATGAACCGCATAATAAAGTGGCCTATTTTGTCGATGCGCCATACGAGATGGATAAAATCCCGTCAGCTACCTTTGCTAAATGGAAAGCGCTGGGGCAGAAAATGTCGCTGTCGTTGCCGACGATCAACCCTTATATCCCAGATGATTTCTCCCTGATCAACGCGGATAAGGCGATGACTAAACCGACACTCCTGCTGAATCAGCCGGGGTTGCGCGTGCTGTATATGCCAAGTCACTATTTTGCCGATGAGCCGAAAGCAGAAATCACGCTGTTTCTGCGTAATCAGGAAGCGCGCAGTACCGCACGTAATCAGGTGTTGTTCGCGTTAAACGATTACCTGGCCGGTTTGGCGTTGGATGAACTGAGTTATCAGGCATCGATTGGCGGCATCAGTTTTTCCACCCGCAGCAATGATGGTCTGGTGATTAGCGCAGATGGCTATACCCAGCATTTGCCACAGTTGCTACTGACGTTGGCAGATGGCTATGCCTCCTTTACCTCCACGGAAGCGCAGTTGGAGCAGGCTAAATCCTGGTACTTGCAGCAGTTGGATGCCGTTGAGAAATCAAAAGCCTTTGAACAAGCGCTACAGCCGGTTCAGGCGATATCGCAGTTGCCTTATTTCGAGCGCGGTGAACGCCGTAAGCTGCTGAAGGATATTCGCTTGCAGGATGTGGTTAACTACCGCAACGATCTGCTGCAAAAAGCTACGCCGGAAATGCTGGTCGTCGGCAATCTGGCTCCAGAACGCGTCACCGAGCTGGCGAGAACGCTGAAAGCGCATTTGAAGGCCGATGGTGAAAATCTGTCGCGCAGTGATGATGTTAAAGTCAGTAAGCCGCAGCTTGCCAATCTACAGCGTCCGGGCAGCAGCACGGATTCTGCGTTAGCAGCGGTGTATGTACCAACTGGCTACTCGGAAACGCAGAGCATGGCCTATGGCTCAGTTCTGGGACAGATCGTCCAGCCTTGGTTCTACAGCCAACTAAGAACGGAAGAGCAATTGGGCTACGCAGTCTTTGCTTTCCCGACGTCCGTGGGCAGACAGATGGGTATCGGCTTCCTGCTGCAAAGCAATAGCAAACAACCTGCTTATTTGTATCAGCGTTATGAAGACTTTTTCCTAAAAGCGCAAAAAAGACTGCGTGACATGAGTGAAGAAGAGTTCACGCAGTATAAACAAGGCGTGATGAATGAACTAAGCCAGCGCCCACAAACATTGGGTGAAGAGGCCAGCCGACTGCGCCGCGATCTGGATCGTGAAAACTTTGCTTTTGATTCGCGTGAGAAACTGCTCGAACAAATCAAGCCGCTGACGGTGAAGCAACTGGCGGATTTCTTCCAACAGGCGCTGAAGCCTGAAGGGCTGGCGGTACTGTCGCAGGTTTCCGGTAGCCATCATGGTAAAGCCGATTACGCTGCTCCGAAAGGGTGGCATACCTATGCGGATGCGTCGTCATTGCAGAAAACGTTACCGCGTGAGAAAGCCCCCGCGATGATTCCAGCTCCTGCCGCACAGCCAGCGGTATCGGAAGCTGTCGATAAGGTTTCAGCAGAATGAAAAACATCGCGCCGCAATCATTAGACGTCATGACGTTGCCGCTCTTGGGGGAGCGGTTGATTGAGGCGTCGGCTGGAACGGGTAAAACCTATACGCTGGCTGCGCTTTACCTGCGCCTGTTGCTGGGGCTAGGTAAGCAAGCCGCGTATCCGCGCCCGTTACTGGTCGAGGAGATTCTGGTTGTGACCTTTACGGAGGCCGCAACCGAAGAGCTGCGTGAGCGCATTCGTGCAAGAATCCATGCGTTGCGCATCGCCTGCCTGCGTAAAAGTGCCCAAGGTGAGGAGGCGGGAAAACATAAGGATACGTCACTAGCGCAACTGCTGGCGGAGATTGTGGATCATCGAGAGGCTGCCGATGTGTTGTTGGCTGCCGAACGACAAATGGACGACGCAGCGATCTACACGATCCATGGCTTTTGCCAGCGCATGCTCAGCACCAATGCATTTGAATCCGGTGTGCTGTTTGAACAGATGCTGATAGAGGATGAGCAACCGCTGCGCCGTCAGGCCTGCGCTGATTTTTGGCGTCGTTATTGTTATCCGTTGCCGGTAGAGGTCGCACGTATCGTCGGCCTGGAGTGGAAAGGGCCAGAGAATTTGCTGGCTGACCTGGCTCCTTATCTGCACGGCGAGGCCCCCGTGTTTCGCTTACCGCCAGAAGAGGGAGAAACGCTGCTGAGTCGACATGAGAGAATCGTGGCGACAATTGATTCTTATAAACAGCACTGGCTGGCGTCAGCAGCGGAACTGGAAGCGCTGATCGTGGCATCTGGTGTGGATAAACGCAGCTATAGCAGTAAGCATCTCCCCAATTGGCTACAGAAAGTCACGCTGTGGGCGGAGCAGCTAACGCTGGATTATCAACTGCCGAAAGATCTGGTGAGATTTGCCCAACAAACGTTAATCGAGAAAACGAAGAAAGGTGATCCACCGGTTCATTCCGTGTTTGAAGCGACGGAGCAACTGCTTGCAGCACCGCTGTCGCTGCGTGATTTGGTCATTGTACGTGCACTGTCGGCAATTCGAGATTCTGTGCGTGAAGAAAAACGGCAGCGTGCGGAGCTGGGGTTTGACGATCTGCTGAGCCGTTTGGATGATGCATTGCAACAGCCGGCAGGAGAAAGGCTTGCTGACGCCATTCGTGAACGCTATCCGGTGGCGATGATCGATGAGTTTCAGGATACCGATCCTCAACAATACCGTATTTTCCGCACGCTTTATGTCGGGCAACCGCAGTGCGGACTATTGTTGATCGGCGATCCTAAGCAGGCTATTTATGCATTTCGCGGTGCGGATATTTTTACCTATATGCACGCGCGTGGAGAAGTTGCTGCTCATTATACGCTGGGTACGAACTGGCGCTCGTCTCATCAGATGGTACGTGGCGTGAATCGCTTGTTCGAACGTCTCGAGCATCCTTTTATTTTTCAAAATATCCCTTTCCTGCCGGTTAGCCCTGCTGAATCTAAGCGCGGTTTGGTGTTTGAAGTTGCCGGGCAGCCTCAGCCTGCACTGCAATTCTGGCTAACGGGCGCGGAACCGATTGGCGTGGGAGATTATCAGCAACAGATGGCGCGTCAGTGTGCGGCGCAGATTCGTGACTGGCTGGTTGCCAGCCAGCGCAATGAAGCCTGGTTGGTAACCGACGATTCCCGGCGTTTGGTCAAAGCATCTGACATGAGCGTGCTGGTGCGTAGTCGACGTGAAGCGTCGCTGATTCGCGATGCGCTGAGCCGTTTGTCCATTCCCTCGGTCTACCTGTCCAATCGTGATAGCGTGTTTAGCACGCCAGAAGCCAGCGATCTCTTGTGGTTGTTACAGGCGGTGTTGGCACCGGAGCAGGAGCGCACCTTACGCAGCGCAATGGCGACGGCTCTAATGGGGTTGGATGCCGCGCAGGTCGATGCGCTAGGGCAAAGTGAATCAGCGTGGGATGCGCTGGTGGATGAGTTTGCTGGCTACCGTGCTTTGTGGCGTCAGCGGGGCGTTTTACCGATGTTGCGAGCGTTGATGAGCCAGCATCAACTGGCTGAGAATTTGCTGGCAAGTACAGAGGGCGAACGCCGCATTACCGATATTCTGCATATCGGTGAATTATTGCAGGATGCCTCGGCAACGCTTGATAGCGAGCATGCGCTGGTGCGCTGGCTATCGCAACAGATTGTCCAGCCTAATCCGCAGGCAGAGAGTCAGCAGTTACGTCTGGAAAGCGACCGCCATCTGGTGCAAATCGTGACGATCCATAAATCGAAAGGACTGGAATATCCGCTGGTATGGCTGCCTTTCATCAGTAATTTCCGTGTGCAGGATCAGGGGATTTATCACGATCGTGATAGCTACCAGGCTGTGTTGGATTTGCAAAATAATGAGGAAAGCCAGACGCTGGCGGAAGAAGAGCGGTTGGCGGAAGATTTACGTCTGTTGTATGTCGCATTAACCCGTTCTATTTACCATTGTAGCGTTGGTGTTGCGCCCGTTCAGCGGTCGCGTAAGAAAGATGGCAGCAGCGATATGCACCACAGCGCACTGGGCTACTTGCTCCAGCGGGGTAAAGAAGCTGAGGCCGCCACGTTAGTCAGCGAGCTGGAAGGGATGGAGGGGGACGGCATCATGTTGACGCGGCTACAGGCGACGGAAGCGCTGCGTTGGCTACCTGATAGCCCGGAATTGACAGCGTTGCGGGCTCGACACATTGAACGCCAACTGCGTGACAGTTGGCGAGTGACCAGTTATTCGGGGCTTCAGCAACATGGCAGCACAAACACGCAGGATCTGGTGCCACGTCTGGATATTGAAGCGATAGGTGAACGTCAGGAAGTGGGGGAAACCCAGTTGACGCCGCATACGTTCCCGCGCGGCGCGAGTCCGGGGACGTTTTTGCATAGCCTGTTTGAAACGCTGGACTTTACTCAACCGGTTGATGATGACTGGCTGGCCGAGCAGTTGCAGCTACAGGGGTTTGAAGCGCACTGGCATCCGGTGTTGAAGACGTGGATGGATGCGCTTTTGACCACGCCGCTTGACGGGCAAGGGACGACACTATCGGCGCTGGAGAATCAGGATAAGCAGGCTGAACTACAGTTCTATATCCCGATTAAGGCACCGATACAGGCGATGCAGCTCGATCGGTTGGCAAAGCGCTACGACCCGCTATCCGCACGCTGTCCCGCGCTGTCTTTTCAGCAGGTTAAAGGCATGCTGAAAGGGTTTATCGATCTGGTATTCCGCTGGGAAGGACGCTATTACCTGTTGGACTATAAATCCAACTGGCTCGGCCCTGATGCCAGTGCCTATACCCAGACAGCGATGGCGCAGTCGATGGCCGAGCACCGTTATGACTTGCAATACCAGCTCTACACGCTGGCTTTGCACCGCTATCTACGCCACCGGATCGCAGATTATGACTATGAGCGCCATTTTGGCGGCGTGTTTTATCTGTTTTTACGCGGCGTAGAGGAATCTCACCCTGGTAATGGCATTTTTGCTTGTCGCCCCTCCGCCGAATTTGTTTTCGGGCTTGATGCGCTGTTCAAAGGTGAGTTGTTCAAAGGTGATGAGTTTGAGGGAAAGACGCCTGATGATGCTGACACAGGAATTTCATCATGATTGCCTTACTTGAAATGGCGCAGGCGCGGCGGTTACTGCGCCCGCTGGATATACAGTTTGCCAGAATGTTGGCGGATGAGGCGCAGCCCGACCTGCTGCTGGCTGCCGCCTGCCTGAGTGCGCATTCGGGGGCGGGACACGTGTGTTTACCGCTGGAAAATTTGCAGGCACAGACGCTGTTTGATGGTCGCGATCCTGACTTAGCGCAGCAGTTGCTCGCAGGAATTGGGCTAAACACGGTTGCTGCTTGGCAACAGCGTTTGCTGGCGTCCAATGCCGTTAGCGACGGTAGCAAACCCACGCCGCTGGTGCTGCAAGGCGAAAAGCTTTATTTACAGCGTAGTTGGCAGAGTGAGGGGCATGTAGCGCAGTTTGTTGCCAGCGAGCGTGATGCGGTACCCGTCGATGAACCTGCGGTCCGCTCTGTTCTGGATCGGCTGTTTCCTGACTCGGGCGAAGAGATTGACTGGCAGAAGGTAGCCGCTGCTGTTGCCTTGACGCGCCGTATTGCGATTATTTCTGGTGGTCCGGGAACGGGGAAAACCACGACGGTTGCCAAGCTATTGGCGGCGCTGATTGAGCTGAATACGGGAGATGCGTTACGTATTCAGTTGGCTGCGCCTACCGGAAAAGCGGCTGCACGGCTAACGGAGTCTCTGGGGCTGGCATTGCACCGTCTGGCGGTAGATCAGCAGCAGCGAGAGGCGTTTCCGCAAGAGGCGACAACACTGCATCGGCTTTTAGGCGCGGTGACGGATAGCCAGCGCCTGCGTCACCATCAGGGAAATCCGCTGCATCTGGATGTACTGATTGTGGATGAGGCGTCAATGGTTGATCTGCCGATGATGGCGAATGTGATCGCCGCGCTTCCGGTGCCGGCCAGAATTATCTTTCTGGGTGACCGCGATCAACTCGCGTCCGTCGAAGCGGGGGCGGTGTTAGGTGACATCTGCCGTTTCGCCGAGGCTGGCTATAGTCGTGCGCGTGCGCAGCAGTTGCAACGCCTGACAGGCTGTATATTGGATGACAGTGGTCCCGAAGGGCAGACGACGGTCGGTGACAGCATCTGCCTGTTACGCCGGAGCTACCGCTTCGATCTGAATTCTGGTATTGGGCAACTGGCGCTAGCGGTGAACGGTGGTGATGATGCTCGCGTACGTGCGGTGCTGAACGGTGAGTTTGCCGATGTAGCCTGTAGCGCATTAGCCGAGGGCGAAGAGTATCAGACGATGTTGGCACAGTGCGTCGAAGGATATCGTGATTATCTACAGCTTATCGCTTCAGGAGCGACACCGGATGTCGTGTTGCTTGCCTTCCAGCGCTATCGCCAGCTGTGCGCGTTGCGCGAAGGGCCATTTGGTGTAGCAGGTCTGAATCAACGTATCGAGCAGGCTTTGCATCAGTCTGGGCTGATTCAGCGCAGTCGTAATCCGCTTAATCGCTGGTATCCTGGCCGACCGGTAATGATTGAACGTAATGATGCCGCATTGGGTTTGTTCAATGGTGATATCGGTATCGCTATGATGGGGGAAAATGGGGAACTGCGCGTATTTTTCCCCTTGCCGAATGGCGAAACCAAGGATGTTACGCCAAGTCGCCTGCCGCCACATGAAACGGCCTATGCGATGACGGTGCATAAATCGCAGGGATCTGAGTTCGATCATACTGCGCTGGTGCTGCCTAACCATTACTTACCCGTGCTGACGCGGGAGCTGGTGTATACCGCCATCACGCGTGCGCGCCAGCGTTTGTCACTCTATACCGATGTTCGTATTCTCTGTCGGGCGGTGAAAACGCCAACGCAGCGCTATAGCGGCTTGAAAGAGAGAATTAGCGCACTGATGAATGGCGACACACCTTAACGCATTTGCGTTGCAGACTGACGAGGCCCACGGCGGGCCGAGTCGATAAAGGCAGCCAACGTACATGCAGTTTGACGTGTGGCGGATAGAGCGTCAGGTGGATAGAACGTCAAATGAATAGAGCGTCAAATGAATAGAACGTCAGGCGGATTCCCGCTCAATCAGTGAAAAACCGATATCGATGATGGGGGCTCGCACGTCTTTCCCCTCAATCTTTTCCGCTAACATTGCTGCTGCATCGGTACCGATTTTCCAGCGGTCGATCCTGACCGTGGTTATACTCGGCGTGTTGTGTGCGGCGAAATCAAGATCGCCAAATCCCATGACTGCCAGCGTCTTCGGCACCGTGAACCCTCGGGATACAGCTTCGATCATCGCCCCCTGCGCCAGCGTATCGGAACTGCAAATAATGGCATCAAAATCCTCTCCATCGGCGAGTAGATCGCTCAGCCCTTGTCGCCCTAGCGCCAGCGTGGCAGGCCATGGGGCAATGGCTTCACGCACATCGCTTCCCGGCTGTTTTTGTATCACGTCATAGATGCCTTTTTTACGCAATCCGGCACGGGCGTCTTCGGTCCAGATAAGGCCGAAGCGTAGATGTCCTTTGCCGAGCAAATAGTCTCCGATGGCGTTCCCGATGTTTTCATGGGAAAAGCCGACCAGCATATCGAGCGGTGTTGGGGTGAGATCCCAGATTTCGACAACGGGGATTGCGGCGTTGAGGAGGAGGCGTTTGAGTTCGGGGGTGTGGTGAATACCGGTGAGGACGATGCCGTCTGGGCGACGAGAAAGCAAAGTGGTTACAAGATCCGCCTCGGACTCATTAGTATAGCCAGCGACACACAGCAGCATGTGGTAACCGCGCGTGGCCAGCTCATCACTGATCGCCTGAACGGTATCAACAAACATGTTGTTATTGATTTGCGGCACCACGACGGCAATGAGCTTGCTACGCCGAGAAGCAAGCCCGCCCGCTAACATATTGGGGATGTAGCCCGTGGCGCGGACCGCTGCCATCACCTTGTTCACCGTTTCTGCACGAACAATTTTTGGGTTGTTCAGCGCGCGGCTGACAGTCATCGGTGAAATGCCCGCGGCGCGTGCCACATCTTCCAGCGTGGGCGCGCGCGGTGGCGTAATGTTGGCATTCTTATCGCGTTTCAATCACGGGTTCCCTTCTGAGGTTGCGCGCACATTCACATGTTTTGGGATTATCGTTGATGACATATCTGTTTTCCAGTCGCCTGTGTTTCTGACAACCTGCCGAATTGTCTCGCTTTTTCGGGCTGGCGCCAGAGCTGGCCAGGCTGTATTTCCGCTGTATCCTCTTACTTTTTGTGGTGATTGCGCAATCATTAATTTTGCCTCTCGATGCACGGGTTTATCGTGGCAATGATTATTATGTGATCTGCATTGCATGTTTTTTCTTCGTTTACCGCTATCTTCCTTCTGTTTATGAATGTTATCGCAATCATTTTACGAGGTGGGATATGACCATTAGTGCAAATTCAGCGGCGGTTAGCTATGCAAAAGTCACGAACGTCAGAACGGCTGCCGAGTCGGGCGATCGAATCGAGTGGGTAAAACTCTCTCTGGCGTTTTTGCCGCTGGCAACGCCAGTCAGCGATGCGAAAGTACTAACGGGAAGGCAGAAACCGCTGACCGAAGTCGCCATTATTTTTGCGGAAATCCGCAGTCGTGATGGGTTTGAAGGGGTGGGGTTCAGCTACTCCAAGCGGGCGGGTGGACAGGGCATTTATGCTCATGCGAAAGAGATTGCCGATAATCTGCTGGGCGAAGATCCAAACGATATCGATAAGATCTATACCAAACTGCTGTGGGCAGGGGCATCGGTTGGCCGCAGCGGAATGGCAGTACAGGCGATTTCTCCGCTCGATATCGCGCTGTGGGACATGAAAGCCAAGCGTGCGAGCCTGCCTCTGTCTAAGCTGCTCGGCTCACACCGTGATTCCGTGCAGTGTTACAACACCTCCGGCGGTTTCCTGCATACACCATTGGATCAGGTATTAAAAAATGTCGTGATCTCCCGTGAAAGCGGTATCGGTGGGATCAAATTGAAGGTCGGGCAGCCGAATACGGCTGAGGATATCCGTCGTCTCACGGCAGTGCGAGAAGCGTTGGGAGAGGATTTCCCGCTGATGGTGGATGCCAATCAGCAGTGGGATCGCGAAACGGCGATTCGGATGGGGAGAAAGATGGAGGCCTTTAATCTGGTCTGGATTGAGGAGCCGCTGGATGCCTACGATGTGGAAGGTCATGCGGCGCTGACGGCCGCGCTGGATACGCCGATTGCCACGGGCGAGATGTTGACCAGTTTCCGCGAGCATGAACAGCTGATTCTCGGTAACGCCAGTGACTTTGTGCAGCCGGATGCGCCGCGAGTAGGTGGGATTTCTCCTTTCCTGAAAATTATGGATTTGGCAGCGAAGCACGGTCGTAAGCTGGCACCGCATTTTGCGATGGAAGTGCATTTGCATCTGGCGGCGGCCTACCCGATTGAACCCTGGCTGGAACATTTCGAGTGGCTGAATCCACTCTTCAACGAGCAGCTAGAGTTGCGCGATGGGCGCATGTGGGTCTCCGATCGTCTGGGGCTAGGGTTCACGCTGAGTGAGCAGGCAAGGAAGTGGACGACGCTGAGCTGTGAATTTGGCAAGCAGCCATAAATTGATAAACGATCGTGGCCGATTTTACGGTCGGCCACGAGAAGCGTTATCGAATGAAGTCGTTCAGAGATCCAGCACCAGAATCTTCGAGCGCCGCTGGTAGTTGTACAGCGCTTGTTTTTTCTTCGGCAGCATTTCTACTTCGGCGGGCAAGAATCCGCGTTCCTGGAACCAGTGAATGCTGTGTGTCGTCAGTACGAACAGCTTTTGCAGGCCCTGCTGACGTGCCTGAGTGGCAACGCGTTGTAACAGCATATCGCCACGTGATGAACTGCGGTAGTCCGGGTGAACCGCGACGCAGGCCATTTCACCGATGCTTTCTTCCGGGAACGGGTAAAGTGCAGCGCAGGCGATGGTCAGATTATCGCGTGCGACGACGGTGAATTTGTCGATCTCCATTTCTAACTGCTCGCGCGAGCGTCTGACCAGAATGCCTTGTTCTTCCAGTGGGCGGATCAGTTCCAGAATGCCGCCAATGTCATTGATGGTCGCACGGCGAACCTGCTCGGCGCTTTCCATCACGATCTGTGTGCCGATGCCATCGCGTGAGAACAGCTCTTGCAACAGGGCTCCGTCGTCCTGATAGCTGATCAGGTGGCTGCGACGCACGCCGCTCCGACAGGCTTTGACTGCGCCGCGTAGAAATCTGACCGTCCCCGAGTGGTAATCGCCAGACTGTTCCAGTGCATCAATACGCTGCTGCGCATCGTCCGGGAACAGTTCAGAAATGATGCTGCCTTCTTCGTTAGTGACACCCTGTGATGAGCAGAAGCCGATCATCTTCTCTGCTTTCAGCTTAATCGCTAACTGGGTCGCGACCTCTTCTGAGGTTAAATTGAAACTTTCACCCGTGACGGAAACCGCAACCGGCCCGAGCAGCACAATCGCGCCGCTATTCAACTGGCGGTGAACGGCTTCTTCATCAATGCGGCGAATGCGGCCGCTGTGGCAATAGTCCACGCCGTCATCAACGCCAAGCGGCTGCGCGATAATAAAATTACCGCTGACGACATTAATGTGGGCACCTTGCAGCGGCGTGTTGTTCAGGCTCATCGACAGCCGAGCGGTGATATCCAGTTGCAGCATACCCGCCGCCTGTTTGACCAGCTCCAGCGTGGCGCTGTCGGTGATACGGGTATTTTTATGGTAGTGAGGCTCGTAGTGGTGCGTTGTCAGGTTGGCATCGATCTGGGGGCGAGCGCCATAAACCACCACCAGCTTGATTCCCAGGCTGTGTAGCAGCCCGATATCATTTACGATGCTAGAGAAGTTGGCATGTTCAATGGCTTCGCCACCTAACATGATGACAAACGTTTTGCCACGGTGGGCATTGATATAGGGAACTGAATGGCGGAAGCCCTGAACCAGTTCTGTACTCCGTTCCTTCACTGCGAGCCCTCTTTGCATTTTTATTCGTAATTTCTGTATTTTTATTCTTTATGACATAAAACGCAAGAGGAAGTATTAATCAAAAAAGCGAGGTTAATGCTTCAAATTTATGATATCCGCCTGTTATAAGGCATGAATAGGATTTTTGCATGACAGGGCGGAGCTGATTCGTTAAAGTTTTTGACAATTTTTACCTTTATTCATTTTTTGATGGCATATCCAGCACTGTGGCACCACGATAATGCAGGATAGCGCACAGCAATAAGATCGGAGTGGCATGTCTCATTCGAATCATCATCTGACTCGGCGGCGTCTATTACAAAGCGCAGCAGCCACCTGGCTGTTAAGCGTAAGCGGTGTAGGAATGGCTGCGACCACACAGGTCATCGCCGTACGCGTCTGGCCCTCCTCCGCCTACACCCGCGTCACGTTAGAATCCAACCACCTGCTGAAATATAAACAGTTTAGTTTGAGTAATCCTGAACGCATCGTGGTGGATATCGAGAATGTTCATCTAAACAGCGTACTGAAGGAGATAGCCAGCCAGTTTCAGCAGGATAACGATCCGCTGATTAAAGAGGCACGCATCGGCCAGTTTGATAAAAGTACGGTGCGTTTGGTGCTGGAGCTTAAGCAACAGGCGACGGCTAAAGTCTTTACGCTGGGACCGGTGGCCGAATTTAAGCACCGTCTGGTATTGGATTTGTATCCTGCGGCAGGGCGCTATGACAACGAAGAAGATCCGCTGCTGGCGCTGTTAGAGGATTATAACAAAGGCGAACTGGAGCGCACGCTGCCAGCAGAAGCGCCGAAAGCCGGGAAAGCGGGGCGGGATCGCCCGCTGATTATTATGCTCGATCCCGGTCACGGTGGTGAAGATCCCGGCGCGATTGGCAAGAACAAAACGCGCGAGAAAGACATCGTGTTGCAAATTGCCCGTCGCCTGCGCAAGTTGATCGATAATGAATCCAACATGAAAGCGTATATGACGCGCAATGAAGATGTGTTCATTCCGCTACGTGTGCGTGTGGCAAAAGCGCGTAAGCAACGTGCCGATCTGTTTATTTCGATTCATGCGGATGCCTTTACCAATCGATCGGCAAGAGGCTCGTCGGTTTTTGCACTCTCGAAGAAAGGGGCAACCAGCACTGCTGCCAGATTTCTTGCGGAGACCCAGAATGAATCGGATTTGATCGGTGGGGTAAGCATGAGTGGCGATCGCTATTTAGATCACACCATGTTCGATCTGGTGCAGACCGTGACGATTGGCGACAGCCTGAAGTTTGGTAAAGAGATCCTGACTCGACTGGGCAAGGTGAATCGTCTGCATAAAAATAGCGTCGATCAGGCCGGGTTTGCAGTACTTAAAGCCCCGGATATCCCTTCTGTTCTGGTTGAGACGGCATTTATCAGTAATTTGGAAGAGGAACGCAAGCTGCGCACCAGCCATTTTCAGCAGCAGATCGCCGAATCCATTTTTTCAGGAATTAAAGCCTATTTTGCCAGCCAGGCTGAACGGTAGTCGGTATGGTGGGATCGTAACTGTTACGTAATAACCGCGCGTTGGCGGCGCGGTTCAGACACATTTTCTCTGAACGTTGTGTGCTGAAGTAAAATAGGTAGAAAAATCTGGCTTATAAAACAAAAAAGCACCCGTTAAGGTGCTTTATCGCTTGGTTCTTAATTAGACGTAGTCTTAGTTGGTTGCGGGGGCCGGATTTGAACCGACGACCTTCGGGTTATGAGCCCGACGAGCTACCAGGCTGCTCCACCCCGCGTCCGTCATAACTAATCTTCACTGCTTTGATGGACGACCCACATCAATTGGTTGCGGGGGCCGGATTCGAACCGACGACCTTCGGGTTATGAGCCCGACGAGCTACCAGGCTGCTCCACCCCGCGTCCGTACTGACTTATCTTCACTATTTTTGATGGACGACTCACATCAATTGGTTGCGGGGGCCGGATTTGAACCGACGACCTTCGGGTTATGAGCCCGACGAGCTACCAGGCTGCTCCACCCCGCGTCCGTGGATGCGCACTATACTCTCCATGAACATTGATGCAACCTATTTCTGTAAAAAGCGCTGAATTTGTCTATTAGGTGATTGATTTACCGCCTGATGGGTCGTTTTGTGAGCGCGGTGGGCGATTTACAGAAAATAGCTTTTTGCGATGCCGTATGCTGAACCTCTTTCCTTACCTTATTGATTTATGCGCTATCCCATTCCTTTCTCGATAGGCGTTTGTTATCGTTCGACGGTAAATTTTTGATGTAAAAAGCGAGCGCAAAAGATGAAGGGACGGTGGGGAAGATATGTGCTGACCGCAGTGGTCATTGCCATTCTGGCGGGGTGCCAATCCAGGCCAACCGATCGCGGGCAGCAATATAAAGATGGTCACCTCAACCAGCCTTTGGAATTGGTGAATGAGCCGAATGCCAAAGGGAAACCTGTCAACGCGCGGGATTTCATGACCCAGGTTGCGGAAATTCGGTCGGCGTCACCGAATCTTTATGCGCGCAACAACACCATCTTTCAGGCGATCGAAAACTGGATGATGTCAGGGGCGGATACTCGCGAGTTGAGTAAATTTGGTCTGAACGCCTGGCAGATGGAAGGCGTTGATAATTTTGGTAACGTGCAGTTCACCGGTTACTACACGCCAGTATTGCAGGCGCGCCACACCCGTCAGGGAGAATTTCGCCATCCTTTATATGCCATGCCATCAAAGGGTAAAAATAATCGCCGCCTGCCTGATCGTGCCGGAATTTATTCCGGTGCGCTGGATGAGCGTCTGGTGCTCGCGTGGACCAATTCGCTGGTTGATAACTTCATGATGGAAGTGCAGGGCAGCGCTTATATTGATTTTGGCGATGGACGCCCGTTGACGTTCTTTGGCTATGCAGGCAAAAACGGTCATGCCTACCGCAGTATTGGTAAGGTGCTTATCGATCGTGGAGAAGTGCCACGTGAAGAGATGTCTATGCAGGCCATTCGCAAATGGGCAGAGCAGCATTCCGAATATGAAGTGCGTGAGCTGTTTGAGCAGAACCCGTCTTTTGTGTTCTTTAAACCGATGATGTCTGCACCTGTGAAAGGAGCAAGCGCTGTACCGCTGGTGGCGAAGGCTTCCGTCGCGTCCGATCGCTCGCTGATTCCGGCAGGCACGGCGTTGTTAATGGAAGTGCCGCTGCTGGATAACGTTGGCAAATTTACCGGCAAGTATGAAATGCGCCTGATGGTTGCGTTGGATGTCGGGGGCGCGATTAAAGGTCAGCACTTCGATATGTATCAGGGCATTGGGCCGGATGCGGGGCACTCGGCGGGTTTCTATAACCACTATGGTCGGGTCTGGGTGTTGAAGAATGGGCAAACCAGTATGGTGAACGGTTCAGGTTCGCTGTTAGTCAGTAACCCGCAGTAGCGATCCCTTTCGTTTGACATCTCAGAAGTGGCTCTCTATTGACGCCACTTCTGAGATAAACGCCTCGCGTTCTACACGCTAATGCCCAGAAGAGAATCAGCTTTTAAAGCCATATTTGCTGCTCAGCCCTAATTCGTTCACGATGCGAACACCTGAATCCAACGCCTCACCCTGTAATCCTCGCAGTGGACGACGCAGGCTACCTGCCGGTAAACCTACCGCCTTCATCAATGATTTCACTGCCACTGGATTGATAGCCGAGTAGGTGTAATGCAGCAGAGGCAATAAATGCTGATAGGCCTTACGGAAGCGTTCCGCATCCTCGCCGTTTTTCCACGGACGAGAAATTTCGGCCAGTTCTGCCGGTGCAATATTGCCCGTCATATTGGCGGTCCCATGGCCTCCCAGCGACATCGTTGGCACCACCAGACCCAGGTTGGGCGAGTCGCAG
Source organism: Pectobacterium punjabense (assembly GCF_012427845.1). Classification (NCBI taxonomy): domain Bacteria; kingdom Pseudomonadati; phylum Pseudomonadota; class Gammaproteobacteria; order Enterobacterales; family Pectobacteriaceae; genus Pectobacterium; species Pectobacterium punjabense. The sequence continues at coordinate 1,153,223 of NZ_CP038498.1, forward strand.
CACATCACTGAAACATCAGGATTCCCCGCCAGAACCTGTGCGACCTGACCTACGCGAGTCGTGGATTCTTTATGAATGACGTAGTTCGGATGTTTGAAAATACGCAGCAGCGACGTCCAGTGCAGATCCGTTTTCACGCGTGGTGGGTTGTTATAGATCCCCAATGGCAAATCGGTCGCGTCTGCAATTTCCAGAAAGTAGCTTTCGATATCGCTCTCGCTGGCACAGATATAAGCGGGTGCGGCGATAATGGCACCGTCTGCACCGTTGTCATGCGCATAGCGAACATAGTCAATGGTGGTGTCGGTATTGTTACCGGTGCAACCGTAGAACAGCTTCATTTTGCTGCTGCTGTATTGTGCGGTACGGTGGATGATCGCTTTTCTCTCGTCTGGGGACAGCATAGAAACTTCCCCGGTTGAGCCCATAATCAAAACGGCAGCCGTACCGTTGTCTTCCTGGAATTTTAATAACGCCTCAAATGCGCCGAAATCCACACTACCATCGTCATTAAAAGGCGTGATGAGGGCAACAAATGACCCTTCAATTTTTTCTCTGCTCATATCTGTTTCCTGTCGGTTTATGCGTACTACGGATAAATAAAGATCAGAACGATGACTCGCTATCAGTGCGGAGTTAGGAGGCCTCAGTCAGCGGTTCGGCGGTAAAGCCGGCCTCGACAAAACGTAATAAGTGCGACAGCACGCGGTCGTCATCGCGGTTGTCACATAGCCCTTTAGAGAGCAGCGCCAGACGGCCAGAACGCGGATCGGCATCGGTTAGCACGTGCATGGCGGCTCCGCGGGCAAATTCATAGCGCCAGATTACCTCTGAGCGTGACAACGCGGGCAACGCACGCGTAAAGGCATCGATAAAACGGTGGGCGACCTGATCGAACTGCGCCGAAAGCAGGGCGGTGACTTCCAGACCCGGCGTCGCGCGCAGGTGCTGTAATAGGCGCACGACGATGCGACCCCCATCGGGTGTGCGCGCTGTTTTAACCAGCGGGCGCAGTAGCGCATCCAGCAGCGCGGCAACGGGAAGATCATCACCCTGATTGGTTTTCTCTACCTCATCCAGCAGTCGCGTTCTTTCGTCATTTAGCGGGCCGAGAACATGGTCCAGCACGGCACGCAGCAATCCTTCTTTCGAACCAAAGTAATAATTCACCGATGCCACGTTTACGTTGGTGGCTTCGGTGATTTCACGAATAGTCGTCAGTTCACTCCCTTTGCAGGCGAAGATTGTGATGGCTTCACGCAGGATGCGCTGTTTGATGTCCGCTTCTTTTTCTTTGCTTTGCGCTTTGGTTTTCAATAACTCCACCATGATTCATCCTTTTGACTCTCGCTCGACGTCGGGTGCGCAGCCGCCATGCGTTGTTATGTTTAGATCGTGGGGTAATGCGCTGTCGTTCTTGCCTATACCCTGCCTTGATAACCCTAGCTCTTGATAAACCCAGTTCTTGATAAACCCAGTTCTTGATAAACCAGGGTTGCCCAATAGCGGATACCTAATGGGATCAGAGCATCATTAAAGTCGTAGTGTGGGGTATGTAGGTGATGCACGTTGGCCGCACCTTTGTTGCTGTTTCCCAGCATCATGAAGGCGCCGGGGCGCTGCTCCAGCATGTAGGCAAAGTCTTCTGCGCCCAGCAGCGGCGTCATGGCGGTTTCCACCTGTTCGAGTCCAACCACCTGCGCGGCAGCATTAACGGCGAGCTGCGTGGCGTGTGTATCGTTAACTAGCGCGGGATATTGCCGTTCGTAGTGCACGTCGGCCGTGGCACCAAAACCCTGTGCGGTGCTGTGCGCCAGTTCTCGCAGGCGTGTTTCCAGTAGATCGCGAACGCTCGGCGAGTAGCTCCGTCCGGTTCCTTTAAGGATGACGCTATCGGGGATAACGTTCGGGGCATGGATATCGCCGCCCTGAACATGGCCGATGCTGAGCACCGCCGCGTCCATGGCAGGGACATTGCGACTGACGATGGTTTGCAGACCTAGCATAAATTGTGCGGCGGGCAACGTTGGATCGATAGAAAGGTGAACGCCTGAACCGCCGTGTCCGCCGGTGCCGTGAAACGTGACCTGCCAGGTGTCGCTGGCCGCCAGCATCGGGCCGCTGCGAATCGCGAACTTACCGACCTCGATACCGGGCTTGTTATGCAGGCCAAACAGTCGATTGCAGGGGAACGCGGTCAGCAGGCCATCATTTAACATTGCAAGCCCGCCGCCTAATCCTTCTTCTGCCGGTTGGAAAATAAAGTGCACGGTACCTGCGAAATCGGGGTGTAGAGACAAATAGCGTGCGGCACCCAGTAGCATGGTGGTGTGTCCATCATGTCCACAGGCGTGCATTTTTCCAGCATGCACCGAGGCATACGGCAGACCCGTTTTTTCACTGATATACAGCGCATCCATATCTGCCCGCAGGCCGATGCTATCTTCACCGGGATAACGGCCGCGTAAGGTCGCGACCACGCCCGTACCGCCGATGCCTGTAGTGACAGCAAGCCCCCATGCCGTCAGTTTTTCTGCCACCAATTGCGCGGTAGCAAATTCTTCGAAGCCGATTTCTGGGTGTTGATGAATATGGTGACGAATCGCAACCAGCTCAGGTAAAAAATCCTGAATGACCGATTCCATTACCGTTTGGTCAATAAAGGTCGAGGTACTCACTTGTCGTTCACTGTGCTTATCCATGCGCCTGCCTGCTCATCGGCTGTGGGGACACAGACGCTTCGCGCTGCCCGCCGCCGGGGACGGCATCGATCAGTTTGCGGGTATACGGATGCTGTGGCTGATGCCAGATGCTGTGGTGATCGCCGCTTTCCACGCAGCGCCCGTTTTGCATCACCATGACCCGGTCGGCGATATAACGCACCACTGCAAGGTCGTGGGAAATAAACAGCAGCGACAGACCCATTTCGTTTTTTAACTCCACCAGCAGATTGAGAATTTGTGCCTGAATAGAGACATCGAGTGCAGATACGGGTTCGTCGCAAATCACCAATGAAGGACGCACCACCAGCGCACGGGCAATGCCGATACGCTGACGCTGCCCACCGGAAAACTCATGGGGATAGCGATTCAGGCTGCTTTGCGGCAGACCGACGCGATCGATGATCGTGTTGATCGCCTGCTGTCGCTGCGGACGATCGCCAAGGCCGTGCACAATCAGCGCTGTTTCAAGAATATGCTGAATACTGTGGCGTGGGTTCAGCGAGGCGTAGGGGTCCTGAAATATCATCTGTACCCGCTGACGTAACGCTTTCAACCGTGATTCTTTTAGCGTGGTGATGTCTTGCCCATCAAAAACGATCTGCCCGTGTGACGGTGGTAACAGACGCAGAATGGTTTTGGACAGGGTCGATTTGCCACAGCCGGATTCGCCCACCAGACCGAGCGTTTCACCGGGTAAAATAGTCAGTGAAACATCGTCAACCGCCAGCACCTTGCCCTGTGGTGTTGAATAGCGGGTCTGAATATTTTTCAGCGAGAGCAGCGGCTGCTGATTCGTGTCGGTAGCTCGGTGAATCAAGCTGGGTGGCGTCAGCAGTGTAAAATCGGCGCCTCCGTCCGTCGGTGCGTGATGGATTTCCGCCAGCCGATGCGTACGGTAATGCCTGTCCTGATCCATGTGCAGCGATGTTGCTAACAGCCCGTGCGTGTAGCTGTGCTTGGGGGCGAAACGGTGTGTGGATGACTGAAACAGGTCAACTGCCTGTGCTTCTTCTACCTTTTGCCCGGCATACATCACTGCCACACGATCGGCCCATTGTGCAACCAGTCCAAGATCGTGGGTAATCAGCAGCAGGCTCATCGAGAATTCACGCCGCAAATTATCCAGCAGCGCCAGAATTTGTGCCTGAATAGTGACGTCCAGCGCGGTGGTTGGTTCATCGGCAATCAGCAAGCGCGGACGGCACGCCACCGCCATGGCAATCATGACGCGCTGACGCTGGCCGCCAGACAGGTTATGTGGATAGTCATCTACTCGTCTGGCCGGTTCTGGGATCTTGACCAGATCTAACAGTTCGATAGTGCGAGCCCTTGCCTGTGCAGGTGTTAGCGCTTCATGCAGCCGTAGGGTTTCACTAATTTGTTGCCCGATAGAGAGCACCGGATTGAGCGAGGTCATCGGTTCCTGAAAAATCATCGACAGCGCGCTGCCACGCAGTTGACGCATCTTGCGATCCGGCAGGGTAAGCAGATCGTGTCCGTCAAACAGAATGTGACCACTGATTTTTCCCGGTTCGGCGACCAGTCGCATCAGGGACAGCGCCGTTGCGGATTTACCACAGCCGGATTCACCGACCAGCGCCAGCGTTTCTCCGGCGTTAATCGTCAGGTTTAGCCCTCGAACGGCCTGATGGCCGGGAAAATCGACGCGTAAATCTTGAATATCGACCAGCGGCTTCATGCGCTTCTCCCTCGTAAGCGTGGATTCAGGGCATCGTTCAGCGCATCACCCACCAGATTCAGTGACAGTACGGTTAAGACCAGCGCGGTGCCGGGTAGGGCAGTAAGAAACCAAGCGGTACGCAGCGATTCTCGGCCAGCACCGATCATGCTGCCCCAGCTCACGCGGTTCGGATCGCCAAACCCTAAGAAAGATAAAGCGGATTCAATCAAAATGGCCGAGGCGACCATGACTGACGTGGTGACGATGATCGACGGCAGCGCGTTCGGCAGCATTTCCTGAAAGATGATACGCAGGCTGGAAAATCCCTGACTGCGTGCGGCTAACACAAAATCACTTTCACGCAGCGAGCGAAACTCGGCCCGTACCAGACGTGCAATCGTCGGCCAAGCGGCGATACCGATGGCCAGAGAAATCAGCGTTACCGAAGGGGAACCGATGGCGACCAATACCACGACTAGCAAAAAGGTCGGGAAGGTCTGGAATAGCTCGGTGATGTGAACCAGCAGGTCATCCACCCGACCGCCAAAATAGCCCGCCAGCGCACCGACGACGGTGCCAATTAACAGGCTGACCATCACGGCCGAGAAACCGATTTGCAAGGAAACCTGTGAACCATGGACGATGCCAGCAGCAACATCTCGGCCCATCGAATCGGTTCCCAATGGGAAATCAGGATTCTCACCCGGCCACAAGAAAGGCTGGGCGACCATATCCAGCGGATCGCCGGGATACAGTAACGGCGCGAATGTCGCCATCAGAAATACCGTAATCAGCAGCAGCAGACCAGCCATCCCCGCGGGATTACGGATAAATGCACGCACCTCCGGTGACAGGCGAAAAGGCGCTTTTAACGGACGCGTTGATGTTGAACGAGCGCTATCTGCTGCGGCTTTCTTCGGCACCAGGTTTTCAGGAGAAAGGTTATTCATATCAGCGAGCCTTAATTCGGGGATCGAGCCAGGATTGCAATAAGTCCACCAGCACGTTAGCCAAAATGACTAAGAAGGCGGAAAGCAGCAGGACGCCTAACAAGACGTTGAAGTCGCGAGCCATTACCGCTTCCAGCGCCAGACGACCCAGTCCCGGCCAGCTAAAGACCGTCTCGACCACCGCCGCGCCGCCCAGCAGATTGCCGAAGTGCATACCCGCAACGGTCGTGATAGGCAGCAGCGCACAGCGCAGAATGTGCCTGACGGTAACCCACAGCGGCGACAGTCCTTTGGCATGTGCGGTGCGCACGAAATCCTGCTGGGCGATTTCCAGCATGGCCGCGCGGGTCAGACGGGCGTAAATGGCGATAAAAAAACTGCTCAGCGCCAGTACCGGGAGAATGGCATGCTGCAACATATCCTTGAAATACGCCCAGCCAGTCAGGCTTGCGCCGATGGTGATGTTGCCGCCGCTTGGTAACCAATCAAGATGAACAGAAAACAGAATCAGCGTCATCAGGCCGATCCAAAATCCCGGAGTGGAATAGAGCAGCAGCGCGATCAGTGAAAGCAGCCGATCGGGCCATTTGCCCGCCCATACCGCCATTATTGTCCCCAACGTTATGCCGATAACAATGGCGAATACCTGTGATAGCAGCATCAGGAATAGCGTGCCCGGTAGCCGTGATAGGATTAGATCCATCACCGGTGCGTTGTAGCGGGGAGAAAAACCGAGGCTGAACTGCGCCAAGTTACTCAAATAAACCGAGAGTTGTTGCAGTATGGGCTGATCGAGACCGAATTGGGCGCGCAGGTGTGCCATGGTCGCTTCGGTTGCATTGCCTGACTCGCCGGCCAGCACATCAACAGCGTCTCCCGGCACCAACTGCAACAGGAAAAACACCAGAATGATAATGCCAATCGCTGTTGGCAGCGCATGAAGCAGGGTACGCCACAGTACGCGCCCGATTCGTTCTACTTTATTCATCACATACCTTCATGAGAGTCCCCCTGCCAGCGCAGGGGAATGCTGTATTACGATTACTGATCCAGCCACACGTCGGCCAGGCTTCCGTTAACGCCCTGAATATCCGTGACGACGTTATGCACACGCTTGTTGTAAATGGTCTGGCGCTTAATCTGGAGCAGGTTCAAATCAGGAATATCCGTGGCGATGATGCGTTGGAACTGTTTGTATAATTCCACGCGTTTTTCAGGATCGGTTTCCACCGCAGCCTGCTCAAGCAGACGGTCGACTTCCGGGTTGCTGTAATGTGAGCCGTTGCCGAAAGGCACGCCCGGTTGATAGGTTTTTGACCAGTACAGGCGCTGGACACCCACGGCTGGGTCGAACAGGTTCGAGATGGAACCATTGTTGAAGTCAAAGTCGCGGTCGGTATAAACGCGCTTAACGAAGGTGGCGAAATCCTGAGAGCGAATGGTGACGTCAATACCGACTTTAGCCAGCGACGATTTGAGGTATTCCGCGACGCGTTTGAAGCTGTCGCCATAAGGCATGAAATCATGTACCAGCGTGAAGCGGATACCGTTTGCCTGACGTGGGAAGCCTGCTTCGTCCAGCAGCTTGTTCGCTTTGGCAATATCGAAACTGTAAGGTGACGGTGTTGTATCGTGGAACTGTGCCAACTCCGGCGTAATCGGCGTTGGTGAGCTTACCGCATAGCCGTACCACACCACGTTTTTCAACACATCGATATTGATGCTGTGCGCAATGGCCTGGCGAACCTTCAGATTCTTCAGATAAGGGTTATCCAGATTGAATTCGATGCGCGTTTGCGTTGGGCTGTAGCCATAGCCAGCCGTTTCAATACCCAACTTGGGGTTCTTCTTGATGCGTTCAATTTCACTCAGCGGAACGGGAGAGTCACTTCCCAGATCCAATGCGCCGGTTTCAAGCGCAATCGTGCGAGTGGCGGCATCAGGGATGATTTTCACCACCAGTTTATCGACGTATGGCTTGGGGCTGTCCCAGTAGTTCGGGTTGCGTTCATAAAGGATATGGCTGCCACGCACCCATTCCTTGAACACAAACGGGCCAGTACCAATCGGCGCGGTATTGTGAGGATTAGACAGAATGTCTGTACCTTCGTATAAGTGCTTCGGCACGATAGGCGCTTCGTTGGCGGAGAACGCGCTCAGCAGATAAGGCGCGGGTTTTGACAGTTCCAGGATCGCGGTATACGGATCGGGTGTCTTCACTTCGGTGACGTTGGCAAAGGTGCCCTGACCGCGTGAATTGTATTTTTTGACGGTCAGAATGGAAAACGCAACGTCCGCAGACGTGAAGTCTTGCCCATCATGCCATTTCACGCCTTTACGCAAATGGAACGTATATTGTTTACCATCCGGGCTAACTGACCAACTGGTCGCAAGTTGCGGGGTCGGTTTCATATCAAAATCGTAATTCAGTAGCCCTTCAATCACTTTGGCGTTGATCTTCATTACCGCGCCGCTGGTGCTAACCAGACTGGTTAAGACCGGTGGCTCAGGCTCGGCCAGAAAATTCAGCGTGCCGCCGCGCTTGGGCGTCAACGTTTCCGCCTGTGCGGCAAGGCCGAAGAGCGAAGAGGTCAGAATCAGCGCTGACAAGAAGAAATTTTTTTTCATATTTCCCATCCGTATGCAGAGGGCAGAGGTGTGCGCTCCGCCTTTATTTTTTTAATGGCGTGTTTTGAATGATGTGTTTTGGGTGACAAAAAACCGTTCTCTTCAGGAGGAAGAGAAATCAGGCTGAATTAAGTCAACATCGGGGCAGTAATGAAATAACGTCATTACCGTTGCTGTGTGGCGTAATGGTTTTCATGCTGTGTTCCTGGTTTGAATAACGAACAAAGAATAAAATTGCCTGAATTTTAAAGCGGGTCACTTAAGCCTCATTTTAGGAGAAACACGGGGATGGGATTCCCGCAGGGACACCTCGCCCCGTGGTCGCTCCGTGTATCTCGGTTCTTAAACGATCGGCATTATCCTGAACCACCTCTTTATTTTCTGGTTAAACCCTAGCCCAACATGCGTTTTAAACGAACGTTTAAATATGGATAACGAATGCCGAATTATGCATAAGCTATTCACGCTTCTTGCTGTTGGGGAGGTGGATAATTCAGGTTATTATCCACCCTGCTAATTACTTATCCTGAGGTTGTCATGGCGATTAAACGTTATCCACATCTTGCGCATTGGGGCGCGTTTACCGCTGTGGTTGAAGACGGAAGGCTGATTCGATGCGAGCCGTTTGCGGGCGATCCGGCCCCTTCCCCCATGCTTGATTCCATCGTGCCGCTGGTGTATTCCGACCGACGTATTCGTCGTCCGTCTGTACGCCGTTCCTGGCTCCAGAAGCGAGAAAACAGCGATAAAACGCTGCGCGGTCGGGAGGATTTTGTTGAGGTGGATTGGGACGTGGCGCTCGATTTGGTCGCGCAGGAAAATCGCCGTATTCGCGATCGCTATGGTGCAGACGGCCTGTTTGCCGGTTCCTACGGCTGGTCGTCAGCCGGGCGTTATCACCACGCGCGATCTCAGGTGCGCCGCTTCTATTTCTCCGGCGGCGGCGCGGTCGACCAACAGGGAAATTACAGCTGGGGTGCCGCACAGTTCTTCCTGCCTTATGTGATAGGCACCTTCCATCCGCTGACGGGCAAGGTGACTGAATGGCGTAGCGTTGCTGAACACTGTGATATTTTCCTCGCGTTTGGCGGCTTGGCGCTGAAAAACGCGCAGGTAGCCTCCGGCGGTGCCGGGCACCATACGTTGAAGCCTGCATTGGAAGCGCTGGTGGCGAAAGGCATTCCGGTTATTAACATCAGCCCGATGCGCGACGACTGCCCTGAATTTGTGAATGCCGAGTGGATTCCCATCCGCCCGAATACTGATGTCGCACTGATGCTGGCGCTGGGCTATGAAATTCAGCGTTTGGGCGCTGACGATAAGGACTTCCTGCAACGTTACTGCGTCGGTTATGAGCAGTTGAGTGACTATTTGCACGGCCAAGGCGATGGCGTGGTGAAAACCCCCGAATGGGCCAGCGACATCACGGGCATTCCTGCCGATCGTATCCGGCGTCTGGCGCAACAGCTGATTGGCGTACGCAGCTTTATTACCTGTTCTTACTCCGTGCAGCGTGCGCACCGTGGTGAACAGCCGTACTGGATGATGATCGCGTTGTCTTCCATGCTGGGGCAGGTGGGGCTACCGGGCGGTGGCTTCTCCTTTGGACACGGTTCGATGAACAGCGTTGGTAACGAACGGATTTCAACGCCTGCGCCCGCTTCGCCGTCCACGCCGAACGCAGGACGGGCTATCCCCGTGGCGCGTATCGCGGATATGTTACTGCATCCGGGAACGCCTTATACCTTTCAGGGTGAAACCCATACTTATCCCGATGTTCACCTGATTCACTGGGCGGGCGGTAACCCGTTCCACCATCATCAGCAACTGAACCGTTTGGTGGACGGTTGGCGTAAGCCGGATACGGTGATTGTGCAAGATATCGTTTGGACGCCAGCCGCGCAGATGGCCGATATCGTGCTGCCCGTTACCACCACGCTGGAGCGTAATGATATCGGTGGGTCGTCCCGCGATCGTTTTATTTTTGCCATGCATCAGGCGATTGCGCCGCAGCATCAGGCGCGTAACGACGTGGATATCTTCAGCGAGCTGGCGGAGCGCTTGGGATATAACGCCGCGTTCACGCAAAACCGCAGCGAGCAGCAGTGGCTGGAACATCTCTATGACGAATGTCGCTCAAAGCAGCGAGATATCGCTGACAGTTGGCCGTCATTTGAGGCGTTCTGGCAGCAGGGTTATGTGGAAATCCCGATGGATGAAAAGCCGTTTGTATTCTTTGAGGATTTCCGTCGCGATCCGCAGCAGCATGCTTTGAGCACGCCAAGTGGTAAAATTGAACTGTTCAGCTCAGCCATCGCCAGCTATGGATACGCCGACTTTGCGCCGCATCCTGAGTGGCAACCTCCCGTTGAATGGCTGGGAGCAAAAAGTACGGAAGAGTGGCCGCTGCACTTTATTTCCATTCAGCCATCTGACCGTTTGCACAGCCAGTTAGCTGCTACACCGCAGGTTGCCGCGAATAAGACCGCAGGAAAAGAGACGTTGTACATGCATCCGCAGGACGCTGCCGCGCGAGATATCGTCGACCGTTCACAGGTGGAAGTCAGAAATGCGCGTGGTCGTATTCTGGCTGGCGTACAGATTACCGATGGCGTAAAACCGGGTGTAGTGATCATGTCCACCGGTGCCTGGTTTGAGCCCGGTTTCGGCCAGAAAACGTGGCATCCGGTTGAACAATCAGGTAATGCGAATGTACTGACGCTGGATATTGGCACATCGCCGCTGACGCAGGGGCCGAATGCCATGAGCTGTCTGGTGGATGTGGTGCGGGTTTAGCGCTATCCTGAGCCGCTTTTTCGCTGTGTTATTTTCCTGTGATTTTGTTTTCGTAAGGTTGGTTGAATGAATACGCAATTATCCGAAGCCTATTTGCAACGCTTCGGCGGCACCGCGCGGTTATATGGTCAACAGGCGCTGGCGCTGTTTTCTCAAGCTCACGTTTGTGTCATTGGCATTGGTGGCGTCGGTTCCTGGGCGGCTGAGGCACTGGCGCGTACCGGCATCGGTGCGATCACGCTGATCGATATGGATGATGTGTGTGTCAGTAATACCAACCGCCAGATTCATGCCTTGCGTCAACATACCGGGCAGTCAAAAACGGAAGTGATGGCGGAACGTATTCTGGCGATCAACCCGGAATGCAACGTCACCTGCGTGGATGATTTCATCAGTGCGGAAAACGTGGCGGAACTGCTCGACCAAAACTTTAGCTATGTGATTGACGCCATCGATAGCGTGCGCCCGAAGGCGGCGCTGCTGTCATACTGTCGCCGCTATAAGATCCCAGTCGTGACAACCGGTGGGGCGGGTGGGCAGATCGACCCAACTCGGATTGAGGTCGTCGATCTGGCCAAAACGATCCAGGACCCGCTCGCCGCTAAGCTGCGTGAACGGCTGAAGCACGATTTTAACGTGGTGAAAAACAGCAAAGGAAAACTGGGAATCGACTGTGTGTTTTCCAGTGAACCGCTGGTTTATCCGCAGCCTGACGGTTCCGTCTGCGCATCTCGCAGTACGGCTGATGGCGTGATGCGTATGGACTGTGCGTCTGGCTTTGGTGCCGCAACGATGGTTACCGCAACCTTCGGGTTTGTTGCGGTATCCCATGCGCTGAAGAAGATGATCGCGAAAATGGACAGGACAGCTGCGGCGTAAGTGCTAAAGAGCCTCTGCTATGTAGAAATAGCCTGAATGCTTCTACTTGGCGGCGGCCTCTTGTGCTGCAATGTCTCTGATTCTGGCGGCCATCGCTGTCAGCCCGCTTGAACGCGAAGCGCTGAGCTGAGCACGTAACCCCAGCGTATCAAACAGCGCCAATGGATCGTGCTGTAATAGCGTTTCTGGCGTTTTTCCCTCAGCGGCGGTTAATAATACTGCCAGTAATCCCCGCACAATGCGCCCGTCGCTGTCGCCGTAAAAATGTAGCTTGCCATCCTCTTGACGTTGATAACCCAGCCAGACACGATTTTCACAACCGGATAACGCAATATCCTCGGTTTTTAGTGCATCCGGCAGCGCTGGCAGCGCTTTTGCCAGCAAAATGAGCTGCCGATAGCGATCTTCCCATGCGCGGCAGGTATCGAAGCGCGCCTGCAACTCGGCAACGGAGATGTGGTGGCCAAAAGGATGCGTCGTGTTAGTTGATTTGGTCATGGTTTAGTCGATCAGTAATTCAAGGGCGTTGCCCACCGCAGCGATCAGCGCAGCAACATCTTGTTGGTTATTATACGGGGCAAACGAGGCGCGGAGCGTACCGCTGACGCCGAGTGCGTCCATTAGCGGCTGTGCACAGTGGTGTCCGGCGCGCAGTGCGATGCCGCTTTCGGCGAGTAGTGTCACCAGATCGCTGTGGTGTACATCGGCAATGTCAAAGGACAATACGCTGGAATGCGGGTTACGGAAACTGCGAAAACCGGGAAACTGCGCCAGATGTGTTTCGGCAATCTCTGCCAACTGCCGACTGTGCTGCTCTGCGGTGTGCCAATCCAGCGTGGTCAGCCAGTCTAAGGCCGCAGACAGACCGAGCACGCCAGCAATATGCGGCGTTCCCGCTTCAAATCGCTGCGGGATCGCCTGTGGCACGAAGCCGTCAAAGGACACTTGCGTCATCATCTTCCCGCCGCCCTGCCACGGCATCATGCTTTCCAGCAAGGCGGTTTTGCCGTACAGCACGCCGATTCCGGTGGGCGCATAAAGCTTGTGCCCGGAAAACGCGTAGAAATCGATATCCAGCGCCTGTACATCAGGTGGACAGTGGACGATACCTTGTGCACCGTCAACCACCACTACCGCGCCATAGCGATGAGCCAACGTAATTGCGCGCGCCAGATCGGGCTGACCACCCGTCACATTTGACATTTGGCCCAGCGCCAACAGGCGAGTTCTTGGCGTGATCAACGTGGTTAGCAGCTCAATATCCGGTAAGAAGTCTGAACCGATCGGTAACTTCACCACGTTCGCGCCTGTTTGCTGTGCCACCATGAGCCACGGAATAAGGTTAGCGTGATGCTCCGCTTCGCTAACGATAATCTCATCGCCCGGTTGAAGGCGAGGGCGGGCATAGCTCTGTGCGACAAGGTTGATTGCTTCCGTTGTGCCTCTGGTCCAGACAATTGAACGTGGATCGTTTGCATGGAGTAAGGCTGCGACGTGTTCACGAGCGCCTTCAAAACGCTGGGTCAGCGCCTGCGCGCCGCGATGCTGGCTGCGATGCACCGTGCCACTCTCGCTGCAATAAAACTGCTGCACTGCATCAATAACAGGCTGCGGTTTCAGCGCGGTCGCGGCGCTATCAAGATAGACCGTCGAATGTTGGAGTGCGGGAAACTGTTGGCGAAAAGTAGCAGGGTTAAACGGTGTCATTTGCATCCTCTTTTGGAGGGCAGATCCTGTCCCATTTTGTCAGGAGAGACAAGTTTAGGACTATGCCTAATCCGATTTTATGGAAAAAAAAGCAACTATTGCTACGCTTTAAAGTGTTAATTTTCAGGATTTCCTGATGCATAGGGTTAACTAGAAAACATTTAAATTCATTGGGAGCTAACTATGAAGAATAAAATTTCTATTTTTGCCGCCATCGTGATGGCGTTTTCTCTGGCAGCCTGTTCGAGTAATTACGTCATGCATACCAATGACGGACGTACCATCGTCGCAGAGGGGAAACCGAAGGTTGACGATGAGACGGGTATGATCAGCTATACCGACGCTTACGGTCAGCAGCAGCAAATTAACCGAGATAATGTGAAAGAAATGGCGAAAGGGAAGTAGTACTGTTTGCCCGTCACCTGCCAAGCCGAGCCAGATTTAAATAAGGCTATCGTGGCGTTAAGGTGTGAAACGTAAGCAAAAAAAGCACCGCAATTTGCGGTGCTACACAAAAAATCACTTTGGACAGACAGGGTAAATGTACAGGAAGTGAATAGGGTAGACTCGCTACCACATCTGCAAAAGGCAGACAAACAAATAGCAAACACAACATCACAACCACAAGCCAAAAGCACCTCAGGTCACCCATCCGCACTTTTCGTTCCGGCTCAGGAAGTTGCGCTAATATAGGTATTTGCTGGTACATCCTCAATGGACAAATTATAATGTCTCGGATTACAAAAACTAATAGATGTACCCGTCATCTTTTTGTTGCAGAGAGTCTGGTTGTTGCTGATGGTATTCATCGCTTAGCCAGCTAATTGGCTGGCGATCTTTCCCGTCATCGCCTTTCTGCATCTTAAGATTTAATGGGTACGAATGTGCCTGATAAATCGCTGACCTAGCGTAAACAAAAAGATTTCATTCATGTCAAAACGTCTACCTCCGCTCAACGCATTGCGCGTTTTTGATGCGGCGGCTCGCCATTTAAGTTTTACCAAAGCGGCAGAGGAATTGTTTGTCACGCAGGCTGCCGTCAGCCACCAAATTAAATCCCTGGAAGATTTCCTGGGGCTTAAATTATTCCGCCGTCGTAATCGTTCCCTGTTACTGACGGAAGAAGGGCAAAGTTATTACCTTGATATCAAAGAGATCTTCTCATCGTTGAATGACGCCACTCGTAAGCTGCAATCTCGCAGCGCGAAAGGGGCATTAACGGTGAGCCTGTTGCCCAGTTTTGCTATCCATTGGCTGGTGCCGCGTCTTTCGAGCTTTAACTCCGACTATCCGGGAATCGATGTTCGTATTCAGGCGGTGGATCGCGATGAAGATCGTTTGGCGGACGATGTGGATGTCGCCATTTTTTATGGTCGAGGAAACTGGCCTGGGTTGCGGGTGGAGAAACTCTACGCTGAGTATCTCTTGCCGGTTTGCTCACCGGTATTACTGACAGGGGATCACCCGTTGAAGACGCCGGACGACTTGGCGGCACACACACTGCTGCACGATGCGTCGCGCCGTGACTGGCAATCCTACACGCGCCAGCTTGGCGTGCAAATTAATGTGCAGCAAGGGCCAATTTTCAGCCATAGCGCGATGGTGTTGCAGGCGGCGATTCACGGACAGGGCGTGGCGCTGGCGAATAATGTGATGGCGCAGACGGAACTCGAAGCCGGGCGACTGGTGTGTCCGTTTAACGATGTATTGGTGAGCCGGAATGCTTTTTATCTGGTATGTCATGACAGTCAGGCAGAACTGGGTAAAATAGCCGCCTTTCGCCACTGGATTCTGGCGCGGGCGGCCAGCGAGCAGGAAAAATTTCGCTTCCGCTATGACAGCGGTACGCGCTGAGGTCGCATCGTTGACTATCGAAAATTGATGGATCGAATAATTTACGCAGGTCACTACGATAATAGGTAACTACGATGAATAGTCGTTTCATGCTGATGTTTGCCGCTATCAGCGGGTTTATTTTTGTCGCGCTAGGCGCGTTTGGTTCCCATGTCCTCAGCAAAACGCTGGGCGTTACGGAACTAGGGTGGTTGAAAACCGGCCTTGAGTATCAAGCATTTCACACGCTAGCGATTTTGGCGCTGGCGGTTGCGATGCAACAGCGAACCAATCTGTGGTTTTACTGGAGCAGCGTGTTTCTGGCGTTGGGAACGGTACTCTTCAGTGGAAGTTTGTACTGCCTGGCGCTTTCTCATCTGAAACTGTGGGTTTATGTGACGCCGATTGGCGGAGCCTGTTTTCTGGTGGGATGGATATTAATGTTGATTGGCGCACTGCGTCTGAAGATAAAGGCTGAACGCCATGAATAAAGTCATTTTGTATTGCCGCCCTGGATTTGAGAAAGAGTGTGCGGCAGAGATAACCGAAAAAGCCACGCAGCATAATGCCTTCGGCTTTGCGCGGGTAAAAGAAAACAGCGGTTACGTCGTATTCGAATGCTATCAGCATGAAGACGCCGACCGTCTGGTAAAAACGCTGCCGTTCCATGAGCTGATTTTTGTCCGTCAGATGTTTGTCAGCGGTGAACTGTTGCGCGACCTGCCGCCGGAAGACCGTATTACACCGATCGTGGGTATGTTGACCGGAGCCATTGAACGTGCCGGGGAGCTGCGTGTTGAAGTCCCTGACACCAATGAAAGCAAAGAGCTGATGAAGTTCTGCCGCAAATTCACCGTGCCATTGCGCGCCGCGTTACGCGAACATAACATTCTGTTGGGCTATGAAAAAGCCGATCGGCCGGTACTACATGTACTGTTTATTGCGCCAGGCTGCTGCTATGTCGGTTACTCTTATAGCAATAACCATTCACCGTTTTATATGGGCATTCCACGACTGAAGTTCCCTTCTGATGCGCCAAGCCGTTCGACACTTAAGCTAGAAGAGGCGTTTCACGTCTTTATTCCTGCTGATGAGTGGGATGAGCGTCTGGGCAGCGGAATGTACGCAGTGGATTTAGGTGCATGCCCCGGCGGTTGGACTTATCAGTTGGTCAAACGCAGCATGATGGTTTATGCGGTAGACAACGGCCCAATGGCACCAAGCCTGATGGAGACAGGGCAGGTAATGCACCATCAGGCGGATGGCTTCCGTTTCGAACCACCGCGCAACAATGTGTACTGGCTGGTGTGCGATATGGTGGAAAAACCCGCCAAAGTCACGAGCCTGATGAGTGATTGGTTAATTAAAGGCTGGTGTCGTGAAGCGATATTCAACCTGAAGTTACCGATGAAGAAGCGTTACGAAGAAGTGTCGCAGAATCTGGCGCTGCTGCGTGAACGCCTGAGCGAAAATGGGATTAATGCGGAAGTGCGTGCTAAGCATTTATACCATGACCGCGAAGAAGTCACTGTGCATGTGCGTCGTTTTTGGAGCGCGGTGCCAGGCCGTCGCGACGAGCGATAGTCGTGTGCTGATGCGTACCTGGAGCTATTCAGGTGCGCATCCGTATTAATCCTGCCGTGAGTAGGAGTGTGGTTGAGCGTTATTCTGCACAGGTAACCTCAACTGTTGCAGATTACCATTAAGCGTTAAATCGGTACGCAGTGTGGCAACCTGACGGCTGATTAACGCCATTTCTTTATGTTGCTCCAGCTTCTTACGCCACTTCTCTGGCACCGTATCTAACTGCTGATATAGCGACTCCAGACTTCCTGCCTGTTGTAAGAGCTGTGTGGCACTTTTAGGGCCGATACCCGCAACGCCCGGAATCTTGCTGCTGCTAATACCTGCCAGCCCCCAGTAGTCTGTGAGCTGCTGCGGTGAAACACCAAATTCCTGTTCGATAAACGGCAGATCCAGCCAGCGTTTCTGAAAGTAATCTCTGATCTGAATGTGTGGTGCCAATAACTGGCAGTAGCCTTTATCGGTCGACACAATCGTTGCCTGATGACCCGCGGATGACAGCTTGACGGCCAGTGTAGCGGCGAGATCGTCGGCTTCATTACCGGGGCTATGCCAGCTTGCTACACCAATGGTGGCAAATGCCGCTTTAATCTGCGGGAGTTCCTGTTTCAGATTATCCGGCATTGGCGTGCGTCCCGCCTTGTAGTCCGGCAAAAGTTGGTGACGCCAACTGGTATCGCGATCTTCATCATCAAAGACGGCCACCGCGTGGGTAGGCTGGCTATTTTGTATGAGCTGATGCAGCGCATGTTGGCACGCTGTGATACAGGGCGAACCTTGTACCGCATGAATGCGACGTATCAGATTGAGCGCGTCGACAATCAGCAAATGGACGGGCATCGCATCATTCCTGAAAGAAGGGGGGAAGCTAAGCTTCCCCACGTAGGTGTTGGTTGAGCGAACGGTTATGAGCAGATTTCGTAGCAGGGAATATAGGCGCTGCCGGGCAGCTTCATGCGCTGCTGTGCGACAAAGCCCTGTAGCAGGGTATCCATGCTTTTCATCATCTGTGGGTCGCCATGAATTTTGTACGGCCCGCGTTGCTCTATCGCCTGAATACCGACTTCCTTCACATTACCGGCCACAATGCCGGAGAATGCCCGACGTAGCGCGGCAGCAAGCTCTTCTGCGGGCTGATTCGGATGCAGGTTGAGATCGGCCAT
The DNA here is from genome assembly GCF_012427845.1 of Pectobacterium punjabense. NCBI lineage: Bacteria > Pseudomonadati > Pseudomonadota > Gammaproteobacteria > Enterobacterales > Pectobacteriaceae > Pectobacterium > Pectobacterium punjabense. The sequence goes on from NZ_CP038498.1 coordinate 1,171,167, forward strand.
GTTTTCGTGGCTAGGCTCAAAGGGCAGTTGCAGATCGGGTGCAATCCGCAGTGACCAGTTAAAGCTGTAAGCGTCACCTGTGTGACGACGGCTCTCTTTCACCAGCGGCATGGCTTTCTTCATCTGACGGGCGACTTCTGCGGCGTCATTAATGATGATCGAATAGTAGCGACGTGCCTGACGGCCTAGTGTGCCAACGATGAATTCATCCAACACGCGGAAATAGTCGGCGCTTTCTTCCGGCCCGGTCAGGATAATCGGCAACACCTGCTCGCTGTTTTCTGGGTTCATCATGATGCCCAGTAGATAGAGGAACTCTTCCGCTGTTCCAACGCCGCCAGGGAAAATAATGATGCCATGCCCGATGCGAACAAAAGCTTCCAGGCGCTTTTCGATGTCCGGCATGATGATCAGTTCATTGACCAGCGGGTTCGGCGGTTCGGCGGCGATGATGGAGGGTTCGGTCATGCCGATGAAGCGCCCTTCTTTGTAGCGCTGCTGTGCGTGGCCGACGGCGGCACCTTTCATGGGGGCTTCCATCGCGCCCGGACCGCAGCCCGTACAGATATTCAGTTCACGCAGACCGAGTTGGCTACCCACCTTGCGGGCATACAGATATTCGATCTCATTAATCGAATGCCCCCCCCAGCAGACCACCATGTTCGGCTCTTCGCCGACGTGCAGCGCCTTGGCATTACGCAGGATAGAAAATACCAGATTGGTGATATGGGCGGAATTTTCCAGATTCAGATTCTGATAGCGACCTGCGCTGGCGATTTGGCCGTTGACGAACAAAATGTCGCGCAATACGGCGAATAGGTTAGCTTGCAAGGCTCGAATGATATTGCCATCAACAAAAGCGTCTTCCGGTGGGTTCACCAGTTCCAGTTTAACGCCGCGTTCACGGCGTAGCACGTTGATATCAAAGTCTTCATAACGAGACAGCAGCTCTTTGCTGTTATCTGTCTGGCTACCGGAATTCAGTACGGCGAGGGAACAGTTGCGAAACAAACGGTAGAGGTCGCTGCTGGCCGTGCTTTTCAGCATGTCGACTTCCAACTGCGATAACAAATCCATCGATCCCAATGGGCTGATATGTGTAATCAATTTTGCTCCTTGAAACGCAATATAATCGCGATGCCATGCTGGCTGCCGAGAGCACGATCCGTTGTTGCACGCTCGACGTTTCAGCACCATGGCACGAATGTCATTCATTTAAGCTGCTATGCGAATAAGTTAAATACAGCGAACCTAAATGAAACCTACTTGAGCACCGTTCAGACGTTATGGATCTTGTGTTGTCTGGTATACCACCTTAACGCGCTGCCATCATTTTTTCCAATGTTGACGCCAGTCTCTCCCCTAACTTGCGTGACGCCACGCATATACCCGTCATACTTCAAGTTGCATGTGCGTTGGCTGCGTTCAAATACTCGGCCCGTCGTGGGCCTCGCCCTGAAGGGCCGCTGCAAGCAGCGTTCAAATCTGCTCCCGGCAGATTTGTCACCCGAATCACTTACTTGAGTAAGCTCATCGGGATTCCTTCGCTTGCCGCCTTCCTGAAACTCGAATTATTTAGGGTATCTTATCGTGCGGAGCTGCGATTTATCGGTCGGTTACTGGCGCGGCAGGCGGCCATTTGGTGCATTAAACGGGTAGTTACTGCGCCACGGGTTGATATCCAGCCCGCCGCGTCGGGTATAGCGCGCGTAGACGCTGAGTTTTTCCGGCTGGTAGTAGCGCATGATGTCGTTAAAAATTCGTTCCACACACTGTTCGTGAAATTCGTTATGATGGCGAAATGAAACAATGTAGCGCAGCAGCGCTTCACGATTAATGCGGTTGCCGCGATAGTGAATTTGTACTGAACCCCAGTCGGGCTGATGGGTGATCAAGCAGTTGGATTTCAGTAGGTGGCTGACCAGCGTTTCTTCAACGACAGGGGCATCCTGTTCGTTTGTTGCCAGGTAGTCTGCGCTGAAGTCGTAACTGTCGATCTGAATGTCTTGATCGTCGATGCACTCCCCCGTGAACCCGGCTAACGGTTGGCCTTCAAGCTCACTGAGTTTGAAAAGCGTAACGCTGACGTCACCCTGTGCACAATGTGCCAGATCGTTGGCTAACGTTGTGCGTACACTTTCCCAACTGTCGAATGTCGTCTGGTTAAAGCTGTTCAGATACAGTTTAAAACTTTTTGACTCAATCAAATTCAGGCTTTCTGCATTAAGGTGCATTTCACCAACGGCTACCTGAGGCACGCCGCGGTTGTTCAGCCAGGAGAGCTCGTAGAGTGTCCAGATATCCTCGCCATGAAAAGGCAGGCTATCAGGGTAAATGCCGAGTGGATCGCGGTTCAGGCTACGTGGCACGGGTTGCAGAAGTGCAGCATCATAGTGGTCGTGATAAGGCGTGGGTTTGCCCAGTGTTAGCCCGCTTAGGGCCTGGTGCTTGTCATAAACGGACATGCTGTTACCTTGATGTGATAAGTAAGCGTGATGGCGAATAGTGTAACCTGACTAAAAGAGTGATGAGAAAAATTATGGATCATGAAGTTGTTTCGGCGCTAGCGGCGTTTACCCAGCGTTATGTTGACTGTTGGCAGCAGGAGAAGGGGCATCTGCCTGCCAGTGAAGCACTTTACGGTGTCCCTTCCCCGTGTATTGTCGAAAATCATGAAGATACGGTTTACTGGTCGCCGCAGCCTTTTGTTCCTTCAGCCGCATTGGATGGGGTGGAGCGTGCGCTGGAAATCAGTCTGCATCCAGATGTTCACGCTTTCTACACCGCGCAGTATGCCGGGGATATGGCGGCGCAGTTTGATTCACTATCTTGCCAACTACTGCAAGTGTGGAGTGAAGAGGATTTCACCCGTATGCAGGAGAACCTGATTGGTCATTTGTTAACGCAGAAGCGCCTTAAACTCACGCCGACGCTGTTTTTGGCAACGACGGATTCTGAGATGACAATGGTGTCGTTGTGTAATGTTTCAGGGGAGATCGTTCTGGAAGCGTTCGGCACGAAAAAGCGTCAAATCTTAGCCCCGACGCTGTCGGCCTTCCTTTCAAGCCTTAACCCGTTAGCAGTCTAATGGTTAATCGAATTTCACTTTCTGCTTTGTAAGAGATCTCTTACATTTGCTGTAAGAAATGTCTTATCTTTAATGTTGGAAATACGTTTCATTTTTATTTTTCCATTATTAATTAGCGAATTATAATAAAAAATAGCAGTATTGCTTAGGGTGTGATGAGAAAGATTGTCACTTACCCCTTGCCGAAAGCTGACAATTAATACATCTTATTACTTAAGTTAGTAACCGGTTACAGTGTGTGTAACAGTGACTATCGGTAACAAAATACTGTTACCGCAATCAGATTGTTTTAGGAAGAGACATTGTTTTAGGAAGAAACAGTCGTTTCAGGAAGAAGCACAGTTTTCAGGAAGAAACACGATTTCAGGATGAAATCAGGGACACCTCCAGGAAGGAGACCGAGAGCCGATTAGGAATGTCGGTGGGGCAGGAGCCTAAAGGGATTGAATCACGGAAGATACAGGATGGAAACGTCAGGACGAAAGTGGGACGCCAGCAAGGATTGTGGGTCAGGAAGACCAAAAAGGAAAAGTTTTCACGGATGAGCAGGGATGCAAATGTGTAGCGGGATAGCTATAAAACGAACGGGGGGTACTGAGCAATCAGTACCCCCAATTTTTTGCCTGTAAGACAAGTCTTTCCCTCCCTGAACGCATTGATGCTGCACCCATGCTACGAAGAAAAAATGTTTAAAACGTCATGCCTGAAGGACTGCTGAAGGTTGAGCCTGCGTCCAGAATTTGCAATTAGTCTGAAAATTTACTAATTTAGCTTTTTAGTAATTTATCGGACTATTTAGCAAAGGAAAACGCAGTGATGAAATTCAATGTAAAAATGCTGTCAGTCACGCTTGGCTTGTTTACCAGCCATGCTTTCGCACACACCGTCTATGAAAATGCACGGATTTATACCGTTAACGATCAACAGCCAACGGCCTCAGTTCTGGTCGTGGATCAGGGAAAAATTATCTATGTCGGTGGACGTGATGGTGCGAAGCCATTTAAAGCGACCGCTGCTGAGTCGGTTGATTTAGAAGGAAAAACCGTACTGCCTGGTTTTATTGAGAGTCACGCTCATCCAGCAACGGTAGCTGTGATGGAGGCGGGCGATTTTGTGTATGTTGACGGTGCGGCAACGCTGACGCAGATTCTTAGCCAATTAAAAGATTATTTAACCGCACATCCGAACGCGAACTATTTGTTGGCACAAGGATTTAACGTTGCTTCACTTGGTTTACCACAAGGAGTGCTGCCGACGACTGCTGATTTAGATACGGTGTCCACGCGTGTTCCGATCGTAGTTTATGACAGCGGCATGCATGCGGGGTGGGCGAATAGTGCAGCGTTGAAGGTTGCCCACGTCGATGCGACTACGCCTGACCCTATTCCTGGGAAACACTATTTTGAGCGCGATAACAAAGGTAATCCTACAGGCTTCATGCATGAAAGCGCGATGCACCTTGTTGTCGACGCGCAGCAATTTAACGTGGTAGAAAACGTTGCTGAGAAACTTCAACCAATTCTAAAGACCTACCACTCGCTGGGGTTTACGGCGATTACTGACGTTGGCGATACGTTTAGCACGACAGTGGCTGCCATTGCCCGCTTAAACGAGCAGGGGAAACTGAAGGTCTATTATCAGCGCGGCTATTTTTATGATGCTGCCAAATCGACCGAACAAAATATTGCCAGTCTTAACGTCCTGCGTGAAAAATATCACCAGGGCAATTTGTCGATGAATCTGTATAAGCTATTTATGGATGGCACGATTGAAATGGATTCGGGGGCGATGTACCTGCCTTATCCCAACGGCAAGGTCGTCGAACCCTTTTTAAGCCAGAAACAGATTAACGACAATGTCGCCGCGGCGTTGAAAGCGGGTTTCTCAGTGCATGTACACGCGATAGGCGATAAAGCGCAGCAGTCGATTTTAGACGCCTTTGAGGCTAACAAAAAAATTAACCCGCATTTGGCTCGCGTGATTGCCCATAACCAAGTGTTTGAGCCACAGGGTGTGCAGAAATTTGCCGCAATGAAGGACAACCTATTCCTGCAAACGACACCAAACTGGACGGTGGTCAATGAAAAAGATGAGACCAAATCCAAAATTGGTAATGACGCTTATCACCACCAATATCTGCTCGGGCAAGCTGCGCGTGAGGGTGTCGCGGTAACCTTCGGTTCAGATTATCCCGCCAATACCTTTGATGCAGTGAACCCGTTCAGCCAGATGTATCATGCCATCAAACGCGGCCAGCCAAATGCTGGCTATCTCCCCCCAACTGAGGCGGCAATGACATTCGCTCAAAGCTTGCAGGCTTATACGATTAATGGGGCGAAGCAGCTTGGTATCAGTGAGATAACTGGGAGTCTTGAGAAAGGGAAAAACGCGGACTTTATTATTGTGGATACCGATATTGGCGGTGCAGACTTGGAAAAATTGAAAAATACCAAGGTGTTGGCAACCTATTTCAAAGGGGAAAAAGTGTACTAAGGCACACGGTATCCAATATACTTTGGCCGCGTGGAAAGGCAGCAACCGCATGAATTCCCCGGAAGCTGCCATTTCCCCAATAGCACGAAGCCTATGGATGGGCCGGATAATCATATCAACGCACCTGTAACCCGAAATGTGTCGGGTAGGTCGTGTATGCGGTGATTGGATTTCATTGCCTTGGCGATTGTGAACGATTAGCCCATTTGTAGGATATTTCACATGCATCGATTAGATGAATTAGGCAGACAGCTCAATCACCTCGATAACTTGTTTCAACAATGGATGAAGAAGCTGGGTTTTAATCAGAATGCCTTTGCGGTTCTGCATTCTTTGGCTGTATCTCCAGATGGAAAATGTACGCAAAAATATATTTGTGAGCGATGGAGCTTGCCTAAGCAAACGGTGTTTAGCATCTGCAAGTTATTCAAAGAACAAGGTCTGATTGACATCGCTGAAAGTGAACACGACAAGCGAGAAAAGGTCCTGACGTTAACTGAACTGGGGAAAAAACGCACTCAGCCGATTTTGACGCAATCGCAGATATTAAGTGAACGTGCTTTCGGGGCTTTGGGCCAGGAACAAACGCAGCAGCTTTTCGCCAATTTAGAGGGATTCTGCAGGGTGTTTGAACAAGAAATGGATAATGTTTCAGGGGCTAGTGAGTAGTCGAGCGGCCTTCTTTTACTGGCGATTGGGTCAGCTTGATATCAATGCTATGCTTGCCGCCATTATTGTTGGCTTCAAGGGCGAGAAACCGCATGAGTAGAGAGAATCAGGTTCGTCAGTCATTATTCGATATTGAGCGCGCATTGAGGGAAAGCCCTTTCTGGCAGGTTGTTCCACCGGAAGATGAGGCGTTTAACAGCACTGAGCCCTTCAGCCTTGATACCATGCGTCCTGAAGAATGGTTGCAGTGGGTTTTTTTGCCGCGTATGCACGCTTTGTTGGACAGCGATTTAGCGCTGCCTGCCGAGCTGGCGCTGCTTCCCTATTTTGAAGACGCATTAGAAGGCACCCCAGAACAGACCGCAGCGGTTTTTTTGCGTCTCAAGCAGCTCGATGAGCTATTCAATCCCGATGTACAGGATGGCGCAGTGCACGATGCTTGAGATTATTTATCAGGATGAGCATCTGGTTGCCGTCAACAAACCCAGCGGTTGGCTCGTCCACCGCAGTTGGTTGGATCGCAAAGAGAAGGTCGTGGTGATGCAGACCGTGCGCGATCAGATTGGTCAGCATGTGTATACCATTCATCGCCTCGATAGGCCAACATCCGGCGTGTTGTTGCTCGCGCTGTCCAGCGACGTGGCACGAGCGCTATCTCAGCAGTTTGAATCGCACCAGATGCAGAAAATGTACCATGCTGTTGTGCGCGGCTATGTGATGGATGATGGCGTAATCGACTATGCGCTTACCGAAGAGTTGGACAAGATTGCCGACAAGTTTGCCAATCCTGATAAAGCGCCACAGCCTGCCGTCACGCATTATCGTTCTTTAGCGCAGGCGGAGATGCCGGTTGCCATCGGCCGTTACCCTACGGCGCGTTACAGTTTGATGGAACTGAAGCCGCAGACTGGGCGTAAACACCAGCTACGCCGTCATATGTCACATCTCCACCATCCGATTATCGGTGATACTGCACACGGCGACCTGCGACACAATCGAGGTATGGATACGCACTTCTCCTGCGGCAGGCTCATGCTGCATGCCAGCGAATTACAGTTGAATCATCCCGTGAGCGGACAGCCATTGACGTTGCAGGCACGCTGGGATGCGCCGTGGCAGGGGGTGATGAGGCAGTTTGGCTGGCAAGGGATTCTCCCTGAGTTTGAAGGGGTTGAGTTTCCTGCCGAGTCAGGTCAGGATAGCGAGCATTTTGTTGAGTAATCTCTGTCGAATTACTCTTACTGCCGTATTAAATACATCGAATTAAAAAGGGAGTCAGAAGCATGGCGCAGATTGGTATTTTTGTTGGTACGGTCTACGGGAATGCATTGCTGGTGGCCGAAGAAGCCGAAAATATTCTTAAGGATCGTGGCCATGAGGTTAAGGTCTTTGAGGATGCGACGCTGGAATCCTGGCTGGACTACCGTGAACATGCAGTGTTAGTTGTGACGTCGACGACGGGGCAAGGCCAACTGCCAGATTCTATTGTTCCGCTTTACGCGGCTCTGCGGGACAAAGGCGGCTATCAGCCCACGTTGCGCTATGGCGTCATTGCGTTGGGCGACAGCAGCTACCCGAATTTCTGTGCGGGCGGCCATCTTTTCGATACGTTATTGCAGGAAATAGGTGCTAAGCGCCTGGGCGATGTTTTGGACATTGATGCCGTCGAACATCCTGAACCAGAAGTGATTTCATGCCCGTGGGTCGAAGAATGGGCTGATTTGGTTGATGCACAGTGATGTCACGCTGAGATAAGAAACGGGAGCTAACAAGGCTCCCGTTTTCGTTGCAGCCCATCATCGCAGTGTGTTCTCGCGGCGGTGGAATTTAGAAATGACCGCGCTTAGCGATTCTTGGTCAATTTCTCTAAATCTGCTTCGATTTCGGTGATCTTGTTGGACACGACGCTTTCCAGATGACGCAGATCGTCGAGGATTTTACGTTTCAGATCGACTTCAACTTGCTCCTGCTGACAAATCTTGTCTAGTTCATCAATCACATAGCGCAGGTTTGGGCTGATTTCGTTGATCTCTTTATAGCCCTGTCCGCTGTTGTCGGCCACGATAGTCTTGCGCTGGCGTGGATATTTGAACTTCACGCTTTTAGCAAAAAACTCGCCCTTATCCTTACGGAAATAGATCTTCAGGATGTCGTTGTTGGCTTCCTGACGCAGGCTATAGCGATCGATATCATCGGGATTGGTAATGCCCAGGCTTTTTAGATTGTCATACATAGCGTCACCTTCTCGGTAAAAAAACGGCGGGTTAATTAGCCCGCCGTTTCTAGTTTAGTCGATGGAGCGTAATAACTCATTGATACCCACTTTACCGCGGGTTTTTGCATCCACTTTCTTCACAATGATGGCACAGTACATGCTGTGACTACCATCTTTGGATGGCAGGTTGCCGGAAACCACAACGGAACCCGCTGGTACACGGCCATAGTGAATTTCGCCCGTTTCACGATCGTAAATACGGGTGCTTTGGCTGATGAATACGCCCATGGAGATAACAGAACCTTCCTCAACGACAACACCTTCTACCACTTCAGAACGCGCACCGATGAAGCAGTTGTCTTCAATGATAGTTGGGTTAGCCTGTAACGGTTCCAAAACGCCACCGATGCCGACACCGCCAGACAGGTGAACATTTTTACCGATTTGGGCGCAGGAGCCGACGGTTACCCAGGTATCAACCATCGTACCTTCATCGACATAAGCACCGATGTTGACGTAAGACGGCATCAGCACGGTATTACGTGCGATATAAGCACCGCGACGTACGCTGGCTGGCGGTGCAACGCGCACGCCTTCACGTTGGAAACGCGCTTCATCATAGTCAGCGAATTTCATTGGCACTTTGTCGAAAAAGCGCGTTTCTCCGCCTTCGATAAGTTGGTTATCGTTAATACGGAAAGAGAGCAGCACGGCTTTCTTCAGCCACTGATGGGTAACCCACTGGCCGTCGATTTTTTCTGCAACGCGCAGGGCGCCGCTATCTAACAGACTGATGGCCTGATTAACGGCTTCACGCGTGACGGTGTCTGCGTTTGCCGGAGTGATTTCTGCGCGGCGCTCGAAAGCCGTTTCAATGATGTTCTGTAATTGTTGGTGCATCCTGATTTCTCTTTCCTGATTGTAAAAATTAACTCAATGGTACTTTATCGTTTGGGTTAAGGGCTTCTGTCAACCGTTCTTGCAATTTAAGGCGCAAATCCGGCTTCAATGCTCGCCTGTCGCTGTCGGCCAGGATGAAAAGATCCTCTACCCGTTCGCCGATTGTCGAAATACGTGCACCGTGTAGCGACAGATTAAGATCGGCAAAAATTTCACCGATTCGTGCCAGTAGCCCCGGTTGATCGAGTGCGCTGAGCTCCATATAGCTGCGCCTGTCCGTATGCGTTGGGAGGAAATTGACTTCGGTTGGCACGCTGAAGTGACGCAGTTTAGGCGATGGCCTACGCACCCGTGGATGTTGGTAGTGTCGGTGGGTCAGCGACTGCTCCAGCGCCTGACGTATCATTTCATGCCGATCCTGCGCCAGCGGGCTGCCATCCGGCTCCAGCACGATGAACGTGTCCATCGCCATACCGTCACGGCTGGTAAAAATCTGCGCGTCGTGCACGCTGAGGTTGCGTCTGTCTAACTCACCGGCAACGGCCGCGAACAGATAAGGTCTATCCGGGCTCCAGATGAAAATTTCGGTGCCGCCGCGGCTAGCCTGATGGCTGATCAGCACCAGCGGTTTGTTGGTATCATGTTCCAGCAGATGGCGTGCATGCCAGGCAAGCTGATTTGGCGAATGGCGCAGAAAATAATCGGCCCGACAACGGCTCCAGATATGGTGCAACGCCTCTTCGTCAATGTTATCCATACGTAGCAGCGCCAGCGCCTGTAATCGGTGATGCCGGACGCGTTCGCGTAAATCCGGCGTATTTTGCATGCCGCGGCGTAGCTGTTTCTCGGTAGCGAAATAGAGTTCACGCAACAGGCTCTGTTTCCAACTGTTCCACAGCGTTTCATTGGTGGCGCAGATATCTGCAACCGTCAGACTCACCAGATAGCGTAAACGGGTTTCGCTCTGTACTTCCGTAGCAAATTGCTGAATAACCGCGGGATCTTGAATGTCGCGGCGTTGCGCAGTGACGGACATCAGCAAGTGGCAACGCACTAGCCAGGAAACCAACTGGGCTTCACGTGAGTTCAGCCCGTGCAGCGCCGCAAATTCCAACACATCCTGCGCGCCGAGTTCAGAGTGATCGCCCCCACGGCCTTTGGCGATATCGTGGAACAGCGCAGCCAGCAGCAATAATTCGGGCTGGGGCAGGCGAGGGTAGAGCTCTACGCACAGCGGGTGCTGTGGTCGCGTATCCTCGTCGGCGAAGCTTTCCAGCTTGAGCAGAACGCGAATCGTGTGTTCATCCACCGTATAGGCGTGAAACAGGTCAAACTGCATTTGGCCGACAATGTTCCCCCACAGCGGCATATACGCCCACAGCACGCTATGACGGTGCATCGGCAAGAGTGCACGGCTTACCGCATGTGGGTGGCGCAAAATATTCATGAACAGCTGACGCGCTTCTGGGATAGTGCAAAGCGGGCTGGCGAGATGGCGACGTGCATGGCGCAGTTGGCGCAACGTGGTGGAATAGATGCCGCTGATCTCACGGTTGCGCACCATCAGGTAGAACATGCGCATGATGGCTTCTGGTTTTTTGATAAACAGATTTTCATCACGCAGATCCACCAGATTGCCGCGTAGCTGAAACTCATCGTCAAGCGGGCGCGGTTTTTCACTTGCATCCAGCGCCAGAATCGCTTCGTCAAAGAGCTGTAACAGCATCTGGTTCAACTCGCTGACGCGACGCGTCATGCGGTAGAAATCCTTCATCATGCGTTCGACTGGCGTGTTGCCTTCTCCCTGATATTGCAACAGCTGTGCGACGTTAAGCTGCCTGTCGAACAGCAGTCGGTTGTCGTAGCGCGGCAGGATCAGGTGCAGGGCGAAGCGGATGCGCCACAAAAAGCTTTGGCATTCGTTGAGCTCTTTACGCTCGGCCTCTGTCAGAAAGCCGAAACCTACCATTTCGTTGAGCGATGTCGCGCCAAAGTGGCGTCTTGCCACCCACAGCAGCGTGTGAATGTCACGTAGCCCACCTGGGCTGCTCTTGATATCGGGCTCCAGATTGTAGCTAGTGCTGTGATAGCGTTGATGGCGCTCCTGCTGTTCGACAATTTTTGCCGGAAAAAAGGTGGAGGACGGCCAAAATTCATCGCTGAATACGTGTTTTTGCAGCGTGAGAAACAGGGCAACGTCGCCGCATATCATGCGGGATTCAATCAGGTTGGTCGCGACGGAGATATCCGCACGCCCTTCTTGTAAGCACTCTTCTAGCGTTCTGACGCTATGGCCAACTTCCAGCTTTAAATCCCACAGTAGAGTAATGAATTGGCCGACGCGCTGGGAGTGTTCTTCACTAAGTTCTGTCTGGCTCAATACCAGTACGTCGATATCGGAAAGCGGGTGTAGTTCACCGCGGCCATATCCACCGACGGCGACGAGTGCGGTTTGAGCAATATTTTCAAAACCATGGAAGTACCACAGCCGCTGCAACAGGCGATCGATGAACAACGTTCTGGCATCAATCAGCTTTTCCGCGCTGACGCCGGAGCGGAATTCTGAACCGAGCCAGAGTTGGAAGAGCTCCAACTGCTGTTTTAACGCCTGACAGTTCAACATGTCATCTGCGTAGGTTAGCGGTGAAGCGGGGGGCTGTGCCGCAATAGTGTTTACAGGGCTGTCTGGTGAGGACGCATCAGGTGGCGTATTGTCTGGCGAAAAGCGTTTATCTGTCATAGCGCAGCCCATAAAAAAACGCAGAGCGCGTTTTTCAACGTCGCTTGCGACGGCCCGAAGGGGGCGTGCTTTCTGCACGCCATAAAAAAGCCGGCATCTGCCGGCTTAGTGTTTACTGTTCATGCGTGATGATGTTGGGGATGGTGTCATCCTTTCGCAACGTCATTATTTCGCAGCCGTTATCGGTTACCACAATAGTATGCTCGTACTGTGCCGACAAGCTGCGATCTTTGGTTTTTACTGTCCAACCGTCTTTCATCGTACGGATGCGGTAATCACCTGCGTTAAGCATGGGCTCGATCGTAAATGCCATACCCGCCTGCAACACCACACCGCCGTCATCTGCATCGTAGTGCAGAACCTGTGGCTCTTCATGGAAGCCTTTGCCGATGCCGTGACCACAATACTCACGTACTACGGAGAAGTTATTCCCTTCCGCAAACTGCTGGATCGCTTTACCCAGCGTGCGCAGGCGAATACCCGGCTTAACCATCTTCAGCGCCAGATAGAGGCTTTCTTGAGTGATGCGACAGAGGCGCTCGCCCAGAATGGTAGGCTTACCCGCGATAAACATTTTTGACGTATCACCGTGAAAGCCATCTTTGATTACGGTGACGTCGATGTTGACGATATCGCCGTCTTTCAGGATTCGCTCTTCGCTAGGAATGCCGTGGCATACCACTTCATTGATGGAAATGCAGACGGATTTCGGGAAGCCGTGGTAGCCCAGGCAAGCAGAAATAGCCTGCTGCTTGTTGGTGATGTGATCGTGACAGATTCTGTCCAATTCGGCGGTGCTCACGCCCGGTACGACGTGAGGCTCGATGATTTCCAGGACTTCGGCAGCCAGACGACCAGCTACGCGCATTTTTTCGATGTCTTCAGGGGTTTTGATTGAAATTGCCATTGATAATTGTCCGCAGGTGCCTGTTAAGCACGAAAATTAAGAGCGATAACTAATAACTTATGTTACCAGCCATGCCGCTGGCTTGCCAAATTATCATTCTGATTTGTAGACCATTGAATAACAAATGTTGGTGTCGCGGGGGGATTTATGGTATAAAGCGCGCCGATGATCCGGCTGGATAGCGGTTATACGGTATTCAACCACATCGACTAAACTCACTTTGTGTAAATAACACACACATGTCGGCACGTTCGCCGGGGTGCTCCTGAGGTGTTTCACCGGATGGGGTCGGCGCAATGGGACATGTGGAGGCATAACCCCATACTTAATTAATAGAGGTAATCATGGCAACTGTTTCCATGCGCGATATGCTCAAGGCTGGCGTACACTTTGGTCACCAGACCCGTTACTGGAACCCGAAAATGAAGCCATTCATCTTCGGTGCACGTAACAAAGTTCACATCATCAACCTTGAAAAAACTGTACCAATGTTCAACGACGCTTTGGCTGAGTTGAGCAAAATTGCTTCTCGCAAAGGCAAAATTCTGTTCGTTGGTACTAAGCGCGCAGCAAGCGAAGCGGTAAAAGATGCGGCCAACAACTGCGATCAGTTCTTCGTGAACCATCGTTGGTTGGGCGGTATGCTGACTAACTGGAAAACCGTTCGTCAGTCCATCAAACGTTTGAAAGATCTGGAAACCCAATCTCAAGACGGCACGTTCGACAAGCTGACCAAAAAAGAGGCGCTGATGCGCACTCGTGAACTGGACAAGCTGGAAAACAGCCTGGGCGGTATCAAAGATATGGGCGGTCTGCCAGACGCGCTGTTCGTTATCGACGCCGATCACGAGCACATCGCAATCAAAGAAGCTAACAACCTGGGCATTCCAGTATTCGCAGTGGTTGATACCAACTCCGATCCAGATGGCGTTGACTACATCATCCCTGGTAACGATGACGCAATCCGTGCAGTTAGCCTGTACCTGAGCGCTGTTGCTACTGCTGTCCGCGAAGGCCGTTCTCAAGATCTGGCTGTGCAGGCAGAAGAAGGCTTAGTCGAAGCTGAATAATAAGTCTGGCTCGTCGAGCCCTTATTAACCAGGTAGTACTAGTTTGGTTAGGGGCCTTTTTATGGCCCCTTTTTCACTTTTAAAGCTGTTTGGTCGTGACGACCGGGCAGGACAAATCTTCCGAGGATTTTAGAATGGCTGAAATTACCGCATCCCTGGTAAAAGAGCTGCGTGAGCGTACCGCTGCAGGCATGATGGAATGTAAGAAAGCGCTGGTTGAAGCTAACGGCGACATCGAGCTGGCAATCGAAAACATGCGTAAATCTGGCGCGATCAAAGCTGCTAAGAAAGCAGGCAACGTTGCTGCTGACGGTGTGATTAAAACTAAGATCGACGGTAACTACGCTGTGATCCTGGAAGTTAACTGCCAGACCGACTTTGTTGCTAAAGATGGTGGTTTCCAGGCGTTTGCTGACAAAGTGCTGGATGCTGCGGTTGCAGGCAAAATCACTGATGTTGACGTGTTGAAAGCACAATTCGAAGAAGAGCGTGTTGCACTGGTTGCCAAAATCGGTGAGAACATCAACATTCGCCGTGTTTCTGCTCTGGAAGGCGAAGTTCTGGGTAACTACCAACACGGTGCGCGCATCGGTGTTCTGGTCGCTGCTAAAGGTGCTGACGAAGAGCTGGTTAAACACCTGGCTATGCACGTTGCAGCAAGCAAACCAGAATTCGTTAAGCCAGAAGACGTGTCTGCTGAAGTGGTAGAGAAAGAATACCAGGTTCAGTTAGAAATCGCGATGCAGTCTGGCAAGCCGAAAGAAATCGCAGAGAAAATGGTTGAAGGCCGTATGAAGAAATTCACCGGCGAAGTTTCTCTGACTGGCCAGCCTTTCGTTATGGACCCAGCCAAGTCTGTTGGTCAACTGCTGAAAGAGCATAATGCTGACGTGACTAACTTCATCCGTTTCGAAGTGGGTGAAGGTATTGAGAAAGTTGAGACTGATTTTGCTGCTGAAGTTGCAGCAATGAGTAAGCAGTCTTAATAGTAAAAAAGAGCCGCCAGTTGGCGGTTCCTTTTTATCCAGCCCCAAGAGTTTTAGTTCGCTTGGTTTCCTTCATTCAGATAGGAGCCAAGTGGAACAGTGTTGATTTTACAACCCCCCAATACGACGACAGCCTGTAGGATAAGAACACCATGGCAACCAACGCAAAACCCGTCTATCAACGAATCCTGCTGAAGCTCAGTGGCGAAGCTTTACAGGGAACTGAAGGTTTTGGTATCGATGCGAGCATTCTGGATCGCATGGCTCAGGAAGTGAAAGAACTGGTTGAGTTAGGCATTCAAGTCGGTGTGGTTATCGGCGGTGGTAACCTGTTTCGTGGCGCGGGTCTGGCTAAAGCGGGTATGAACCGCGTTGTGGGCGACCACATGGGAATGCTGGCGACCGTCATGAATGGTCTGGCAATGCGTGATGCGTTGCACCGTGCCTATGTGAACGCTCGCCTGATGTCTGCGATTCCCCTGAATGGCGTCTGTGACAACTACAGCTGGGCGGAAGCGATCAGCCTGCTGCGTAATAATCGCGTGGTGATTTTCTCCGCCGGAACCGGTAACCCTTTCTTTACCACGGATTCCGCGGCTTGCCTGCGCGGCATTGAGATTGAAGCGGATGTCGTATTGAAAGCGACCAAGGTCGATGGTGTCTATTCTGCCGATCCGGTAAAAGATCCTGCGGCGACGATGTACGAAACGCTAACCTATCAAGACGTGTTAGAACGTGAACTGAAAGTGATGGATCTTGCTGCGTTTACGCTGGCACGTGACCATAATTTGCCGATCCGTGTTTTCAACATGAACAAACCTGGCGCACTGCGTCGTGTTGTCATGGGTGAAAAAGAAGGGACGTTAATCAGTCAGTAACTCAAATTATGGGGTAATATATTGTCAGTATTGCGCCATACGCCAGCCTAGCGCTGGTATTAATTATTCACCGGGTCATGCACTGACATGGCCTGCCAGGCAACCAGTTTTCAAGGGTTCACACCGTGATTAATGAAATCAGAAAAGATGCTGAAACGCGCATGGACAAATGTGTTGAAGCGTTTAAAAACCAGATCAACAGAATCCGTACTGGCCGTGCATCGCCTAGTATTCTTGATGGCATTCAGGTTGAATACTATGGCAGTGCAACGCCATTACGCCAACTCGCTAACGTCGTGGTAGAAGACTCCCGTACGCTGGCGATTTCGGTATTCGATCGTACGCTTGGCCCAGCGGTTGAGAAAGCGATCATGGCCTCCGACCTCGGCCTGAACCCGTCTTCTGCTGGTACCGTAATCCGTGTTCCGTTGCCACCGCTGACGGAAGAACGTCGTAAAGATTTGATCAAAGTCGTTCGTGGCGAAGCAGAACAGGGGCGTATCTCTGTACGTAACGTGCGCCGTGATGCTAACGACAAATTTAAAGCTCTGTTGAAAGACAAGGCGATCAGCGAAGATGAAGAACGTCGTGCTCAGGACGACGTGCAGAAATTGACTGACAACTTCATTAAGAAAGTGGACGCCGCACTGGCAGAAAAAGAAGCGGAGCTGATGGAGTTCTAATCAGCTTGCTAGATAGTGCGTCGCAGGAAACGGGGGCTTGCCCTTTTTTCCGGCGGCGCTTTATTTTTAACTATTACCGTAGTTATGCAATGAATGGGTGAAGGCTAGCCCCTCTGGGCAGTAAACAATTTTTTGCTATGCATATGCCTGCAACGATCGTGACTGTGATCAATCGCAGAGATATATCATGGTAATCGTCTCAGACTCGTGTACCTTCCTGTCATCGAATCCGGTTATTCAGAGCATTTTAATGAAGCAACTGACAATTCTTGGTTCCACTGGCTCTATTGGCGTCAGTTCGCTGGCGGTGATTAAAGCCAATCCCGATAAATTTGCCGTACGCGCGCTATCTGCTGGATACAACGTCAAGCTGATGGTGGAACAATGCCTCTCTTTCCAACCTGCTTATGCCTCAATGGCTGATGAAGCTTCTGCAATTGCCCTGCGCCAGCAGTTAGCGGAATACGGTTGCAAAACAGAGGTTTTGGCTGGGGAACAAGCGGCATGTGATCTTGCTGCATTGGATGGTGTCGATCAGGTCATGGCTGCGATTGTGGGTGCCGCTGGGCTATTGCCAACATTGGCTGCAATCCATGCTGGAAAACAGGTGCTGTTGGCAAATAAAGAATCGCTTGTCACCTGTGGACGCCTCTTTATGGACGCCGTGGCGCAAAGTGGCGCACAGCTTTTACCGATTGATAGTGAACATAATGCGATTTTTCAGAGTTTGCCTGAGCAAATTCAACGCCAATTAGGTTACGCTTCATTGTCGCAGCATGGGGTCGAACGTATTATTTTGACCGGTTCTGGTGGACCTTTTCGCGAAACGTCGGTGTCGGTGCTGGCGGACATGACGCCGGATCAGGCGTGTGCGCATCCAAACTGGTCAATGGGACGCAAAATTTCGGTTGATTCTGCCACGATGATGAACAAAGGGCTGGAGTATATCGAAGCGCGCTGGTTGTTTAATGCTTCTGCCGAACAGATGGAAGTGATTATTCATCCGCAGTCGGTCATTCATTCTATGGTGCGTTACCGTGATGGCAGCGTTCTGGCGCAGTTGGGCTCGCCCGATATGCGTACGCCGATTGCCCATGCAATGGCTTATCCTGAACGTGTGACGTCGGGCGTAAAATCGTTAGATTTTTGCCAAATTGGTGCGCTGACATTTTTAGCGCCGGACTATGCGCGCTATCCTTGTTTACAGTTGGCGATTGATGCCTGTAATCATGGTCAGTCGGCCACCACGGCATTGAACGCAGCAAATGAAATTGCGGTAGCGGCATTTTTGCAGTCGCAGATACGCTTTACGGATATTGCGGCGGTAAATCGTCATGTTATTGAACAGCTTACATTGCCAGAACCCGGCAGCGTTGATGATGTTCTGTTCATCGACAACTGGGCCAGACAGGTCGCAACACAGACTCTGACACATTACGCGCGATAGCCCGGATAGACCCGTGGCACGATTTGTTCATGTGCGGTTGAGGTGGTATAGTCTGCGCCACTCAATGGTTGATTATGCGAATGTATAATCGACTGTGATGCTAAGCCGTGATCGTTCACGGCTTTTTTTGCGCTAACGGGGTCTGATGTTACGGAAGGACTGTTGTATTTCTTGCTTGAGGAAATAAGTACGCGTTATGCCGTCCGATAATCAAAAAAATACTCACGATCTGCCACCCGCCGTGCCGCGGCATGTTGCTATCATCATGGATGGCAATGGTCGCTGGGCGAAAAGCCGGGGGAAAATGCGGATTTTTGGCCACAAGGCTGGTGTAAAGGCTGTGCGGCGTTCTGTCAGTTTCGCCGTGAGCCAAGGGCTTGACGCACTGACACTTTATGCATTTAGCAGTGAAAACTGGAACCGTCCAGCGCAGGAAGTCTCCGCACTCATGGAACTGTTTGTTCGGGCGCTGGACAGTGAAGTGAAAAGCCTGCACAAGCACAATGTCCGCCTGCGGGTGATTGGCGATATCGGCCGCTTCAGCCCGCGCTTACAAGAGCGAATCCGTCGTTCAGAGACGCTGACAGAAAAGAATCAGGGGCTCACACTCAATATTGCCGCGAATTATGGCGGCCGTTGGGATATTATTCAGGGAGTACGGCAACTTGCAGAACAGGTGCAGGAAGGCATTCTTCGCCCTGATAGCATTAATGAAGCGTCATTATGTCAGTACATCTGTCTGAATGATCTGGCTCCGGTTGATTTGGTGATCAGAACCGGTGGAGAACACCGCATCAGTAATTTTCTTCTGTGGCAAATTGCTTATGCTGAACTTTACTTTACTGATGTCCTCTGGCCTGATTTCGATGAACAAGTCTTTGAAGGTGCGCTGAATGCTTTTGCACAACGCGAGCGCCGCTTCGGGGGAACAACACCTATCGATGCTGATGCATCCTAGGGGGAACTTTTGCTGAAGTATCGCCTGATTACTGCTTTTATTTTGATCCCGATTGTTATTGCTGCACTGTTCTTGCTGCCGCCTCTGGGGTTCACGCTTGTTACGCTGGCTGTTTGTATGCTGGCTGCATGGGAATGGGGGCAACTGGCGGGTTTTGCCTCTTATGGTCAACGCCTGTGGCTCGCGATCTTGTGTGGTTTCTTGCTGGCGCTGATGCTGTTATCGCTCCCGGCCTACCATTATTCTGTCCATATTCCGCAAATCAGTATCGCACTCTGGTCATCACTGGTGTGGTGGGGTGTTGCGCTGTTTTTGGTTCTGTTTTATCCGGCCTCAGCCTCATTTTGGCGTCACTCACGCGCATTGCGGCTTGTGTTCGGCATCATGACGATCGTGCCGTTTTTTTGGGGTATGGTCGCGCTTCGCCATTACAATTACGCGATTAATCCCTTCGCGGGTGCCTGGTGGCTGCTGTACGTGATGCTGTTGGTGTGGGGAGCAGACAGCGGTGCTTATATGTTCGGCAAACTGTTTGGCAAGCGTAAGCTCGCACCAAAAGTCTCGCCGGGCAAAACCTGGGAAGGCTTTCTCGGCGGTCTGGCAACCTCTGCGCTAATCTCTGTGCTGTTCAGCCTCTATGCGCCGTTAACGGTAGCGCCAGCGACGTTATTGATTTGTTCTATCGCCGCTGCGCTGGCCTCGGTATTGGGTGATTTGACGGAAAGCATGTTTAAGCGTGAGGCTGGCATCAAAGACAGTAGCCATTTGATTCCGGGGCATGGTGGTGTGCTCGATCGTATCGACAGCCTGACAGCTGCGGTTCCTGTGTTCTCTTGCCTGATGCTGCTGCTGTTTAAAGTGGCTTAGAATAAAGCGGTAGAGCTATTATGTTGAGTTTTTTCTGGAATCTTGCCGCGTTTATCATCGCACTGGGTGTGCTTGTCACCGTCCATGAATTTGGACATTTTTGGGTGGCGCGACGCTGTGGTGTGAAGGTGGAGCGCTTCTCCGTCGGTTTCGGTCGCGCACTATGGCGTCGCCGCGATCGTACCGGTACGGAATTTGTGATTGCGCTGATCCCGCTTGGCGGCTATGTGAAGATGCTGGATGAGCGTGTTGACACGGTAGCGCCAGAATTCCGCTATCAATCCTTTAACAGCAAAACGGTCTGGCAGCGTGCAGCTATCGTCAGCGCGGGTCCGATTGCCAATTTCCTGTTTGCCATTGTGGCGTATTGGCTGGTGTTCATTCTCGGCGTGCCGGGCGTACGTCCTGTCGTCGGTGAAATACTGCCCAACTCCATCGCAGCGCAAGCGGAAATGTCGGCAGGAATGGAACTAAAGTCCGTTGATGGTATCGAAACGCCTGATTGGGATACCGCGCGTCTGGCAATGATTGGTAAAATCGGTGACAGCGATGTCGTGATCGGAACCGCTCCTTTAGGTTCTGACCGTATCGTCCAGAAAACCCTGGATTTACGCGAATGGCAGTTTGAGCCGGATAAGCAAGATCCAGCGGCTTCGCTCGGGATTATCCCACGCGGTCCGCAAATCGAACCGGTACTGAATCAGGTGCAGGCTGGATCTGCGGCGGAAAAAGCAGGTTTGCAAGTCAGAGATAGGATCGTTAAAGTCGACGGGCAAGCTTTAGCGCATTGGCGTGATTTTGTCATCGCCGTGCGTGATAACCCCGGACAACCTATCGCTCTGGAGGTGGAACGAAATGGCGCAATAGTGCCGTTAACGTTAACGCCAGACAGCAAATCTGTGGGAAATGGCAAAGTTGAAGGGTTGGCCGGTGTTATGCCAAGCGTGACGCCGCTGCCCGAAGAATACAGGACTGTGCGCCAGTATGGGCCGTTCAGCGCTGTCTATCAGGCAACAGATAAAACCTGGCAACTGATGAAGTTGACCGTCAGTATGTTAGGCAAACTGGTTATGGGTGATGTTAAGCTGAACAACCTGAGTGGTCCCATTTCGATTGCTCAGGGCGCAGGAATGTCAGCAGATTATGGATTGATTTATTACCTGATGTTTTTGGCCTTAATCAGCGTCAATTTAGGGATCATCAATCTGTTTCCTCTGCCGGTATTGGATGGTGGACACCTGCTCTTTCTTGCGGTTGAAAAGCTGAAGGGTAGGCCGGTTTCTGAGCGTGTGCAGGACATTAGCTATCGTATTGGCACAGTATTGCTGATGTTGTTAATGGGACTCGCACTTTTCAATGATTTCTCTCGTCTCTAGGCGCGGGATTAGGTTAGGAAAAACGCATAACAACGATGGCGATCAAAAAGTTGCTCATAGCGTCGCTGCTGTTTAGCAGCGCAACCGTATACGGTGCAGACGGGTTCGTAGTGAAGGACATTCATTTCGAGGGCCTGCAAAGGGTTGCCGTCGGGGCGGCACTACTTAGTATGCCTGTCCGCGTTGGTGATACCATCGGTGACGATGATATCGGAAACACCATCCGTGCCTTGTTTGCGACCGGAAATTTTGAAGATGTTCGTGTCCTGCGCGATGGCGAAACGCTGATTGTGCAGGTGAAAGAACGTCCGACAATCGCCAGCGTCACGTTTTCCGGCAATAAGTCAGTCAAAGACGACATGCTGAAAGAAAACCTGGAAGCTTCGGGCGTTCGCGTTGGTGAAGCGTTAGACCGCACCGCGCTCACTAGCATCGAAAAAGGACTGGAAGATTTCTACTACAGCGTGGGTAAATACAGTGCGTCGGTGAAAGCCGTTGTCACGCCACTGCCGCGTAACCGCGTAGACCTGAAGCTGGTCTTCACTGAAGGCGTGTCTGCCCAAATCCAACAGATTAATATTGTCGGTAACAAAGCATTCAGTTCCGACGAATTGATCTCTCGTTTCCAACTGCGTGATGAAGTGCCGTGGTGGAACGTGGTCGGCGATCGTAAATACCAGAAACAAAAATTGTCTGGTGACCTCGAAACCCTACGCAGTTTCTATCTGGATCGCGGCTATGCACGTTTCAACATTGATTCCACTCAGGTGAGTTTGACGCCAGATAAAAAAGGTATCTATATCACCGTCAATATGACGGAAGGCGAGCAGTACAAACTGTCTGGCGTCTCGGTGAAAGGTAATTTGGCGGGTCACTCTGCGGAAATCGAAGGGCTGACGAAAATCGAACCTGGTGAACTCTACAACGGGACAAAAGTGACCCGCATGGAAGAGGACATCAAGAAACTGCTGGGTCGTTATGGCTATGCCTATCCGCGTGTAGTAACACAGCCGGAAATTAATGACGCAGACAAGACGGTGAGATTAAACATCAACGTTGATGCAGGTAACCGTTTCTATGTGCGTCATGTGCGCTTTGATGGCAACGACACGTCTAAAGATTCTGTTTTGCGCCGTGAAATGCGCCAGATGGAAGGTGCCTGGTTAGGTAACGATCTGGTTGAGCAGGGTAAAGAACGTCTAAACCGACTGGGATACTTTGAAAGCGTTGATGTAGAAACGCAGCGCGTTCCCGGTGTGGCCGATCAGGTTGATGTGACGTATAAAGTCAAAGAGCGTAATACGGGTACATTCAACTTTGGTGTCGGCTTTGGTACGGAAAGTGGCGTGAGCTTCCAGGCGGGCGTTCAGCAGGATAACTGGCTGGGAACGGGGAATTCTGTTGGTATCAGTGGGACTAAAAACGACTACCAGACGTATGTCGAGCTGTCGCTGACTGACCCGTATTTCACCGTCGATGGCGTTAGCCTCGGTGGTCGCGTCTTTTATAACAAATTTGAAGCGTCCGACGCCGATCTCTCTGACTATACCAACGTGAGTTATGGCGTTGGCAGCACCTTGGGTTTCCCGATTAACGAGAATAACTCACTGCGCGTCGGTCTGGATTATGTCCATAACGATCTGTCGGATATGAGACCGCAGGTGGCAATGTGGCGTTATCTGAACTCCGTGGGGGTCAACCCAGACGTTGTGGTGGGTACTAACAATAAATCCAGTGCGGACTTCAAGGCTAACGACTTCTTCCTGAATACCGGATGGTCGTATAACAATCTGGATCGCGGTTACTTCCCGACCAAAGGGACGCGCGCATCGGCGAATGCCAAGATCGCCGTGCCGGGCTCGGACAACGAATACTACAAACTGACGTTTGATTCGGCGAGCTACTATCCGCTAACTGATAGCGGTAAATGGGTGGTAATGGGCCGTACGCGTGCAGGCTTTGCCGATGGCATCGGGAGTAAAGAAGTGCCGTTCTACGATAACTTCTACGCCGGTGGCTCCAGCACGGTACGTGGCTTCCAGTCGAATACGATCGGCCCTAAAGCGGCGTATTATAACTGTACTACGGGCGCAACGTCTTATTCCAATTGCCCAATTGATAAAACCAATTTGGACGATGCCGTGGGCGGTAACGCGATGGCCGTGCTGAGTGCGGAATTGATCGTACCGACGCCGTTTATTAGTGACAAATACGCGAGTTCCGTACGGACTTCCTTCTTTGTGGACGGTGGTACGGTATGGGATACCAACTGGAAAAATACGCAAGCAACGATTGATGCTGGCGTGCCGGATTATAGCAAGGCGACCAACTTCCGTGTTTCCAGCGGTATCGCGTTACAATGGATGTCTCCGCTTGGGCCATTGGTCTTCTCCTATGCCCAGCCGGTTAAAAAGTACGATGGAGACAAGTCGGAACAATTCCAGTTTAACATTGGCAAAACCTGGTAGTGTGACGTCCGTAGGTCGTATGCAGGGAATGTTGCATCGCTGTTCATTGGTGTGAATGCTGGAAATTCAGCTAACGCCATGGCGCGATGCCCACCATTAAAGTGTTAAGACACAAATTAGGTTAGGTTGAGGAGTTTATAGTGAAAAAGTGGTTATGTGCCGCAGGCCTCGGTTTAGCATTGGCTGCTTCAGCCAGCGTTCAAGCTGCTGACAAGATTGCCGTTGTTAACGTTGCTAGCATCTTCCAACAATTGCCACAGCGTGAAACCGTTGGCAAGCAACTGGAAAACGAGTTCAAAGGCCGTGCTTCTGAACTGCAATCGATGGAAAACGACTTACAGACCAAGATGCAGAAGTTGCAGCGTGATGGCTCTACCATGAAAGCGAGCGATCGCAGCAAAATGGAAAAAGACGTCATGGCACAGCGCGAGCAGTTCTCAACGAAAGCACAGGCTTTTGAGCAGGACAACCGTCGTCGTCAGACTGAAGAACGCAACAAAATCCTGAGCCGCATTCAGGATGCTGTGAAAGCCGTTGCAACCAAAGAAGGTTATGATGTCGTGATTGACGCTAACGCTGTTGCGTATGTCGCCAATGCTAAAGACATTACTGCTGATGTGCTGAAACAGGTTAAATAATACATGTATTCAATTCGACTGGACGCGTTAGCTCAACAGTTGGATGCACAATTGCACGGTGATGGCGATATCGTCATCACCGGTGTTGCTTCTATGCATTCTGCAAAAACTGGGCAAATTACGTTTCTTTCCGACAGTCGTTACCGTGAGCAACTGGCCGGGACGCAAGCGTCTGCGGTCGTGCTGACGGAAGCGGATTTACCTTACTGTCAGGTTGCTGCGCTGGTAGTGAAAAATCCTTATCTGACCTACGCTCGCATGGCTCAGCTGTTGGATACCACACCGCAACCAGCAACCGATATTGCCCCGAGTGCAGTCATTGCTCCCGATGCGACGCTGGGTCAACAGGTGTCTGTTGGTGCCAATGCCGTCATCGAATCTGGCGCACAGTTGGGTGATGGTGTTGTTATTGGTCCAGGCTGTTTTATCGGTAAAGATGCCCGCATTGGCGCCGGTACCCGTTTGTGGGCAAATGTAACGATCTATCACCGCGTTGAGCTGGGTGAGCACTGTCTGATCCAGTCTGGGACAGTGATCGGTTCTGACGGTTTTGGCTATGCCAACGATCGCGGCAACTGGGTGAAGATCCCGCAGTTGGGAACGGTCAGAATTGGCGATCGGGTTGAGATTGGTGCGAGCACGACCATCGATCGCGGTGCGTTGGATGATACGGTCATTGGCAATGGTGTTATCATTGATAACCAATGTCAGATTGCGCACAACGTCGTGATTGGCGACAATACCGCGGTAGCGGGCGGCGTCATTATGGCGGGGAGCTTGAAAATTGGTCGTTATTGCATGATCGGCGGTGCTAGCGTGATTAACGGGCACATGGAGATCTGCGATAAAGTGACGGTAACGGGAATGGGGATGGTCATGCGACCAATCACTGAACCTGGGGTATACTCTTCGGGTATTCCTTTGCAACCCAATAAAGTATGGCGCAAAACTGCAGCGCTGGTGATGAATATTGATGAGATAAGCAAACGGTTAAAAGCCGTTGAACGAAAAGTCGATAACGTTTAATCACTCGCGTTTTATTTGCGGCCTGCCTGAAGACACCTAATTTAGGGTCTGCGCAGGCCGTGTTGTTGATGGCATCAGTTTTTTATGGACAGGAAGAGTATTTTGACTACTGACACTCATACTCTGAATATTGAAGAGATTTTAGAATTATTACCGCACCGTTTCCCATTTTTGCTGGTTGATCGGGTACTGGATTTTGAAGAAGGGAAGTTTCTGCGGGCGGTGAAAAACGTCTCTTTCAACGAACCCTTCTTTCAGGGGCATTTCCCGGGCAAACCGATTTTCCCCGGCGTATTGATTCTGGAAGCAATGGCTCAGGCCACCGGTATTCTGGCGTTTAAAAGCGTGGGTAAACTGGAACCAGGTGAGCTGTATTACTTCGCAGCTGTTGACGAAGCGCGTTTTAAGCGCCCGGTACAGCCAGGCGATCAAATGATCCTTGAAGTTGAATTCATTAAAGAGCGTCGCGGCGTTGCGCGCTTTAAAGGTGTTGCCAAAGTTGATGGCGAAGTGGCCTGTGAAGCGTCAATGATGTGTGCTCGTCGTCGGGAGTCCTGATAACGTGATTGATCAAACCGCCTTTATTCACCCTAGTTCGATTGTTGAAGACGGTGCCATTATTGGTGCTGGTGTTCATATTGGCCCTTTCTGCTACATCGGTTCTCAGGTTGAGATCGGTGCAGGGACGGTGCTGAAATCGCATGTCGTCGTCAATGGTGTCACTAAAATTGGTCGCGACAACGAAATCTATCAGTTCACGTCAATTGGTGAAGTGAATCAGGATCTCAAATATGCCGGGGAACCGACCCGCGTTGAGATTGGCGATCGTAACCGCATCCGTGAAAGCGTCACGATTCATCGTGGTACGACGCAGGGCGGTGGGTTGACTAAAGTCGGTAGCGATAACCTGTTGATGATCAACACGCATATCGCGCACGACTGCGTAGTGGGTAATCGTTGTATTCTGGCGAATAATGCTACGCTGGGCGGCCACGTTTCCGTCGATGATTTTGCAATTATTGGTGGGATGACGGCTGTGCACCAGTTCTGCATTATCGGTGCTCACGTTATGGTCGGTGGGTGCTCTGGTGTGGCGCAAGACGTCCCGCCGTATGTCATTGCACAGGGTAACCACGCTACGCCGTTTGGCCTGAACATTGAAGGCTTGAAACGTCGTGGATTCGAAAAAGAAACGCTGCATGCGATCCGTAACGCATACAAACTCCTCTACCGTAGCGGTAAAACGCTGGATGAGGTAAAACCGGAAATCGAAGCGCTGGCGGCTGAATACCCCGCGGTGCAGGCATTTACCGATTTCTTTGCCCGTTCTACTCGCGGCATCATTCGTTAATCCATGACATCACGTCCTTTGACTATTGGGCTGGTCGCCGGAGAAACTTCCGGCGACATCCTTGGCGCTGGTTTGATCCGTGCGCTAAAAGAAAAGGTGCCCGATGCGCGGTTTGTCGGCGTTGCTGGGCCGCGTATGCAGGCCGAAGGCTGTGAAGCCTGGTACGAAATGGAAGAGCTGGCGGTTATGGGCATTGTTGAAGTGCTCGGACGCCTTCCTCGTCTGCTGAAAATTCGGCGGGATTTAACCCAGCGTTTCAGCGAGCTTCAGCCCGATGTCTTCGTGGGCATTGATGCACCTGATTTCAATATCACGCTGGAGGGCAACCTCAAACAGCGCGGTATCAATACCATTCACTATGTCAGCCCGTCCGTGTGGGCCTGGCGTCAAAAACGTGTTTTCAAAATAGGTAAAGCGACCAATCTGGTGCTGGCTTTCTTGCCTTTTGAAAAAGCGTTTTACGATCGTTTCAATGTACCTTGTCGCTTTATCGGCCATACGATGGCTGATGCGATGCCGTTGCATCCTGATAAGCTGGCAGCACGCGCGACGTTGGGTATTGCGCCCGATGTGCATTGTCTGGCGCTGCTGCCGGGCAGCCGTGGCGCTGAAGTTGAAATGCTGAGCGCGGATTTCCTCAATACAGCAGTGCTACTGCGTCAGCGTTTTCCCGATCTGGAAATCGTGGTTCCGTTGGTGAACAACAAGCGGCGTGAACAGTTCGAACGGATAAAAAGCAGTGTGGCACCGGATCTGCGTGTGCATCTGCTGGATGGACAGGCGCGTGAAGCCATGATTGCCAGCGATGCGGCGCTGCTGGCATCCGGTACGGCGGCGCTGGAGTGCATGCTGGCAAAATGCCCGATGGTTGTAGGCTACCGCATGAAGCCCTTTACCTTCTGGCTGGCGCAGCGCTTGGTCAAAACGCCATGGGTGTCGTTACCGAATTTGTTGGCAGGGCGTGAGCTAGTGGCAGAGTTGCTACAGACTGACTGTACGCCGGATAAGCTCGCCGCCGCACTGTTGCCGCTGTTTGCTGATACGGACAAAATGGCTGAGCTACGCACAACATTTGTGGACTTGCATCAGCAGATCCGCTGTAACGCCGATGAGCAAGCGGCTCAGGCGGTGCTGGAATTAGTAAAGCCTTATTAATAAAAGCATGTTAATAAAACCATGAGCGAAATATTTATTTACCCTCAGGCGAACTGTATCGCTGGCGTTGATGAAGTGGGTCGTGGCCCTTTGGTTGGCGCAGTTGTGACGGCGGCGGTGATTCTTGATCCGACCCGGCCAATTGTCGGGCTGGCGGATTCCAAAAAGCTGAGTGAAAAACGTCGGCTGGCGCTCTATGATGAAATCAAAGAAAAGGCGCTGGCGTGGAGTCTTGGCCGTGCCGAACCGGAAGAGATTGATCAACTGAATATTCTGCATGCTACGATGCTAGCGATGCAGCGTGCGGTGGCAGGGTTGTCTATTGTGCCGGACTTTGTTCTCATTGACGGTAACCGTTGCCCGGCATTGTCGATGCCCGCTCAGGCAGTGGTTAAAGGGGACAGCCGTGTGGCAGAAATCAGTGCGGCCTCTATTATGGCGAAAGTTACCCGCGATCGTGAGATGGTTGAATTGGATCAACGCTTCCCCGCTTATGGCTTTGCCCAACACAAAGGTTATCCAACGGCTTTTCATCTGGAGAAACTGGCTGCACTGGGTGCCACTGAGTTTCACCGTCGGAGCTTCGCGCCGGTCAAGCGTGCATTAGGCCTGGCGTAAAACATCATCATTCACTCTCTGTGTTGTGATATGACTATTGCAATGCTGACTAATCGATAAATTCTGGGATCTGGATATGGCCGAACCACGTTTTGTTCACCTGCGTGTTCACAGTGACTATTCCATGATCGATGGGCTGGCCAAAGTCGGTCCGCTGGTAAAAAAAGCGGCGGCGCTCGGGATGCCCGCGCTGGCGATTACCGATTTTACCAACCTGTGTGGGCTGGTTAAATTCTATGGCGGCGCGCATGGCGCAGGGGTCAAACCTATCATCGGCGCAGACTTCTATGTCGAAAGCGATGAATTAGGGGATGAATTGGCGCATCTCACTGTGTTAGCCATGAACAATGAAGGCTACCAGAATCTCACGCTGCTGATTTCCCATGCTTATCAACGAGGCTATGGCGCTGCCGGGCCGACAATTGACCGTGATTGGCTGATTGAGCATCAGGAAGGTCTGATTCTTCTATCGGGTGGTCGCCGAGGTGATGTGGGGCGGTTTTTACTGCGTGGCAATCAGGCGCAGGCCGAGCAGAGTCTGGCGTTCTATCAGGAACACTTCCCTCAGCGTTACTATCTGGAGCTCACCCGTACGTCCCGCCCGGATGAAGAAAGCTATTTGCATGCGGCGGTGGAGCTAGCAACCAAGCACGGTTTGCCCGTTGTAGCGACCAACGAAGTGTGCTTTATCAGCACGGATGATTTTGAGGCTCACGAAATTCGCGTGGCCATTCACGATGGCTATACGCTTGACGATCCTAAACGCCCACGTCATTACAGCCCGCAGCAATATATGCGTTCCGAAGAGGAAATGTGTGAGCTGTTTGCAGATATCCCTGAAGCGCTGGCGAACAGCGTTGAAATTGCCAAACGCTGTAACGTAACGATTCGTCTGGGCGAATATTTTCTGCCGCAGTTCCCGACGGGCGACATGACCACGGAAGATTTTCTGGTTGAGTGCTCGAAAAAAGGGCTGGAAGATCGCCTCGAATTCCTGTTCCCCGACCCGGAAGTGCGTGCTGCGCGTCGGCCGGAATATGATGAGCGTCTGGATATTGAACTGGGCGTTATCAACCAGATGGGATTCCCCGGCTACTTCCTGATCGTCATGGAGTTTATCCAGTGGTCGAAGGATAACGATGTGCCTGTTGGCCCAGGACGTGGTTCCGGTGCGGGCTCATTGGTCGCCTACGCGCTGAAAATCACCGATCTGGACCCGCTGGAATTCGATCTGCTGTTTGAACGCTTCCTCAACCCTGAACGTGTCTCCATGCCTGACTTTGACGTCGATTTCTGTATGGAAAAACGCGACAAGGTCATCGACCATGTTGCGGAAATGTACGGGCGTGATGCGGTCTCGCAGATTATCACCTTTGGTACGATGGCGGCGAAAGCGGTGATTCGTGACGTAGGGCGTGTGCTTGGACACCCTTATGGATTTGTCGATCGCATTTCAAAACTGGTGCCGCCCGATCCGGGCATGACGCTGGAAAAGGCGTTTGCTGCCGAACCGCAGCTGCCGGAAATTTATGAAGCCGATGAGGAAGTTAAAGCCCTCATCGATATGGCGCGCAAGCTCGAAGGAGTCACGCGTAACGCCGGTAAACACGCAGGTGGGGTGGTAATATCCCCCACCAAAATAACCGATTTTGCGCCGCTGTATTGTGATTCGGAAGGGAATCATCCGGTTACCCAGTTTGATAAAAATGACGTGGAATATGCTGGGCTGGTGAAGTTCGACTTCCTTGGCTTGCGTACGTTGACCATCATCGACTGGGCGCTGGAGATGATCAACGCTCGTCGTGCGAAGCAAGGTCAGGAACCGATTGATATCGCCGCGATCCCACTCGACGATAAGAAAAGTTTCGACATGCTGCAACGCTCGGAAACCACGGCGGTATTCCAGCTTGAATCGCGTGGCATGAAAGATCTGATTAAGCGCCTAAAGCCCGACTGTTTTGAAGATATGATCGCATTGGTGGCGCTGTTCCGCCCCGGCCCGCTGCAATCTGGCATGGTGGATAACTTCATTGACCGTAAGCATGGGCGTGAAGCGATCTCGTATCCTGATATTGAATGGCAGCACGAGTCTCTCAAGCCTGTACTGGAACCGACCTACGGCATTATCCTGTATCAGGAACAGGTTATGCAGATTGCGCAGGTTCTGGCGGGCTATACGCTGGGCGGCGCGGATATGTTGCGTCGTGCGATGGGGAAAAAGAACCCGGTCGAGATGGCGAAGCAGCGTGGTGGCTTTGAAGATGGTGCTAAATCGCGCGGCGTGAACGGTGAGCTGGCGGTTAAGATTTTTGACCTGGTGGAAAAATTCGCCGGTTACGGCTTTAATAAATCACACTCCGCTGCTTATGCGCTGGTGTCGTACCAAACGCTGTGGCTGAAAGCGCACTATCCTGCGGAGTTCATGGCGGCGGTGATGACGGCCGATATGGACAACACGGACAAAGTGGTGGGGCTGGTTGATGAATGCTGGCGGATGGGGTTAAAAATCCTGCCTCCAGATATCAATAGCGGTCTGTATCACTTCCACGTTAACGACGATGGCGAGATTGTTTACGGTATCGGCGCAATTAAAGGTGTAGGTGAAGGTCCGATTGAGGCCATTATTGAAGCGCGTAATCAGGGTGGCTATTTTAGGGAACTGTTTGATCTTTGTGCCCGCACTGACATTAAAAAGCTGAACCGCCGCGTGCTGGAAAAGCTGATTATGTCCGGAGCGTTCGACCGTTTGGGGCCGCATCGCGCCGCGCTGATGAACGCATTGGCTGATGCGCTAAAGGCTGCCGATCAGCACGCGAAAGCGGAAGCCATTGGTCAGGTGGATATGTTCGGCGTGCTGGCTGATGCACCTGAGCAAGTTGAGCAATCCTACAGCACTGTGCCACCGTGGCCGGAGCAGGTGGTGCTGGATGGTGAGCGGGAGACGCTGGGGCTGTACCTGACCGGCCACCCGATCACCCAATATATTAAGGAAATTGAACGCTATGCCGGTGGCGTACGTTTGAAAGATATGCACCCGACGGATCGGGGTAAAATGACCACTGCCGTTGGGCTGGTGTTGGCGGCTCGCGTCATGGTCACCAAACGGGGTAACCGTATTGGTGTCTGTACCTTGGACGATCGTTCCGGTCGGCTTGAGATTATGCTGTTTACCGATGCATTGGAAAAATATCAGCATTTACTTGAGAAAGACCGTATCCTTATCGCCAGTGGACAGGTCAGCTTTGATGACTTCAGCGGCGGGCTTAAAATGACCGTCCGAGAGTTAATGGATATCAGTGAAGCGCGGGAAAAATACGCGCGCGGGCTTGCTATCTCGCTGACTGACAGGCAAATTGATGACCAGCTATTAAACCGTCTCCGCCAATCGTTGGAACCCCATCGATCGGGGACGATCCCAGTGCATCTCTATTACCAGCGTGAAGATGCGCGCGCCCGACTACGTTTCGGCGCAGCATGGCGTGTAACGCCTGCCGATGCGCTACTGAACGAGCTGCGCACATTAGTGGGTAATGAGCAGGTGGAACTGGAATTTGACTAATATAGGAATACTATGAGTCTGAATTTTCTTGATTTTGAGCAGCCGATTGCAGAGTTGGAAGCGAAAATTGACTCGCTGACCGCAGTCAGCCGTCAAGACGAAAAATTAGATATTAACCTGGACGAAGAAGTCCAGCGCCTGCGTGAGAAGAGCGTTGAACTGACGCGCAAAATCTTCGCCGATTTGGGTGCCTGGCAGGTTGCGCAATTAGCGCGCCATCCGCAACGTCCTTATACGCTTGATTATATTAAGCACATCTTTACCGACTTTGATGAGTTGGCGGGCGATCGTGCCTATGCTGACGACAAAGCCATTGTCGGCGGGATTGCCCGTTTGGATGGACGCCCGGTGATGATCATTGGTCATCAGAAAGGACGTGAAACCAAAGAAAAGATTCGCCGTAATTTCGGCATGCCTGCACCGGAAGGGTATCGCAAAGCGCTGCGCCTGATGGAAATGGCCGATCGCTTCAAGATGCCGATCGTGACCTTTATCGACACGCCGGGCGCTTATCCAGGCGTGGGCGCGGAAGAACGCGGTCAGTCTGAAGCGATCGCGCGCAATCTGCGTGAAATGTCGACGCTGCGTGTGCCAATTATCTGTACCGTTATCGGCGAAGGCGGTTCCGGTGGTGCGTTGGCTATTGGCGTGGGCGACAAGGTCAATATGTTGCAGTACAGCACCTATTCGGTTATTTCACCGGAAGGCTGTGCGTCTATCCTGTGGAAGAGCGCGGATAAAGCGCCGCTGGCGGCTGAAGCCATGGGCATCATTGCGCCGCGTCTGAAAGAGCTGAAACTGATCGATACCGTGATCCCTGAGCCGTTGGGTTCGGCGCACCGTAACGTTCCGGCGATGGCTGAATCTCTGAAAGCACAGTTGCTGGCCGATCTGCTCGACCTCGACGGCCTGACGGAAGAAGAGCTGTTGAACCGCCGTTATCAGCGTTTGATGAACTATGGTTACTGTTAAGTACTGTGGTTATTGCTGACAAGGTAATTGTCTGATTGATGGGTTATCAATCCGGCGACTCGGGCGTTACTTTGAAAATCCGTTGTCAGAAATGACAGCGGATTTTTTGCTATAGGGGGTTAGAGCATGCTGACACTGCTTGATGTCCATCACATTTCGGTGATTGCCGCTGATTATGCACGTAGCAAGGCATTTTATTGTGATGTGCTGGGGTTTACGTTGAACAACGAGGTTTACCGTGAAGCGCGGCAGTCGTGGAAAGGCGATCTTTCGCTGAATGGGCGTTACACCATTGAGCTATTTTCTTTCCCGCATCCCCCATCGCGAGTCAGCCGGCCGGAAGCGTGCGGTTTACGTCATCTAGCTTTTGCCGTGGCGGACGTTGAACAAGCCATTGCCTCGTTGGGGCAGGCTGGCGTCATCTGTGAACCCGTGCGGATCGATCCTGAAACGCAGAAGCGATTCACGTTTTTCTCCGATCCTGACGGCTTGCCTTTAGAACTGTATGAGATCTGATTCTGTGAACCACACTGAACCTGATGATGGATTGATCCAGACGATTGTGGCGCAGACGGCTGGATGCGGGTCAATCCTGCTAGCCTACAGCGGTGGCCTGGATTCTAGCGTACTATTACATCTGCTGGTGGCCGCGCGCCAGCGTGCTGGGGTGACTCTTCGTGCGGCTTATGTCCATCACGGCTTAAATCCGCTGGCCGATAGCTGGGCCGAACATTGTCGCCAGCAGTGTGAACGCTGGCAGGTGCCGTTTGCCTCGCTGCCTGTGACGGTTGAGGCGCAGAACGGCGGCATCGAAGCCGCAGCCAGAGCCGCGCGCTATCAGGCGCTGCAAACGCATCTGCAAGAGGGGGAAACCCTGCTGACGGCACAGCACCTTGATGACCAGAGTGAAACCTTTTTACTGGCGCTTAAACGCGGCAGCGGGCCTGCCGGATTGTCTGCGATGGCGGCTAACACTATGTTGGGTCATCATCGTCTCATTCGTCCGCTGTTAGGGTTTTCTCGTATCCAGTTGGAAGCCTATGCGCAGCGGCATCAGCTTCATTGGATTGAAGACGACAGCAATCAGGATGAACGTTTTGACCGCAATTTTCTACGCCGCCAGATCTTACCGCGACTGACGCAGCGCTGGCCGCATTTCTCCTCCGCCGTGGCACGTAGCGCCCAGCTGTGTGCCGAACAGGAACAACTGATCGATGAGCTGCTGGAGGAGTCATTGCAGGCGTTATGCCAGCCGGATGGCGCGCTGAGCATTGGTGGTCTGCTGCCGCTAAGCCCGGTACGTCGCTTTGCGCTGCTGCGCCGCTGGCTAGCGCAGCAAGGGGCGATGATGCCAGCACGTGAACAGTTGCAGCGGCTTTGGGATGAGGTGGCGACCAGCCGTCAGGATGCGGAGCCGGTATTGCAGTTGAATCAGATGCAGATCCGCCGTTTTCGCCAATTTCTCTACCTGCTACCGCTGGTGCCGTCGCTAAAAGACCGCATTCTGCCGTGGCAACCGACGTCATGTCCGTTATCTCTCCCTGACAATCTCGGTACGCTGTTGCTGGCTGATGGTGGGATCGCGGTTCGCGCGCCGGAAAACGGTGAGGCGGTGAGTATCCGCTTCTCAACCAGCGGAACTGTGCATATTGTTGGCAGAGCACACGGTCGGCAAATCAAGAAACTCTGGCAGGAGCTGGATGTTCCACCCTGGTGGCGTGACCGGACGCCGCTGGTGTTTTATAACGATCAACTGATTGCCGCTGTGGGGCGATTTGTCACGCGAGAAGGGCAAGTTAGAGAAGATCAGCCTGTGTGGCACATTATGTGGGAAAAACAAGTTTGTGAAAAATAAGCCTAGGGGGAAAAAAGCCTAGGGAAGAAACTGATGTTGGTTAGCATTGAAATAAAAACGGACAACTTGCGTTGTCCGTTTGGGAAGCATTTATTCAGCGTTTGCCGCTCAATGAAAGGGACGGTCCGTCAGGATTCGCTGACAACGACTTTCCCGATTTCAGGATGACTGAAACTGACGATGTGGTCGAGGCGCAGTTCGCGCGTTGCACCGGAGGCTTCAATCACCAGATATTCGACCTGTTTACGTGAGATCATATCACTGGCTTTACCGGTCACAACTTCACCATTGCGTAGTTCCAGCGTCAGCGTCAGATTCTGCTGACAGGTGGCTTCCAGGCTATCGTAATCATCACAGTTGATGGGTTGATATTCATTACTCATTGACATAATCACTCACCAATAAGTTAGCGGCGGCAAAAGCGGCCTGTTCCCTGACGGAGGATGGCAACGCCTCATTCGCGGCAATGCCATCCAGGGTTTTCAAAACACAACCCAGCGAATCGGGTATATAGCCCAGATCGCCACTGGCGATCTCTGCGTATAAGCGACGTACTAATTCACAGTATTCTTGCACTATATCCTCCCTTAAAAGCTTAGCTCGGTAGATATTCATGCATCATCACTTGCCGTGGTGCGCGATGTTGTAAGCCTACGAAGATAAACTCTATTTATCAAACCGACTATAGCATAGGGATTAACAGGATATCAGTAGTCCTTAGATGCCTAATCTATCGGATACGTGGCAGATATCACCTTTACTGTGAGGATGGCGCTAACTCAAGTAAACTAGGAGGGAATAAAAACGAGGTCACTGATGGCATTAAAAGCAACGGTTTACAAAGCAGCAATCAATATCGCCGATATGGATCGGAATTTTTTCCACGATGCGAGCCTGACAATAGCGCAGCATCCCTCTGAAACTGAGCAACGCATGATGCTGCGGCTTTTAGCATGGATCTGCCACGCTGATGAAAATCTGCGCTTTACCAAAGGGCTTAGCGCAGATGACGAACCAGAAATCTGGCGACGTAATGATACGATGGAGCTGGAATTGTGGATTGAGTTAGGCCTGCCGGACGAAAAACGTCTGAAGAAAGCCTGCAATCAGTCCCGTGCCGTGGTGCTGTATGCCTACAGCGAGCGTGCGGCACAGGTTTGGTGGAATGCGATATCGAATAAGGTCTCTGGATACAAGAATCTGGCTGTCCGATTTTTAGATGACAATCAACTGGCTCAGCTTGCCGGACTGGTTCAGCGCACCATGTCACTACAGGCAACGATCCAGGATGGTACGATCTGGTTGTCTGACGATAAGAATAGTCTTGAAATAACATTTTCTGAGTGGAAAATTCCTCAGACTCAGGGATGATAACAAGTTGGGTACGTTACAGCGTATTGAGTAAGAACGGGAAAACAGGACAGAGGGACAGAAAAATAATGATGAAAAAACTGGCTATCGGTGTGCTGTTGATTGCGGGGATTTCTGGGTTGATCGGGTGTCATACCCGTTCACAAGTTCAGGAAGAGCCCCTTAAACCAATGGCGCAAAGCTATCGTGGCGTTTTACCCTGTGCAGACTGCGGAGGGATTGATACGTCACTGTTTTTGGAAAAAGACGGGACTTTTGTTCTGCGTGAACAGTATCAAACGACGAGAGAAGGCAACAACACGTTCGCTTCCTATGGGCAATGGCGGCGCACCGCGGACAAGCTGGTCCTGACGGATAGTGCGGGCGAAAAACGTTACTTCCGCCCAGTTGATAGCGCCCTTGAAATGTTGGATCAACAAGGTTTGCCCATCAATTCATCTCTTCCTCGTCAACTGACAGCAACCGAGCAGCCGCTGCCAAATACGCCGATGGTAATGAAGGGAATGTATCGCTATATGGCGGATGTCGCGACCTTCTCTGACTGCGCGACAGGAAAGACTTTTGTGATGGATGACAGTGCGGAGTTGGAAAGAGAATATTTTCGCGTGAGAGAGAAAGCTGCGGAACCGGTATTACTTGTTCTCACTGCGCATTTTGCCGTTATTCCGTCGATGGAAGAGGGGCAAATGGTGAAGGCAGTTGTCCCTAACGGGGGCGATAAAGTACGTATGAAGGCACGAGAAAACTGCGATACACAGATAGACTGATTCGGCATTTAAAAGAAAAAGGCACTGATTTTCAGTGCCTTTTTCGTTCTGACTCGCGTTAGAGCATTTTCTTTAGCTGATAAAGCCAATCTAGCGCCTGACGTGGCGTGAGTGCATCAGGATCAATGGCTTCCAGCGCTTCTATCGCCGGTGACGGTTCATCATTACTCAACAGCGCTAGCTGCGCGCCATCGATATGGCTGGATGACGCGTTATTCGATAACGTTTCCAGCTCTTTCAGCTTCTGACGTGCACGTTTAATCACTTCTTTCGGTACACCCGCAAGTGCGGCGACGGCTAGACCGTAACTTTTGCTGGCTGCACCGTCTTGTACGCTGTGCATAAAGGCAATGGTATCGCCGTGCTCGCGTGCATCCAGATGGACATTCACCACGCCTTCCATTTTTTCCGGTAGGGTGGTTAGTTCAAAGTAGTGCGTTGCAAACAGCGTCATGGCTTTGATGCGGTTTGCCAGATTCTCTGCACAGGCCCATGCCAGCGACAGACCGTCGTAGGTTGAGGTGCCGCGACCGATTTCGTCCATCAGTACCAGACTGTTTTCCGTAGCGTTGTGCAGAATATTCGCCGTTTCCGTCATTTCTACCATGAAAGTGGAACGGCCAGATGCCAGATCGTCTGCGGCGCCCACGCGGGTGAAAATACGGTCGACGGGGCCAATGACCGCCTGATCCGCTGGCACAAAGCAGCCGATATGCGCCATCAGCACAATCAGTGCCGTCTGACGCATATAGGTACTTTTCCCCCCCATGTTGGGACCAGTAATGATCAACATACGACGCTGTGGCGAGAGCGATAGGGGATTCGAAATAAACGGCTCACGCAGTACTTGCTCGACGACGGGGTGACGACCGCCTGTAATTTTGATGCCGGGTTTGTCACTCAGCGTCGGGCAGACGTAATTTAGCGTATCGGCTCGCTCGGCCAAGTTTGCTAACACATCCAACTCGGCCAGTGCTGCTGCACTTTGCTGGAGTTCCGCTAAATGAGGCAACAGCAAATCAAAAAGTTCATCGTAGAGCGCTTTTTCCAGCGCCAGTGCCTTGCCCTTTGAGGTCAGAACCTTGTCTTCGTATTCTTTCAGCTCGGGAATGATGTAGCGTTCGGCATTTTTCAGCGTCTGGCGACGGACATAGTGGATCGGCACCAGATGGCTCTGGCCTCGGCTAACTTGAATGTAATAGCCGTGCACACCATTGAAGCCGACTTTCAGCGTATCAAGCCCCAGTTTTTCACGCTCGCGAATTTCCAGACGGTCCAGATAATCGCTGGCGCCGTCAGCCAACGCACGCCACTCATCCAATTCGGCATGGTAGCCCGGTGCGATGACCCCACCGTCGCGTACCAGCACCGGCGGTGCTTCGACAACGGCGCGTTCCAGCAAATCACGCAGTTCATCAAATTGGCCAATCAGGCTGACCAAACGGCGAACGGAGTCGGTCTCCAACGGCGCAAGCTGTTCGCGAATATCGGGAAACTGCTGGAAAGCGTGGCGCATACGCGCGAGATCGCGTGGGCGTGCTGTGCGTAAAGCAAGGCGTGCCAGAATACGTTCCAGATCGCCGACCTGCCGCAAATAGGGTTGTAAATCGGGCGTGATCTCCTGTAACGCACTGATGGCCTGTTGGCGCTGTTTGAGCGCATCAACATCGCGGCTAGGCATATGAATCCAGCGCTTCAGCATCCGGCTGCCCATTGCCGTCACGGTGCAGTCCAGCACGGCAGCCAGCGTATTTTCCACACCACCAGACAGATTTTGTGTCAGTTCAAGGTTACGACGCGTCGCCGCATCCATGATGATGCCGTCCTGTTGGCGCTCCATCGTAATGCCACGAATATGTGGCAGCGAAGTACGTTGGGTGTCTTTCGCGTATTGCAGCAGGCATCCTGCTGCCCGCAGCGCGAGTTTTGCCTGCTCGACGCCAAAACCGGTTAGATCGCGAGTACCAAATTGCAGGTTAAGCTGCTGGCGCGCGGTATCGGGTTCAAATTCCCACAGCGGACGGCGGCGGAGTCCATGACGATTTTCGATTAAATCCGTGGACTCAAAGGATTCTGGGTAGAGTAATTCTGCTGGATTGGTGCGCTGTAGCTCGGCTGCCATGGTTTCCCGGTCTGCCGGTTCGCTCACGCGAAAACGCCCAGAGCTGATGTCCAGCGTAGCGTAGCCAAATCCCCGGCTGTCCTGCCAGAGCGCTGCCAGCAGGTTATCCTGCTTTTCCTGCAACAGTGCTTCGTCGCTGATGGTGCCCGGTGTGACGATGCGTACGACTTTGCGCTCAACGGGACCTTTGCTGGTGGCGGGATCGCCAATCTGCTCGCAGATAGCGACGGACTCACCCATTTGCACCAGTCTGGCAAGGTAGTTCTCGACGGCATGATGAGGAACGCCCGCCATCGGGATCGGTTCCCCTGCGGAAGCGCCGCGTTTTGTCAGCGAGATATCCAACAGTTGAGAAGCCCGTTTGGCATCGTCATAGAACAGCTCGTAAAAATCGCCCATGCGGTAAAACAGCAGAATTTCTGGATGCTCAGCCTTTAGCCTAAAATACTGCTGCATCATTGGTGTGTGGGCGGTGAAGTCCTTCTCTGTGGCTTCATTCATATTGATTTTACTCAGTCTTAACGCTTTTGTTCGTTCAGATGATAGCGCAGGGTTGGATGGTCAACCTTCCTGATGGCCCGTCACCTGAGCATTGAAATGGAATGCCAGAAGTATACTGGCTGGCAGATGAAAAACATCACCTGCGAGTGCGCTATCTTACCATTGATAGCCGTTATTTGACGTCAACGCGACGTTACCAGACTGAGACAAGGATGCGTATCCGATTTTTCCACTATTGTTGGAGTGCGCGAGGCGGCTCGCAAGTTTTCCCGACATCGGTGTGATGCCTCGCGCTTATTCCTTATTCTGCGTTTGCTTCGATATCCTGGATTTTCCGCCAGCTAGGCAGATTTTTCAGCCGCTGCGCATAGCGTTGAATATTGGGGAAACGATCGGCTGGAACGAGCCGTTCCACGACGGTATTGATAACGAAACCGAGCATAATATCTGCGCCAGTTAGCGTATCGCCCACGATAAATTCTCTTGAAGACAGTGTGTCGTCTAAAAATGAAAAGACTTTATCGAATTCGTTGTCAGCGTAACGTTCAAGGAAATTCAGTGTGGTGCCAGTGTTCTTTTCAAATTCGCCAAAGATCTTCAATAAAACCGGCAACATGGCGGAACTTTCTGCAAAGTGTACCCACTGAAGATAATCAATATATTCGGCTGTGCTTGCATCTGGGGCTAAGTGTTTTGCGTGGCGATTGATCAGGTATTCAACAATCGCGCCGGATTCTGCGATGATTTTGCCATCTTCTTCAATCAACGGTGATTTACCTAAAGGATGTATCGCTTTCAATGATGCGGGTGCCAGATGCGTTTTCTCATCCCGCTGATATCTGACAAGTTCATAAGGTATCCCGGCTTCTTCAAGTAACCAGAGGATACGAACAGACCGAGAATCATTAAGATGGTGTAATTTTAATCCCATATTACGCTTCCTTAAATTCTGATGATTTGAGCTACTACGTGTATTGATTTCAGGTAATACACGTAGGGTAGCGATTCCGATGATTCACGGCTAACAAGGCTATTTTTGTAGGGGCATAAATATTTTTATAAGGTGGTTGTATCTTCTCTGGTGGATAAGAACATGACCTGCGATTACCGCACCACACACATCGGTTGGCCTGATACCGGCTCGGCGTGGATCTCCGCATCGATGCTGAATACCTGTTGCAGTAGCTCCGGTTTCATCACCTCGTGCGGTGACCCCTGTGCTATCACGCGTCCGCCTGCCAGCATGACCAAATGATCGCAGTAGCGGCTGGCCTGATTCAAATCGTGCAGGACGGTCACGACCGTTTTTTCGGCCTGATTGAGTTCGCGCAGCAGTTTCATTAATTCGACCTGATGATTGATGTCGAGATAGGTGGTGGGTTCATCGAGCAGTACGACGGGCGTATCCTGCGCCACCAGCATTGCCAGAAACGCTCGTTGGCGCTGCCCGCCGGACAAATCGGTCAGCCGTCTTTCTGCCAGATCGACAATGTGTGTTTTCTCCATCGCGAGTTGCACGCGCTGACGATCGTCCTGTGATAACCGTCCCCATAGTGATAGCCAAGGGCTGCGCCCGTAGGCCACCATATCACGTACGGTGATCCCCTCTGGCGTGAGGTGGTGCTGTGGTAACAGCGCCAGATGGCGCGAGAGCTGGCGAGCGGAAAACGCAGAGAGCGGTTTTCCATCAAGCAGGATAGCGCCGGACTTCGGGGTAAGCAGCCTGGCGAAACACTTTAGCAGCGTTGACTTACCGCAGCCGTTAGGGCCGATCAGGGCGGTGATTTTTCCGCTGGGGAGCGATAACGACAGGCTATCAAGAATGCGTTTGTCGCCATAGCCCGCCGTCAGGTTTTGTGTTGTCAGTTCCATTTAGCGCATTCTCATAAGAAGCCAGAAAAACCAAGGCGCACCGATAATCGCGGTGAGTACCCCTGCGGGTAATTCCATCGGCGGATTGATCGTGCGTGCAAGCAGATCGGCAAGCAGTAGCACCAGCGCACCAGCAACGGCGGAAGTCGGAAGAAGCCAGCGGTGCCGTCCTCCCACCAAATGTCGGATCAAATGCGGCACCACGAGGCTGATAAAGCCGATGGGGCCGCAGACGGCAACGCTGGTCGCGGCGAGTGCCACGGCGAGTGCCAATCCCCAGAATTGGATACGTCTGATATTGACACCCAGCGTGCTGGCGCGGTCATCGCCCAGCGCCAGTAAATCCAGATCGCGGCAAAAACGCAGGCTGAGTGGAATCAATACGCAAAGGATGGGCAGTGCAACTATGACGAATGACCCGTCGCGTCCCCATAGGCTACCCGTCAACCACAGCAGCGCATTGTTGATATCCTGCGGGCGGGAGAGAATCAGGTAATCGGTGACGCTTGCCCAGGTGGCGGACAGCGCCACGCCGATGAGTGCCAGCCGCATGGGGGATGAGGCTCCCGCGATAAGGCGCAGAATCAGCAGTCCGGCGATGCCGCCGATGAACGCGAGAAGCGGCAACCAGAGCACGGGCAGTGAAGGCACCAGCATCAGTGTACTGACGGTTGCCAGACTCGCCGCGTGGTTTACGCCGAGAATATCCGGTGAGGCCAGTGGATTACGCACAATCCCTTGCACCAGTACGCCGGAAATGGCCAGCGCTGCGCCGACGAACAGCGCCAGCAGCACACGAGGTAAGCGATACTGTGTCAGCACATAATGATGTTCATTGGCGTTGTGCCAGCCGTTTATCAATGCTGACCACGGTAGCGGAATCGCTCCCATACGTAGTGACAGAATGCAGATGGTGAGCAGTATCAGCGCGATCGAAATAAACACCGTGATGGGGCGCATTATCCTCGTTTCCTTGCGAGCCAGACAAAACAGGGGGCACCAATGAGTGCCAGCACGGCACCGGCAGGGAGTTCGCCCGGCCAGGCAAGCGCGCGAGCAAGCAGATCGGCCAATAACATAAACGCCGCACCCAGCAGCATGCTCATCGGGAGCATTTTTCTCTGATCGTAGCCGATCCAGAAACGTGCCAGATGCGGTATTAGCAAACCGATAAATGCTACCGGGCCCGCTACGCTGACGCAGGCTCCCACGAGTATCAGTACCGCCAGATTGAGGAGCAGGCGCAGACGGCCTAAGTTGGCGCCCAGCGTATGGGCGCTCACGTCACCGATATTCAGCAGGTTGAGCTGGTTCGCCATCAGCAGTACAACCGGAGTGACGATGATGACAAAGGGGAAGAGTTGCCAGAATTCCACCCAGCGTGCGTGGGAGACACCGCCCGCCAGCCAGTAAAAAATACCATAGGCGTGATCTTCCGCCAGCAGAAGCGTAATCCGCGTTAAGGCCATGCACAATGCGGATAGCGCGACGCCAGCCAGAATCAGTCGATTGCGGTCGAGTGTTTGTCGCCAGCCACCGCCTGCGGCCATCACCATTAACCAGCAGAGACCACCGCCGATAGCGGCAACAAAGGCAATAGGGTAACCGGATAGCGAAGACGCAAAAGCGCTAGTCAGTGCCATCGCCAGCGCGGCGCCGCTGTTGATACCG
Source organism: Pectobacterium punjabense (assembly GCF_012427845.1). NCBI lineage: Bacteria > Pseudomonadati > Pseudomonadota > Gammaproteobacteria > Enterobacterales > Pectobacteriaceae > Pectobacterium > Pectobacterium punjabense. The sequence continues at coordinate 1,214,390 of NZ_CP038498.1, forward strand.
AGTAAAGAAGGGGAGGCCAAAGGATTATGGGTCAGGGTTTGAAGCAGAGAGCCGGACAGCGCCAAACTGGCACCGATCAAGACGGCAACCAGACTGCGTGGCAAGCGCAAGTTGAGTACCAGCGTCTCCGGTAGCGAAGACGGCGATCCCGTCATCAGGACTTTTATGGCACTCAATGCGGGAATGGGGATGGCGGAATAACAGAACAGGCTGAGCCAGAATACGCCCAGCAGTACTGTTATCGGCAATCCCCAACGCCAGAACGGATGGAAATTTCCCCTCATTGCTCGCTGCTGATGCTAACGGGCTGATGTTTAAAAATCTTCACTGTATCGCTGCCGATGCGTTCCGCGGCAAAAATACCGCGCATCCGTGCCCAGGCATTGCTGTCGACGGCCGCAATCTGCTGTTTTTGCTGGGCTTCCAACATGTTCCAGAGCGCATCTTGCTGCCAGCGTTTCACAATACTTTCTTCGCGATAGTGCGTCACAATGAGCCACTGTGGGTTAATCGCCAGCAGTTGTTCCAAATTGATGGAGGCCATCGGAGCATTGTTGATAGGTTTCGGCACGCTCAGACCGAGGGCAGCCAGCACGCTGCCGGTGTAGGCCTCGCTGGAATACAGGTTAAACTGCTGCTCGCGCGAGGTGCCAAAGGCGACGCTCGTTCCTTTTGGAAGCTGGTCGGCGTAGGTTTTCATTGTCTCACGATGCTGGGCGAGGCGGGTCTGCATCGCGCTGTCTTTCCCCAGCACCTTGCCGATGATCTCCGCCGAATGCAGGTTCTCTTCATAGGTTTCGTTACGTGATTTCAGCAGCAGTACCGGCGCGATCGCTTTCAGCGCCGCGTAAATACCGCTATGGCGGCTGCTGTCGGCGATAATCAAATCAGGCTTCAGCGCGCTGATAGCTTCCAGACTCGGCTGTGCGCGCGTTCCCACGGAGTGCCACGGCTTAAGATGTTCACGGACTTCCGCCAGAATTCGGTCAGGATCGTTGTCATCGGCGATACCGACTGGGCTGACGTCTATTGCAGCCAGCGCATCGGCAAAAGAAAGTTCCAGCACCACAATGCGCTGAGGCGGTGTGTCGAGGGTAAAGGAACCCTGTTCATCTTGTACCGTGACGGCATGGGCGCGACCCAATCCGAACAGGCAAAGTGTTGCAATCAGTGCAACGCGAATTAGAGCAGACATAGCGTAACTCCATAATGGTCATTATCGTGAACGAGAGTCAGGCCGGGCATTTGCCCGGCGCGAACGTGTGACTGTCAGAATTTCAGCGAGCCCTGCATGTAGAAAGTGCGCGGCTGGCCAGCATAAATCCCTTTGTTGTTGTCATCGCTGTTCGAGCGCGTGTAGTAATCATGGTCGAACAGGTTTTTCACACCAAAGGCCAGATTGAGATCGGAGAGCTGCGGGCCAAAGTCATAGGCCGCACGCGCGCCCCACAGCATAAAGCCGGGGAGTCGTCCGGCGCTGCCATCGGCGCTTTCGGCAATGGTGTTAGCGTTATTGGCGAATTGGCTGGACTGGAACTCACTGTTTAGGTTGAACGTCCAGTTGCCCGGTTGGTAATCGACGCCGAATCCACCCCGGTGTTTTGAAGAGAAGGGCACCTGATTACCGTAGGTATCACCCGCTTCGCGAATTTCAGCATTTACGTAGGCATAGCGCGCATAAACCGACACCGCCTCTAAGCGGGGCGACAGCTCGGCGAGACTATAGCGTGCCTGCGTTTCCAGCCCGGAATGGCGAGTTTTTCCCCGTGTGGTGACGGTGTTGTTGGTCTGATTGGAATCATACTGGTTATTAAAGTTAACCAGGAAGACGCCCATTTCTGCGGTCAGCGCGCCATCGTCGTAGCGGGTACCCACTTCCCAGGTACGTGCTTTTTCTGGCTCCACTTTGCCGCTTTGAGCAGCCTTGCCAATTCGGCTGTACTGTACGGTGCCGAATGATCCTTCAGTGTTCGCATAAAGATTCCAGCTTTCGTTAACGTGGTAGAGCACGTTCAGGGCAGGCAGCGGCGCGTTGTAGCTGACCGCTTCGCCGGTGCCTTTCAGCGTATTGTCCTGATGAGATTTGATGTGCTCGAAACGCATTCCCGGCGTAATCGTCCAGTTGCCAATATCAACGCGATCGTCAATGTACCAGGCGTGCGCCTCTGTACCCGCCCGGGTTTCGCGGTCGATGGGGCTGTTGGTACTTGGCAGCGTCTTGCTCGCGGTATTGGTGAAGTAACGCACCTCATGGGTGGATTCGCTGACATAGCGGTAGCCGACGCCGACTTCATGCGCTGAGGAGCCGAGGGTAAAACTTTGGCTGTAGCGGGGCTCGATGCCACGTACCCAATATTCACGCGGCGACAGGGTAATGATGGAATTCTGTTCCAGATAGCCACTGCGCAGCGTGCGCGTGTAGAAGCCCTGAATATTGAATTTATGCTGCTGATCCGGCTGGTATTGATAGCCCAGACTGGCAAGCTGACGACGCCCCCAGAAGCGATCGTACGGACGCGTTGACTGCCAGCGGTCGGTATTATAATCGGCACGGGATAGGCCGCCTGGCATATCGGCGCTGCCATCATAATATTGCAGCAGGCTGTTAAAGGTGTGTACCTCGTTCGGTGCGTAGCGGCTTTTTAGCATCACGTCGTCAATACGCGTCGCGCTGTGTTCGCGCCAGTCGCTGCCGCGTGTGCCTGAATAGAGCAACGCCGAACCGAAACCGTTATCTGCCGTGCCGCCAACCAACAGGTTGTGGGTTTCTTTCGGGTTGTGCTGTGAGGACGTCGGGCTGTATTGGCCTTCTACGCCAGCATGAATGCCAAACGCTTTCGGGATCGCCCGAGTGACGAAGTTCACGACGCCGCCGACGCTCTGCGGCCCGTAGCGCACGGCACCGCCGCCGCGTACCACGTCAACGGCATCCATATTGCCCAGGGAGATGGGGGCGAGGGACAGTTGTGGCTGGCCGTAAGGTGCAAACGGCACCGGAATACCGTCCATTAGAACGGTGGAGCGGCTAGCCAGACGCGGGCTGAGACCACGAATACCGAAATTCATAGCTAGATCGTGACTACCCGTACCGTTATTTTCTGGCGCATATACGCCCGGCATGCGATTTAAGACATCGCGCATGGTGGTGGCACCGGTCTTGGCGAAATCTTCACGGCGGATCACATCACGCGCGCCTGCATGTTCAAAGACGTCATTTTCACGCGCTTCCCCCAACCAGTCGCCGACGACTGTCAGCGTTTCTTCTGCTGCTGCTGCCGGGATGGGTTCAAGCGTCCAGGCGTTATCGCCCAGCGCTTTCAGTTGCAGACCGCTCCCCGCAAGTAGGGCTTTCAAACCGCCGTCAACGGTGTAGTCGCCGTGCAGGCCGTTGCTACGTTTTCCCTGCGTCAGGCTGGCATCCACTGACAGCGTAATGCCGCTGCGGGCGGCGTAGTGGTTGAGCGCTTTATCTAAATCACCCGCCGCAATGTCGTAGCGTGCAGTGGCAGGCACCGTTGCGGCGTAGGCTATCCCTGTCGTGATACCGACTGTCGGCAGCAAGCTGAGCTGTATCGCCATCGCTAAAGGGGTTGCTTTGCGAAAGGCGCGTAAGAGCGTCATAACGTCTCCATCATCATTTTTGTTGTATATACCTAAGTCGAACGAGAGGGAGAAAAAGGACAATCAAGAATGATAATTTTTTTCGTTATCGTTTAGTTTGCGGAAGGATGTTGACCCAGTAACGCGTAATGTACTGAATTTTAACCGGAAGGGTTTTCTCAATCACGTGTAGAACGGTGTCGGTATTTTTCAGCGGAAAGGTGCCGCTTAGCCGCAGCGTTGCGACCTCTGGGCTACAGCGCAGTACGCCGTGACGGTAACGCGAGAGCGTTTCCATCACCTCGCCGAGCGGTTTATTGCTGAAGCTGAGAATACCCTGCGTCCAGTTGTTATCTTCTTCATCTGTGGATTGGGTTTCACCCAGTTCCCATGCGTTGAAGCGCAGGCTTTCGCCCTGACGCACGATGCGTGTTTGAGTCGGATTGTCTGCCAGTACCACTTTCACCGCATGTTGTTGCACACTCAGTACCGTACTGCCTTTTTCTTGACGTACTGTAAATTCAGTACCCAGTGCGGTCAGTTGCCCTTGTCGTGTTTGCACGTAGAAAGGACGATTGTTGGAGTCCTGTCCGGTGGTTATCGCGACTTCGCCGTACCAGAGATGAATGCGCCGCTGCTGTGGATCGAAACGAACATCGACGGCGCTGTCGGTGTTCAGCGAGAGTAACGTGCCGTCTTCCAGACGCTGCTGGCGGATCGCACCTTTCGCCGTAGTATAGTCCGCCCGCAGGCCTGTTCCGGCGTCAGAACGCCAAAGCTGCCAGCCGCCGCCCACGCTTAACAGCAGCAGCAGGCCTTTCATCACGCGGCGACGGGTGAGTTGAGTATCCTGAAGCGCGCGGTGGGCGACGTTGCCTGGCACGACGTTCATCTGGCTGCGCAGGCTTTCTACCTGTAGCCAGGCCCATTGATGGTCTTGATTTTGTTCATACCACCGTTGCCATTTCTCGGTTTGCTGCGGGCTCACGCGTTCGTCGCTCAGCACCGCATACCAGTGCGAGGCAGAGTGCAGCGCCTGACGTTGAGAATCGGTCAGTGGAAGACTCACAGCCCGTGCTCCAGACGAAACAGCAGGCAATGCTCCGTGGCTTTGGCAACATACTTTTTGACTGAGCTGACGGAAACACTCAGCCGTGCGGCAATTTCACCGTAGGCCATGCCGTCAAGCTGGGAAAGTAGAAATGCCTGCCGTGCTTTGTGGTTAAGGCCATCGAGCATGGCATCCACCTGCTGAAGCGTCTCAAGCTGCTGTTGCTGGATTTCCGGCGAGGGTACAAGCGCCTCCGGCAACTGCGCCAGCCTATCCAGATAGGCTTTTTCCAGCGCATTGCGACGAAACAAATCGACCATCACGCGTTTGGCAACGGTACACAGGAAGGATTTGGGATCGCGGATTGCAGTGAGAGACTCGCCGTTCATCACGCGCAGGAAGGTATCCTGAGCAATATCATCGGCATCAAAAGAAGATTGGAGTTTGCCCGTCAGCCAGTGCTTCAGCCAACTGTGATGTGAACCGTAGAGCGATTCGAGCGTCAATTCAGCAGAAGTGGTGGCGTGGTCAGACATCATGGTCAGAAAGTAGAAACGCGTATCGGCGGTAAATAATAGACGCTATGTTAATATGATAATGGTTCTCATTACAATTAAATCACGGCGAGATATCGACACGATAAACGGGGTAGAAAGCAACTTGCTGTTTTTTAAAGTAAATAGAGGGTCAAATAAGTCTGTTGGCCTTATGCCGTGGAGGCACACCAAGTCAGACGGCTATCAAGGTCCTGAAATTATATACCCTAAATAATTCGAGTTTCAGGACAAAAACGACGAGGCGTTTTTGAACAGCGCTTGCGCTGATCCCGAAGGGGTGAGGCCTAAGGCCGAATAACGCGGCAAGCGAAGGACAAATTCGTCGGGAACGAATTTGACCAGCCAACGGCTGGCCTCCGGTGAGAGACAGGATGTCTCTCATTTCATCCCGATGAGCTTACTCAGGTAAGTGATTCGGGTGACTGACAAACCTGCCAGAGGCAGGTTTGAACGCTGCTTGCAGCGGCCCCAACGGGGCGAGGTACACGCCAGTGTGCTGAGTAACGCAGCCAACGCACATGCAACTTGAAGTATGACGGGTATAATTATTTAGGATATCCATACATTGTGGGGAAGCGTTGTGTGCTATGTTGGATTTCTCGTGATGATGATACGTCGCTCTCCCTATGAGAAAAAACCTGTTAGCCTATTTTCAAACGCTCTATTTTAAGAAAGGTTTTTTCTTATTATCTGCCAGCCTATTTTTTATTCTGGTTTCGCTTTTTGCGTTGGTACTTGAGCTCCATTCGACTTTCACCCTCAAACAGTTTGAAGAGGATGTGGAGACGTTTTCTGACCTCACGCTTGAACACGCTGGCGAAATAATGGTGCAGGCGACCTCTGCACTCGATAATTTAGAAGAATACCGTTCGCCTTATTGCGATACCCCCCACCTCAATGTGCTCCGCAAGGTGGCTTACGATAATGATTACATCCAGGATATCGTCTATATCGACGGGAATCGGCCTCGCTGTTCTTCGATGCTGAACGACATTAATACGATGTTTCTTCCTGCTCCCGATTTTGTTTATAAAAACGCCTATGGGGTGTGGTATAACGTTGAAAGCCCGCTGAACCGCAATAAGAGAATGATTTATGTTGGCGCAACGCGTCACCTTGTGGTGTTGAATCCGCGCTCATTTCTGGATATTCCCTCCTATAGCCATAATATTCAGAGTGCGTTGCTGGAAAGAAAAAAACAGGATGGGCAGGTTATCTTGTCGGATTCGATCGGTGACGGTGTTTTTTCTCGCCTGATAACGGGAGAAAATCGAACCGATAGATTTTATATTGATAATAAATATTATGTCCTGAAACCGCTATCAAACAGCGATCTTGCTCTGGTAGTGAGTGCGGATAAACCTGTGAGTACCGCACGTTATCTGACGATTTTCTTCTCCGCGTTGCCTCTTTTTCTTCTACTTTCCCTGCTGCTTTCCGCGTTGATCTCCCGACGAACGCTGACTATTCAGAGCCCGCGCTATGTTCTTAATCAGGCGCTGAAGCAAAAAGAGTTTGAATTGTATTATCAGCCGATTATTGCACTGAATACCGCTCAGGTTGTTGGGTGTGAAGCGTTGATTCGCTGGCATCATTCAGACGGACGCGTAATTATGCCGGACTCGTTTATCCCTATGCTGCGTCAGACGGGATTGATGAAAGCACTGACGTTATATGTCATTGATGAGGCGATCCAAACGGCCTGCATACTGAGGAAAACGTACCCTGAGATGTTTGTCTCCATCAATCTTGAGGCCGCGGAATTTGAAGATATTTCCATTTTCAATTATCTCGTGGAGCATATTGCTGCACACGATCTTGAAGGGGCGAATATCAATGTTGAATTAACCGAGTCATCAATGATCGAGCCACAAAAAGCTGGGCTGATGGTGGAGCTGTATCAACAGAAAGGCATTGATGTCGCGATTGATGATTTTGGTACTGGCTATGCCGGGCTGTCGTATCTTGAACGGGTCAAAGCCAATACGCTCAAAATCGATAAGTCTTTTGTCTGGAATATTAATAGCCATTGCCCCACCGACATTGTGTTGTCGCATATTGTCAGCATGGCGCACTGCCTTAACCAACAAATTGTTGCCGAAGGCGTCGAAACCCCGATTCAGGAAGCCTATCTGAAAAGTCTTGGTGTTGCCTATGCGCAGGGCTGGCTGTATTCCAAAGCGCTCACCCAAGAGGGGTTACTCGCGTTTCTGGCAACAAGGCGAGAAACCACGTCAGGCGGGCAGTAAAGTCACGATAAACGCTGCTTCACTATCAAAAATGTGCATGAAAGGGTAAAATATCGAGAATAGGGTAGTTAACTAATGATATCTATTGCTTTTTTATTGTGAATTTTTCAGGAGTTTATCATGCAACAGTTACCTCATTGTCCAAAATGCAGTTCTGAATACACCTGGCAAGAAGGCGAAATGCTTAACTGCCCTGAATGTGGAAATGAGTGGTCGGCGGCGGGTGATGCAGCGGCACAGGATGACGTTTTAGTGGTAAAAGATGCCAACGGCAACCTGCTGGCGGACGGCGATACGGTAACGGTCATTAAAGACCTGAAAGTTAAAGGCAGTTCGACGCCATTGAAGATTGGCACCCGTGTGAAAGGGATTCGCCTGGTGGAAGGCGATCACAATATTGATTGTAAAATCGACGGGTTTGGACCGATGAAGCTGAAATCTGAGTTTGTGAAGAAAAACTGATCCTGATGTGATGACGCGCGCGTCAGTCTCCTCTCTGGTTGGCGCGCGGCACTTTTTCACCTCTGGCTGGTTTTTTCACATCAGACAATCCTTTACCATAGCTGATATTGATTTCTTACCTGGCTATACGGATATCTGATGCGTCATCTGGTTCGTTTTCTCCCTCTGCTTGTTTTGCTCTCGGCCTGTAGCAGTCAGCCGTCCTCCCCTCCGGCAGAAGCACCTTCGGGTAATCCTTTCAGCGGTGGTTTTCTACTTGAACCTGCGCACAATGTGCATCCGCTCGGTGGTGATTTCGCGACCAATCCGGCTACTGCCCGGTTTGTCGATAAAATGGTGCTGGAGCACGGTTTTAATCGTCAGCAACTGCATGATGTGCTGGTTCAGGCGAAAAGCCTGGATTGGGTGATCCGTCTGATGGATAAGCAAGCTCCGACATCGCGTCCCCCTTCGGGGCCGAACGGTGCCTGGAACCGTTACCGCAATCAGTTTATTACGCCAGATAATGTGCAGAACGGCGTGGCGTTCTGGAATCAATATCAGGATGCACTACAGCGTGCCCAGGCCATTTACGGCGTTCCGCCTGAGATCATCGTCGGCATTATTGGCGTTGAAACTCGCTGGGGCAGGGTCATGGGGAAAACGCGCATCATTGATGCCTTGGCTACGTTGGCGTTTGATTACCCGCGACGTGCCGACTACTTTGCGGGCGAACTGGAAACCTTTCTGCTGATGGCGCGTAAGGAAGGCAACGATCCGCTCAGCCTGCGCGGCTCTTATGCTGGCGCAATGGGCTACGGGCAGTTTATGCCTTCATCCTTCAAGAATTACGCGGTGGATTTTGATGGCAACGGGCATACCAATCTGTGGGACCCGGTGGACGCAATTGGCAGCGTAGCCAATTATTTCAAAGCACACGGCTGGGTGAAGGGCGCGCCTGTCGCGGTGCAGGCAAACGGTCAGGCACCGCTGCTTGCAAATGGTTTTAATACCCGCTACTCGCTTACTGAACTCCAGGCCGCTGGGTTAACGCCACAGCATTCGCTGGCGGGATACAGTGAAGCTAGCCTGCTGCGGCTCGATATCGGGACGGGATATCAATACTGGTATGGATTACCGAACTTCTACACCATCACACGCTACAACCACAGCACGCACTATGCGATGGCCGTATGGCAACTCGGTGAGGCCGTAGGCCGCGCGCGCTAAGACCAGCGTGACTAAGATATCTGCTTGGTGTGGCAGCCCCATTCTCAGGGGCTGTCTCTTACATAATGCAGGGACGTAAGTGAGGTTTGCCGTTATCCGGCGTAAAAAATTATGCATCGGTGGGCGTGGCCGCCGAGTGAGCGGCACGGATGCCGCGAAAGCCAGTGCCGCGTCGGGAACGCGTCACTGGTGGCTCGATTAGCGGTCATGAACACCGATGGCACCGCTTTAGCGGCATAATTTCCGCCAAAAGCCGGGGTTCATAGGGGGCTGGCGTAGCCCCCTATGTCGGGCGCGTGCTACGAGGTAGCATGAGAATAGCGATATTGTTGCGCACGAAACGGCCTCTGAGCCTGCATATGCATTATGCATTATGCATTATGTATAAAGATGTGACTCCAAGACTCTCAATCCTCCCTTTATCTCAAATTTTCCCTGAATCAGCCTCAATACAATCCGCATAGACACCAGTAGTGCCCTCATTGGACTATTCCTGCGTAGAGTTCTTCCTATGGCGCAACAAACTGAGGCGATAAATGACGACGATGATGGTGGTGTTCCTGCTGGCTGGTGTGGTGAAAGGCGTGATTGGCCTGGGGTTACCGACGATCGCGATGGGTCTGTTAACGCTAGCGATGCCCGCCGCCAGTGCGGCTGGGTTGCTGATTGTTCCGTCACTGGTGACCAACATCTGGCAGCTCGTCTGTGGTCCTGCTTTTCTTAGCCTGATTAAGCGGTTTTGGACGCTATTTATCGGCATTATGGTTGGAACCTTATGGAACGGACTCCCCGCGCTAACGTCATCGTCGTCATGGACGAACGCAGCGCTCGGCGGCATTTTGGTGGTTTATGGCCTGTGGGGCATTGTGGCGACGACCTTACCGCAGCCGGGGCGTCATGAAATCTGGCTCTCACCGCTGGTGGGCTACCTCACTGGCGCAATCACGGCGGCAACAGGCGTTTTTGTGATTCCCGCTGTGCCTTATCTGCAATGCCTGCGGCTCAATAAAAACGATCTGGTGCAGGCGTTGGGGCTGGCGTTTACCGTCTCTACGTTGGGGCTGGCGTTACAACTCACGCGGGGAATGGGATTACAGAATATCGATCTCTGGCAGTCTTTGCTGGCGCTGATTCCTGCGCTGCTGGGTATGATGATAGGACAACGCCTGCGCCACGCGATTAGCGAGCAGGTTTTCCGGCGCTGCTTCTTTATCGGGCTGATGGCGCTGGGTGGATACATGGCGGCACGCGGGCTGGCCTAATCCGCATGCTCTGCGGTAATGAACGCGACAAAATCCTGAACATAGCCGGGCAGCGCGGAAAACTGGCGAACGCAGAGAACCAGATTGCGCGTCGCCCACTCGTCTGACAGCGGAATGGTGTGAATTTCTAGCCGCTCCATCATACGCTGTGCGGCATGTCGCGGAAGAATACCAATGCCAATACCGCTGTGAATTACCTGCGTGACGGCATCGAAACTGGCAAGACGCACGCGATAATTCAGGCGTTTTCCCAACTTTCTGGCATGTTCATCGATGTGTTCCTGCAACGCGGCACCTTCGCTAAGCCCGATAAATTCGGCGTCAGCGATGTCAGAAAGGCTTAGTCGTTTCTTCCCAGTCCATGCGCTATTTTTTGGAACGACGACGACCAGTTCGTCCCTGCGAAATGGTCGGGTTTCTAGCCCGTCGAGTGCAACGGAATCGGCGACAATGCCGAGGTCGGCAGTTTGGTTGCGGATGGCATCGACGATATCGCGGCTGAGTTTTTCATCCACCGCGACGGATATTTGCGGACAGACAACGAGATAGCGGCCCAGCAGAGTCGGTAAATATTCATTCAGTGCCGCAGAATTGCACAATAGCGGTATATGGCCGCGTAGCCCTCTGCCATATTGGTGTAATTCGCTGCGCATATGTTCTACCTGCCGCAGGATTATGTGGGCATGGTGTGCCAGCGAAAACCCTGCGTCGGTGAGCGAAACGCCTGCCTTTGATCGCAGCAATAGCGCTACACCCAGTTCTTCTTCCATCCCTCGGACTCGCTCGCTGGCCGCTTGTACAGTCAAGCAGGACGCCGCTGCGCCGCCGGTAATACTGCCTGCTTTCTGAATATTGAGAAACAGTCGGAGATCGGTTAAATCGAATCGCATAGGGGAATCTGTCTCGGGTGAGCCGATACCTACTATTATGGCCGTGAGCCAGAGCGACGGCAATCGCTCAGACTGCGGCTTATTGAAACTCCACTCTGTTTCTTCCTTTTTCTTTGGCCTGATAGAGCGCGGCGTCTGCTGCACCGTATAGCGCATCGAAGCTGGTCTTCTGTGGCGCCCAACTGACGCCAAAACTGGCGGTGACGCGCTGCTGTGGGAGTACGCTGAGCGGCATCCTGTTGAGATCGTGATGGAGTTGGCTGGCGAGGGCGACGGCCTGCATGAGCGTATGCCCTTCCAGCAGAATAGTGAACTCTTCGCCACCCACGCGACCAATGCTGTTTGTGGTACTCAGGACGTGTTGCACACGTGACACCAGATCGCAAATCACGGCATCGCCAGTCGGGTGGCCATAGGTATCATTCACCTGCTTGAAGTGATCGATATCCAACACGATGAGCGCCGCCTGGTTGCGTTCCAGTGCATGGTTTATGCGTTCAATAATCGCACCGCGGTTATACACGCTGGTCAACGGATCGTGGCTGGCTTTGTATTCCAGTTCGACCGCCAACTTGTTGAGCTGTGCATTTAGGCGATTCAGCTCTTTCTCCGCCCTATCGCTGCGTGAAATAAGGCGATGCGACTCTCGTACCAGCCGCTGGTAATGGTCGGTTAATGCCAGCAGCGTATCGCGATAGACTTCAGCAGGCCTCTCCTGCTGGTTAGCGATGTTGCGTGCGGCGAGCAAAATGTCGTATTCCGGTGTAAACAAGTCAATTGTGCTCATGGTTATCACTCAAAATCGTGCTGTGAAAGGTCAGGGCAGGGAAATCGATGTGGAGTTCTTCACCAAATTCTTCTGCAATATCGTCGTCTTTGTCGTAATACCAATACAGCGCAATCGATAATGTCTGTTCCGCAGCTTGATTCAGCAGGTTGAACAAACTGAACAGCATTTTGGTGCTGGAGCTGTTGAAGTAAATCAGGGATACATGTATTTCGATGCTTGGCAGTACCTCATCGGGTGACATGGTTTCCGCGCAGACTGTCAGTCTGTGTAGATATGCCTGAATCTCAGTGAGCAGCGGGCGATAAAACGCCGCTGCATTCTCAGGATAAGATTCGCCAGAAAGATAAAGACGGTGTGTGTCAAAGTGAAAATCAACAGTCGGGGTACAGGATGTCCCCGAAATATGGAGGTTGCTTATGGTCGTTATATTTTTCATGTCAAATGATTGCCTTCAGATAAAACGTAGATAGCCCCGTTGATGCGTCGGCCCGAAACGTAAACTGGAGTGGCTCACTGGCATCACGTGCGACGGTCAACAGACCCATATCCGCGCCTTTGCTTGATGATGGGGTTTCATCGCGCAGAGAGACTTTGTAGGCGAGTCGGATTTCATCAAGCGTCATACCGCGCAGCGGTTCAAGACGCCCCCGTAGCTTCTCTACATCGTCGGGGCTTACCGGGTTGGCGCATAACAGGAAGTATTTCCCATTTTCGTAACCCAAGCACACGGAGCCATGACGTACCTCAATGGGGTGATCGAACGCGGTTAACTTTGCAGCGGAATAGCGAGTGATGTTTTGTACCATTTCCACGAATGTAGAGAACAGTCGGCGACGGATACCGGCGGGAAGCTGCTTTTTCTCCAGTTGTAGCCTCATGGTTTCAGCCAGTGAACTGATGATATTTTGTGAAAAATAGCCCACGTAATACAGCGTGATGTCATGCTGAGGAGAGGGCGAAAAGAACTCGGTGTATTTGATGTCTGGCATCATTCTGCCTACCTGATTAAACAAAAGTCGAACAATGTCGGAAGCCCCAAAAAGTTAAATCATCTCGTCGGGTCTGATCGCCCTGGTAGATCTTGTGTGCTGATAGCAGTTGGTTAGCCAATTCACGCATTGGCTGGTTTTGATAGTGCTGGAGATGTTCTTGTAACCGCCGTTTCCCAAACATAATCCTGCGTTCTCCGCCGATTTGATCCGTCAACCCATCCGTGGTGGTGAAAAACATATCATTGTCATGCAGCGGCAGTTCGTAGCTTGACCACTGGTAGTCATAAGGCGTTTCGGTATAGCCGATACCCATTCGATCGCACTGGAGCGGCGTCAGTTGCCCGGTCTGGTTTTGCAGCATAAATGCAGGCATCCGTGCGCCGGAAAATGTCAGCGTGTTGCGCGTCATGTCGCAGAACACCAGCATCGCGTCGCAGCCGTCATTAGAGGTAGAAAGCTGGCGAGCTTCGTCACGTTGTCCCAGCGTGTCTTTGATATGGCGATTGATCGCCTGTAATAACTGCGCGGGCAGTATGGGGCCGTGCTGGGTCAGCGCCTGTTCCAATGCAGAAGCGAAAATTAAGGTCATAAATGCGCCAGGTACGCCGTGCCCGGTACAGTCTGCGACGGCGGCAAGCCAGCCGTTTTGATAGGTTTTAAAGGCATAACAGTCACCACCGACACAGTCCCGTGGCTCCCAGGCTAAGCACCAGTCGGCCAGTGTGCGAGACATCGCCTGCGTTGACGTCGTCAGCATCGCGGCCTGAATCACACTGGCATATTCGATGCTTTGCATAATCTGCTGATGTTGGCGTAAGTGCATATCCGATACGGCCTTGATCAGATCAATGCCGAGTCCGATACCGATATAACGCCCATTTTCGGTGATCATAAAGCCGTCCGTTAGCGATTTGTCACCGGTGATCACCGTTTGATCGGCGACGTCGTTTAACGACGCCAGCGCATCGATAATCAGCGGGTTTTTATCCATAAACGCGATGCAGCTCTTTTTGTCATACAGTTCGCGATAAAAAGGACGGGACATTTGGGAGAGAAAAATGTGGCGGTTGATTAAGCCAAAAGGGCGTCCATCCTCGACGACAGGCAGGCTGACCCATTCTTTATTTTTACTGAACAACTGCAATACGGTGGCATTGTCGGTGTCAGGAGAAACATCCGGCAGAGGAATACAAAGATCTCGCGCCACCGGTGTACCCCGGAGGAGTGGTCGGGCGCAAGGAACGGGCATGGCGATCATGGTTAATCTTTGGGCGGATTTATCTTTACGTCAAAATACCCGCCCTTGATGACCAAATGATGACAATTCTCGCCATACTTCAAGCCGCAGATGCGTTGTTCAAAACGTTAACGTTTTGTCCTGCAACTCGACGTATTTAGGGAGACATCTGTGCTATTGCGCGTCCAATACGTTGAGCATGATCTGGTTTTGCCAGTCGAAATACGGGTTGAAGGTCAGGCGTACGTGGGTTTTACCGTTTTCGATATATCCCCAGTCGGAATACCACAGCGTGCTGCGATCCTCGCAGGCCTTCAAGTCGTTATTGGTTTGTCCGTTGGCGCAAATAATGATTGAGCCTGTTTTGCCGTATTCCGTATTTTCTGGTGAAAATAGGAGCGACATATGTGAGAGTTGGCTGATACGCCATTCAGGCAAGGAGCCAGTACGCACTAACATGCGTGAAGAATGGATACCCGCAGGGCGATCGCCATACCAGATTAGACGACTGCGTGGGTTGGTAAACTGGGTATCGAACATGTTGGCAATATAAGTCGTATCGACGACAGAATCATGCTCCGCCAGAACGATTAACACTGGCTTGTCATAAGGTTTTTTGGCCAGCTGTGAACGAACACCTCTGCTGGAATAGTAATATTGGGCGAAACCGTTGGTCGGCACGCGCATATAGCGGGTCGCCAGTTGTTCAGGGTAGCCGGGACGCGGTGGCATCAGCCAGTCGGTAAACACGGATAGCAGCGGTGTCATAAAATCGTATTTTTCGTTGGATTTAATCGCGGGTGAAAACAGCACCAGCCCTTTGATTTCTGGGTGTTGTGACGCGTATTCAAGCACCAAATTGCCGCCAGTGGAAAAACCGCCCAGATAGACTTCATCAACGTCTTTGCTGAGGATTGCAGCCTGTTCGGCAACGACGCTGCGCCAGTCATCAACGGTAACGTGCAGTAGATCGGAGGGGCGCGTGCCGTGCCCTGGTAGCAAAACGGTTCTGACCAGAAATCCCTGTTCGACCAATTTCGGCGTGATGTCAATGAACGAACCGGGGGAATCTCCCAGTCCGTGGACCAATAAAATCGCCTTACGCGGTTGACCCGCGGGACGGGTTTCACTGGGCGTATTCCAGCGTAATTCCAACTGCTTATCTGTGGTTTGGAAGGCGCGATGCTGCTCTACCCAGCGTGTTGTTTCCTGCTGATAGCGCTCGAATGACGGCTGTCCTAATGGCGTAATATCACGTGGATTGCTGTTGCATCCCACGATAAAAAGCACGCCCGGGAGGGCGAATAAACCTACCATCACCCGTTTCCAGATTGGCAACGAAACGAACCGGAATACGTTTATTGTCATTTATTCTCCTTGCCTGCTGGCAACATCAACGTGATAGCGAACGGGATATGGCGGTTCGACAACACTATATCTGAAATTATTTGGCAAGCATGGCGCTCAACGTGCGGCGCGGTGAAGCGCATTGAAAAGGTAACCTGCTGCCTTTAGGGTTTGCGCCGTGGGGCTTCATGTTATACTTCGGACAAATCAGGCGTTTTTTCTGTTTTTTGGTCAGGCCAATATTGCGATGGCCGATGTTGAATAAAGGGATGGCGGTATGCGTTTATATCAGCAGATTGGCGACAATCTTCGCACGGAAATTCTGAAAGGAAACTATCAGATTGGCGATCGCTTGCCTCCTGAGCGTGATATTGCTGAAACCTACAACGTTAGCCGTAGCGTGGTGCGTGAAGCCCTGATTATGCTGGAGTTGGAAAAGCTGATTGAAGTGCGCAAAGGTTCTGGCGTTTATGTCATGCAACTCCCGACTACGCAGGGAAAAGATAGCGTGGTAGACAGCGGCTATGGCCCCTTCGAGCTGATGCAGGCGCGTCAACTGCTGGAAGGTGAGGTAGCCGCATTTGCTGCGATGCAGGCGACTAAAAGTGACATTGTGAAAATGCGACAAGCCATTGAACAAGAAAGGGCATCGCTTGAGAACGGTAGCGTGGATGAAAGCGCTGATGAGCAATTTCATTGCCTGCTGGCGCAGTCTACTCAAAACAGCGTCTTAGCCAATATGGTGTATGAGGTTTGGCAAGCACGTAAGCGCAGCCCAATGTGGCAGGGAATCCACTCCCATACTGATGATTTCAGCTATCAACGCCAGTGGTTGGACGATCATGAACAGATCCTGCGAGCCGTGTCCCGTCGTGATGTGAACATGGCGCGTCAGGCGATGTGGCAGCATTTGGAGAACGTAAAAATTAAACTGCTGGAAATCTCGAATGTGGACGATCCGGCCTTTGACGGCTACCTGTTCGAGTCCGTTCCCTCCCGCCTGGAATCTTAATTTCCCCATTATCCTCTTTTCTGTGTGGATTTTCTCTCTGACATCATACCGATGTACGGAGAGAAAGATGTCAGACCAAATAATCCATCCTTGACGTACCTTTCATTTTTATCGTCTATTTATGCAAGATATTAGTCCAAAAAGCGGATTTTTTGTGTAATTGGTCAATCAATTTGCACGTTTCGTTTGACAGTCTGCCCCGGTGAGGTAGGCTTTCTCTCATTTATTGATGAAAAAAGTGACGAAAACAACCATCTCACTTGGCAAAAAAGGGTAACTCGGTATGGAACAAACCTGGCGTTGGTACGGTCCGAACGATCCTGTTTCACTGGATGATGTTCGACAAGCGGGAGCAACCGGCGTGGTGACGGCATTGCACCACATCCCCAATGGCGAAATCTGGTCGGTTGAGGAGATTGAAAAGCGCAAAGCCGAACTGAAGGCGAAAGGGCTGGTGTGGTCGGTGGTCGAAAGTGTGCCGGTTCATGAAGAGATCAAAACCCAAACGGGGAATTATCGACAGCATATTGCTAACTATCAGCAATCTCTGCGAAATCTGGCGCAGTGTGGCATTGATACGGTGTGTTATAACTTCATGCCTGTACTGGACTGGACGCGAACCGATCTGGAATATGTGCTGCCGGATGGTTCAAAAGCGCTACGTTTCGATCATATTGCCTTTGCGGCCTTTGAATTACATATCCTGCAACGTAATGGTGCCGAAAAAGATTATACGGCGAATGAGCAAGCACAGGCTGCTGACTACTACCGTGGTATGAGCGAAGAGGATATTGCACGTCTGACCGGCAATATTATTGCAGGCCTGCCGGGATCTGAAGAGGGCTATACGCTGGAGCAATTCCGTGGACGTCTGGCGGAATATGATGGTATCGACCATGCCAAACTGCGCGAGCACCTTGGTCATTTCCTGCGTGAAATTGTGCCCGTCGCGGAAGCTGCCGGTATTCGCCTTGCTATTCACCCTGACGATCCACCGCGTCCGATCCTTGGGCTGCCGCGTGTGATGTCTACCATTGACGACATGCGTTGGCTGAAACAGACGGTCGACAGCCTCCATAACGGCTTTACCTTTTGCACGGGTTCTTACGGCGTGCGGATAGATAACGATCTGGTTAACATGCTGGAAACGTTTGCCGATCGCGTGCATTTCACCCATCTGCGCGCCACCTGCCGTGAAGACAATCCTAACTCGTTCCATGAAGGGGCGCATTTGCAGGGAGATGTGGACATGGTGGCGATCATCGACGCCATACTGGCCGAGGAACTGCGGCGTCAGAAGGCGGGCGATCGCCGGCCAATCCCTATGCGCCCAGATCACGGGCATCAGATGCTGGACGATCTGAAAAAGAAAACCAATCCTGGCTATTCGGCAATCGGTCGTTTGAAAGGGTTGGCGGAACTGCGCGGTGTTGAGCTGGCGCTGAAGCGCACACGGTTTACCGAATTGCAGCAGGGCTGATGAAATGAAACAGACCGTGCTGGAATAAGCACGGTCTGTTGGCGTTTGATGCGAAAGAACCCCAGAGGAGTGCGTTCTACTGGCTGAGTTACAGGGCTTTTACGCTTGAACGGCTGACTTTGCAGTTCTTGCTATCCCAGAATTCGCCATATTTCTCAGTCTTTCCTTTCCCTTTTTCGATGCCTTTAAACTCTTCACATACTTTAGGAGTGCCAGCTTTATAGTTTTTAATACGCAGATCGCGGATTTCAGCGACATCACCAAAGTTGCGGTTTACACCAGCGATACTGTCGATGGTGCCGTTAACGGTTGCGCTGATGATAGTGAGGTTGCGTGGGCCACCGTTGTTGGTACAGTCACCGCAAGAACGCCACAGTTTGCCGTGTTGGCCAGTCAGGGTGAAGTTACCCTGTACGATCGTGTGGCTGTTTTTGGCATTCTGTTGCAGCACTTTGTCCGGCTTGCCGCCAGGGCCATTGGTGGTGTTATGTGCAATACCGCCGACGATGGTCATGGTTTTACCCAGGTTGGTTGCTGCATCTTCACAAACGTCTTCCCAGATCACGTTTTCAATACGGCAGTTGCCTGATTTACAGTGGATACCGTCAGAACCGCCTTTTTCAGAGATACGCAGGTTCTTGATGGTCGCATTTTCCAGCGTGATAACAGGAGGCTGTTTATCACTGTCTCCACTACAACTCAGACCTAGAGTAATACCACCGCAGTCGACGGTTTTATCTTTAATTACCGCTCCCGCTTTACATTCTGAACTGGCTGCCTTCAGTGAGGCGGCGCGCAGTGGTGCTGGTGCCGTTGAAGCGGCATTAGATTTCAGGACACTATTATTGCCGCTAACGGTATCCACCCAATACCAGTATTCCGAATTCGGATTGGCGGTTAAATCGGTAAAGGTTCTATCGGTAGAATTGAGCTCTGCGATTTTTTCGCTGCCAGCCTGATTATTACTGGTACTGCGATACACATCCTGACGAACTAAATTACCTGCATCGGTAGACCAGCTTAAATAGGTGGCATTGTCTTTTTTCAGCAGCATTAGCATGGTGTCATCAGCTTGAGCCTGAAAAGAAAAAGCAGCCGTACATAAAAATATCGGTGTTAAATACTTAAACATGTGTTTTTCCTTGTAAATTAAACGGATATTTTTTCTCTTTATTTAGAATAAATAAAGAGGGAGTCCTTGCGCATCGAGAGGAAGTATATAGCAAGGAATATAAAGTGAATAATAATTCGTCGAAATTGTTGAGGTTAATCAGGTTATTTAATTTAGTCTGTTATTATTTTATATTTAATTTTGTTCTTCGTTTATTATATTTAATTTAATTATTCTCGATGAATTAATCGATATTAGGAAGGTTCTTATTAAAGAATAAGAAAAATGAATGTCGTGAAGAGAGATAAAATGTTACCACTCGCTGCCTGTGTGGCGTGACGGGATTCGGTTTGTTTCCACGTTCTGTTGATACTTCATTTAATTTTCTGGTGATAATTTAATCACGCATGAAAAAGAATGCCTTTTCTAAAAAATAGGCAAATTTTTATGTAAATGGACTTTTTATTAATCTACATATGCATGTTCGACAATTTTTAGTTTCTATAAAGGCGTTTTATTTTTCTTATTAATCCAAAGGGAAATGGAGTTCCTTTTTAGCCACAATAACGTTGCGGATATCTATAAGGTAAGGTTTGACATGGAATATCAATCAGGCAAGCGAGTTTTATCATTATCACTGGGCCTTATCGGCCTGTTTAGCGCATCGGCATTTGCTTCTGACTCACGAACGGTGAGCGAGCCGAAAGCACCGTCTTCTTGTACGGTGCTTAAAGCGGACAGCAGTACGGCAACCAGTGTTATTCAAAAAGCACTGAATAATTGTGATCAAGGAAAAGCGGTAAGATTGAGCGCGGGAAGTTCTTCCGTCTTTCTCAGCGGTCCACTTTCCCTGCCTTCGGGCGTCAGCTTGGTAATCGACAAAGGGGTGACCCTACGGGCTGTGAATAACGCCAAGTCTTTTGAAAACGCGCCGTCGTCCTGTGGTGTGGTTGATAAAAACGGTAAAGGCTGTGATGCCTTTATTACCGCTATCAGTACGACAAACAGCGGAATCTATGGTCCGGGCACCATTGATGGGCAAGGGGGCGTGAAACTTCAGGACAAAAAGGTGAGCTGGTGGGAACTGGCTGCCGATGCCAAAGTGAAAAAATTAAAACAGAATACCCCTCGTCTGATTCAGATTAATAAGAGTAAAAATTTTACGCTGTATAACATTTCTCTCATTAATTCCCCGAATTTCCATGTGGTGTTCAGCGATGGTGATGGTTTCACCGCGTGGAAAACCACGATCAAAACGCCATCTACCGCCAGAAATACCGATGGTATCGATCCGATGTCATCAAAAAATATCACCATCGCCTACAGCAATATTTCGACGGGTGACGATAACGTCGCGATCAAAGCCTATAAAGGTCGGGCGGAGACGCGCAATATCTCCATCCTTCATAACGACTTTGGCACTGGACATGGTATGTCGATCGGCAGTGAAACCATGGGGGTTTATAACGTCACGGTCGATGATTTGAAGATGAACGGCACGACCAACGGCTTACGCATTAAAAGCGACAAATCCGCTGCCGGTGTAGTTAATGGTGTTCGGTATAGCAATGTCGTGATGAAAAATGTGGCGAAACCGATCGTGATTGATACGGTGTATGAGAAAAAAGAAGGAAGCAATGTCCCAGACTGGAGTGACATTACGTTTAAAGATGTGACGTCTGAAACCAAGGGCGTTGTGGTGCTGAACGGTGAGAATGCCAAAAAGCCGATAGAAGTGACGATGAAGAATGTCAAGCTGACCAGTGACAGCACATGGCAAATCAAGAACGTTACCGTTAAGAAGTAGTTTGATTACTACGTTGTTTTGTCATTACAGCGCCGCACGGGAAACCGGTGGCGCTGTTGTTTGTCAATTACGCTCGTTCTACCATGCGTGAGTTTAACGTTCACGCAGTGCTTCATTAACCTTGTTCAGCGGTTTAATCAGATAGTCCAGCACGCTTTTCTGGCCCGTTCTTATCTCCACGCTGGCGACCATACCGGGCACGATAGGGAATTTTTCCCCAGCTTTGTTGGCCAACTCCGCCTGTGTGGTTCGCACATAGACCCGATAATAAAACTGGTCGCGCCTGACTTCGTCCTGAAGGGTATCCGGCGACACGCTTTCGACTTCGCCCGTTAAGTTGCCGTAGATGGACGAATCATAGGCGGTAATTTTTACCGTGGCCGGTAAACCCGGTCGGATATAGGCAATATCGCGTGGGTTGATGCGGGTTTCGATCAGCAATTGATCTTCCAGCGGTACGATCTCCATCAGCTTGCCGCCCGGTTGCAGCACGCCGCCGACAGTTGTGACCTGAATGTCTTTCACAATGCCGCGCACTGGTGATGTGATAGTGGCACGCTTGAGCTGGTCGGCTTTTCCGCTGACCACTTCCCTTTGTGCTTCCAAATCGGCGTTGTTTTTAACCTGTTCTTCCCGTGCCCGCACCGCATACTGGTTGCTGGCTTCGTCGATTTTGCCACGGATTTCGCTAATCTGGCGGCGTAACCGAATGACCTCGACGGCGCTGGCGGCCCCGCGCTGCACCAGCGGCTCCGTCATGCGCAGCTCCTGCTCGACCAGTCGCATCGACTGTTGCAGGTTGGCGATGGTTTCATCGCGATTGCGCAGGCGTGATTCATAAAGCTGACGTTCACGTGCTGCCAGCGCGGGCTCTTTCAGGGTTTCCGCGCTGAATTTTAGCGGTGCACCGCTGAGTTCGGCGTGCAGGCGTTCAGCAGACGCCTGTAACGTCTGTACACGGGAGAAGGCTTCGCCGTAGACGGACTGAAAGCGGTTGATGTCCAACTGCGCCAACACCTGTCCCTTTTCGACAACATTACCCTGTTGTACATACAGCTGACCGATGATCCCGCCGTCCAGACTTTCAATCACCTGGGCGCGAGTCGAGGGCGTCACCTTGCCGGTTCCGACTGACACTTCATCCAGCACGGCAAAGGTGGCCCAGACAAAAAACACGACCAGCCCTAGCAGGCTGAGCCAGATAATGACGGAAACGCGTCGACCCTGGCGTTTCAGGTCATCATGGATGGTGATGCTGCTCATTGTGTTTCTCCTTACGCCACGCTCTGTGCGCTCTCTGCCGGTTTGCTGATGGCCTTCAAAATCTGGTCACGCGGGCCGTCTGCCACGATGCGCCCACCATCCATGACGATCACGCGGTCAACCAGCCTGAGCAACGCCGGGCGGTGCGTCACCAGCACCAGCGTGCGACCCGTGAGCCAGCTGCTTAACTGGTGAATAACGTGGCCTTCCAACTGCTCGTCCATGGATGCGGTCGGTTCATCGAGCAGCACAATCTGAGGATTACGTAGCAGCATCCGGCTGAGCAGGATCATTTGCCGCTGCCCGCCGGATAAGCCGCGACCGCCTTCATGAATAATGCGATCCAGACTGGCGGCGTCCTGTTGGATCAGGCTGAGCGCGCCGCTAATGCGCAGCGCCTGTAACAGCTCCTGTTCGGTGGCATGCGGGTTGCCGAGCATCAGGTTTTGCCGCAGGCTGCCGAAGAACAGGCGGGAATCCTGCGACAGAAAACCCAACTGGCGGCGAACGTCTGCCGGATCGATCTGGCTGATGTCAACGCCATCAATGATGACCTTGCCGCGCGTCGCGGTTGCCTGGCTGGCAAGCAGCTTGAGCAGGGTGGATTTACCCGCACCGACCTTACCCAGCAGCGCCACTTTTTCACCCGGCTTGATGTCCAGTTTCCCGATCTGCAAGGCGGTGTCGCCCTGTTCAGGATCGTAGCTGTACTGTACGTTGTGGAGCTGGAAATGCCCTTGCAGGATTGGGCAGTGCGCCATTTTTCCGTCTTCTGGCCGATCCAGCGGCTTTTGCAGAATGTCATCCAGCCCGGTCATGGCGGTTTTGGCGTGCTGCCAGCGGGAAAAGACCATTGTGAGCTGCATGAGCGGGGCGATAGTACGTGAAGACAGCAGACTACAGGCTACGAGCGTACCGGTGGTGATATCGCCCGCGAGCACCAGATAGCTTCCGAATACCAGCATCCCGGCATAGGTTAACTGCTGGACGGTCGACGCCCAGCCGCTGAGCCGTGCCCCCCAGACGCGTTGCTTCATCCCGATAGCCGCGCTGACGTCGTGTGTCTGCTCCCACTGGCGCTGGAAGTAGGGTTCAGCCTGTAACGCTTTGATATCCTCAATACCTTCAATGGACTCGACCAGCACCGCATTGCGTAAGGCGCTTTCGCGCATGCCTTCCTTGGCGAGCTTCGCCATTGGCCATTGCAGCATCAGGCCGGGGATCACAATCAGCGGGATCGCCAGCATCGGGATCAGCACCAGTGGACCGCCGATCATCGCCATGATGCCGAGAAACAGAAAGACAAACGGCATATCGGCGGCGGCACCGACGGTCGTAGAGGTCAGCAATTCACGTACCTGATCGATTTCCCGCAGTTGTGAAATAAACGAGCCGGTGGATTTTGGCCTGGCCTCATTTTTAATCGCCAGCGCGCGGGCAAACAGCATACCCGATACGTGCAAATCGATGCTTTTGCCCATCAAATCGGAGACGACGGTGCGTGACAGGCGGATAGCATATTCTAATGCGGCAGCCAGCAGCACGCCGAAAAACAGCACCCACAGCGTGGGGATCGACTGTGCCGGAATGACGCGGTCATACACCTGCATGGAGAACAAAATCCCCGCCAGCGCCAGAACGTTACCCACGATAGACGCAAGAGAGATTTCCCCGATCTGCCGTTTTGCGCCGCGAAAGTGCTGCCAGAACCAGTGTTTGCGGTACGGCTTGACGAAATCATCAATGCGGGTATCGCGGCCACGCTCGGCTATGCCGACTAGCACGATAATGCCCTGGCTGTGTTTAATGAGTTCAGCCAGTTCGGCTTCACGCCGAAGATCACCGCCGTCATTCAGCCAGTAGGTGGCTATCCCCTCGTCATTCAATGATTCGATGACGATGACGCTGCCGTCGTCAGTTTCCGCCAGTACCGGTAACATCTTGTTGCGCCAGCGGATTTTCTCCGTGTGCCGCAGGCTGATGGTTAATCCCATCAGGTGGCTGATTTGTTCTAACTGGCGGGCGATGGGGAGCTGTTCGTACCAGCGCATTTGCTGGCGTACTGACGGGATATCGACCACCTGCCCGTAGTGTGCAGCGGCACGCGCCATGGCGGCAATCCAGATCTCAGTGTTGGTTACTTGTGTCATTGATATTCCTGCATGTTCTTACCCGACAGGCGAGCCGGCTTACAGCGACGGTAGCGTCTCGCCACTGGCTTGATAACGTTCAATGCCCAGCATATCCAGCAGATTATCGACGGCGGCGGCGTAGTTAACCGCAGCCTCCCAACCGTCGTATAACGCACCGATGCGTGAGGTGTCGGCCTGTAGCACGTCTTGTTCAACGCTAAGCAGGTCGTTCAGGCTGCGTTTGCTGAGTTTGTATTCATCCTGATAAACGTTGCGGGTGTAGGTGGCGCTGGTGATTTGCTGCTGGCTGGCTTTTTCACGCTGCTGCGCACCGATGAGATCGGCGTAGGCCGTTGCCGCTTTCTGGTTCATATCCAGCTTTGCTGCTTCGACTTCGGCCTGTGCGGCCTCTCGTGTACCTGATGCCGCATCAACACGTGCGCTGACGGCACCGCCCTGATACAGCGGGGCTTCCACAACCAGCTGTAGCTGATCGTCCCAGTAATTACGCCGGTCGGTTTTATAGCGGGTACGCCCTGCCTGCACGGCAATAGTCGGCCAGTGCTGGGCTTCCGCCTGACGAATGCGATGGCGCGAGGCTTCCTGTTTGGACTGGGCGCTCAGTACCGCATTACTCTGCTGGTAGGGCAGCGCTTTGAGCGTAATCTTTTGTTGCAGCAGCGCCCGTGGCAGATCGGGCAGGGTAGTGGGGATTACGCCAGTCAACACGCTGAGCTGCGCCAGCGAGGAGCGCTCCAGCGCACGATATTGTTCCAGCGTCGCCCTCATGCCTGCGATGCGGGTTTCGGCTTGCAGGATGTCGGATTGCGTACTGAGACCCGCCTCGGAGCGGAGCGTGGCGGTATCTTTGACCACGCTAAGTGAGGCGATATTGCGCTCCGCTGCCTGGTTTAGTTCCTGATAGCGTTTGACTTTCAGGTAGGTGAGCAGGGTTTGCTGGCCGACTGTGGTCATGACACCGTAGAGCTGGTAGCGATAGGCATCGGACAGGCTGTGTTGCTCATCAATACTGCCGCCTGTCTTGCCGAAATCGTACAGGAGCTGTTTCAGCGTGATGCCCGCAGTGGCGTTGTTGCTCATCGTGCCGCTGGTATCACTTTGATCTGAACGGCCGACATTGCCACTCAGGCCGATTTGCGGGAACCAGGCGCTTTGCGCCACGCGCAGATCGGCGTCGCCAACGCGAATTTGTGCGGCAGCCTGGGCGATTTGTGGGTTGCGGGCAAATGCACGGAGAATAGCCTGTTTGAGATCTAGGCTGTTGATCTGTTGTTCTGTCGGTGCGGCGGACCAGTCAAACGCGACGGCCTGAGCGAATGTCGGTGGGCTATAGAGGGAGGAAAAGCCCGCACAGGCTAGCCCGAGTGCCAGTACATAACGCGGTGTGTGAGTAAAAAAAGCGCGATTGCGCGGAAAAAACATGCCCCTGATAAAAAATGGTTTGTGCATCAATTGCCCCTGTTTTCATTACTGTCTGTTTTAGTTCCTTTAAAAGGGCGGCCAGCCTGTTAGTAACAGTGGTTGTTTTTCCCTAACTGACCTCCTCTCAACGCCTCCCCCTACCAAGGGGGAGGCGTTAACACCGTTACACCATATTGACGAGCAGGCCTTGCTGCACCAGTACATCTCCCAGGTTGTTGGCGCTATCCAGCGATGAATGGTGGTAGACATCAAAGTGTTGCCCGTCAATGTCGCGCTGTCCTACCGTGCTCCAGGCACCATCGCCGGGGATCAGGTTCACCTTGCTGCCTTCTCCTCCGACAATCAGCAGGTCATCTTCGGGGCGATCGGTGACATTCAGGGCGCGGTCAAGATCCAACGTGATGCTGTTGGTGCCGTTTTGGCCTAAATCGAAGATCTCTACGTTGTCGATTTTCAGCCCCAGCGCCGTGAGGTCCAGATTGAGCGAGGTGCCATCGAGAAGCAGGGTATCGATGCCGTCACCGCCGTCGATGTGTGTGAAATCGAGACTTGAGAGGGTGATAAGGTCATCGCCCTCGCTGCCTGTGATCTCTGCCCCGGTCTGCACGCTGCCGTCAGCCAGATTGATGACAACGCCGCCAATGGCATACACGCTGTTTTCAACTTCAGTGCTGGCGTTATTGTCGATGGTTTGTGTCTCGCTGAGCGTGGCCGCCGCCATTTTCGAGCTGACATGGAGGGATTGCACATCGGTACTTTCCCCAGTATCAAGCTGTTCACTGGACAGCGAGGACACCTGAGCAAGGCTGCTATCGTCCGTATCCAGCGCCATCATGCTCATCAGCGGTAAGCCGAGTGAGATACCGGACGTTAATCCGGCGGAGACCCCGGTGAAGTTACCTGCCTGATCGGTAACAGAAGCTTCTACCGCTGTTCCCAACAGCGCGGTCAAGATTGCCCCCACGTTGAAAACGTTGATACCCAATAGCGAGCTGCTGAAATTCGCGCTCCACTTGCCATCGGCACCGACAGTACCCTGTAGCGTTTGGCCGAGCAGGGTGACGGTCACCTTGGCACCTTGTTGCACATAGCGAGATGTCCCGCTGACGGTGATGCCATTTGCCAACAGGCCAACGGTGTTGCCAATCAGTGACCCGACCGCATCAATACCCAACTGCGGCAACTGGTGCGTTTTCACGATGACGTTGCTGCTGGTGCTGTTGGTGTTGCCATAGCGGTCAGCGACGGTGACGCCTACGGTCAAATTGCCATCGGCGATGTTGAGCAAATTGGCGCTCGGCACGCTGATGCTCCAGGTACCATTGCTGGCGACGGCTGCGCTGAGCACCAGTCCACCTACGGTCAGTGTGACGCTACCGCCAGCTGCGTTGGTCGTTGTTCCGCTGATGATCTGGTTGATGCCCGCTTCGGCCAGATTCAGGTAGCCGTCCCCGCCAAACAGAGAGCCCAGGTTGACCGTTGGCAATGCGTGGACGCCCACGCCGACCGAAACCCCGGCGCTGGCACTTTTTCCTGCCGCGTTGGTCAGAGAGGCGCTGAGGGAGAGCGTGCCGTCAGTCAAATTGTTGAGATCGAGTGAGGGCAGACTCACAGACCAGTTGCCATTGCTTTGCACCACGGCAGAGTAGGTCTTGGCTCCCAACGAGATCTGGATGGTCGAACCTACCGCATTGGTACTGGTGCCGCTGATAATCTGCCCCGCCGCCGCCTCGACTGCATTCAGCAGGCCGTCACCGCCAAAGAGTGAATTGAGCGTCAGCGTTGGCTGGGCGTTAATCGCCACGTTCAAGGCCCCCGTACTCTGACCTACGTTACCCGCCGCATCTACCAGCCGGACGCTAACGTTAGTCACGCCATCGGTGAGGGCTTTCAGGTCTAGGCTTGGGATCGGCAGGCTCCAACCGCCGTTCGCGCCAATCGTCGTGGTATAGGTTTTACTGCCTAGCGTGACGTTGATCGCTGTACCGGCTGCCACATTGGCCGTTGTCCCACTGATGGTTTGTGCGCTCAACAGGCTGGTGAGATCCAATACGCCACCGTTGAACAACGGATTAAGGGTGATGGTTGGCGGCAATATGGAGACATTGAGTCCGGTACTGATGCCATTGCTGTTGCCTGCCGGATCGGTCACCGTCGCACTGACGGTGAGATTGCCGTTGGTCAGGCTGGACAGTTGCAATGGCGTTACGCTGGTGGTCCAGGTGCCGTCATTACCAACGGTGGCGTTCAACGTTAGCGATCCGATGCGTATCACCACCGACGATCCTGCAATCGCATTGGTGGTAGTGCCGCTAATCGTCTGTGTCAGCGCGGCCTCTGCGGCATTGAGGAAACCATCGCCACCAAACAACGAACCAAGACTAATCGTTGGCAAGTTTTTGGCAATGATGTTGATGGCATTATTGACCGTGCCAATGTTGCCGGAGGCGTTGGTGACGGAGACGCCAAGCGTCGCGCTGCCATCTACCAGTGCGCTAAGATCGGATGGTTGCAGCGTCAGGCTGAACACGCCACCTGCGCCGACGGTCGACAGGAACGTTTTACTGCCCAGAGTCACGGTAACCTGCGATCCCACACCGGCATTGGTGACGGTGCCGCCGATTATTTGTGCTACCACAGCTTCTGCTGCATTAAGGAAGCCATCGCCGCCAAAGACCGGGTTCAGCGTAATCACTGGCTGGGCAAAATCGAACTTGATGCCGGCACTGCCGTTGGCGGTATTGCCTACGCTGTCTGTCGCGGTCGCGGCTACGGTGAAATCACCGCTACCCAGACCTTGCAGGATGCCCAGCACGCTTGGGGTGACGGCAACGCTCCATTTGCCATCTGTGCCGACAGCGGCCGTGGCGATTTGTGAACCCGCAATGCTCAGCGTAATGGTTCTGCCTGCCAGACCGGTGGCGGTACCGCTGAGAGGTTGGTTGACCAGAAGGTCACCCAGATTCAGCACGCTATCACCAAAAACGGGATTGAGCGTAATGCTCGGCAGATTCTTGATGATTGTTGGAACATTGACGATCTGGCTGGTGGTGTTTCCTGCATGATCGGTGACCGCAACGCCTACCGCTAAGGTCCCATCCTGCAAGGCCTGCAAGTCGAGTGCAGGAACAGACAAGCTCCAGGCTCCGCCTGCACCGACGCTAATGCCGGTGTAAATCTTGTTGCCCAGCGTTACGGCGACCGTTGCACCCGCAGCGATATTCACATTGCTGACTACACCGCTGATAATTTGGTTGGTAGCGATATCTGCCGCATTCAGCGCGCCATCGGTGAAGGCCAAAACAGAATCAATGACTGGCAGGGATTTCAATACGTCGATGTTGATCAACTGGTTTTTCACGTTGCCGTGCGAGTCGACAATATCAACGTTAACTGCCAACAAGCCGTTACTCAGGCCGGTAAACAGATTTGGAGCAAGCGCGACGCTCCAGGCACCGTTGGCGCCCACGGTGCCTTCCACCGTCGTGCCTAGTACGGTGACCTGGACTTTCGCCCCAAGGTAGTTGCCCGTTGCGTTACCGCTGATGACCTGCGTCACCAGTGATTCAGCCAGGTTGAGGATGCCATCGTTACCGAAGATATTATTGATTCCGGCACCGAGCGTCTGGTTCAGCGCGACGTCCAGCGTGGCATCAACGTGTGTGGTGTTGCCGGAGGTATCGGTCAGCGTTACGCCGATGACCTGTGCACCGTCTGTTAGGCTTTGCAAATCAACAGACAGCACGGGGATCGTCCAGGTTCCGTCAGGGCCGACGGTGGTCGTGCCGACTAACGGCCCTGCGGTTAGCGTCACGGTGGCACCTATTTCGCCTGTCCCTTTAATCGCTCCTCCAGCCAGCGCCTCAGCCAGCGTCAGAATATTGTCATCGAACAGCGTGACGCTGAGTAGCGGAATGGCGGTATCGACGTTAACCGTCTGCGTAGTGGTGGTGCTATTTCCCGCTTTATCGGTGAGCGTTGCTGTGATGGTGTGGCTGCCGTCGGCTAGCAGTGCCAGATCGGCGGCGGGAACATTGACACTCCAGGCACCTGTTGCGGAAACCTGGGCGCTGTAGGGTTTCCCATTCAGGCTAATCGAAACGATTTGTCCTGCTTCTGTAATGGATGCCGTGCCAGTAATCGCCTGCGCCGTGCTCATTTCCGTTGCACTGAGCACGTTGTCCGAGGCAAAGGTGACGATGTCCAGTGTAGGGGCTACCGTATCGACCAGTACCGTTTTGGTGCTGTTTATTGTCGGGGCTGCCGTCACGCTTGCCGTGACACTAGTATCACCGTTTGTTGTGAAGTAAGTACTGGCGGAAATGGTGATTTCCCATACGCCACTGGCATTGGTCGTGGTGAAGAGCGGGATTCCCCCAATTAACACGGTTATTGGGGTCATGGGCGGAATATTAGTAACTTGTCCGGATATGGTGACATTACCGTTTATCTCAGCCGCGTTGATAATATCGTCACCTGCGATGGGGTCGATCACCATCGTCATTGGCGGTGGCGTCAAGTTGACATTGAATCCTTCACTGGCTTGCGCTGCCGGATTGCCCGCTTTATCTGTCGCATCTGCGGTAATGGTATGCTGCTGCCCATCAGTCAAAAGCTGCAAATCGGCTGATGGGATCGTGGTACTCCATGAGCCATCTGCAAGGATTTTTGCGGTGTAAGGCTTTCCATTTAGCGTTACCGTAACGTTTTGCCCGACTTCCAGCCCGGTCGAGGTGCCGCTGACCGTCTGTGTCGTCCGGCTTTCGGTATAGTCAAGGCCGTCCAGACCAGCGAAAGCAGTAATGGAGACAGTGGGGGCAACTTTCACGGCGAGAATGGCCTGAGAATTCAACGTGGCGCTGTTACCCAGACTGTC
This sequence comes from Pectobacterium punjabense, assembly GCF_012427845.1. Classification (NCBI taxonomy): domain Bacteria; kingdom Pseudomonadati; phylum Pseudomonadota; class Gammaproteobacteria; order Enterobacterales; family Pectobacteriaceae; genus Pectobacterium; species Pectobacterium punjabense. The sequence continues at coordinate 1,245,160 of NZ_CP038498.1, forward strand.
CGCTGCCGTAATGCTGATATTGTGTGTACCGTCGGCAAGATCGGCAAGTTGAGCGGGCGTGAGCGTTGCGGTCCACATGCCTCCACTCATCAACTGTACGACAAGCGGTTGCCCTCCAAATGTGACGTTCACACTCACCGCGTCACCTGCGTTACCGCTTAACGTTCTGCCCGCCAGCGTGCCGGCGTCGGCAATATTCAGATAACCATCGTCAAACGGCGTATTCAGCGTAATGGCTGGTGGAGTGAGATCGCTGGTAAAGGCGATCGGTGCTGAGCCTACGTTGCCCGCCGCATCAACGGCGGTTACCGTGATGGTATGCTGGCCGTCGACCAATGAGTTCAACGCATTCGGCGGCAGTGTAACGGACCAGTTGCCCGCATTATCCACTGTTGCGGTGTAGCGAATACCGTTGAGGTCAATCTCCAGTTTTACACCTTGTCCACTACCGCCAACCTGCGTACGGCCAGAGAAGGTGAGTGCAGAGGCTGCCTCGGCACTGCTCAGAATATTATCGATACCAAAGGGGACGACATCAATAAGAGGGGCTGGCAGCGTCTGCGCTGAACTGACATCGAGCGAGGTGCTGGTATTGGTGTTACCCACCCAGTCGGTGACCTTGACGCTAATGCTGTAATTGCCTTCGGTGAAGATGGCTAAATCGGCAGGCGACAGCTCTCTGGACCAGCCACCGAGCCCGTCAGCGGTGGCGGTAAAGGTGGTGTCTACCAGCGTAGTTTTATTGGTCACGGTAACGATGACTTCCTGACCCGCGCTGGTAATACCGGTTTTACCGGTTAAGGTCTGAATGGCCTGAATTTCAGTGGCGTTAAGGATTCCGTCGCCAAACGGCAGATCCAATGTTGCCGCAGGCAGGGTGGTGGTCAGCACACTCGCCGTGGCTGTTGTGGTACTGGTGTTACCCGCAGAGTCGGCCACAATTACGGTGAAATTCACCGTACCATCCGGCAGGTCGATCAGCGTCTGACTAGCCAGAGACAGCGTCCAACTGCCGTCGGCATTGACCGTCGCAGGAACGTTCGTGCCGTTGATGCTGACCGACACGGTTTGCCCCACATTACTGGTAAGCCCTGTTTGTCCAGATAGTGTCGCGCCCGGTAGCGCATCCGCCAGACTCAGTTTGCCATCGCCGAACGGCGTGTCCAGTGTAGCGACAGGCACGCCGACAATCACGCTGGTGAACGTGTCGCTGCCTGTTCCCGTATTGCCTGCGTGGTCAGTCACGGTCACGTTGATGGTGTGTGTGCCGTCACCGAGTGAAGTCAAATCGGCAGCAAGCAATGTCACATTCCACTGGCCATTGGCGGCAACGGTGGCGCTGTAGGTGTGGGTTAGCGTGCCGTTGGTGATCGAGACAGACACGCTCTGACCAGGATCGAGGAGCCCCGTTGTGCCTGTCAGCAGTTGATCCACAGTGCTTTCTGCCTGATTGAGCACCCCGTCAACAAACGGTGGAGTGATACTGATGGAGAAATTAGTGTGGATGACAACGTCCAGAGCGCCGCTGGCACTACCGGTATTGCCTGCGCTGTCAGTGACCGTTGCGCTGACCTGAACGTTACCATCTGCCAGTATGCTAAGCGCATTGGCTGGAATAGTGGCGCTCCAGAGTCCTCCCGCGAGGGTCACACCTGTTACGGTGTAAGCCCCTATCGTGACCTGAATCGCTGTCCCGACGGGCAGGTTGGTGTAACTGCCGCCAATGGTGGTTTCCGTTGCCAGTTCCGCACTAGTGAGAACATTGTTGTCATAGAGAGAATCTAGCGTCAGTGTTGGAAGCGACTGTGTTTTTAGCGTGATATCGATACTGGTGGCACTGGCATTGCCTGCACCATCGGTCACGCTGGCTGCCAGTGTTTTCACGCCGTCGCCCAGCGCCAGCAGGTCGTTCGCCGCAATGGTGATTTGCCAGATACCGTTGTTGTCAGCAACAACACTATAGACAGCGGTACCGACTTTTATGGTGACTTGAAGACCGGCTTCGGCCTTGCCGCTCAGCGGTAGCCCAGCCAGCGCATCCGCCAGCCCGATATCGCTGGTATCAACCAGCATGTCGATGGACAGTAGCGGTGGGACGGTATCGACGGTAAACGGATGGGTTGTCGTGGCCGGGTTCTGTGCAATATCACTGACTGTTGCCGTCACATTCTGACCGCCCTGCGGCAGATTTTGCACATCACTGGCGGGAACCGTCGTGCTCCAACTGCCATCGGCGCCAACGGTAGCCAGATACGTTTTGCTATTCAACGTCACCGTGACGCGCTGTCCTGCGGAAACATTCGTTGTTGAACCTGAGATGAGCAGATCGGACTGGCTATTCTGTGCGCTGATAACGTCGTTACCCGACAGTGTCGCAATCGTGATGCTTGGCAGGTTGGCGGCATCGGTGATGACGGTAATCGAGTGGGTGGTTGAACCCGGGTTGCCGCTTACGTCGGTCACGCTGGCGCTCACGGTTTGCTTGCCGTCAGGCACGTTGCCGACGTCCGTAGCGGGAACCGTGGTGCTCCAACTGCCATCTGCCCCCACGGTGGCGAGGTAGGTTTGGCTGTTTAGGGTAATAGTGACCTGCTGGCCCTGCTCTACATTCTGGCTGCTGCCGCTGATCGTCAACGGCTGGCCTGATTCTGCCAGGTTGAGGTAGTCATCGGTTGAGAGTGTGGCTATCGTCAGGGTCGGAGCTTTGGCCGGATCGGTATCCAGCGTAATCGAATGGCTGACGGTGCCGATATTGCCTGCGGCATCGGTCAAGGTGGCGGTGATAGCCGTGATGCCGTTCGGCATGTTTTGCAGATCACCTGCGGGTACGGTGACACTCCAGGTACCATCTGCCTGTGCCAGCCCCTGATAGATCTGCCCATTGATAGTCACGTTGACAATGATGGGACGACCGCTGTCGTTGATGGGGGATGTCCCCGTGATTTGCAGCGGTAGCAGGCTTTCTGCGATGTTGATGATATCGTCGACGCCGATCGGGTTGATGGTCAACACCGGAGGCGTCAAATCCACGTTCGCACTGCCCTGAACGGTAGAGGTGTTGCCCGCTGCATCGCTAACAGTAACGGAAATGGTGAGGAGACCGTCTGCTTGTGTCGTCAGCATGGATGGTGGCAGTTGAAGGCTCCAGCTACCGTTGTTGTCAACTGTACCAGAATAGACCGTGGTGCCAACGGTGATGCTGACAGTTTGACCTGCCCCGTGCAGGCCTGTGGTGCCGGAAAGCGTCTGTCCTGCCTGTGCGTCACTCAGGTTCAGGTAGCCGTTGCTAAATGGCATATTCAGCGCTGCGACTGGTGGGTTATTGATACTGACACCTAACTGCTGAGTACCTGCGAGCGCATTACCTGCCTGATCGACAGCGGTGACATTCACCGTGATGACACCATCGCCCAACGCTTTCAGGTCGATGGAGGGGAATACCTGCACTCCAGGTACCGTCTGGTTGCACTTGTGCCGTATAGGTTTTTCCGTTCAATATGACGTTGACATCCGTGCCCGGTGCCACGTTGACGGCACCGCCGCTAATCGTAATGCCGTTTGCCGCTTCCTGCACATTCAGCTGGTTATCCCCGGTGATTGGCGCAATAGACAGCCCGCTCGCATTGGTATTAATCGTGACGGTACTGCTGGAGGTGGCGGTATTGCCGGAGGCATCACTCACGCTAGCGGTAATGGTCTGGCTGCCATTAACCAGCAGCGCCATATCGGTATCCGAGATCGTGGTGCTCCAGTTCCCATTTGACAGAACCTGTGCGGTATACGCCTTGCCATTGAGGCTAATCGTCACCGTCTGGCCTTGTTCCACATTTTTACTGGTGCCGCTAAGTATTTGGCTGACTCGCGCTTCTGCACCGTCAATAATGTTGTTGCCAGCGAAGGTACCAATCGTGATGACGGGTGCATTTAGTGGGTTGGCATCGACGCCAATAGTTTGTGTCGTGGTAGTCGTATTGCCTGCGACATCAGTCAGACGTGTCACGATGCTGTAACTGCCATCGGACAAGGTGCTCAGATCGGCAGATGGAATACTGATACTCCAGGTGCCGTCATTGCCGACGGTACCGCTGTAGGTTTTTCCGTTCAGCGTTGCCGTCACGGTTTGTCCCGCACTGGAGGGTGAGGCGGTGCCGGTTAGCGACTGATCGCTCAGTACTTCGGTGCTATTCAGAATGTTGTCGTTGGCAAAACTGGCCGTCGTCAATGTAGGCGGTGTGCGAGCCACGGTAACATTGCTGGTTAAGGTACTGCTGTTTCCGGCTGCGTCGCTGACATTAACCTGCAAGGCTGTGGTGCCGTTCGGCAGGTTTTGCAGGTTGTTCACAGGCAAAGAAATTGTCCAGTTACCTGCCGCATCAACGATCCCGGTGTACGTCACGCCGCCGAGTACGGCGGTGACGGTTTGCCCTGGTGAGGCGATACCGGTTGTACCGCTGAGCGTCTGGATAACGCCAGCCTCTGCGGCATTGAGTATACCGTCGCTGAATGGTGTGTTCAGCGTCAGTGTCGGGCTACTGTGGGTGAATACATCAATGGTACGGCTACCGCTTAATATATTCCCCGCGTTGTCTACCGTGGTAACGGTTAGGGTTGATGAACCGTCGGCCAGCACGCTGACATCCGCCGCAGACACGGTGATGCTCCAGGAACCGTCTGATTGTATCGCCCCACTGTAGCTTTTCCCGTTCAGCATGATTGTGACGGCGGTGCCAGCAGCCACGTTCTGGCTGCTGCCGTTGACGGTGAGATCTTGCGTGGCTTCTGCTTGATTCAGTTTGTCATCGCCTGCGACGGTATCGATGGCGATACCGCTCAACGAGGTATTCACGGTAATTGTCTGACTGAGCGTTGCCGGGTTACCGCTGAGATCGTTGACGCCAATGGTTACGGTATGGGGGCCTTGTGCCAGATGGATAAGATCGACAGACGGCACGCTGACGCGCCATTGACCGTTGCTGTCAACTGTTGTCGTGTAGGTATTATCGCCGAGTGTCACGGTAACGCGCTGCCCCGCTTCGACATTCAGGCTGCTACCGCTAATGATTTGTGCGACGTTGATTTCACCACCATCGATGATGTTGTTGAGTGCGATGGCGTTGACGGTGAGCAGAGGCAGGTTGGCAGGATTAGCATCCAGCGTTAACGATCCTGTGCTGGTCGTGCTGTTACCGGATGCCCCGGTCAATGTTGCCGTAACGGTATAACTTCCGTCAGCTAATGCCTGGAGGTCGGCGGCGGGAATAGGGGTACTCCAACTGCCGTCAGCCTGAATTTGCGCCTGATAATTTTTATTGTTGATAGTGACAATAACGGAGCGTCCGGCATCCGCTTGTAGTGCATTACCGGAGATCAATTGATCGTTCAAACTTTCGGCTGCGTTGATGATACCGTCGCTGGTCAGCGGTTTCAGCGTCAGAAGGGGACGAACCATATCGACGGTAATATCACGGGTGTTCTCGATGCTGTTGCCTGCGGAATCAGTCGCTTCTACGCGGATGGTTTGTACGCCGGTTAGCAGGGATTGCAGGTCGGTGGCTGGAAGTGCCGTACTCCAGTTACCCTGGTTATCCACCGTAGCCGTATAGGTTTTGCCGTTCAGCGTGACGATGACGCTTTGGCCTCCTCCGCTGATTCCGGTTTTCCCTGTCAGGTTCTGCCCGCTGGTCGATTCGATGATATTGAGTATTCCGTCACCGAAAGGCTGGTCAATGGTGGGCTGTGGCAGATTATTAATGTGGATATCAATATTGCGGCTGGCTGTTACAGGAACATCGCCGGGGTTGGCGACGCTGGCGGTAATGGTCGCTGTGCCATCCGGTAAGGCGAGCAGATCGCTGCTGCCGATCGTGACGCTCCAACTGCCGTTTGCGGCAATCGTACCCGTGTAGGTTTTGCCATTGAGTGTAACGGTAACGCTTTCTCCCGTAGTGACGTTGACCGTAGAACCTGAGATGGTTAGTGGTTGTGATGCTTCGAGACGATTGAGCTGATTATCAAGTGCGACAATGCTTATGGAGATACTGTCATTGCTAATATCGACATCGGACCAGATTTCATGGTTCCCTTCGTTACCAGCCATATCAGTAACTTGCGCAGAGATAGAGACCGTTCCCTCGCTAAGCTCTGCCATATGCTCAGCCGGAATTTCCACACTCCACTTTCCGTCGTTCTGGATCGCGGCGAAGTAGAACTTTTTGTTGAGGAGAATGGTGGCAATCTGACCCGTTTCCACATTCAAACTAGAGCCCGTTAACCACTGGCTGACTTTAAGGTCGGCTGCGGTGATCGTGTTATTCTCACCGATGAAAGCGTTCACGAAGATGGTTGGTTGGAATGCCGGATCGGCGCTAAGCGTAACGGACTTCTCTACGCTAGTCGTGTTCCCGACTGAATCGGTGAGCGAAGCGGATAGCGTGTAGCTGCCATCTGCCATACCGCGTAGCGCGGCCGTCGGTAAACTAATACTCCAGTTGCCATTGCTGCCAACAATACCGGTATAAAATTGTCCATCAAAAGCGATAATGACGGTGCGGCCCGCTTCGCTCACCGAAGCGGTGCCGTTAACGGTCTGATTACTTTGTGATTCCACCAGATTAATGGTGTCATCACCCGCAATTGTACCGATAGTCAGGGTCGGTGCTGTGAAATCGGTATGGCTGACAAACGTATGGCCAGCCTGATTGCCTGCGGCATCCTGTGCGGTGACCAGCAGCGTGTTGTCACCTTCTGGTAGCTGCTGAAGATCGGCCGCTGGGACAGTGACTTTCCAGTTGCCTGCCGTATCAACCGTTCCTGTGTAAGATTTACCGCCGAGAGACAAGGTGACGCTTTGTCCCGTACCGCTGATGCCCGTGTGACCAGTAATCGTCTGGCTGACCAGCGCCTCTGCACCGTTTAGGGAACCATTGCCGAACGGGGGATCAATTGTCGGTTGAGGCAGAGTATGAATATGTACACCGAGCGTCTGCGTATCCGTTGCGGCACCGCCAGCCACATTGACGCTGGCGCTGACGGTGGCATTGCCGTCTGATAGAAGCTGAAGATCGGCACTGGGGATTTGCAGCGTCCAACTGCCGTCAATGGCAACGGTGGTGGTATAATTTTTCCCATTCAGCGTAATGGTAACCGTCTGTCCCACAGGAACATTGGCGGTATTGCCGCTGATCGCCAGCGGCTGGAGCGATTCTGCCCGGTTTAACAGGTTATCGCTGGCGATGATGTTGATGGCAATACTGTCGCCAGATTTATCGACGCTGATATCTCGGCTTCCGCTTGCTCCGTTGCCTGCTTTGTTGCTTACACTGGCGCTAATACTGTGTGCACCGTCTGCCAGTAGGGCGATATCCGCAGTTGAAACATTGATGCTCCAAACTCCCCCGGATTGCACGGTAGCAAGATAGGTTTTTCCATTTAGGCTAATGGTAACAACTTGTCCAGCCTCAACGTTGACTGTTGTTCCGCTTAACTGCTGGTTGACTTTGGCTTCCGCGCCGTCAATAACGTTGTCGTCTGCGAAGTTATTGATGCTGATAGTTGGGGCTGTGGTTGTACCGCTGTCAATGGTGAGCGGGCGGGTAACCGTTGTACTGTTGCCTGCGGCATCAGTCAGCGTAACGGTCAGATTCTGGCTACCGTCAGCGATAGCCACTAGATCGGCCGTTGGCAGAGTGACACTCCAGTTTCCGTCGCTGCCGACGGTGGCGGTGTAGGGTTTGTTATTCAGCGTAACGGTGACTGGGCGGCCAGCTTCGCTCAGTGATGCCGTTCCACTGATGACTTGATCGACCGCCAGTTCCGCGCCGTTGAGGATATTGTCCTGTGCGATAGCGGAGACAGTGAGCGTGGGAGGGATAGTATCCACGCTGATATTCTGCGTCAGAATGGTTTCGTTGCCTGCAATATCGCGGACAACAACCTCCAGTACGCTAACGTTGTCCGATGGCAGGTTTTGCAGCACGTCTTTAGGGATCGTAACCGTCCAGTGTCCGTTGGTATCTACCGTTCCGGCAACGTAATACCCGCCAATCGTCAGGCTGACGGTTTGACCCCTGCCGCTAATTCCGGTTTCTCCACTGATTATCTGATCCTGCGCCGCTTCGGCTGCGTTTACGACGCCGTCGCTGAACGGCGGGGTCAGTGTGATGGACGGAAGCGTGTTGATGTGCACATCCAGCGTATGGTTGACGGTAACGGTATTACCACTGATTCCTTCTACGCTGGCAGTAATGGTGTTACTGCCGTCTGACAGTTGAAGCAGGTCGGCACTGGGAATGTTCACCGACCATGTGCCGTCTGTCCCCGTTGTTGCGGTATAGGTTTGTATCGTCCCTGCGACGTTGAGACTGACGGTAACGGTTTGACCTGCGGCAACGTTAGCAGTCGTCCCGCTGACCGTCAGTGGCTGTCCCGCTTCCAGGGCATTCAAGCGATCATCTGTTGAGACGATGCTGATGTTGACCGCTTCGGCGCTGGTGTCTACCGTAATGGTTTGTGACGGTAGTGTGGTGGTGTTGCCGGCTTTGTCCGTCAGCGACGCTACCAGACTGTAGGTGCCGTTGGTCAGCGTTTGGATATCGCCGGAAGGAATGAAAACGCTCCACGCGCCGTCGCTCTCTACGGTGGTCGTGTAGGTGATGCCGTTGAGTGTGACTGTCACGGTCTGTCCTACATCCGATAGAGAAGCCGTACCGGAGACAAACTGTGAGGATTGCAGTTCGTCGGCGGTGAGCAAATTGTTTCCAGTAAACGGTGACAGAGAGAGTTCCGGCGGTGTGGTGTCGACAATAATGGTGCGGTTGACCACGGTAATATTGCCGGCGTTATCGGTAACCGTGAACGACAGAGCATGTTCGCCTTCGCTCAGCGCACGTAGGTCCGCAGCAGGAACGGTTAATGTCCAGTTACCCGCAGCATTAATAGTGGTGCTATAGGTTTTGCCATTCAGCGAGATAGTGACATTCTGGCCCACTTCACCCGTTCCGTTAAGAATCTGACCGTTTGCCAGTTCTCCTACGGTGAGGTAGTTATCTCCCGTAAATTTATCGACGGTTAAATGCGGAGGCAGGGTATCAATAGTGAGATCGAGGATTTTTTCGTGGATGATACCATTCGCGCCTGGCACGCTTACTTTTAATGCATAAATGCCGTCTTCCAGTCCGGTAAACGCATCTGCTGGCAGAGTAAATTGCCAACTGCCGTCGGCGGCAATAGTCGTAGTGTAAACCACGCCGTTCAACGTGATGGTGACGATTTGCCCCGCGCTGACGCCAGTGGTTTTCCCGCTGAGGATATGAGGTAGGCCAATTTCTGTACGGTTCAGCCCGTTATTGCCAGCGAAGGCATCAATAGTTAAAGGTTCTGGCTGCGGTGGCGGTGTGGTGGTGTCGTCATTACTCGACGATGCCACGGCGACGGCGACCCCTGCGACAGCGGCTCCGCCGAGAGCGACAGCGCCCAGAACGCTGCCCAGCGTAGCTGTTGATAGCGTGCTGGCGGTACTGCCAATCAGTAATGATGTCATATCGCCCAGTGCGGCGTATTCTGGCGTAAGGGCAATGGCTTCTCCGGCTAGCGCCGCGCCTTCTGCGGCTGCCGCGCCGGAGAACTGGGCGTGGATCAGTCGAGTTCCATCATCAAAAACCAGCTCACTGTGATAGCCCGCAGCATCCAGGGTGAAGAAGCTCTCATAACGGACGGTGGTACCGTCTTTCATGTGCAAGATAAGATCGTTGCCAACACGCTCATAGCGAGACACCATATCTGGTGTGCCATGAATCCGGACAGTGCTGCTTTCCAGCAGTTCGACGTGTGTTGCTCCTTGAGGAACCGCACTGATGAACTGACCACCATGACGTGACAGGATATTTGCATTTCCCGCAATAACATTCATATCTGACATGAAATAGCCTCTTACTTATCTGCAACCATCGTCTGAATACTTCTCCCGGCAGATCGAGTGCTGTGTGGAGAGGTACGGGTATATGCGCAACCAAAAAGAGGAGCGCTAAATCTGACCTGGTTTAGAAAAAAATAGTAAGAATGGCTAAATTGAGTCGTGCTTCATCCCCTTTCCATGGGGAATTTATACGGTATAAGACTTGTCCGATTCTTGATATTTATAGGTGTGGCTTAGCTAAAAATCCAATTTTTTTGAAATGTTTTGAAAATAAAAATCATGACAATATTCTTACGTATTAAATGGCTTAGCGGACTCATACCCTTACTTAACCATTACTACGATAATTATAATGTTAAATTACCATCACTTAGCGTTATGGATGTTGCGGCGCGACGTTTTTTGCGCAAGTTTGAGTAAAACAAGGCAAGGTACTCACTACGAAGATTGTGATTTTATTTGTATTTATTGTATCAGTTTGTGTTTGTTGTTTTTTTGCGATGGGATATGAATGTTATCGATGGTAACTATGGGAAATTATAAAAAATTATGATTATTCATCATGGTTGCTAATGGGGCTATCGGTGGCACTGGGCTCGTGTTTGAGGATGTTGAGTTTGGTATCGGGTTGGATATGAGAATTATTCTTGATATCACGGGTATCCCTATTACACTGCGGGCAATGGTTTTCATGATAGAGATTAGGTTGTTATGGAGTTGCTCCGCATTGTTTATCAACAATATCGCTGGCCATTTCTTGCCGTTATCATTTTAAGTTTGCTGAGTGCCGCATTGGGTATTGGGTTGATTGCTTTTATCAATCTGCAATTGATTGAAACGGTCAATCAATCATTAAGCGTATTGCCGCAATTTCTGGGGTTGCTGCTGCTTTTGATGGGCGTGACATTGGTGTCTCAACTGGCGTTGACCACGCTCGGACACCATTTCGTTTATCGTCTTCGTGGGCAGTTCATCAAGCGTATTCTGGATACTAACATTGCGCGCATTGAGCAGATTGGCAGTGCCCAGTTACTCGCCAGCTTGTCCAGTGATATCCGTAATATCACCATCGCGTTTGTACGACTGCCGGAGTTGATTCAGGGCATTGTGCTTACGATCGGCTCAGCGGCTTATCTGGCGTGGCTCTCTCCCAAAATGCTGGTGGTGACGTCCGTCTGGATTGCGGTAACCCTTTGGGGCGGATTTATGCTGGTGTCGCGCGTCTACCGTCATCTTACTCAGGTTCGGGAAGCGGAAGACCGCCTCCAGAAAGATTACGAAACCGTGATTAACGGACGTAAGGAACTGACGCTCAATCGGGAACGGGCACAGAAACTGTATGAAGACGTTTATCAGGCCAATGCGCAGGATTATCGACAGAATGTTATTCGCGCCGATACCTTCCATCTCAGTGCAGTGAACTGGTCAAATATTATGATGCTGGGCGTGATTGGTGCTGTCTTTTTCATGGCAAACAATCTCGGCTGGGCAGATACCAATATTGCCGCGACGTATTCACTCACGCTGCTTTTTTTACGGACACCGATGCTGCAAGCCGTTGGCGCACTACCCACGTTACTGAGTGCACAAGTCGCGTTTAATAAGTTGAAACGTCTTGATCTGGCTGGCTATCAGGCATCTTTTTCTTCTGCGATAGCTCCAACTGACTGGCACACGCTGGAACTGCGTGATGTGGTATTTCGCTATGACGATTCCAGATTTGAAATTGGGCCAATCAATCTGCTGATAAAGCGTGGTGAACTGGTATTTCTGATTGGTGGGAACGGGAGTGGGAAATCTACGCTGGCGATGCTGCTGACTGGGCTTTATACCCCCGTTTCCGGTACGTTATTGCTGGATGACCGTCCGGTTACGGGAGAAACGCGAGGGGACTATCAAAAGCTATTTTCTGCCATTTTCACCGATTTCCACCTGTTCGGGCAGATGATAGGGCCTCAGGGAACGGAGCCTGATACGACACTGGTTGATGGGTGGCTTGATCGCTTAAATATGCGGCATAAATTGACGCTGGAGAATCATCAGGTGATGAATTTACAGCTCTCACAGGGACAACGTAAGCGTGTGGCACTCTTGTTAGCTGTCGCTGAACAGCGGGACATCTTACTGCTAGATGAATGGGCTGCCGATCAGGACCCGCAATTTCGTCGCGTATTCTACCTTGAGCTGTTACCGCAGTTGCGTGCATTGGGGAAAACGATTGTGGCGATTAGCCATGACGATCACTACTTTGAACACGCCGATCGCCTGCTTGAAATGCATCAGGGTACGCTGTCAGAACTGACGGGGACAGCGCGTGAACAGGCCTCGCAGGATGCCGTTGCACAGATTAGCCGCTAGCGCCAATCTAGGCAGCCTCGCGTCGTGCTGTGACCGCTAGCGTGAAGTCTGACTGGCATATATTAATTCGTTGAATTCTGGGGCATTATAAGCGCCAATGTTGGCAGGCTGCCAACAGAGTGAGTGTTTTTTTACTTACAGATCAGATACCTGACGTTTCTGATCTGCCACTTAACTCAATAAGTTGGTATAGGTTATGAAAAGGATGTTTAACGCATTATTCGTTGTTGTTTTTGTTTGTTTTTCGTCTCTGGCGAATGCGGCAGAAAATTTACCTAACATTGTCATTCTGGCAACGGGCGGTACGATTGCGGGGTCCGCAGCGGCCAATACGCAAACCACTGGATATAAAGCAGGGGCATTGGGCGTAGAGACGCTGATTCAAGCAGTACCAGAGCTGAAAACGCTTGCCAATATCTCAGGTGAGCAGGTTGCTAGCATCGGTAGTGAAAATATGACCAGCGATGTTCTGCTGAAGCTGAGTAAACGCGTGAACGAACTGCTGGCACGCAGCGATGTCGATGGCGTGGTGATTACGCACGGTACGGATACGCTCGATGAATCTCCTTATTTTCTGAACCTGACGGTGAAAAGCGACAAACCGGTAGTCTTTGCCGCTGCAATGCGTCCGGCAACGGCAATCAGCGCTGACGGCCCGATGAACCTGTACGGCGCAGTAAAAGTGGCAGCGGATAAAAACTCCCGTGGCCGTGGAGTGCTGGTGGTGCTGAACGATCGTATCGGTTCTGCCCGTTTCATCAGCAAAACCAACGCTTCTACGCTGGATACGTTTAAAGCGCCAGAAGAAGGTTATCTCGGCGTGATTATCGGTGACAAAGTTTACTACCAGACGCGTCTGGATAAAATTCACACCACGCGTTCTGTGTTTGACGTGACCAACATCGATAAATTGCCTGCTGTCGATATTATTTATGGCTATCAGGACGATCCAGAATATATGTATGACGCCTCCATTAAACATGGCGTAAAAGGCATCGTATATGCGGGTATGGGGGCAGGTAGCGTATCCACGCGTGGCGATGCTGGCATCCGTAAAGCGGAAAGCAAAGGCGTGGTTGTTGTGCGTTCCAGCCGTACTGGCAGCGGTATCGTACCACCGGATGCAGGCCAACCTGGTCTGGTTGCCGATTCTCTGAGCCCGGCAAAATCACGTATTCTGCTGATGTTGGCACTGACGAAAACGACGAACCCAACCGTGATTCAGGATTACTTCCACGCTTATTAATCGGCTGAGCGGTTTTTAGTGTGATAGCCCCGCCTTTAAACGCGGGGCTTTTTGCTTCTGTTCATTTCAGCTTTTCGTTCCCACTGAGAAGTCACTTCCCTCTCTGTCGATTTTATCGGTATGATTCAGTCCACGACAAAGTAGGTAATCACCCCATTATCTTTGATACCCGAAATCGTTCGAGTTGCAGAGCAATCAATGTGCGTGCAGCTTGAAATATGACGGAACAGGTGAGTAAAAAAGAAGGATTCGTCATTACATGACACACCCCATTTTTATGGTTGGTGCCAGAGGCTGTGGGAAGACTACGGTAGGGCATCAATTGGCACAGGCGCTAGGATATGACTTTGTCGATACCGACCTGTTTATGCAGCAAACGACCAATATGACAGTGGCTGATGTTGTTGCACAGGAAGGATGGCATGGCTTCCGCCAGCGTGAAAGTCTGGCGCTTCAGCAGGTGACGTCTAACCGTTGTATCGTTGCGACAGGTGGCGGTATGGTATTGGCTGAAGCTAACCGGCGTTTTATGCGCGATCGCGGTATCGTTATTTACCTCCATGCGAATGCCGAATTGTTGGCTCAGCGGTTGGAGGAAAACCCGCAGGATAACCAGCGGCCTACGCTGACAGGTCGTCCTATTGCCGAAGAAATGGCTGACGTACTGGCTGCGCGTGATGCGCTTTATCGTGGAGTTTCGCATCACGTTATCGATGCATCGCAGGCACCCGAAGCGATCGTGGCAAGCGTGTTGAAAGCGCTACGTTCATCGGCTGCGTAGGGCGGTCAATGAAGGTCACTGGTAAAATAATCGTCAGTCAGTGTTACTGAGCACTAACTTTCAATGAATAGATCGTGACAGTGGCTCGACTCTCCTTTTAAGATGAATTTCCTGAATTTTTTGACGATAGGTGCCGCGCTATGCTGAATGTAAATGAGTATTTTGCAGGGAAGGTCAAGTCAATCGGTTTTGAAGGCGACAGCATTGGCCGCGCCAGTGTCGGTGTTATGGATGCGGGTGAGTACACGTTTGGAACCGGACAACCGGAAGAAATGACGGTCATCACTGGAGCATTGAAAGTGCTGTTGCCGGGCTCACCGGATTGGCAGGTTTTCACTCCAGGAGAAACGTTTTTTGTTCCGGGAAAAAGCGAGTTCAATTTACAGGTGGTCGAACCGACCTCTTATTTGTGTAAATATCTGTAATTTCACTTCTCCTTACCAATAAAATGAAAATCGGTTTTCCATTATGAATGGGAAACCGATTTTTTATTGTCAGCTATTTTTTATTCGCCAGATGTTTCGTTTACCACTACCGGATATATGAATTTTTTTATTTAATTATGCTGATTAATTAATAATACAAAAGAATGGTGTAATAATTAGGAATAATCCCTGATTTGTTAAAATACAATAGAGTAGGTTATTTTCGATAATTTTATGCTATGTGAAATGATTGGTTTTTTATTCTTTTAATTATTTTTTATTTGGTTTTTTATTCTGGATTGTTGGTTTGATTCTAGTTTTGTATCTCTTTTGATTTTGACTGCGTAGTTGAACGTATTAATTGAAAATCAGCTATTTAAGATAAATAGCCGCTATATAGTGTGATCGCATTCAAGTTTTATTTCTCGATGCCGTTATGGATAGTATAACTATTCTACGCAAAGAGTATTTTATGCTGAAAACGACGCGCTCCCGCATTCTTGCGGCCTGTTCGACCATTGTTGTGCTTTCACTTGTTATCAATACCTTTCTAAATTACACCATCGCCAATAACGCGAATAAGGCATCGATCCAGAATACGCTGGATGCAGTAGCGACTAGCCACAGTATAGCGATTAGCGACTGGGTTGCTTCTAAAACGCTGATGATCTCTGCGTTGCATAATCGTGTTACTACCGATGAGGAACCGATTCCTCTGTTTAAACAGATTGCGGCATCCGGCGGGCTTCTGAATGTGTACATGGGCTATGCCAACGGCACAGCTAAGTTTGCCGATCCCGGCGGTATTCCTGCTGATTACAACCCTACTGTCAGGCCTTGGTATCAGCAGGCGGTGAAAGAGGGCAAACCGATAGTGACTGCACCCTATGTTGATGCAGTGACGAATACGCTGGTGGTCTCTTTCGTTGCTCCGGTACTGGAGGGAAGTACGGTTAGAGGCGTAGTCGGCAGCGATGTCACGATGAAAAGCGTGATTGAAAACGTAAAAGCGATTCACCCAGCCAAAGATAGCTTTGGTGTTCTCATCGAGCGTAGTGGCCTGATCATTGCGCATCCAGATGAAAAACTGACGCTGAAAAACATCACTGACATTGCCCCAGCGATTAACCTGAGCGACATTCTTTCAGCAGATAGCGCCCGTGATGTGGATTTTTCTGGGTCGACAAAGCTAGTTGTGGCAAAACCTATTACTGGCACAAACTGGTACATGCTGGTGGCGTTGGATAAAGCCGAAGCTACTGCGGGTATGCGTTCACTGCTCTCCACATCGGTTGTTACGCTGGTTGTTATTGCACTGCTGGGAACGTTGATTATCGGCGTCATCATCACGTCAACGCTCAAACGTTTGCTGCAAATCCGTGACGCAATGGATGATATCAGTAACGGCAACAACGACCTGACGCAACGCCTGCCGGATGAAGGGCATGATGAAGTGTCGCAGATTGCCCGCTCATTTAATATTTTTGTCGATAAGATCAGTCAGGTAATGATTCAGATCCGGGATATCAGCGCATCGCTTCAGGTGGCAGCGGATGAAATCTCAGCGGGGAACAACGATCTCTCTGCGCGTACTGAGTCTGCGGCGTCGAGCATTCAGCAAACGGCAGCATCGCTGGAAGAAATCTCTGCGGCGGTGACGCAGTCAGCAGGATCGGCGCAGCAGGTCAATGCTAAAGCGCTGCTGCTGTCGAAAGATGCAGGCACGGGCGGAAAAGTGGTATCTGATGTGATTGTCACGATGGAAGAAATCGTGGTCGCGTCGGGTAAAATTGGCGATATTATCGGTGTGATCGATGGTATTGCATTCCAGACTAACATTCTGGCACTTAACGCCGCAGTAGAAGCAGCACGAGCGGGTGAGCAGGGGCGTGGTTTTGCCGTTGTCGCGGGTGAAGTTCGCAGTCTGGCACAGCGCAGTGCGCAGGCCGCAAAAGAAATTAAAGAGCTGATTGAATCGACCGTCTCCAGTGTGACATCGGGTTCGGTGCAGGTGCGTCAGGCCAGTGACACGATGAATGAAATTGTTGGTGGCGTGTCTACGGTGAGCTCGGTGATGTCTGAAATTACGCATGCGGCGGATGAGCAAATGCGTGGTATCAACGAGATCAACAAAGCGGTAGCGCAGTTGGATTCGATGGTGCAACAGAACGCCGCGCTGGTGCAGGAATCTGCTGCTGCGTCTGGGGCGCTGCAATCGCAGGCTGAAGAATTAAACGCTGTCGTTGGGGCGTTCCGGGTCTAGCAGGATTCGAGACTGGAATGTATTGCCCGCCAGAACGGTGGCGGGCAATCACCGACAGTATTAACCATCGGTAGCATTAACGATTGAACGTATTAACGTTGGGCTTCACCGCCCAACGCTTCAATCAGATTCGCAATCAATGCTGCCAGTTCGCTGGTCATCAAAATGAAGTCGGCATCAAACCGCTGAGCAAAATCTTCCCGATCGATATCGTCATTCTGTTCCCGCAACGTATCGGAGAACTTCAACCGTTTTACTGAACCATCGTCAGACAAGACCAGTTGAATGCGCTCCTGCCAGTCCAGCGCCAGCTTGGTGACCAGTTTGCCAGCTTCAATGTGTACGGCGATTTCATCGCAGACCAAATCCTGTTTTTTACAGCGGATAACGCCGCCGTCTTCCAGAATGGCTTTTAGCTCTGCTTCGTCTTGTAACGCGAATCCTGCCGCCGGTTCACCGGAACGCACCCACTCGGTCAGCGTCAACTCGATAGGGTTTTCCATCGTCAGTGGTACAACAGGCAGGGAACCCAATGTTTTGCGCAGCAACGCTAGCGTATCTTCCGCTTTTTTGGCACTGGCGGCATCGACCATAATCAGGCCGTTAACCGTATCGATCCACAGCCAGACCTGGCTGAAACGGCTGAATGCACGCGGCAGCAGGCTATGCAGCACTTCGTCTTTCAGTGAATCTTTTTCGGTCTTTTTCAGCTTACGGTGCTGCTCTGCTTCCAGACGCTCGATTTTGGCCTGAAGGGTTTGCTTGATGACAGGGGAAGGCAGGATTTTTTCTTCTTTACGGGTGCAGATAACGATTTGCCCATTAACGACGTGCGTTAAGGCATCGCTATGCGATCCCATCGGCGATACCCAACCCGTTTTCATCATATCCTGACTGCCGCACGGGGTGAACGCGAAAGCGCTGAGCCGTTTTTCCAGTTCGTCCGCAGACAAAACGTTATCTTTGGACAGCACGCTGTCCCGGCTTAGGCGGTAAATCATTAAGTTTTTAAACCACAACATGGTGTTATCCCTGACTGGGCGCGCAGGTTTGCACGCGGGTTTGTAATGTTGCGCGCATGATAACGAATTCGAGGCCGTAATGTGGAATAAAATACCCGAATTCAGAGGAATACCCGTCACGCTTTGGGTTGCAGCTGATTGGTTTCTCTGGTTATACCCGTCATACTTCAAGCGGCATGTGCGTTGGCTGTGTTACTAGAATTATTTAGGGTATCTATCTATAAATAAGAAAGTTTTCAGGTCAGTGGCAAATTTACTCGGGCCTATTTACCACACGTGGGGAGACATCATGAGAATCGGTATCGATCTGGGCGGGACGAAAACAGAAGTCATTGCGCTGGATGACGAGGGAAAGGAACGTTTTCGGCAACGTATGCCGACGCCAAGAAATGATTACCCGGAAACTCTGCGGACTATCGCCACGCTGGTGGAGATGGCTGAAAAAGCGATTGGCTGTCGTGGCAGCGTTGGCGTGGGGATTCCCGGTACGCTGTCGCCGTTTACCGGCAAGGTAAAAAATGCCAACTCTACCTGGCTCAATGGTCAGGCGCTGGATCTCGATCTTGCCACGCTGTTAAATCGACCCGTGCGGGTTGCGAATGACGCGAACTGTTTTGCTGTTTCAGAGGCTGTTGACGGTGCTGGGGCAGGGAAGCAGGCCGTCTTTGCAGTCATCATCGGCACTGGCTGTGGGTCGGGCATTGCGTTGAACGGTCAGGCTCACGTCGGCGGTAACGGTATTGCGGGTGAATGGGGGCATAACCCGCTGCCCTGGATGGATGAAGATGAGCTGCGTTATCGGCAGACCGTGCCCTGCTACTGTGGCAAGTCCGGCTGTATTGAATCCTTTATTTCCGGTACGGGATTTTCGGTAGATTATCAACGCCTGAGTGGCCAGCCGCACAAGGGCGAGGCGATCATTACCTTAGCGGAGCAGGGTGATCCCATTGCGGAGCTGGCATTACAGCGCTATGAGCACCGTTTGGCAAAATCGCTGGCGCATGTGATTAACCTGCTTGACCCTGACGTCGTGGTACTGGGAGGCGGAATGAGCAATGTGTCTCGTCTTTATCAGACCGTGCCGGAAAAGATTAAACAGTGGATCTTCGGCGGTGAGTGCGAAACGCCTGTACGCCAGGCGATACACGGCGACTCCAGCGGGGTTCGCGGAGCCGCCTGGCTTTGGCCGAAGACGAAGTAATTGCAGATCGAATGATGGCTAAACGGCGTACTGTGGTGCCAATCGGCTGACGCCTAGTCCGTTAACCTTCTGCACTTTGATCTGTACTGGAATGCGTTCTTTCATGGCTTCGACATGACTGATGACGCCGATGATTTTACCGGAGGCGTTGAGGTTATCGAGCGCATCCAGTGCGATATCTAGCGTTTCGGCATCCAGCGTACCGAAGCCTTCGTCCAGAAACAGCGAGTCGATGCTGGCTCTGTGGCTGACCAGATCGGATAGCGCCAACGCCAGTGATAGACTCACCAAAAAACTCTCGCCACCGGATAGCGTTTTTGTATCGCGCTCGGCATCTGCCTGCCAGGTATCCATCACCAGAAGTTCCAGCTCGCCACCGGGTTTCCGTTTTAGCTGATAACGATCGTGCAGGCGTGAAAGCTGGATATTGGCGAGGTAGATCAGATGATCCAACGTTAGCCCCTGAGCAAACTTGCGGAATTTATGCCCGTTTTGTGAGCCGATTAGCGAGTTTAGCGTATCCCAATCGTCACACATTTTCTGGCTTTGGGCGATCTCGTTAAGCAGAGCGTGTTGATTCTGGCGCTGTTGCCGATCGTCAGATAGCTGACGTTGGCATTCACCCTGCTGCCGGAGGTTGGCTTTCAGTGTTTCATCTTGTTCTGAGAGCTGCTGTTGTATCGATGTCTGCGTTGCTTCTTCTGGTAGGGGGTCAGGCCGTTTTTGTTGTTGCTCAAGTAATGCCTGTTCAGCCTGCTGGTGAAGCACTGCTGCCTGCTGCAAGCTCTGATACAGCTTCTCCTTCAATGCCTGCAAAGTCTGTCGTTCCTGTTCATCAAGCAGCGCATTCAGGAAGGCGGCTTCATCAGCAAAAGCACTTTGCTGCAAAGCCTGAGTGAATCGTTCAGTCGCACTATCGCGTTGATGCATGCTCTGCTCATACTGCTGCTGCGTGCGGGTCAGTTCTCCCGTCAGGCGGCTCAACGTCGTTTCGGTTTGCTGACGAGCTGATAGGGCTAGTCTGAGTGCATCGTCGTACTGCTGGCTGGTTCGCTGTAGCTGTTCGCGCACGGTAGCGATCTGCCTGTCCCCAAATAACGCCAGCCGCTCTTGTTGGTTCGCGCTGAGTAACGCGAGGTGCTGTTCCAGGTGCTGTTGCTGCGTTTGGAACTGCTGTTTTGCCTCGGTCACGCTGCGATTCAGATGCTGAAAATCGCTTTCCAGTGTGGCTAACAGGGGGATTAAGCGAGACTGCTCCTGTTCTTTGGTTTTCCAATCTTGCCATTCGCTCTCGCGCTGAACCAGCCAGCTATCCTGAGCGCCATCTTCCGGCAAAAGGAGACCTGCATTTGCCAGCGTCTGCGTGATTTCCTGAGCGAACTGCGTGAGCTGCTGCTGCACGTTTTGCAGCGACTGGGCGGTTTCTTCCTGCGTGACGCGTAGCGAGGTCTGTTGCTGGGCGTTTAGTGCAATTTTTTGGTCGAGTTCTCGCAATAATGTCTCTGAGGCGGTCAGTGAATCCTTACTTTCCTGCCACCGCTTTTGCTCCTGTTCGCGCACGCTAATCTGCTGGCGAATATCCTGTTCTTCGACCTCGCGTTGTGCAAACCAGGCAGCAATCTTGTCCTGCTCTTCCAGCGTATAGTTAACTTGTAAGCGCTCACTGACATCTTGCCACTGTTGCAACAGCGTTTGATGCTCGCCATCGTTCTGAGCGATATCCTGTTGCAGCTGTTCCCGCTGCTGCTCTAGTGAGGTCAACCGTGCTGTCGTATTCGCCAGCGCCGTTGTTAACTGACTGACCTCCTGGCGTAACGCCGTCAGGCGATTTTGAGTTTCAGATGGTTGTAATGCCTGATAGCGTTCAATCGCCGGGTGTTCAGTTGAACCGCACAACGGACAGGGATCGCCAGCCTGTAGTCGCTGTCTTTCGGCTTCCAATTTAACGATGCGTTCTTCCTGACGGTACACCGTTTCCAGATCGTCGAGATGCTGAGTGCGCTGCTCGTGTTCAGACTGTTGCTGTTTCTTTAAGATTTCTGACTGACTGATATGCCCTTGTATCTCATCTTGTTTGGCGAGGTGCTGCTGCTGACGGGCGTGAAGACGTTGGTATTGGTCGCTGATTGTCGCGAGCTGTTGGCGTACGGTTCTCTGGGCGCTGAGTTGATTAAACCGCTGGTGCAGCGCGGAAAGCGGCTGCTGGGTTTCCTGATTTTTCCGGGTCTCATCGTGTAGTGTGAACAACTCGCGCGCGGCATCAACGACCGTTTGTTGTTCGCGCTGTTGTGCCGTCAGTGTTGCCGCTTCTTGCTGGAGCGCTGTTGATTGTTCGGTGTGCTGTATCTGTTTTTGGCTTAGCTTCTGTTGCTCGTCATTAAGCTGGCGCAACTGCCGAAACTGGGTGCGCCACAGAGGAAGTTGTTCTCCCCACTGCTGATGATGTGCGTGTTGCTGGCGATAAGATTGAATCTGTTCAATCTGCTGTTTTGCCTGCTGCTGTTCCGCTGCTATCTGCGTTTGTTTGCTTTCGTCGGCTTGCAGGCGACGCTGTGTTTTTGCCAGTTCGTCCTGCTGCTGGGTTTTTTGCTGTTCCAGTGTAGCGATACGATGGTCAAGCGGCACAACCTGTTCGTTGATCAACAACTCTTGTTTCTGACGTTCCCGTTTATGCTCATTCGCGTTCTGCTCCGCCTTTTCTTCCTGCTGGCGTAGCGTCGCCAAAGCCAACTGTTCTGCGCCCTGTTTCTCAGTCAGTTGTTCAATCTGCTGGGCGAGTGTAAGGGACTCCTGTCGATAGCGCTCCTTTTCCTGGTGTAGTGGCCTTAGCTTTTCTGCCGGCTCGCTGTTGGCTAACTTATCGAGCTGCGGCTTGGCCCGCTGAATGGCTGATTCGGCGCTTGCGTGTTGTAACTGCGTGCTGGTTAGCTGCGTCTGCCGCTGCGTCAATTGCTCAAACCAGCGCAGCATAGTCAGTACTTGCTCACGCTCGGCGTTGCCCTGTTGCTCCTGCTGGAGCAGCTCAGCAAGCTGTGTTTCTACCTGCTGACGCTGCTCATCGGTTAACAGCTGAATACCTGACGCGCGCGCCTGTAGCGTGCTCAGCGCGATGTTTGCCTGATTGTATTTTTCATAGACACGTTCGGAAATCAGTCCATAAATGTCTGTGCCAGTCAGTTCCTCCAGCAGTTCCGCTCTGTCGCTGGCTTTTGCGTTGAGAAAGGCGGCAAATTGCCCCTGTGACAGCATCATGGATCGCGTAAAGCGGCCAAAATCCAGTCCGGTGATCTGTGTGATCATGTCTTTCTTATCATTGAGCTTTTCACACAGAATTTTGCCACCGTCAATGAGGGCAAGTTCGGCCTTGGGAGACTGCAAGTTACGATTTGGATCATTTCTTGCCCGACGCTGGCTCCAGAAGGCACGATATCCCACGCCTTTAACCTCAAACTCGACCTCGGCGAGGCACTCGGCGGTGTTACGAGTCATCAGATCGTTATTAGTAGCGGAAAGCTGACCCAACCGTGGTGTTTCGTGATACAGCGCCAGACAAATGGCATCCAGCAGCGTGGTTTTTCCTGCCCCTGTTGGGCCGGTAATGGCAAACAAGCCGTTGCTGGAAAACGGCTCTTGAGTGAAGTCGATCTTCCATTCGCCTTTCAGCGCGTTGAGATTCTTTAAACGCAGACTGAGGATTTTCATTTGGCAGGCTCGCTATTTTCCAATTCATCAATAACCTGAGTAAACAGCGAGCGCACACGCTGTTGTCGGCTCTCTTCCATTTCAGTCTCCGTGGCCAGACGACGTTCAAAAACGTCATGCACGCTCAATTCGTTTAGCGTTTCCTTGTCCTGTCGGATCATCGCCTGCAAACGCTGTTCGCGCGTGCGGCGCAGCAGAAGTACCTCAACGGGCAGATTTTCGGTCATCGCCTGAACACGCTTTTGCATGTCGCTCAGATAATCCTGCGTACTGAGTTCAATATCCAGCCACACGGGTTTATCGCCCTGATAGGTCTGGAAGGCGGACAGCTGTTGTTCAATATCACTCAGGCTGCCTTTAATCAGCTGCATCGGCTGGGTTACGGGAATGGGAAGTAGATCTATTTGCGGTGGCGCATCGGGTATGAAGCTGACCAGACAAACGGACTTCTCACTGCCGAGCTCATCAAAACTCAGCGGGATAGGTGAACCGCTGTAGCGAATGTGCTCACTTTGGGTCACGCGCTGCGGGCGGTGAATATGCCCGAGGGCGATATAATCCGCAGGGGGAAAAGCCTGAGCAGGGAAGGCATCGAGCGTACCAATGTAGATATCGCGCACGGATTCCGAGGCGCTTGCACCAATCGTCGTCAGATGCCCGGTTGCAATAATTGGTAACGGCAGGCCAAGCTCGTCTCGCTTTTGGCAAGCCAATTGGTAACACTGTTGGTAGTGCGCGGTAATGGCTTCCTGTAGCGCGAGCTGTTTTTCATCACCGGATTGTCCGGCTTTGCTGGTTAGCACATCACGCGGACGTAAAAAAGGAATGGCACAGAGCAGGGCGCCGGGCTGCCGCTGACGGTTTTCCAGCAGGAGCACCTGTTGGGCGGGCTCGTCGCTGGCGCAGGCGATGACCCGCGTATTCAGGCAGGCCAGTAAACCACGGGATTCATTTAACATCGCGACGGAATCGTGGTTGCCGCCGAGAATGACAAGCTGGCAGCCCGTGCGCTGTAGTTCCACCACGAAGCTATAGTACATTTCCCGCGCATAGCTAGGAGGCGAGCCGTTATCAAAAATATCGCCTGCGACTATAATGGCATCGACGTGGTGCAGTTCCACTTGGGCGATAAGCCAGTGCAGAAAAGCCTGATGCTCAGTTGCGCGGCTTTTGGTATAAAAATATTGCCCTAAATGCCAATCGGCGGTGTGGATAATGCGCATCGTGCTCTCTCGATATTCATGCCGTGTGGCGTTGGATGACGTTGTCATTGTTCATTATGTGACATGGTGTGTCATCGCGATGGTGCTCTGTCACCGTAATGCCGTGATTATATATAGCAGGAATGACGGCTGTCGCGGTGGAATCAAGAGTTTGGAAAGCAGCTCGAAAAATCAGATGTACGCGCTGTAACACCATGCGATGAGGAGCCGTATGTTTTTCATAAATCTGTCATAAAACTGACGCATAATGCCTTTCGCCTGCTAACAGCGACGATGATTAACGACAGGATTAACAATGGCAAAACGCATATTAGTCGTGGAAGATGAAGCACCAATTCGTGAAATGGTCTGCTTTGTACTGGAACAAAATGGTTATCAACCAGTGGAAGCCGAAGATTATGACAGTGCGGTAACGCAACTGTCAGAGCCGTTCCCAGAGCTGGTGTTATTGGACTGGATGCTGCCAGGCGGTTCGGGCCTGCAATTCATCAAGCATATGAAGCGCGAAGCGCTGACGCGTGATATTCCGGTAATGATGTTGACCGCGCGTGGCGAAGAAGAAGACCGCGTGCGTGGGCTTGAAGTGGGGGCGGATGATTACATTACCAAACCGTTTTCACCCAAAGAATTAGTGGCGCGTATCAAAGCCGTGATGCGCCGAATTTCACCGATGGCGGTGGAAGAAGTGATTGAAATGCGTGGCCTGAGCCTTGACCCTTCTTCCCATCGCGTGACGACCGAAGAGCACGCGTTAGACATGGGGCCGACAGAATTTAAACTGCTGCATTTCTTTATGACGCATCCTGAACGTGTTTATAGCCGGGAACAGTTGCTGAATCACGTTTGGGGCACTAACGTTTATGTTGAGGATCGTACTGTCGACGTCCATATTCGTCGCCTGCGTAAAGCGCTGGAAACCAGCGGACATGACAAAATGGTGCAAACCGTTCGGGGAACGGGCTACCGTTTTTCAACGCGTTACTGAGGTAATCGTAACCGGAGAAATATTAACGTGCTAGAACGTTTATCCTGGAAAAGGCTGGCATTGGAGCTAGCTTTTTTTTGTTTGCCCGCTTTACTGCTGGGGCTGATTTTTGGCTATCTGCCCTGGTTTCTGCTGGTCGCCGTATTAGGCTTACTCTGCTGGAATTTTTATAACCAGCTCAAACTCTCTTATTGGCTGTGGGTTGACCGTAGTATGACGCCACCGCCTGGTCGCTGGAGCTGGGAGCCATTGTTTTATGGGCTCTATCAGATGCAGTTGCGTAATCGACGCCGTCGCCGGGAACTGGCGCTCTTGATCAAACGGTTTCGCAGTGGCGCTGAATCATTGCCAGATGCCGTAGTGATCACCACCGAAGAGGGAACGATTTTCTGGTGTAATCATCTGGCACAGCACCTACTCAATTTCCGCTGGCCGGAGGATAACGGTCAGAATATCCTCAACTTATTGCGCTATCCTGAATTCACTAATTACATGAAGGGGCAAGATTTTAGTCGTCCTCTCACGTTGCAGTTGAATAATTCCCACCATGTTGAATTCCGCGTGATGCCGTATTCCGAAGGGCAACTTCTGATGGTAGTGCGTGACATTACGCAAATGCATCAACTCGAAGGTGCCAGACGTAACTTTTTTGCCAATGTTAGCCATGAACTGCGTACGCCACTGACGGTGTTGCAAGGCTATCTGGAAATGATGCAGGAAGAAACGCTGGATGCCGCGCTACGTGGGAAGGCGTTGAATACGATGCAGGAACAGACTCGACGCATGGACGGGCTGGTCAAACAACTGCTGACCTTGTCGCGGATTGAGGCTGCGACGGCGATTGATTTGAATGAAAAAGTCGATATTCCGTTAATACTGCGCGTATTACAGCGTGAAGCGCAGACCCTGAGTCAGGGGCGTCATGAGATCGTCTTTCGTGTAAATGAAAACCTCCGCGTGTTTGGTAATGAAGAACAACTGCGCAGTGCGGTATCCAATCTGGTGTATAACGCGGTCAACCATACGCCAGCAGGAACGCGTATCGAAGTCTGCTGGCAGAAGATCCCACAAGGTGCGCAATTTCAGGTCAGCGATAACGGGCCGGGGATTGCGGCTGAGCACTTGCCGCGCCTGACTGAACGTTTTTATCGCGTGGATAAGGCGCGTTCGCGGCAAACCGGCGGCAGCGGGTTGGGGCTGGCGATTGTTAAGCACGCACTTAGCCACCACGATTCCCGTCTGGAGATCATGAGTGAAGATGGTCTGGGATCGCGTTTTGTCTTTACGTTGCCGAATCGGTTGATTGTCCCTGCCTCTCTGGCTGAAAATACGGTGAAACCTTCAGCCTGACGGAAAACGCTATCTATGACATCCGCCACTCGTATTGCGGGCGCTTTTTTACTGCTGCTCAGCGCGTTGTGCTCCGCACAGCCTCGTCAGATGCTGGCGGGTAATCTTTCCAGTGCGGGGTCGGATACGCTGGCTAACCTGATGGCCTTTTGGGCGGCGGATTTCAGTCAGCATTATCCGAACGTGAATTTACAGATTCAGGCTGCTGGCTCATCGTCTGCGCCGACGTCTCTGGCGTCGGGGGCAGCCCAGCTTGGGCCGATGAGCAGGGCGATGAAAGCTAGCGAAATTGAGGCGTTTGTTCAGCACTACGGTTATCCACCGCTGGCGGTGCCTGTGGCTATGGATGCGCTAGTCGTGTTGGTTAATCAGGATAACCCTCTGCTTGGATTAAACTTGTCACAGTTGGATGCTATCTTTTCGATTACGCAGCGCTGTGGTAATCAGCAGCCGATAAAACAGTGGGGCGACCTCGGCTTACGCGGTAGCTGGGAGAAACGGACGTTACTACGCTATGGGCGAAATTCTGCCTCAGGAACCTATGGGTTCTTTAAACAAAAAGCGCTATGCCGCGGCGATTTCCTTCCTCAAGTTAATGAATTACCCGGTTCGGCGTCCGTGGTACAAGCGGTTGCGGCATCAACTGATGCGATTGGTTACGCCAGCGTGGGCTTTCGTACTAGCGGCGTGAAGATGTTGCCATTAGCTGCTCAAGGCACCGATTATATTTATCCTTCGACGGAAAATATCCGCAGCGGTTTGTATCCCTACACCCGTTATCTCTATATCTATGTCAACAAAGCGCCCAGTCAACCCCTGGAAGCGCTGACAGCGGCATTTTTAGCCCGTGTGCTGTCCGAAACGGGGCAGTCGCTGGTGAATCAGGATGGTTATTTGCCGCTGCCAGAAGAAACGCGTCGTCAGGCGCGGCAGCAGATTGGCTTGCCTGAATAATGTCTCTTCCATCATGAATTTGCGCTATCTTCACGCTACATGAATTTTATTCATGTGATGTGAAAAATCTTCTATTGCCCTGTGATTCGCCACGTGACAGGATAGCTTTAAATTTAGACGTCCAGATGGCTAAATAAGATTAAATGTAACTATCCCTCTGGGCAAATATTTCATATTGAAACTATATGCCAGTACGTTTCTTTCCTAAAGATAGGTGCTGGTAACATGTCAGGAGCGACAGATGGCGAATACCTTATCCCCTTTCCGTGCCGATATCGTCGGCAGTTTCTTGCGTCCGGCTGCGATTAAGCAGGCTCGTCTTCAGCATCAGGCGGGCGAGATTGATGATGTCGCGCTGCGGAATATTGAAGATCGTGAGATTCTGCGGGTGGTAGACAAGCAGCGTGAAGCGGGCTTGAAGATAGTGACGGACGGTGAGCTGCGTCGTGCCTGGTGGCACTTTGACTTCTTTGCCGACTTGCACGGTGTAGAGCGTTACGAAGCCGATCACGGTATTCAATTCAACGGTATTCAGACTAAATCCCATGCGATTCGTGTCGTGGATAAAGTGAGTTTTAATCCCCAACACCCAATGCTCGATCATTTCCGCTACCTGAACAGCATTTCTGGTGATGCAGTTGCTAAAATGACGATTCCTAGCCCAAGCGTTATGCATTTCCGCGGCGGACGAAAAGCGATTGATGCGACAGTTTATCCCGATCTGGCTGACTACTTTGACGATTTGGCGCAAACCTGGCGCGATGCGATCCACGCATTTTATGATGCGGGTTGCCGCTTCCTACAACTGGATGACACCGTGTGGGCCTATTTGTGCTCTGACGATCAAAAACGCCAGATCCGAGAACGTGGTGAAGATCCCGCACAGTTGGCACGGACCTATGCCGATGTCCTGAATAAAGCGCTGGCTGATAAACCAGCCGATCTGGTTATCGGTTTACACGTTTGTCGTGGCAATTTCCGTTCGACCTGGATTTCTGAAGGCGGGTATGAACCTGTTGCAGAAATTCTGTTTGGTGAGGTGAACGTCGATGCATTCTTCCTGGAATACGACACCGAGCGAGCGGGGGGCTTTGAACCGCTGCGTTTTGTGAAACCGGGTCATCAGCAGGTTGTGCTAGGGCTGATCACCACGAAGAACGGCGAGCTGGAAGACGCTGAGGTTGTGCAGGCACGCATCGCGGAAGCGGCAAAGTATGTCGATCTCAGCCAGATTTGCCTGAGCCCGCAGTGTGGCTTTGCTTCAACGGAAGAGGGCAACAGCCTGACGGAAGAGCAGCAGTGGAATAAGCTGAGACTTGTTGTGGATATTGCTAATCGCGTGTGGTGACACCGATGAAGTAACCTTATTCCTATAATGGATATACCGAGGCTGGATCGTACGATCCGGCCTTTTTTGTGGCTGTTATCCCGCTTTCTATCTGCGACGTTTTTGTGCAATATGTTTTTTTTATGATCGAACAACGCATTTTATGTCGTTTTTTGTCAGTTTTATTGCAATGAAATATCGATAAATGCGCAAATCATGTGTCATGCAAATCAGTATAAACCAATTTATATCCTTATTTTTTAGTATAGAAAGGATAGATACTCTGGTTTTTAGATCTCCGCTTGTCTTTTTACGCTATAAACGGTTTACTTAGCACCCAATATGGCTGTTCAAAAAATAACTCCTAGTATATGACCGCCATCTTTCGCGTCGCCAGAGTGTTGGCATCATGCTTCGGGCTACTCATTTGCGGATGGCTTCTGGCGGCGATAAACGACACGATTTCCTTTCTATCGATTTGATACAGGCAACACGACATAACTATGAGCCATCGTTTAACTTCCAAAGATATTGTGGCATTAGGTTTTATGACCTTTGCTTTATTCGTGGGGGCTGGAAATATTATTTTCCCGCCTATGGTGGGATTGCAGGCAGGAGAGCATGTTTGGACTGCTGCAATCGGCTTCTTGCTGACAGCGGTTGGCCTACCTGTACTAACTGTCATTGCGCTTGCTCGGGTTGGTGGCGGCGTTGATGCGTTAAGCTCGCCGATTGGTAAAAAGGCCGGTGTAGTCTTGGCTACCGTGTGCTATCTGGCTGTTGGGCCACTGTTCGCGACGCCGCGTACGGCAACCGTTTCGTTTGAAGTCGGCTTGGCTCCTTTGGTTGGTAATGGCGCGTCTCCTCTGTTGATTTATAGCCTGATTTATTTTGCTATTGTGATCGCGATTTCCCTGTATCCGGGCAAACTGCTGGATACGGTCGGCCATGTGCTGGCGCCGTTGAAGATCATCGCTCTGGCGGTATTGGGTATTGCCGCAGTGCTGTGGCCTGCGGGTACGCCAATTCCTGCGACAGAGGAATATGAGCATCTGCCGTTTTCCAATGGTTTCGTTAACGGCTATCTGACGATGGATACGCTGGGCGCAATGGTCTTTGGTATCGTGATCGTCAATGCGGCGCGTTCACGTGGAGTGACAAGCTCAGTACTGCTGACGCGTTATACCGTGTGGGCTGGGTTAATTGCAGGTATTGGCCTGACGTTGGTCTATTTGAGCCTGTTCCAGCTTGGTTCTGTCAGCGGCGAACTGGTGCCGCAGGCGCTGAACGGGGCAGAGATCCTCCATGCTTATGTGCAACACACTTTTGGTAACATGGGAAGCAGCTTCCTGGCGTTGCTAATCTTTATCGCGTGTCTGGTGACGGCGGTGGGATTGACCTGTGCGTGTGCTGAATTCTTTGCACAATATCTGCCGTTGTCCTATCGCACGCTGGTATTTGTGTTGGGAACGTTCTCGATGGTGGTGTCCAACTTGGGTTTGAGCCATTTAATCCAACTTTCCATTCCTGTACTGACGGCGATTTACCCACCGTGTATCATTCTGGTTTTACTGAGTTTTACGCTGCGTTGGTGGAATAGCGCTTCGCGTATTGTGGCTCCCGTCATGCTAGTCAGCCTGTTATTTGGCATGATTGATGGTGTAAAATCATCGGCTTTCAAATCGCTGTTGCCAGAGTGGAGCCTCAATCTGCCACTGAGTGAGCAAGGATTGGCCTGGTTGCCACCGTCGCTGCTGATTTTACTGGTTGCAGTGATTTACGACAGACTGTGTGGTCGTCAGGAAGTTACGGTACATCAATAATATCGTTAAGACCTGATAGCGCTGGGGCGGTAGGGGTATCCTACTGTTCCAGCACAGCGTTAGGTTTCTGCACCACAGGTATTTGCCTGTGGTTTTTCTTTTTGTAATGTTTTTCTCTTATTAAGACAGGGTTGCTTATCAATGGAACAACCATCTTCCAAGCTCAAGCGTGGGTTAAGCACGCGGCATATCCGCTTTATCGCCCTTGGCTCGGCGATCGGAACCGGCCTGTTTTATGGCTCCGCTAGCGCGATCCAAATGGCTGGCCCCAGCGTGTTGCTGGCTTACCTGATTGGTGGGATTGTCGCATATATCATCATGCGCGCCTTGGGTGAAATGTCGGTGCATAACCCGCAATCCAGCTCGTTTTCTCGCTATGCGCAGGATTATCTCGGTCCACTGGCGGGCTATATCACCGGCTGGACCTACTGCTTTGAGATGCTGATTGTCGCCATTGCCGATGTGACCGCGTTTGGTATCTACATGGGCGTCTGGTTCCCTGCGGTGCCGCATTGGGTGTGGGTCTTGAGCGTGGTGCTCATCATCGGTGCCATCAACCTGATGAATGTAAAAGCGTTTGGTGAACTGGAGTTTTGGCTCTCTTTCTTCAAAGTTGCCACCATTATCATCATGATCGTTGCTGGAATCGGCATTATCGTTTGGGGGATTGGCAACGGCGGAGAACCTACCGGTATCCATAATCTATGGAGCAATGGCGGATTCTTCAGTAATGGTGTAATGGGGATGATTCTATCGCTACAGCTAGTGATGTTTGCTTATGGCGGCGTGGAGATCATTGGGATCACCGCCGGTGAGGCCAAAGACCCGCATAAATCCATCCCTCGCGCGATTAACTCTGTACCCTGGCGTATTTTGGTGTTCTATGTCGGTACGCTATTCGTCATTATGTCGATTTACCCGTGGAATCAGGTAGGCACCAACGGTAGCCCGTTTGTGTTAACGTTCCAGCATATGGGTATTACGGCGGCGGCAGGTATTCTGAATTTTGTTGTGATTACCGCGTCGCTGTCGGCGATTAACAGTGACGTCTTCGGCGTCGGCCGTATGCTACACGGGATGGCGGAGCAGGGGCATGCACCGAAAGTGTTTAGCCGCATTTCCAAACGTGGTATTCCGTGGGTTACGGTGGTCGTGATGATGATGGCGCTGCTGGTAGCGGTGTACCTGAACTACATTATGCCCGGCAAAGTATTCCTGGTGATTGCTTCACTGGCCACCTTTGCGACAGTGTGGGTGTGGATCATGATTCTGTTCTCTCAGATTGCGTTCCGTCGCCGTTTGAGCCCGGATGAAGTGAAGGCGCTGGCATTCCCGCTGCGCGGGGGGATAGTGACCTCCGTGTTCGGCATTATCTTCCTGTTCTTCATCATCGGATTAATTGGCTACTTCCCGGACACGCGCGTGTCGCTGTATGTCGGTATTATCTGGATAGGGCTGCTTTTAGTGGGCTATGTCTGGAAGAAGAAGCATCAGAACGCGGTAGCGGCACAGAATTAAGTTAGTTGCTTGCTATTAGAAGAAGCGCTCAGACTGTCAGTTGACAAACCTTTTTGTCGAACGAAAACGGGAGTAACGAAATAGAAGAGTAAAGCGTTTGCGCCATGGATGGCGCAAGCCGAGCTTACATGGACGTACTTGCAGCGTCTTTACGATCTATTCGTTACTCCCGCACTACGGACTTTATTAGCAACCTCTGCGCTTCCATTGGAGCATTTTTTTGTGCCTATTTCGCTTCCTGCGTAGTCATTTTCTGCGCCATTACCCGCATATCGTGACCGGTTGGTGTCTGATGAATGCGGAGATCGAACTCGGGCAGAATCGCAAAGATATGGTCGAAAATGTCAGACTGAATACTTTCATAGTCGACCCAGGCGGTGGTGTTGGTAAACGCATAAATTTCCAGCGGTACCCCTTCAGACGTTGGCGCAAGCTGCCGTACCATTAGCGTCATTCCTTTATGAATTCCCGGATGGGTACGCAGGTAAACCTGAAGATAGGCGCGGAACGTCCCCAGATTGGTTAGACGACGGCCGTTCAGCGGGGATGTCAGATCGGAGTCTGACTGTGCGTTGTGCTGCTCCAACTCGCTCTTCTTGTTTTGGATATACGCTGACAGTAACTTGCTGCGCAGCAATCGCGCCTGTTCGTCTTCCGTCATGAAATGCACGCTGGTGGTATCGATATTGATGCTACGCTTTATGCGCCGTCCCCCCGATTCCGACATCGAACGCCAGTTTTTGAAGGAGTCGGACACCAGCGAATAGGTGGGAATGGTGGTGACAGTATTGTCCCAGTTTTTCACTTTTACTGTTGTCAGCCCGATGTCGATAACGGCACCGTCAGCGCCATATTTCGGCATTTCGAGCCAGTCTCCCAGCGTCAACATATCGTTAGCGGAAAGCTGGATTCCTGCCACGAGTCCCATAATCGGATCTTTGAACACCAACATCAGCACGGCGGCCATGGCACCTAAACCACTAATCAGAATCAGCGGTGATTTCCCGATGAGCAGTGATACCACCATGATACTGATGACGATGGTGGCGATCAGTTTCAGACTCTGGAAGATACCGCGCAGCGGCAATTGAGCGGCGACTTTGGTTCGTGCGGAAACATTGAGCAGCACATCGAGTAGCGAGAACAGAGACAGCAGCGCAAAAATCATGATCCACACTTGAGAGCAGATGATGAGCGCTTCACGGGTTTCACTTTGCGAAGGCAGCCACACAAAGACCTGAATATTCAGGATCACCCCTTGCAACAGGAAGGCGAGCCGGTTAAACAAGTTGTGCTGTGTCAGCGCCTGCTTCCACCCGTGTCCTTCGGTCTTTCCTGGTTTATTGAGTGAGCGTAGAACCAGCCGTTTCAACACAACCTGATGCAAAATCAGGTGGATGACGGCAGAAATGAGCAATATCAGCCCAAGAACAATCAGTAACGCAATGAGGCTAGCGTGTTGTATTCCAGCTTCTCTCAGCCATAGCGCGAGATTTTGTTGCATGCGTTCTCCTTTTATTCCAGTGAATCTGTCGTGCATTAACACGATGTGGCTTTAAGGCTAAGGATTTAGCGCCCCTAGTCAACCTTTTGTATTTTTTGGGATCGCGAAGGCGAGCAGTGAGAAGATCGATGAGAGAAACATCGCGAAAAAAAAGCCAGTCGCATAGCAACTGGCTTGATTATCACATTGCCCATGAGGGCAACGATGAGGGATTACAGCTTGTCTGCGTTTTCAGACAGGTATTTCGCTACGCCATCTGGTGACGCGCCCATACCGGATTTCCCTTTTTCCCACTGTGCCGGACAGACTTCGCCGTGCTCTTCGTGGAATTGCAGCGCGTCAACGGTACGCAGCATTTCATCAATGTTACGACCCAGCGGCAGATCGTTAACGACCTGATGGCGAACCACACCGCTTTTGTCGATCAGGAAAGAACCACGCAGTGCAACACCGGCTTCTGGGTGCTCAATGCCGTAGGCCTTCTGGATTTCGCGCTTAATGTCAGCAACCATCGCATATTGCACTTCGCCGATGCCGCCTTTGTCTACAGGGGTTTTACGCCATGCATTGTGAACAAACTCGGAATCGAAAGAAACACCAACCACTTCTACGCCACGTTTCTTGAACTCGGCATAGCGGTGATCGAAAGCAATCAGTTCTGATGGGCAAACGAAGGTAAAGTCCATCGGCCAGAAGAAAATCACGGCTGCTTTACCGTTGATGTGCTTCTTCAGGTTGAAATTTTCGACGATTTCGCCACTGCCTAAAACGGCAGCTGCGGTAAAGTCTGGGGCTTGACGAGTTACCAGGACCATAATTACTCCTGTAGATAGCGGTTAATGATCGGAAGATATAAAAAACAGCGATCAGTATAGGGATTCTGTCTGAGTGAATACAGGCAAAGAGACCAATCAATGAGATAGCTTTTGTCTATTGAACTCATCGCTATTTCCTTTCAATAAATTATATTAACCCTTTTAATCGAAAGGACAATATCCCTGTCATACTTCAAGCTGCTTGTGCGTTGGCTGCCCTTACTCGCCCCAGTCACTTACCTGAGTAAGCTCCTGGGGACTCGCGCAGTTGCCGCGTTACAAGGCCGCATGGCCTTGTCCTAAAGGACCAACGCAGAGCGTTGTTCAAAACGCTCACGTTTTGTCACGCAACTCGAATTATTTAAGGTATAGGTGGCGTAGAAAAACGGAAAAGTTGTGATCTCACAGCCGTTGCGTTTTCGCTAATTGCATCATGCGTGGATAAAATTGCCAGAAGAGTATTTCAAATTGGTGATAGTGCTGTTCGATGTCCTGAAACGAGCCGGACAGCGCGGCCAGCTTCGGGCGTCGTACTGACATTCTGTGCAGCACATCAGCGATAAACGGCAGTTCCGCATAGCGTGTCATCCAACGTTCCGGCCACAAATAGCGATTCAGGTTCTGAAAGCGTTCGGGGGTTTGCGCCAGATGAGGTTCGATTTGTGACTGGGCACCATCGATAAAGGTCTGCAAAGGCGTATCGGGCACCAGCTGTAGCCAGTGACGTGCAAGATAGTGATCCCACAGCACATCTAGCGTAATGGGAGCGACGCGGCGAAATTCATCACTGAAATACTGACGTGCCTGTTTGACCTCTGGCAGACTGTCGGTCAGCGAGTCAACGCGGCGATGCAGTCGGATACCCGCGACAATCTCGTCAGCGTAGCTGTCCTGTGGGTTGCCGCGAACAAAGTCCGCCATCAGATTACCTAATAGGGAACTGTCGGCCAGCGTGGCCAGATGAAGGTGTGCAAGAAAATTCATCGTGACAGTATATACCTTTTCTATTGGGTATAATGCATTCCACGACTCAGATGCTTATTTCTTGCAGCCATGCGCTTGCGGCTCTAGACTAGGCCGCCCATTTTTAATGTATTAACAGCTAAGTGAATTGCCATGCGTGTTACCGATTTTTCGTTTGAACTTCCTGAATCATTGATTGCCCATTATCCACAAGCAGAACGCAGTGGGTGCCGCCTGCTATCGCTGGACGGGCCGACGGGAGATCTGACGCACGGCGTGTTTACCGATTTGCTGGATAAACTGAATCCCGGCGATCTGCTGGTGTTCAACAATACGCGCGTGATTCCTGCTCGTCTGTTTGGTCGTAAAG
Organism: Pectobacterium punjabense; assembly: GCF_012427845.1. Lineage (NCBI taxonomy): Bacteria > Pseudomonadati > Pseudomonadota > Gammaproteobacteria > Enterobacterales > Pectobacteriaceae > Pectobacterium > Pectobacterium punjabense. Next base: position 1,280,903 of record NZ_CP038498.1, read on the forward strand.
CCAGCGGCGGCAAACTGGAAGTGCTGGTGGAACGCGTGCTGGACGATCGTCGGGTATTGGCGCACGTTCGCGCGTCAAAAGCGCCAAAGCCGGGCACGGAGCTGTTGCTGGGCGATGATGAAAGCGTCAAGGCCACGATGGCGGCTCGTCACGATGCGCTATTTGAGCTGCATTTTGATGACTCCCGCGATGTTCTATCGATCCTGAATGCTATCGGCCATATGCCGTTGCCACCTTACATCGATAGGCCTGATGAAGACGCTGACCGTGAGCTATATCAGACGGTGTATAGCCAGCGTCCGGGGGCGGTAGCGGCGCCGACGGCAGGTTTGCATTTTGATGAGCCGATGTTAGCTGCGCTACGCGAGAAAGACATTGAAATGGCATTCGTCACGTTGCACGTTGGTGCCGGGACTTTCCAGCCAGTACGCGTCGATACGATCGAAGATCACATTATGCACGCCGAATATGCTGAAGTACCGCAGGATGTCGTCGATGCTGTGCTGGCGTGTAAGGCGCGGGGAAATCGCGTGATCGCGGTGGGTACCACCTCGGTACGTTCACTGGAAAGTGCCGCTCAGGCCAGTCAGGATGCGCTGATTGCACCATTTTTCGACGATACCAAAATTTTTATCTATCCGGGTTATCACTACCGCGTTATTGATGCGCTAGTAACTAATTTCCATTTGCCTGAATCGACGTTAATCATGTTGGTGTCCGCCTTCGCCGGTTACCAGAACACGATGTCTGCCTACCGTGAAGCGGTGGCAGAGCAATATCGCTTTTTCAGCTACGGTGATGCGATGTTTATTACGCACAACCCGCTGGCTGAACAGGAAAAAGTGGGATAAATCCTGCTTTCCGCTCAAGAGGAACGTCACAGACCACGCTCTGTCAGGCGTTAATACATCATTATCATCAGACTGTTTTTCTGATGCTGGAGGTTAAGTGAAGTACGAATTACAAACAACAGACGGCCGCGCGCGACGCGGCAGATTGATTTTTGAACGTGGCGTGGTGGAAACCCCGGCTTTTATGCCCGTGGGGACGTACGGCACGGTGAAGGGCATGACGCCGGAAGAAGTGAAAGAGACTGGCGCACAGATTTTGCTCGGCAATACGTTCCATCTGTGGCTACGTCCCGGTCAGGAAATCATGAAACTGCACGGCGATCTGCATGACTTCATGCAGTGGCACGGCCCCATTCTGACGGACTCTGGCGGTTTTCAGGTATTCAGCCTCGGCGACATTCGCAAAATTACTGAGCAGGGCGTGCATTTCCGTAACCCGATCAATGGGGATTCGATTTTCCTTAGCCCGGAAAAATCGATGGAGATTCAGCACGATCTCGGTTCCGATATTGTCATGATCTTTGATGAGTGTACGCCGTACCCCGCCGATTGGGATTACGCCAAGCGCTCTATGGAGATGTCCCTGCGCTGGGCGAAACGCAGCCGTCAGCGTTTTGACGAACTAGAGAATAAAAATGCGCTGTTCGGTATTATTCAGGGTAGTGTTTACGAAGATTTACGTGATGTATCCGTAAAAGGTCTGGTAGACATTGGCTTTGATGGGTACGCTGTGGGCGGTTTGGCAGTGGGTGAACCGAAAGAGGACATGCACCGTATTCTGGAGCACGTTTGCCCACAGATTCCAGAAGATAAACCACGCTATCTGATGGGCGTGGGCAAGCCGGAAGATTTGGTGGAAGGTGTACGTCGCGGTGTCGATATGTTTGACTGCGTGATGCCAACGCGTAACGCACGTAACGGACATCTTTTCGTGACTGATGGCGTGGTGAAAATCCGTAATGCGAAGCATAAAGATGATGTCAGCTCGCTGGATGAACACTGTGATTGCTACACGTGTCGCAATTATAGTCGCGCCTACTTGCATCATCTTGACCGTTGCAACGAAATACTCGGAGCACGACTCAATACCATTCATAACTTGCGTTATTATCAGCGTTTAATGGCAGGTTTACGTCAGGCCATTGAAGAGGGTAAATTAGAGCACTTTGTGGTGGATTTTTACCAACGGATAGGCAAACCCATTCCGCCGCTTGCTGAAAAAGACGTTGCCGCAAGCAACTGACAGCCCGTTTGCTATGAATAGCATTTTGCTGTGAAGCGTTTTTACGATTGTAAGGTTGATAATTTATCTTTTTGATAGCTTATCTTTTGACAAAAAAGAGGATATTTAAATGAGTCTTTTCATCTCCGATGCTGTAGCTGCAACCGGCGCTCCGGCTCAGGGAAGCCCGTACTCTCTGGTTATTATGCTGGCCGTTTTTGGTCTGATTTTCTACTTTATGATCCTGCGTCCTCAGCAAAAACGCGCCAAGGAACACAAGAAGTTAATGGATTCCATCGGCAAGGGTGATGAAGTCTTGACGACTGGCGGTCTGGTTGGTCGCGTGACTAAAGTGTCCGAAACTGGCTATATTGCGATTGCGTTGAACGAGACCAATGAAGTGGTTATCAAACGTGATTTCGTGGCTGCCGTGCTGCCGAAGGGCACGATTAAGGCCCTGTAATTTCCGATTTTCCCGAAGGGAACTGCCGTGTTAAATCGTTATCCTTTGTGGAAGTACCTGATGCTGGTCGTGGTGTTGTTCGTCGGCCTGCTCTACGCACTTCCTAACCTATATGGTGAGGATCCGGCGGTACAAGTTACTGGCGCGCGGGGAACCGCCGCCAGCGAAACGACGCTGATCCAAGTCCAGAATGTCTTAAAAGAACAAAACATTACCAGTAAGTCGATTGCATTGGAAAATGGTGCAATCCTGGCTCGCTTCTCTAACCCTGATGTTCAACTCCGCGCGCGCGAAGCGCTCGTTAATGAGCTGGGCGAAAAATTCGTCGTCGCACTTAACCTTGCTCCCGCCACGCCAACGTGGCTGCGGTTGTTAGGCGCTGAACCGATGAAATTGGGGCTCGATCTGCGCGGCGGCGTTCACTTCCTGATGGAAGTGGATATGGATACGGCGCTGGGTAAACTGCAAGAACAAACCATGGACTCTTTGCGCAGCGATCTGCGTGAGAAGAACATCCCTTATGCCGCAGTGCGTAAAATTGATAATTACGGCGTCGAAATTCGTTTCCGTGATGCTCAAACGCGTGATGAGGGCATCAACTATCTGACGACTCGTCACCGTAATCTGGTTCTCAGCAGCAGCGGTAGCAACCTGCTACGTGCAGTGATGTCTGATGAACGTCTGCGTGAAGCACGTGAATACGCCGTACAGCAGAACATCAATATCCTGCGTAACCGTGTGAACCAACTGGGTGTCGCCGAACCGCTAGTACAGCGTCAGGGCGCCGATCGTATCGTTGTTGAGTTACCGGGTATCCAGGACACGGCGCGCGCGAAAGAAATTCTTGGTGCCACCGCTACGCTGGAATTCCGTCTGGTCAACAGTAATGCTGATGCGACCGCAGCGGCGAACGGCCGCGTGCCGGGCGATTCCGAAGTGAAGAATATGCGTGACGGTTCACCCGTTGTGCTGTTCAAACGCGTCATTCTGACGGGTGATCACATCACTGACTCAACATCAAGCAATGACGAATACAACCGTCCTCAGGTGAATATTTCTCTGGACAGCGCGGGTGGCAACACCATGTCCAACTTCACCAAAGACAGTATCGGCAAGCTGATGGCGACGCTGTTCGTGGAATATAAAGACAGCGGTAAGAAAGATGCGACGGGCCGTTCGATACTGGAAAAACACGAAGAAGTCATCAACGTAGCGACGATTCAGTCGCGACTGGGTAACAGCTTCCGTATTACCGGCATTGATAACCCGAATGAGGCGCGTCAGCTTTCTCTGCTGCTGCGTGCGGGTGCGCTGATTGCACCGATCCAGATTGTGGAAGAACGTACTATTGGGCCAACGTTGGGGATGCAAAACATCACTCAGGGTCTGGAAGCCTGTTTGTGGGGCTTGATCGCGTCGATCCTCTTCATGGTCTTCTTCTACAAGAAGTTTGGTGTCATCGCGACCAGTGCATTGGTTGCTAACCTGGTGTTGATTGTCGGCGTGATGTCTCTGCTACCAGGCGCGACGCTAACTATGCCGGGTATCGCGGGTATCGTGCTTACACTGGCGGTTGCAGTCGATGCTAACGTACTCATTAACGAACGTATCAAAGAAGAACTCAGCAATGGTCGCTCTATACAGCAGGCTATTCATGAGGGCTACAAAGGTGCATTCAGTTCGATTGTTGATGCGAACGTCACGACGTTGATTAAAGTCATCATCCTGTATGCGGTTGGTACCGGTTCTATCAAAGGGTTTGCTATCACGACTGCGATTGGGATTGCGACCTCAATGTTTACGGCGATCGTCGGTACTCGTGCCATCGTTAACCTGCTTTACGGCGGTAAACGTATCAACAAGCTGTCTATCTAGGAGTGCGTTGTGGCACAGGAACAGGAATACAACATTGAACAACTCAATCACGGGCGTAAAGTCCATGATTTCATGCGCTGGGACACATTGGCATTTGTCATTTCCGGTCTGCTGATTATCGCGTCTATTGCGATTATGGGTGTACGTGGTTTCAACTGGGGACTCGATTTTACCGGTGGTACGGTCATTGAGATTAACCTTGAGAAACCGATCGATCTCGATGTCCTGCGTAGTTCATTAGAGACCTCTGGGTTTTCAGAGCCGCAGGTGCAGAATTTCGGTAGCAGCCGTGACGTGATGGTACGTATGCCACCAGTTTCTGGCAGCGAGAACGAAGCGCTCGGTAACAAAGTGCTGAAGGTGGTGAACGATACCTTCCAGCAGCATGCGACGGTGAAACGTATTGAGTTTGTCGGGCCGAGCGTGGGGAGTGATTTGGCACAGGCGGGCGCATTGGCGCTGATGTCTGCGCTGATTGCTATCCTCATTTATATCGGTTTTCGTTTTGAATGGCGTCTGGCGATGAGTGCCGTACTGGCTTTGGCGCACGATACGATCATCACGATGGGTCTGCTGTCTCTGTTCTCTATTGAGATTGACCTAACGATCATTGCGTCGCTGATGTCGGTAATTGGTTATTCACTTAACGATAAGATCGTGGTATCTGACCGTATTCGTGAGAACTTCCGCAAGATTCGTCGTGGCACACCTTACGAAATTACCAACATTTCTCTGACGCAGACATTGCACCGTACCATTATTACATCAGCGACCACGTTGGCGATGATCGTGATCCTCATGGTCTTCGGTGGAGCCCTGTTGCATGGCTTCTCGTTAACGATGTTTATTGGTGTGATCATCGGTACGATCTCTTCTATCTATGTTTCTTCTGCTCTGGCGCTGAAACTGGGTATGAAGCGCGAGCATTTGATCGTTCAGAAAGTGGAAAAAGAAGGGGCGGACCAACCGTCTATCCTGCCTTAATCTGCTGACGGTAAACATGAAAAACCCCGCGTCGCTGCGGGGTTTTTTGCATCTTAGCGTTGGGAAATGTGTTTACTAAGGGGACTCGGTGGCGGCAACAGGCGGCGGAGCCTGTATTTCCTGGACCTGATGTAAACGAACAAAGCCAAGTTCTTCCGGCGACAAACCACTCAGACGCAATTCAATAATCGCTTCAGCTTTGGGTAACAATGTGGGTGAGACAACAAAGGACTGTGTTTGCGTATCCCCTGCTAAAGGTTTCCCGCTAACGGGGTCGAGTCGTCCCCAGTCCAACTGTGCGCCAAAGGCGGGTAATCCCTTCGCATCAAGCGTGCGAATGTGTAACAACGCGCTGGTTCCGTTCGCTTCAGTCTCTATATTGCGTAACGAGACACTGAGCCTGCCAATACTGCTTTCTAACGGTATGCTCGTCTGCGCAGCCGGCAGTAAATAAACACCAGAGGTAGATTGGGAATTCAACGCATTTTGCCGCTCCAACGCCGTGGCCTGATCGGTTAGCGTTTGTAATTGATGGTTTAGCTGACCTATCTGATTCTGCAATTTGGGCATCTGGCGCTGTTCGGCGCACCCCGCTAGCAATAATAGCGCTGGCAAGAAGGTCAGTACGCGATATCGGGTTCTCATATCTGTGGTTCCCCTTTCGATGTCTTATTCATTGATCCCTGTTGCTGAGTTTAGCTGTGATTAAGTCTAAGTCATAGGTGAGACAGCTTTTTTCATCCGCTTACCGGAAGAGATGCGAAACCCTTCGCAACGTGAATCAGGAGTTTTGGTTAGTCCGTTAATTCAGGGTAAACTGTCTTTACGTTAAGGATTACTGGTCAGGACACATCATGCATTGCCCATTTTGTTCCGCTGTTGATACCAAAGTCATTGATTCCCGTCTGGTCGGCGAAGGTTCTCAAGTCCGTCGTCGTCGGCAGTGTCTGGTTTGTCATGAACGCTTCACTACGTTTGAAGTGGCTGAACTGGTGATGCCGCGAGTCATCAAAAGCAATGAAGTGCGCGAGCCGTTTAATGAAGACAAATTGCGTAGCGGGATGTTGAAAGCGCTGGAAAAAAGGCCAGTGAGTTCTGATGACGTCGAAATGGCGATTAATCATATAAAATCTCATCTCCGTGCGACCGGAGAACGTGAGGTGACTACCAAAATGGTCGGCAACCTGGTAATGGAGGCGTTGAGAAAGCTGGATAAAGTGGCTTATATCCGGTTTGCCTCGGTGTACAGGAGTTTTGAAGATATCCGCGAATTTGGCGAAGAGATTGCGCGTTTGCAGGATTAAGACGCGTCGATTTGAAAGAGATAAGAGGGTCGGAATGAGCGCTTTTCAGGAAAACGGTCACTTGCCGCAGGATGAATTCTACATGGCGCGTGCGTTAGAGCTGGCACGTCGTGGCCGTTTTACGACGGCACCTAACCCCAATGTTGGCTGTGTGATCGTGCGTGATGGTGAAATTGTCGGTGAAGGCTACCATTTCCGTGCGGGTGAACCCCATGCTGAGGTACATGCTCTGAGAATGGCGGGAGAGCGCGCGCGTGATGCGACGGCCTATGTCACACTGGAACCGTGCAGCCACCACGGACGAACGCCGCCTTGTGCCGATGCGTTGATTGCGGCTGGCGTTTCCCGAGTGGTTGCCGCGATGCAGGACCCCAACCCGCAGGTTGCTGGTCGTGGTTTGCATCGCTTACAGCAAGCAGGGATTACCGTTAGCCATGGCGTGATGATGGCTGAAGCAGAGAAAGTCAATGTTGGCTTCCTGAAACGTATGCGGACGGGTTTTCCTTATGTGCAGCTCAAAATGGCGGCGTCTTTGGATGGGCGTACTGCGATGGCGTCGGGAGAAAGCCAGTGGATTACTTCACCGCAGGCACGGCAGGATGTACAGCGTTTTCGTGCCGAGAGTGCGGCGATTCTAAGCAGCAGCGCGACGGTATTGGCCGACGATCCTTCTCTTACTGTACGGTGGTCAGAACTGGATGCTGATGTCCAGAAGCGCTATTCCGAAGCCGATCTCAGGCAGCCCATTAGGGTGATTGTGGACAGCAAGCAGCGGGTCACGCCGCAACATCGTGTTATTAGCCAACCGGGTGAGACCTGGCTGGCGCGTGTTCAGGCAGATGAACAGATATGGCCGCAGGGCGTTGAGCAAGTCATGCTACCGCAGCACAATGGCGGTGTTGATCTGGTGGCACTGATGATGGTGTTGGGAAGACGTCAGATTAATTCTGTCTGGGTTGAAGCTGGAGCGAGTTTGGCCGGGGCGTTGCTTAATGCCGGTGTCGTTGATGAACTCATCGTTTATCTTGCCCCCAAACTACTGGGTGAAAATGCCCGTTCGCTATGCCTCTTGCCAGGGCTAGATCAACTGTCTCAGGCACCGGAATTTGACATCGTAGAGGTTCGCCAGATTGGTCCAGATTTGCGATTACGCCTGAGACCCAAATTCTGATATACCCTAAATAATTCAAGTTTCAGGACAAACGTTAATGTTTGAACAACGCACATGCAACTTGAAGTATGACGGGTATACATATGTAAATACGTGGCACAGGCCTGACAAAACCGGATACGTGCCAACAAAAATTATGATAGAATCCGCCCCCCTGCGGGCCATAAAGACCAAATACAAGGAAAGCTATGAACGTTATCGAAGGTGTTGTTGCTACTCCTGATGCCCGTGTGGCGATTGCGATTGCGCGTTTTAACCATTTTATTAACGATAGCCTGCTGGAAGGTGCGGTTGATGCATTGAAACGCATCGGTCAGGTTAAAGACGAAAATATCACCGTTGTTTGGGTGCCGGGTGCTTACGAACTGCCATTGACGGTTCGTGCGCTGACCAAAAGTGCGAAAAATGGCGGGTATGATGCCGTTATTGCTCTGGGAACGGTCATTCGCGGTGGAACAGCGCATTTTGAATTTGTTGCTGGTGAATGTAGCTCAGGCTTGTCCTCCGTTGCGATGGATAGCGAAATTCCTGTTGCTTTCGGCGTTCTGACGACGGAAAGCATTGAACAGGCGATTGAGCGTGCTGGCACGAAAGCGGGGAACAAAGGTGCAGAAGCCGCCTTGACCGCGCTAGAAATGATTAATGTATTGAAAGCGATTAAGTAAGCCTGATTAAGTAAGGGGAATTCCGTGAAACCTGCTGCTCGTCGCCGCGCTCGTGAATGTGCGGTTCAAGCGCTTTACTCCTGGCAATTATCTAAAAATGATATTGCCGATGTTGAACACCAATTCCTGAGCGAGCAGGATGTCAAAGATGTCGACATTGCCTATTTCCGTGAATTGCTGGCGGGTGTTGCCACTCAAGCTGAAAAGCTGGATCAACTGATGGCACCTTTCCTGTCTCGCCAGATCGAGGAATTGGGACAGGTTGAAAAAGCGATTCTGCGTTTGGCTATGTTTGAGCTGAGCAAGCGCGAAGATGTTCCTTACAAAGTGGCGATTAACGAGGCCATCGAACTGGCTAAAATCTTCGGTGCTGAAGATAGCCATAAGTTTGTGAATGGCGTGCTGGACAAAGCTGCTCCGAGTGTACGGAAAGGCAAGAAGTAAAATGAATCGCATCAGGGCCGGATATCCGGCCCTGATCGCTTTTGAATGATAGGCTGGCTGGAAAGGTTATGGTTGAAGGTGAGTTTGACCTTATTGCCCGCTATTTTAATCGGGTCCGAAGTTCACGTCGCGATGTTGAGTTAGGCATCGGTGATGACTGTGCGTTACTGACGGTGGCAGATAAGCAGATGTTGGCGGTGAGTACCGACACACTCGTATCTGGCGTTCATTTCCTACCTGATATCGATCCCGCCGATCTAGGTTACAAATCTCTGGCGGTCAATTTAAGCGATCTGGCTGCAATGGGTGCCGATCCTGCCTGGCTTTCTCTGGCTATTACTCTACCTAAAAGCAACAGCCAGTGGCTGTCCGCCTATAGCGACAGCTTGTTTGAGCTGCTTGATTATTATGGCATGCAGTTGGTAGGCGGCGATACGACGCGTGGTCCATTGAGCCTGACATTGACTATCCATGGTCTGGTGCCTGTAGGACGGGCATTGACGCGTCGCGGGGCGAGAATTGGCGACTGGATTTATGTTACCGGTTCATTAGGCGATAGCGCTGCCGGTCTGGCTATCCTCCAGAATTCACTGCATGTTGATGATGAGGGCACGCGTCAGGGATTGATTCAGCGTCATCTTCGTCCTCAACCTAGAATTTTGCAAGGGCAGGCGCTGCGCGATCTGGCTAGTTCCGCCATCGATCTTTCCGACGGTCTCATCTCCGATCTACAGCATATACTTAAAGCCAGCGAGTGTGGTGCACGTATTCATCTGGATGCGATTCCACAATCTGATTGGTTGCGAAGCTGCACGGACGAAGAACAGGCGTTGCGCTGGGCACTATCTGGCGGCGAAGACTATGAGCTGTGCTTTACCGTGCCGGAAATTAACCGTGGTGCGCTGGAACTTGCCTTGGGGCATCTCGGCGCTGACTATACCTGTATCGGGCAAATCGGGCCTTCATCCGAAGGGTTACGCTTTTTCATAGATAATAAAGTGACCGAGTTGAGCTGGAAAGGGTATGACCATTTTAGCGAACAAGACTGACCCCGCGAACAAAACGAAGGGTTCTGTTGTAACAAAACTCCGCTTATGGTTGGGTAATCCGTGGCATTTGCTGCTGGCGACTCTACTGTGTCATTGCACCGGGGCTATGTGTCGCCCCGGTTGCCGATAGTTTCTTATTTCGTCCACTGTATAATTTTTCGCTCGATGCCAGCGGCATCCAGATCGAAGTCGGCACGGATCTCTTCCTGCGAACCTTGCGGGATAAATACATCTGGTAGCCCGATGTTCAGCACCGAGATGGCAAGGCGTTTCGCCATCAGGAATTCATTTACGCCGCTCCCGGCACCGCCCATGACTGAGTTCTCTTCCAGCGTCACGAATGTGCTGTGAGACTGTGCCAACTCTTCAAGTAACGCTTCATCTAGCGGTTTCACAAAACGCATGTCGACGAGCGTGGCGTTCAATTTCTCAGCCGCAATCTGCGCTTCCGGTAATAGCGTACCAAAATTCAGAATAGCGATCGTTTCACCCTGACGACGCACCACACCTTTACCGATTGGCAGTTCTGATAATGGCGCCAGTTCCGTACCCGTACCGTTTCCACGCGGGTAACGCACCGCTGTAGGGCCTTTCTGGTAGTGGTAGCCGGTGTGCAGCATCTGACGACATTCATTTTCATCGCTGGGTGTCATAATGACCATATTCGGGATACAGCGTAAGAAAGAGAGATCGAATGCACCCTGATGCGTTTGCCCGTCTGCACCAACAATACCACCGCGATCGATCGCAAACAGAACCGGTAGATTCTGAATCGCCACATCGTGGATAACCTGATCGTAAGCACGTTGCAGGAAAGTAGAGTAAATGGCGACGACGGGATGATAGCCACCGACGGCCAGACCAGCAGCAAACGTTACAGCATGCTGCTCGGCAATCGCCACGTCAAAATATTGTTGCGGATAGTCGCGGGAAAATTGCACCATGCCGGAGCCTTCACGCATTGCTGGTGTGACCGCCATGAGCTTGCTGTCTTTGGCGGCAGTTTCTTGTAACCATTGGCCGAAGATCTTGGAATAGGTTGGCTGTGCGCCTTCTTTGCTTTTTGGCAATGTGCCGCTGGCGGGATCGAATTTTGGCACGGCGTGCCAGCTGATCGGATCTTGCTCGGCGGGGGCGTACCCTTTGCCTTTCTTCGTCATGATGTGCAGAAGCTGAGGGCCTTTCAGATTACGCATATTTTTCAGCGTATGCGCCAGAGCCTGAACGTCATGACCATCGACTGGGCCGATATAGTTAAAGCCGAGCTCCTCAAATAGCGTACCTGGAACGACCATGCCTTTAAGGTGTTCTTCGGTGCGTTTCACCAGCTCTTTGATTGGAGGCAAGCCGGATAACACCTTTTTACCGCCTTCACGTAAACTGGCATAAAGCTTGCCGGATAGCAGTTGCGCCAGATGGTTGTTCAATGCACCGACGTTTTCCGAAATCGACATCTCATTGTCGTTTAGCACCACCAGCAGATCGGATTTGATGTCGCCTGCGTGGTTCATCGCCTCAAAGGCCATGCCCGCAGTAATCGCGCCGTCACCAATCACACAAACCGTACGACGGCCTTTTCCTTCACGCTCGGCTGCGACGGCCATGCCCAGTCCAGCACTGATGGAGGTGGATGAATGCCCGACGCTTAATACGTCATATTCACTTTCATCACGCCACGGAAAGGGGTGCAGGCCGCCTTTTTGGCGGATCGTTGAAATACGATCGCGACGACCCGTCAGGATCTTATGCGGATAAGCCTGATGACCAACATCCCATACCAGATGATCAAAAGGGGTGTTGTAGACGTAGTGTAGCGCAACCGTCAATTCAACCGTCCCCAACCCTGAAGCAAAATGTCCGCTTGAACGGCTGACGCTATCTAGCAAATATTGGCGCAGTTCATCGCACAGCGCTGGTAGGCTCTCTTTCGGCAACAGTCGAAGTTCATCCGGTGTTTCCACTAACGCTAATGTAGGGTACTTCGCGGTATCAAAACTCATAGAGACTCATTAGGTAATTACTTATCGCGTTCAACGATGAAATTCGCCAGCGCTTGTAGTGGTGCAATATTCAGGGACGTAGAGCTAGATGCAACGAGATCGTCCAGCGATGCCAGTGATTCCTGATAAAGCTCCTGTGCTTTTTTTCGTGCGTTATCTAACCCCAGCAGGCTGGGGTAGGTGCTTTTACCTAACTGCTGGTCTACACCCTGACGTTTGCCTGTTGTCGCGCTGTCGCCAACAACATCGAGAATATCGTCCTGAACCTGAAAGGCGAGCCCAATCGCGTTAGCATAACGATCCAAGTGCGGTAAAGCTGCACGCCCTGCGTCACCCGCGGCGAATGCGCCCAGTCGGACTGCGGCGCGGATCAAGGCTCCCGTTTTGTGGCGATGAATTCGCTCTAACGCAGCTAAATCGACCTGATGGCCTTCCGCTTCCAGATCGAAAGCCTGACCGCCGCACATGCCTGCTACGCCACTTGCCTGCGCTAATTCTGAGATCATTGCCAGCCGATCGCGGTCAGAAACCTGCGGCATCGGCGCATCGGTCAGTATAGAGAATGCCAGCGTTTGCAGTGCATCACCTGCCAGAATGGCGTTGGCCTCACCAAATTTGATGTGGCAGGTCGGTTGTCCGCGGCGTAAATCATCGTCATCCATTGCTGGCAGATCATCATGAATCAATGAATAGGCATGGATACATTCTACTGCCGCTGCTGGGGCATCCAGGCTCTCTAGCGGCATGCCAAACAGTTCGCCAGTAGTATAAACCAGAAATGGACGCAGGCGTTTGCCACCTAAGAGTGAGCCATACTCCATTGCATTGACCAGTGGACTACTCTGAAAGGGGAGAGCGGCGATGAAGTGCCCCAACATACGGTTAGTACGTTGGTAATGCGCATTCAGTTGCGTGCTGAAATCGGTCATAGCGACTCATTATCCGGCGTAAATGGTGACAGCGGTGCATCGGGGTCGTCGCTCAGCAGGATTTGTACGCGTTGTTCGGCCTGTTGCAGCTTTTGCTGTCCCTGACGAGCGAGCTGGATGCCATGTTCGAACGCATTTAGCGCATCATCCAGCGGCAGTTCACCTGATTCGAGGCGGGTAACGATTTTTTCCAGTTCGTTCAGCGAGCTTTCAAAGCTGACTGGCTGCTCGGTCTTCTTAGGCATAGTGGTTTCAGAATCCTGGTGTTATACGCCGTTGGCTTGTAGCGGCAAAGCGTGGTATTGCGTTTAGTCACCCGTGGATGGCGTGACGATTATACGGTTAAAACGCACAGTATATCTGCATATAATGATATACTCCGCGCCCTGGATGCTATTGGTAAAATCATCTCTGTTCTGGCTGATTTTACCGATAACGTGATTTTAGTGCTCAGGGTAAATTTATTTACACCTGTCTGACCAAGTAACGACAGCCACCATGAAGTTTATCATTAAATTGTTCCCGGAAATCACCATCAAGAGCCAATCTGTGCGGTTGCGCTTTATCAAGATTCTAACCGGAAACATTCGCAACGTATTAAAACACTATGATGAAACGCTGGCGGTTGTCCGTCACTGGGATCATATCGAAGTTCGGGCCAAAGACGAAAGCCAGCGTGGCGCGATTCGTGATGCGCTGACGAGAATTCCGGGTATTCACCATATTCTGGAAGTTGAAGATCATTCCTATACTGATGTGCACAACATCTTTGAACAGGCGTTGGCGCTGTACCGTGAACAACTGGAAGGCAAGACGTTTTGTGTGCGGGTGAAACGCCGCGGTAAGCATGAATTTAGCTCACAGGATGTGGAACGCTATGTTGGCGGCGGGCTGAATCAGCACATTGAAACGGCGCGAGTCAATCTCACTTCTCCGCAGATCACTGTAAATCTGGAAATCGAGCAGGATCGTCTGCTGCTGATTAAAGGCCGCTATGAAGGGATCGGCGGCTATCCGATCGGTACGCAGGAAGATGTACTGTCTCTCATTTCTGGTGGTTTCGATTCTGGTGTGTCCAGCTACATGTTGATGCGCCGAGGGTGCCGCGTGCATTACTGTTTCTTCAACCTTGGCGGTGCGGCGCACGAGATTGGGGTGAAACAGGTGGCACATTACCTGTGGAATCGATTTGGTAGTTCGCACCGGGTGCGTTTTATTGCTATCGATTTCGATCCCGTTGTCGGTGAAATTCTGGAGAAGGTTGACGACGGCCAGATGGGGGTTGTTTTGAAGCGCATGATGGTGCGTGCGGCCTCCAAAATAGCTGAGCGTTATGGCGTTCAGGCGTTGGTGACCGGTGAAGCGCTAGGGCAGGTTTCCAGCCAGACGCTGACTAACCTGCGCTTGATCGACAATGCTTCCGATACCCTGATTTTGCGCCCGCTGATTTCTCATGATAAAGAGCACATTATCAAACAGGCTCGCGAGCTGGGAACGGAAGATTTTGCTAAAACGATGCCGGAATACTGCGGTGTGATCTCCAAAAGCCCGACGGTGAAGGCGGTAAAAGCGAAGATTGAGGCCGAAGAAGGGCATTTTGATTTCGCTATTCTGGATCGTGTGGTGAGCGAAGCGCGGAATATTGATATTCGTGAGATCGCCGAGCAGACCAAGCAAGACGTGGTTGAAGTCGAAACGGTTGCCTCATTTGCACCAACCGACGTACTGCTGGATATCCGCTCGCCGGATGAACAGGATGATAAGCCGCTGGAGCTGGATCAGATCGAAATCAAATCCTTACCGTTCTACAAGCTGGGTACGCAGTTTGGCGATTTGGATCAGAGCAAAACCTACCTGCTTTACTGCGAGCGCGGCGTGATGAGCCGCTTGCAGGCGCTATACCTGCGTGAGCAAGGTTTTAGCAATGTGAAGGTCTACCGACCGTAATAGAATAAGGCGTGAGCCTTGAATTTATTCGTGGGGCGAAAACGGTGGTAAAGGATAGAAGAGTAAAGCGTTTGCGCCATGGATGGCGCAACCCGAGCGTACAGGGATGTATTTACAGCGTCTTTACGATCTATCTATTACCACCGCGTGATGAATAAAATCAGGCGCGCAAGCGCCTTTCTCATTTACGCTAATCACGATAGTTATGAATACCCGGTGGCAGGATGAGCTGTGCGGCGACTTCAGCAGCTTTTTCTTTTCCCAGTAGCAAATCAATAATCTTCAAGGCGAAATCCATGCTGGTGCCCGGTCCCTGTGTGGTTAACAGATTCACACGCGGATCGTAGACGACACGTTTTTCCATCCATTTTTCTGGCGCAATCTTATCCTTAAACGCCGGATAGCCCGTCATGTTTCCGACGGGGAACAACTGATGATATTCCAGCACCAGCGCAGGCGTTGCACACATCGCAGCGACAATTTTTCCTTCCAGATGCGCCTGTCTGATGCACTCCACCAGTATTGGGCTATCGCGGAAGCATTCCGCGCCTTGCAGTCCACCTGGTAAGACCAGCACATCGAAAGGCCGATCGGCGACGGCAGCCAGCGGCGCATCCGCCAGTAGCCTTACCCCGCGTGAGCAGACGATTTCAAGATTGCCATCGCTGGCTACGCTGGCAAGCGTGACCTGAATACCCGCGCGGACAAGCAAATCGATGGTCGTGACGGCTTCAGTTTCTTCACTACCAGGTGCCAGACACACCAGTGCCGATGCGGTCATAATCGTTTTCCTTTTGCTTAATGTAGTCAAACAGGCGGGCATTTTCGGGGAGCGTCAGGCCGTGAAGACGTGCTCGGTGCAGTAAATACCCGGTAATGTAGTCAATTTCGGTATGTCGCTGAGCGATGACGTCCTGCAACATTGATGAGGTATTTGCTGCGGTGTTCTGAATAATTTGATTCACGTAGAGCAGTAGACTGTCTTGCGATGTATGGAAGCCCTCTCGTTCCATAACATCGGCTACTTCCTGACAAAGTGAAGCGATCGGTTCTGGATAGGCGGCAAGTTCGCCATTGGTGCAGTGATATTTCACTGTTAGCGGATTGATGACGCAGTTAGCCGCCAGCTTCAGCCAGCAGGTCGCGCTGATATTGCTATGCCAGGCCACATCAGGTAAAGCCTGATGGAGTATTTCAGCTAAATGACTTTGACTACTGTCCCCGTTAAACGTCCCTATGTGCGTCGTGCCTGCGGCAACGTGTACAACGTTGTTTGCGTCGCGCCGTGCGGCATGGGTGGTGATTCCGATCACCAGCGGCTGTAGTAACCGCGGTAATTCTTCCTGTGTACCCATGCCGTTATGTAATAGCAGAATCGTGCAATGTGGGTTGAGCTGGGGCAACAGTATGGTAACGGCATCGGAGACCTGCCAGGCTTTTAGCGTGACCAGCAGCAACTCGCTCTGGGCAAGGTGATCGGGATCGTTAGCTGTCAGATTGAGATTACAGTGCTGGCCGTCCAGCATGGTGACATTGACCGCACAATACGGTTGCGGAATGCGGAGCCATCCCTGGACATCATGCCCTTGCTGATGCAACGATGCGAGCCAAAGTTGGCCTAGCGCACCACAGCCAAGAACGGTGATTTTCATGTACGTCTCCCTTATTTGATGCGGGCGCTGTCGTTCTGCCATCATAGGCTATCATTCATGTCACGATCTTGTGCTATTCGGCCTGTTTACCCGATATAGAGTAAAAATCGGGATCGTGTCTGGTATCTTGCTTATCGCAGAAGAGCGGTTATTATGCTCGCCAGCCACATTTGTCAGGAGAGCGAATTATGCCATCTTTCGATATTGTTTCGGAAATTGATATGCAGGAAGTCCGTAACGCGGTGGAAAATGCCACGCGTGAGCTGAGCACACGCTGGGATTTTCGTAATGTTCCGGCCAGCTTTGAACTGAATGAGAAATCGCAAAGTATTAAAGCGACCAGCGAGTCTGATTTTCAGGTGCAGCAACTGATTGATATTATGCGCGAGAAACTGCTGAAGCGTGGGATTGAAGGTGGGGCGTTAGAGGTCCCGGAAGCGTTCGAGCACAGCGGTAAAACGTACAGCGTGGAAGCGAAGCTGAAGCAAGGCATTGAAACTACGTTGGCGAAGCAAATTATCAAGCTGATTAAAGACAGCAAGCTGAAAGTGCAGGCGCAGATTCAAGGTGAACAGGTTCGCGTTACTGGGAAATCACGTGATGATTTACAAGGTGTGATGGCATTGATTCGCGGTGGTAATTTGGGACAGCCGTTCCAGTTTACTAACTTCCGCGATTGATACTTTTAGTCCCATGTCGGTGAATAACAAGGCCAGCGAAAGCTGGCCTTTTGCTTGACTTAAACTTGGCCCGCTACTTGTTCTAACTGCTGCCGATTGGTCTTTTTGTTGTCGATCTTCACATAGGCGCTGTATTCATCCGGCACGATAACGACTTCCGCAACGCCGGGCTGAGTGCGAATTCTCTGTTCCAACTCACTATCCTGCAATGCTAAATCAGTCAGAGAGATTCTCAGACTACTGAGATAGGGCGGTTCCTGCATGGTGAAGCTGACGAATAGCCAGATAGCCGCAATGGCTGCGCCAGCCATAAACACGACAGATGCGCCATAAAGCTCAAACAGCCCGCCACCGAGACTTCCTCCGATTGCTACACCGATAAACTGTGTGGTGGAGTAAACCCCCATTGCAGTGCCTTTGTATCCGGCAGGCGATTCCTTGCTGATTAGCGATGGTAGCAGCGCCTCCATGACGTTAAAAGCCAGGAAGAACAACTGTACGCCGATGATAATTTGCCAGAGATGGTTACCCGCATCCCACAGGACGACCTCTGCGGCGATTAATACCACGATGCAACCGATGAAAACCTGCTTCATCCGCCTTTTCACTTCGGCATAGATAATGAAGGGGACGACACCGGCAAAGGAAACCAACATAGTGACTAGGTAAACTTTCCAGTGATCTTGCGGTTCCAGTCCTGCGGATTCCATTGCGCGGGGTAGGGCAACGAAGCTCGACATCAATAAAATATGCAGGCACATGATGCCGATATTCAGTTTCAGCAGGCGGCTATTGCCGAGCACCTTGCGGAAACTGCCACGTACCATCGCTGATTCTCGATTCAGGACGTGTGCTGGTGCGGAAGGAATCAATGTCAGCGTGATAGCAATGCCCGCGAGTGATAGAACGGCGATGCCCCAGAAAAGTGCCTGCAAGCCGAAAGCGTGAGTAATGATAGGACCAAGGACCATGGCGATAGCAAAGGTGACGCCGAAGCTCACGCCGATAAACGCCATAGCTTTGGTTCGGTTTTGTTCACGCGTCAGGTCGGAAAGCAGCGCCATGACGGCAGCGGAGATGGCGCCCGCGCCCTGCAATGCCCTGCCAAGGATAATGCCCCAAATGGAGTCGCTCAGTGCGGCGATGGCGCTACCCAGTGCAAAAATGAGTAGTCCCCCGACGATCAGCGGCTTTCTACCAATACGGTCGGAGACCAGACCGAAGGGGATCTGGAAAATAGCCTGCATCAAACCATAGATACCAATCGCAATCCCGATCAGTGCTTCACTGGCACCTTGTAATGCCATACCGTAGGTGGTCAAAACGGGCAACACCATGAACATGCCAAGCATGCGTAGTGAAAAAACGGCACCCAAGCCCCATGTGGCGCGTAATTCGCCTGGGGTCATTTTATTATCGTTCATTCATTACCTCTGAAAACAATTGGCGCTATTTTAGTGCGTTATTGGCCAGACAGTAAACGATAGGTTTGTTACGTGATTTGGCGGAGGGGAAAGTAGGGGAGGAAAGTAGGGGGGGAAAGTAGGGGAAAGTAGAGGGAAAAGAAAAACGCAGGGAGCGTTTTTCAACGTCGCTTTTGCGACGGCCCGAAGGGGGGAGAGCAGGAAGCTCGCCATAAAAAAACAGGCGGACGAGCCACCTGTTTTTTAATGTATAGAACGCAGCTTGTGATTAACGCAGATAGGTCAGCAGGACTTCATGCGCTGGCGCCATTGAATCTACAGACATCATCACGCTCAGTGAGGTAATCGCGACGATGGAGAAAACAAACAGCTTTCTTGCCCATACGCGGTCATCAATCGCATTTTTATAGCCTGACAACGCCATACCTAACCACCATACGCTAACTGCGGCGGCAACGATGAGGTATTTGTAGCCGGCGTAACCGCCGAGAGACAGCATCAATGTTGCGACCGCAAACGCGACGATATAGAGCGTGATGTGGTTTTTCGCAACGGAGATACCTTTCACAACAGGTAGTACCGGGATGTTAGCTGCTTGATAATCCTTGAAGCGGAAAATCGCAATCGCGTAGGAATGCGGCATCTGCCACAGGCTAAAGATCAACAGTAGAATCAATGCACCCGCGTCGAACTGGTTGCTGACGGCGCAGTAACCAATAACCGGGGGTGCTGCGCCGGACAGGCTGCCAATCAGCGTGCCATAAACAGAATGCCGCTTCATATACAGGCTATATACACCGACATACACAACGAATCCCATCACCGCCAGCCACATAGCCAGCGGATTAGCCGCGATGTACAGCAGAGCAAAGCCCGCAATACCTAACAGCGATGCGTAAACCAGCGTTACCTTCAGCGAAATCAGTCCTTTTACCAGAACCCGATTTTTGGTTCTCTCCATTTTCTTGTCGATGTCGCGGTCAATAACGTTGTTAAACACGCAGCCAGATGCAACGACTAACGACACACCCACGAGGGTGGCGAGAAACAAGGGATAATCAATGCGGCCTTGTGCCGCAAGGAGAAACCCACCGATAACGGAAATCAGATTTCCGAAAATAATTCCTGGTTTAGTAACTTGCAGGTATTGCTTAATCATCTTTTACGGCTCTGTTACTGGATCATCATATTGTGGTGTGCGCTCATCATAATCCAGATGGAGCCCACGACGACAATCGCGATAATCAGGACGGCAAACACAAGAGCCACCACGTTCCAGCGCTCTTCTGAGGACGTATTCAGGTGCAGGAAGTACACCAGATGCACCAGAATTTGAACCACTGCACATCCCACCACCGTGAAAAGAATGGCGTTATGCGATGCGGTGCCGCTCATGACCATACTGAAAGGAATGACTGTCAAAATAACAGACAGAACAAAACCTATCACATACGACTTAACGCTACCGTGGCTGGCACCTGCATGATCGGTTGTTGAATGACTCATTAGATTGCCCCCAGCAGATAAACAACGGTGAAGACACAAATCCACACCACGTCAAGGAAGTGCCAGAACAGGCTCAGACACATCAGACGCGTTTTGTTGGTTGCAGTCAGCCCACGTTTGGACACCTGAATCATCATGATGACCAACCAGATCAGACCGCCCGTTACGTGGAGCCCGTGAGTACCGACCAGTGCGAAGAAGGCGGACAGGAACGCGCTGCGATCCGGGCCATAGCCTTCAACGATCAGGTGATGGAATTCATAGATTTCCATCCCGATAAACACCAGACCGAACAAGAAGGTCACACCTAACCAGGTATTAACCTGAGCTTTGTTGCCCTTGTTCATGGCGATCATCGCCATGCCGTAAGTAATACTACTGAACAACAGCGCGAACGTTTCCACCAGCACGAAAGGCAGTTGGAAAATGTCTTTCCCGCTTGGGCCACCAGCAGTACCGTTAACCAGTACCGCATAGGTCGCGAACAGTGACCCGAAAATGATCAGGTCGCTCATCAGGTAGACCCAGAAGCCAAATACCTTATTGGCTCCTGTGTCGTGGTGCCCATGCTCTGCATGGGCGGTATTGTGGTTAGTCAGAGTTTCAGTTGACATGTTTCACGCCTGCCTTACTGAGTTGATCAAAATTCTGATTCTCAATTTGCTCAATTTCTTTAACCGGTACGTAGTAATCCACGTCCTGATTAAAGCTGTGCACAATCCAGGTCACAATCATGCCTGCGAAGCTAGCGATGACCAGCCACCAGATATGCCAGATCATAGCAAAACCGAATACCAGGCTAAATGCAGAGATAATCACACCAGCGCCGGTATTCTTCGGCATGTGAATCTCTTCATAGCTGGCAGGACGTTTGTAAGCTTCACCTTTTTCTTTCGCTTCCCAGAAAGCATCACGCTCGTCAACATGTGGCACGATAGCGAAGTTGTAGAACGGCGCAGGAGAAGACGTTGCCCACTCCAGTGTGCGTCCACCCCACGGGTCACCCGTCAGATCGCGATTCTGGTCACGGTCACGGATACTGACGTAGAACTGGATAACCTGACACAGTACACCGATACCGATTAATACTGCACCGATGGAAGCCACAACCAGCAACGCGTGGAACTCAGGGTTAATTTGCTGGCTCAGACGACGCGTCATACCCATGAAGCCGAGAATGTACAGCGGCATAAAGGCAACGAAGAAGCCGATAATCCAGAACCAGAAAGCGCGTTTACCCCAGGTTTCATTCAGGGTGAAACCAAAGGCTTTAGGGAACCAGTAAGTAATACCTGCGAAGCAACCAAACACCACACCGCCGATGATCACGTTATGGAAGTGAGCAATCAGGAACAGACTGTTGTGTAGGACAAAGTTCGCGCCCGGTACGGCCAGCAGTACCCCGGTCATCCCACCAATGGTGAAGGTGATGATGAAGCCCGTCGTCCACAGCATCGTGGAGTGAGACTGAATACGACCTTGGTACATGGTGAACAGCCAGTTGAAGATTTTAACCCCGGTAGGGATTGAAATAATCATGGTGGCTATACCAAAGAAGGCGTTGACGTTCGCGCCGGACCCCATGGTAAAGAAGTGGTGCAGCCAAACGATGAACGACAGAACCGTAATCGCAATGGTTGCCCATACCAATGAGGTGTAGCCAAACAGACGTTTTTTACAGAAGGTAGCAACCACTTCGGAGTAAACACCGAATATCGGCAGCACCAGAATGTAAACCTCAGGATGACCCCATGCCCAAATCAGGTTGATGTACATCATCATGTTGCCACCCATATCATTGGTAAAGAAATGGGTGCCGAGGTAACGGTCAAGCGTCAGCAGCGCAATGGTAACGGTCAATATCGGGAATGCGGCAATGATCAGCACGTTGGTACACAGCGCTGTCCAGGTAAATACTGGCATTTTCATCAGCGTCATGCCCGGTGCACGCATCTTCAGAATTGTCGCGAAGAAGTTAACGCCCGTCAGCGTGGTACCGATACCGGATATCTGTAGACTCCATATCCAGTAATCGACCCCGACGCCGGGACTGTACTCCTTGCCTGACAGCGGCGGATAGGCTACCCAGCCAGTCTGCGCGAATTCACCCACGCCGAGAGAGAGGTTGATCAAGACCACGCCAGCTACAAACAACCAGAAGCTGAGGGAGTTCAGGAAGGGGAAAGCAACGTCACGCGCACCGATCTGCAAGGGAACCGCAAGGTTCATCAAGCCAACAACGAACGGGGTTGCCACGAAGAAGATCATGATGACACCGTGAGCGGTGAAGATCTGATCGTAGTGGTGAGCGTTTAGGAAGCCCTCTTGCCCGGCAGAGGCAAGAACCTGCTGACCGCGCATCATGATGGCATCGGCAAAGCCACGTATCATCATCACCAAACCAACGATGATATACATGATACCGATTTTTTTGTGGTCTACAGAGGTGAACCACTCGGCCCACAGCCATTTCCACTTACCGAAATAGGTTATTGCCGCCAGTAGCGCAAGGCCACCAACGATGATCGCCGCCACGGTGACCATAATAATGGGTTCGTGGTACGGAACCGCATCGAGTGTAAGTTTTCCGAACATCGTATTATCCCTCGGCTCCTTTGTGCGAGCTATGCTCGCCCATGTTCATACCCTCACCGTGTTGCATGTTTTCATCGGGCTTCATGCCTTCACCATGATGTTGCATGTTCATGTCGTTGCCTATGAATTTGCGAATAATATTATTGAACAAATCCGGCTGGACACTGGAGAAGTATTCGACAGGATGGAATTCACTTGGCTTAGCCAGCGCGTTGAATTCATCCATGGTATTCAGTGTCTTGGCGGACGCACGAACGTTCGCAACCCACTGATCGAATTCCTGTTGGGTTGGTGTGGCAATTGCGGTGAACTTCATACCAGAGAAGCCTTTACCACTATAACCGCCAGAGATACCGTCATATTTGCCCGGTTCATTAGCAATTAAATGGAGCTTCGTCTGCATTCCAGCCATGGCGTAAATCTGTCCACCAAGACGAGGGATGAAGAAGGAGTTCATCACGGAGTCGGATGTGATCTTGAATGCAACAGGCACGTTGGCAGGGAAAGCCAATTCGTTAACCGTAGCGATACCAAGGTCCGGGTAAACAAACAGCCATTTCCAGTCAAGCGAAACAACTTCGACATTGATAGGTTTGACGTCTGATACCAGCGGCTTGTACGGATCAAGCGAGTGGGTCGTCTTCCAGGTAATCGTGCCAAGAATAACGATAATGATAATTGGTACAGTCCAGACTACGGCTTCTATCTTGTTGGAGTGTGACCAGTTCGGGGTATATTTTGCCTTTTCATTAGAAGCACGGAACTTCCAAGCAAAAGCTATCGTCATAACGATAACGGGAATCACAACGATCAACATCAGCCCGATGGCAGTCAGTATTAGCGATCTTTGTTCTAACCCGATCTCTCCTTTGGGGTTCATCAGCGCCATATCGCAACCGCTCAGTAGAACAGTGGCTGCAAATAAAGACAGCATCCCAAAAATTTTATTGTATTTCTTGAGTCTCATCTAGCGACCTCAATAACAAGGGCTCTATTGTCATTTCATGCGAGCGGGCATTTTACGGGAAGGTTACTGCACTGTAAACATGATTAAGGTTATGTCAGCCGATTGTTGCTGTTTTTTGCCCTTAATGTCACAAAGATAGCCAAAATAAAAATGGTATTTAAAAACAGCAAATTAAGTGGCTACCCAGATGAGAGTATGGATGGATAATAAGAAATTACAACTTACCGTAACGCTTATTTTCTATTTTTAGTTTACTGGGATTTTTGCCCAATCTGTGTTTTTGATAACGAATGAAATTAGTTCTGGGGAGATTTTACGAGGAAATAAAATTCCCTCTAGCAAGATAATTATGAAAAAAATAATTAAATAAGGAATGGGGTAATTGGTCCAGGCAGTAGGGGGGAACAGCCTGAACCAATATCGTTAGTGTACGGACGGCTTAGATGCTCGTCTGAGTGACAGATAATCCAGCAGACTACCGAAGAAAATTCCCAGCAGCGCGAGCGTACCGCCTGCGGCGAGCAGGCATTCTGCCAACAGCGGCAATGAAGACCATTCCAGCGCATTACTGATGAGCAAAATGAGCCACAATGCCAGCAACATCACACCCAATCCCAACACATGCAAAGCCTTCTTGTAATAATTCGGGAAGTTTGTGCGTAACTGAAAGGTGTCTGTTTTTTGGGTAAATTCCAGCGTCTCGCGGCAAATCATCAGGATTGCCAGACCCGGCAATGCGGCAAAAATCGAGAATAGATAGAACCATGCCCAGCCGTAAGATTCGACAAACCAGCCAGCAATAGGGCCAACATAAACCCGCCCGACGGCGGCAAGGGCGGAAAGCAGAGCAAACTGTGTGGCTGAGAACGACTTATTACACAGCGTCATCAATAGTGCGACGAATGCTGCTGTCCCCATACCGCCGCAGAGATTTTCCAGAAAAACAGCGGTAGCCATGGTGAACAGATTTTTGGCGGTGATAGCGAGCAACCAGTACCCCGCGTTGGACACGGCCTGAAGAATACCAAACAGCATCAGCGCTCTGAACAGGGAGAGCCGCTGCATCAATAATCCACCGTAAATGGCTCCCACGATGGTGGCGAGGAGTCCAAGCGTCTTATTAACCAGCCCGACATCACCCGCATTGAAACCAACGCCGCGTATCAGGAAGGTTGTTGTCAGGCTGACCGCAAAGGCGTCACCGAGCTTGTATAACACGATAAGCAGAAGAATGAGCCAGGCGTTGTTGCGTGCGAAGAAATCGCGCAGGGGGGCAACAATCGCTTGCTCCATGCTGCGCGGCGCTGGCTGGCTATTCAGTGGTTCCGGTGCTAACAGGGTCGCGAAGACACCGATCAGCATGAGTCCTGCCATTAACCAATAGGTGGCCTGCCAGCCGAAATAGCGATCGGCCATCCACAACGCCAGTCCACCAGAAACCAGCATCGCCAGACGATAACCTAATACTGAGGTGGCTGCGCCTGTGCCGCGTTCTTCTGGGGGAAGTAAATCCGTCTTATAGGCATCAAAAACAATATCCTGAGAAGCGGAGCAGAATGCGACCAGAACCGCCAGCGCAGCCAGCCACCAGAGATCGCGAGCCGGGTTCATAAACCCCATACCAATAATGGCAGCAATCAGCAGAAGTTGACTGAGTATCAGCCAGCCGCGGCGTCGGCCGAGAAACGGTGGGGTGTAGCGGTCCATCAGCGGGGACCATAAGAACTTGAATACGTAGGCCTGACCAACCAAAGAGAAGAAACCAATGGTTTTCAGATCGACATTCTCGACGGTCATCCAGGCTTGCAAGGTGCCGGAGGTCAATGCCAATGGTAAACCGGAAGCGAAGCCAAGCAACAGCATAAAAAGCGAATTACGTTGGCTGAACAAAGCAATGATGCGACTAAACATGAAGAGTCCTTTCCCTTGCTCCGTGAGCGTTCAGGAGCAAGGGAAGCGGCGTACAGAAATTAACGGGCGTTTTCTTTGATAAAGCTACTTACTGTTGTGTCTTGTGCCATGTCGTTGATGACATCGCCTAACACCGTGTTAACGGCATTGGTAATGTTCTCATTATTGGCAGTAAACGCGCCCTGAACGTTATAGGTTGAGCGGTAGTTCTTCACCTGCTTGTTGCCATTTGCTGCCTGAGAAATGATGGAGATATCCGCTTTGGTGGTGATGTTGTAGCGCAGGTTGCCTTCGGAGACATCGGCGTACAGGTGGTTAACCACGATCTGCAAGGCTACTGGGCCGCCAGTACCGATCATGTAACCACGCGCGGTCATTTGTTTCTCCAGCGCTTCTTGCAACAGAAAACGCAGATCGCGAGAAGGCGTCAGCGTAATCAGTTGGCCATCGCGATTCACTTTCGCCAGAGCCTGATCGGCGCGTTGGTCTGCACCATTGATACTAATCGTTACGCCCATCAGCGTCGGGTCTTGGGAAGGCAGGCTGATTTTGGGGGTGATGTTCAGCGTGTTGCTTTTTGCTGCACATCCTGCAAGCAGAATGACGGCCAGAAGAGGGAAAAATAATTTTTTTAACATTCGTATTTTCTCAGTAATGATTAGTGTGGTGAGCTGACAAATATTGTTGATATCATATCATCGCCACAGGCAGGAAAAAGAGCCGATAGCAGGTAAATTGTCCTGAAATTCATCTTTTTCATGCTTTTGACACGAAAAAAACGTTTTATCACATCAAGCCCGTCGATGGCATATCAACCTGTTGCGAACATTTTTCTTCCTTTAATGCCGTCTTTTGCGCATTGCAGTTTGAAAAAACGCTAAGGTTAAATGATTCGGGCATCGGTGAATGACAGCTATGTCGCGTTGATATCAATTTTTCTCCAAGCTGAAAGGGTAGCCGTATGATGCGTGAAACGATAGAAGAAAAGTTGCGTGTGGGTTTTGAACCCGTTCACTTAGAGGTGACTGATGAAAGCTATCGCCACAACGTGCCTGCGGGAGCGGAAAGTCATTTTAAAGTTGTGCTGGTCAGCGATAAATTCACGGGCGAACGCGTGATTGGACGACACCGTTCTGTCTATGCCGTATTAGCGGCGGAACTTGCAGGCTCCGTACACGCCTTAGCGCTACATACATACACGACGAAAGAGTGGGTCAGTTTGCAAAATGCCGTCCCTTCTTCACCGCCCTGTGGCGGCGCTGGCATCCTTTCTTAAGTCATGAATATGACCCGTTCCTGACATATCGGAGCGGGTTACTAACAAAAGTGTGAATCTGTTGCTGTAATAGTCTGCCCGCCGTTCTCGACTCATCCTCTCTATATCGCTATAATGCTGCGTCTATTTTTCCTGAATGTATTCGGGACGCTTCTGACTACAAGGACGGGGTTGGCAATTTCCCGGTTCTGCAGGGTTGATTCGAGCTGTGCGCTTTGGTGCTGGCCATCTGAATTAAATCTTGCTGTCGTGAGAGTTTTTCGTCGCGAGAATAGTTTTGGGGTTGACCGATCACTGTGATTTTTTGAGGTAACAAGATGCAAGTTTCAGTTGAAACCACTCAAGGTCTGGGACGTCGCGTAACGATTACCGTTGCAGCTGACATCATTGAGAGTGCGGTGAAGAGCGAGCTGGTCAACGCGGCTAAAAAAGTACGTATTGACGGTTTTCGTAAAGGCAAAGTGCCGATGAATGTTGTTGCTCAGCGTTATGGTGCCTCTGTGCGTCAGGACGTATTGGGTGACCTGATGCAGCGCAACTTTGTTGACGCTATCATCAAAGAAAAAATTAATCCGGTTGGCGCGCCTAACTATATCCCTGGCGAATACGCTGTCGGTGGCGACTTCACTTACTCTGTTGAGTTTGATGTCTACCCAGAAGTCGAACTGAAAGGTCTGGAAGCAATCGAAGTTGAAAAACCGGTTGTTGAAGTGACTGATGCTGACGTTGACACCATGCTGGACACGCTGCGTAAGCAACAGGCGACCTGGAAAGAAACTGATCGCGCTGCGGCAGCGGAAGATCGTGCCACTATCGATTTCACCGGCTCTATTGACGGTGAAGTTTTCGAAGGCGGAGAAGCATCTGACTTCGTTCTGGCAATGGGCCAGAATCGCATGATCCCAGGCTTTGAAGATGGCATCGTTGGGCACAAAGCGGGCGAAGAATTCACGATCAACGTGAACTTCCCAGAAGATTACCACGCAGAAAACCTGAAAGGGAAAGCGGCTCAGTTTGCTATCGTCCTGAAGAAAGTTGAAGAGCGTGAGCTGCCTGAACTGACTGAAGAATTCATCAAACGTTTCGGCGTGGCTGATGGTTCTCAGGAAGGCCTGCGTGCTGAAGTCCGTAAAAATATGGAACGTGAGCTGAAAGGCGCGGTGCGTAACCGTGTGAAAACTCAGGTTCTGGACGGACTGATCAACGCCAACGAAATCGAAGTGCCTGTTGCACTGATCGATGGCGAAATCGATGTTCTGCGCCGTCAGGCTGCACAGCGTTTTGGTGGCAACGAGAAGCAAGCGCTGGAATTGCCGCGTGAGCTGTTCGAAGAGCAAGCGAAACGCCGCGTTGTTATCGGTCTGCTGTTGGGCGAAGTGATCAGCAGCAATGAGCTGAAAGCTGATGAAGCGCGCGTTAATGCACTGATCGAAGAAATGGCTTCTGCCTACGAAGATCCGCAGGAAGTTATCGAGTTCTACGGCAAAAATAAAGAACTGCTGAACAACATGCGTAACGTTGCGTTGGAAGAACAAGCGGTAGAAACGGTTCTTGCTAAAGCGAAAGTCGTTGAGAAATCAGTAAGCTTCAACGAACTGATGAACCAAACGACTACGGCATAAGCTTTGTTGATATCAACATTGTTTATTGTGTAGCGGGGATGCTTCCCTATTAAAAGCCCGTGCCTTATGGCGCGGGCTTTTTGCTTGTAGGTCTATGCCATCTTGATACTGATGGTGAGCATTTGGACGCTACGTGATCTCCTGCGTACCCGTCAGAGAAGACTCAAGGCATGATTGCCTGAAATTGCACTATGATTAACTCAGTGAAGAATTTATTAGGTCAGGCAAAGAGTTAAACCACAGGTTTACTGTGTCGATAACGTGTTAATAATAAAATAATTGGCTCTTTAATACAGAGCGATTGATAGTGTAAGCTTGAAATACAATGTATGTGCCCCCACTCACTGAAGAGGAAAAGCTGGCACAGCAGGTAAAGATTATCGGCGGTTGGGTTGTTCAACAGGAGCTCAGGGATGGATAGGGCAGGGTTCCATAGTCATCCCCCCCTATCTCTAGTAGAATTGAGCGATGCAATGATTGAACGACGCAATAAGAGTGCCGGACGCATTTTATCTAGGAGACGTGAATGTCATACAGTGGCGAACAAGAAAGACAAGCACCTCATATGGCGTTAGTGCCGATGGTGGTTGAACAGACCTCGCGTGGGGAACGTTCTTACGATATCTATTCCCGTCTGCTAAAAGAACGGATAATCTTCCTGACTGGTCAGGTGGAAGATCACATGGCGAATCTGGTTGTGGCACAGATGCTCTTTCTGGAAGCCGAAAACCCAGAAAAAGACATTTATCTGTACATTAACTCGCCAGGTGGCGTTATTACGGCGGGCATGTCCATTTACGACACCATGCAGTTTATCAAACCGGACGTCAGTACAATCTGTATGGGGCAGGCTTGTTCAATGGGCGCGTTCCTGCTGACGGCAGGCGCTAAAGGCAAACGTATTTGCTTGCCTAACTCGCGTGTCATGATTCACCAGCCGTTGGGTGGTTTCCAGGGGCAGGCAACGGATATTGAAATCCATGCCAAAGAAATACTGAAAGTGAAAGCCAAAATGAATGAGCTGATGGCGAAGCACACGGGGCAACCTCTTGAAGCGATAGAGAGAGACACTGAGCGCGATCGTTTCCTCTCCGCGAGTGAGGCAGTAGAATACGGTTTAGTAGACTCCGTATTCACTAACCGTGGGTGATCATTCGCCATATTAGCGATCTGGTGTGGCTAAAATCAGTGTTCGACCGATAGTCTGTTGTGCGGGGTTGTTTTACGCGTATTGGCTATAAGTATCGGCGTTCGTTGTAGCGGTATCGCTGTGGTTGGCCTGCGGGCAAAAGACGAAAAGAGGTTTGACTCATGACAGATAAGCGCAAAGACGGTTCAGGAAAGTTACTGTACTGCTCTTTTTGCGGCAAAAGCCAGCATGAAGTGCGTAAGCTGATTGCCGGGCCGTCGGTGTATATCTGCGATGAATGTGTTGACTTGTGTAACGACATTATTCGCGAAGAAATTAAGGAAGTTGCGCCCCACCGTGAGCGCAGTGCGTTGCCGACGCCGCACGAAATTCGCCGCCACCTTGACGATTACGTCATTGGTCAAGAGCAGGCCAAGAAGGTATTGGCCGTTGCGGTCTATAACCACTATAAACGCTTGCGTAATGGTGACAGCAGCAACGGGATCGAACTGGGTAAAAGTAACATCCTGCTGATCGGCCCGACAGGGAGTGGTAAAACGCTGTTGGCCGAAACGCTGGCGCGTTTCCTGGATGTTCCGTTCACGATGGCGGATGCGACCACGCTGACTGAAGCGGGTTACGTCGGCGAAGACGTTGAAAACATCATTCAGAAGCTGTTGCAGAAATGCGATTACGATGTGCAGAAAGCGCAGCGTGGGATTGTCTACATCGATGAAATCGACAAAATTTCTCGGAAGTCAGACAACCCATCGATCACTCGTGATGTCTCTGGTGAAGGCGTGCAGCAGGCGCTGCTGAAGCTGATCGAAGGGACAATTGCCGCAGTTCCACCGCAGGGTGGACGTAAGCATCCACAGCAGGAGTTCTTGCAGGTTGATACCTCTAAGATCCTCTTTATCTGCGGCGGCGCGTTTGCGGGTCTGGACAAAGTGATCGAGCAGCGTACCGATACGGGACGCGGTATTGGCTTCAACGCGACGGTTAAAGGATCGGCTGAGAAAGCGACCGAAGGCGAACTGCTAAGCAATGTTGAACCAGGTGACTTGATTAAATTTGGTTTGATCCCTGAGTTCATTGGCCGTCTACCTGTGGTTGCTACGCTGAGAGAATTGAGCGAAGACGCGTTGATTCAGATCCTGCGTGAGCCGAAAAATGCACTGACTAAACAGTATCAGGCGCTGTTCAATCTGGAAGGCGTTGAGCTGGAATTCCGTGATGAAGCACTGACGGCGATTGCAAAGAAAGCGATGGTACGTAAGACCGGTGCTCGCGGTTTGCGTTCTATTGTTGAAGCCGCGTTGCTGGAAACGATGTACGATCTGCCGTCGTTGGAAAGTGTGGATAAAGTGGTTATCGACGAATCTGTGATTGCTGGGCAGTCGGAACCATTATTAATCTATGGAAAACCTGAGACACAGCAGGCTTCCGGCGAATAATTAATCAATTAAACAGCGTCACAAAATAAAAATGGGGGATTTTATCCCCCATTTGTTTTTTACACGCATGCTGGTCGTTGAATGTGAGATATTTATCCCCATATACTCAAATACCTATTTGATGAAACCGTGAAAACCGCGTTTCACGAGATTCCCATAACCTGGCGGAAACGAAACTAAGAGAGAGCTCTATGAACCCTGAGCGTTCCGAACGCATAGAAATCCCCGTATTGCCCTTGCGCGATGTGGTGGTTTATCCGCACATGGTCATTCCGTTGTTTGTTGGTCGGGAGAAATCGATTCGGTGCCTTGAAGCCGCAATGGATCATGACAAGAAGATCATGCTGGTGGCACAGAAAGAAGCTTCAACGGATGAGCCAAGTATTAACGATCTTTTCTCGGTAGGGACGGTAGCCTCAATTCTTCAAATGCTGAAACTGCCTGACGGTACGGTAAAAGTACTGGTCGAGGGGTTACAGCGTGCGCGTATTACCACGCTCTCTGATAGCGGTGAGCACTTCGCGGCACACGCCGAATATCTTGATTCCCCGGCGATTGACGAGCGCGAGCAGGAAGTTCTTATGCGTACGGCGATCAATCAGTTTGAGGGATATATCAAACTGAATAAGAAGATCCCGCCGGAAGTGCTGACATCGCTGAACAGCATTGATGATGCTGCGCGTCTAGCCGATACCATTGCTGCGCACATGCCACTGAAATTGGCTGATAAACAGTCTGTACTTGAAATATTCGATATTACTGAACGTTTGGAGTACCTGATGGCGATGATGGAATCTGAAATCGACCTGTTGCAGGTAGAAAAACGAATCCGCGGTCGTGTTAAGAAGCAAATGGAAAAAAGCCAGCGTGAGTACTATCTGAATGAGCAAATGAAAGCCATTCAGAAAGAGCTGGGCGAGATGGACGACGCACCGGATGAACACGAAGCGTTAAAGCGTAAGATTGAAGCGGCAAAAATGCCGAAAGACGCGCGTGAAAAAGCCGAAGCTGAATTGCAAAAGCTGAAGATGATGTCGCCAATGTCTGCGGAAGCGACAGTGGTGCGTAGCTATATCGACTGGATGGTGCAGGTGCCATGGAATGCGCGCAGCAAAGTGAAGAAAGATTTGCTGAAAGCGCAGGAAATGCTGGATACCGATCATTATGGTCTGGATCGCGTCAAAGAACGTATTCTTGAATATCTCGCAGTACAGAGTCGCGTCAGCAAAATCAGAGGTCCAATTCTCTGCCTTGTAGGGCCTCCTGGCGTGGGTAAAACGTCGCTTGGTCAGTCTATTGCTAAAGCGACCGGGCGTCAGTATGTGCGTATGGCGTTGGGTGGCGTGCGTGACGAAGCGGAAATCCGTGGGCACCGTCGTACCTATATCGGTTCAATGCCGGGCAAACTGATCCAGAAGATGGCGAAAGTCGGTGTAAAAAACCCGCTGTTCCTGTTGGATGAGATCGACAAGATGTCTTCCGACATGCGTGGCGATCCGGCTTCTGCCTTGCTGGAAGTACTCGATCCTGAGCAAAACGTGGCGTTTAACGATCACTATCTGGAAGTCGATTACGATCTGTCCGATGTGATGTTTGTTGCCACGTCTAACTCCATGAACATCCCAGCACCGTTGCTTGACCGTATGGAAGTTATTCGTCTTTCCGGCTATACCGAAGATGAAAAACTGAATATCGCCAAACAGCATTTACTGCCGAAACAAATTGAGCGTAATGCACTGAAAAATGGCGAGTTGTCGGTAGAGGACAGTGCGATTGTTGGTATTATCCGTTATTACACACGTGAAGCTGGCGTGCGTAGTCTGGAGCGTGAAATCTCCAAACTGTGCCGCAAAGCAGTGAAAACGCTGCTGATGGATAAATCAACTAAACACATCCAGATTTCGGGCGATAACCTTAAGGATTTCCTTGGGGTACAGCGCTTTGACTATGGGCGTGCGGACGATGAAAACCGCGTAGGGCAGGTGACTGGTCTGGCTTGGACAGAAGTGGGTGGCGATCTGTTGACGATTGAAACCGCCTGTGTCCCTGGCAAGGGCAAGCTGACCTATACTGGATCGTTGGGTGAGGTAATGCAGGAGTCGATTCAGGCTGCGCTTACCGTGGTTCGTGCCCGTGCGGAAAAATTAGGCATCAACGCTGATTTTTATGAGAAACGTGATATTCACGTTCACGTTCCTGAAGGTGCGACGCCGAAAGATGGGCCAAGTGCGGGTATTGCTATGTGTACTGCGTTGGTTTCTTGTCTGACAGGGAACCCGGTACGTGCTGACGTGGCAATGACGGGTGAGATTACTCTGCGTGGTCTGGTGTTGCCGATCGGTGGTCTGAAAGAGAAATTGCTGGCTGCACACCGCGGTGGAATCAAGACGGTATTGATCCCAGATGATAACAAACGCGATCTGGAAGATATTCCGCAGAACGTGATTGCCGATCTGGAGATTCATCCGGTGAAACGTATTGAGGAAGTGTTGGCGTTAGCGTTGCTGAATGCGCCTTCTGGCATCCAGGTGGTCTCGACCCCTAAAGCCAGAACCAAGGCCAAGGCAAAATAGTGACCTGTCGCAAAAACCCTTGAGAAAATCAGGGCTGGTGAGTGAAATCGTGCTTGCCAGCTTTTTTTTGTACCGCTAAGTTAGAGCACTGTTAGTTTTAGCCGTAACTGGCTAAGCATGACAGAATTGATAATAAGTTACGTGTCGCGTCTTGGGACATCGAAGCGCGATAAGAGAATTCCAGAGGGGATGACAGAGTGAACAAGTCACAATTGATCGACAAAATTGCCGCAGATGCTGATATTTCCAAAGCGGCAGCAGGGCGTGTGTTAGATGCAATTATTGGTTCCGTTACCGAATCCCTGAAAGAAGGGGATGATGTTGCTTTGGTTGGCTTTGGTACTTTCTCCGTACGTGAACGTGCTGCTCGTACCGGCCGTAACCCGCAAACTGGTAAGGAAATCAGTATCCCTGCGGCAAAAGTACCAGGATTCCGTGCTGGTAAAACGCTGAAAGACGCCGTTAACTGATTATTACGTCACAGGTTTGGCTGATAACCACTTTGGGCGCCAAACAATACCTGACGCAATGATATTGGTAAGGTAAGATACGAGGCGCATCATTTTGTGATGTGCCTTTTATTTATATAGAACCATACCCTAAATAATTCGAGTTGCGTGAAGGCGGCAAAAGAGGGAGTTCCGATGAGCTTACTCCGGTAAGTGATTCAGGCGGCTGGTAAATCTGCCAGAAGCAGATTTGAACGCTGTTTGCAGCGGCTCCTGCGCGGCGAGGTACACGGATGTGTACCGAGTAACGCAGCTAATGCACATGCAGTTTGAAGTATGTAAGTGCGCCCTAGCCTTGTATTGGGCTTATAGCAAGGATGCATGGCTCCGGCCAGCGCAGGGAGTTTTATTCATTCTACAGCGGAGTGTTGTCACATTATGATGGACAATTTACGTACGGCCGCGAATAACGTCGTGCTCAAAATTATTCTTGCTTTGATCATCGCATCATTCGTTTTAACTGGCGTTGGTGATTATCTTATTGGTGGTTCAGGAGATTACGCTGCAAAGGTGAACGGGCAGGAAATTACCCGTGGACAGCTTGAGCAAGCGGTACAAAACGAACGCAGTCGTCAGCAGGAAACCTTGGGTGAGAATTTCTCTATCCTGGCGAGTAATGACGGCTACATGCAGCAATTGCGTAAGCAGGCACTCTCCCAACTCATTGATGAAACCTTGCTGGATCAGTATGCCAACAAGCTAGGACTGAACATCAGTGATGAGCAAATCAGACAGGCAATCTTTGACGTTCCCGCGTTTCAGACAAACAACCGTTTTGATAACGAAAAATATCTGGATCAGGTTCGTCGCCTTGGCGTAACGCCGGATATGTATGCTCAGATGCTGCGTAAGCAATTGACTTCACAACAGTTGATTCGTGGCTTTGGCAATACAGCATTCCTGCTGCCGCAGGAGATTGATAATCTGGTGAAACTGGCTGCACAAGATCGCGTTGTTCGTGTGGCAACCATTGATGTCGCTGCCAAGGCGAAAGCTCAAGCGGTGGCTGATGATGAAGTCCTGAGCTATTACGATCAAAACAAAGGGCGTTTCATCGCACCAGAAGAATTCAAGGTCAGCTATATCGCACTGGATGCTGCAAGCATCATGGACAGTGTGAAAGTGGATGATAAAGCCATCAATGATTTCTACGAACAGAACAAGAACGACTATTCCCAACCTGAACGCAAGAAATTCAGCGTCATTCAGGTGAAGAATGAGGCCGACGCCACGTCTGTTTTGGATGCGCTGAAGCAAGGTGGTGATTTCGCTACGCTGGCTAAAGAGAAATCAACTGACATCATCTCACGTCGTAACGGTGGCGATCTGGGGTGGATGGACGAAAGCAGCATGATTGATGAGCTTAAGCAGGCAAAACTGACGGAGAAAGGTCAGGTTTCCGCAGCGATTAAATCCTCTGTTGGCTATCTTATCGTGCGTTTGGATGATGTTCAGCCGCAGCAGGTCAAGCCGCTGAGCGAAGTGCGTGCTGAAATTGCTGAGAAAGTGAAGCATGATAAAGCGCAGGATGGCTACTATGCGTTGCAACAAAAAGTCAGCGAAGCGGCTAGCAATGACAACGAATCTCTGGCTTCAGCAGAAGAAGCTGCCGGTGTGAAAGCAACGCAGACCGATTGGTTTACGCGTGAGCAGGTTCCCGCCGCGTTGAACTTCCAGCCAGTAACGCAGGCTATTTTTAGCGGTGCACTGCTGGGGGAAAACGGTTCTGCGGGCAATAACTCCGATGTGATTAACGTTGACGGTGACCGTGCTTTCGTTCTGCGTATCACTGAGCACAAGCCCGAAAGTACTCGCCCTCTGGATCAGGTTCGCACCGAGATCGTAGAGACGCTGAAACGTCAGAAAGCTGAACAGCAGGCTCGCGTAGACGCTGAAAAAATTCTGGCTGAACTGAAGCAAGGTAAGGACGATGCACTTAAAGCTGCTGGATTAAGCTTTGGTGAGGCAAAAACGCTGTCATCTATCTCTCAGGGCGATGCAACGGCCGAGACCATTTTTGCTATGCCGCATCCAGAGAAAGATAAACCTTCTTATGCGATTACTCAGGATCAGGCCGGGAACGTTGTGTTGGCTGCGCTGGATAGTGTGACGCCACATCAGCTAAATGAAGAGCAGAAAACACAGTTTGCCAGCCAGGTTCAGCAAGGTTCTCTGGGCGCGCTGTTCGATTCTCTGTTGTCCAGCTTGCGTAGCGAAGCAAAAATCAAGATGGGCAATGCGGCGCAGGAACAGCAATAAGCTCCGCAAAAATTTGCAAATCGTTGCAACAACCAAAGGCCGCTTTCGCGGCCTTTTCCACATTTAAATTCTGCTGTTTGCGGTGTTGATAGGTCTGCGGCAAGGTAGCCGTGCTGTCACACACATGGAGGAAACAGCATGAAAAAATCAGGAATAAAAGCACTGTGTTTGATAATTGGTATGAGTTTGTCTGGGCTGCCATTACTGGGGCAGGCAGCACCTAAAGTCGCTGACAGTACGGCGACGGCGGTGAAGTCTGCGCCAGCAGATCAGAAAGCGGAAAAAGCAACGCTTCCTGATGGTGATGAGGATAAGGTAAGCATTAACACGGCGGGGGCGGCTGAGTTAGCTGAAATCATGAACGGTGTCGGTCTTAAAAAGGCGGAGGCGATCGTTAGCTATCGTGAACAAAATGGTCCTTTTACCCAGATCGATCAATTAACTGAGGTCCCAGGCATTGGGGCTGCATTAGTTGAACGTAATCTCTCTCGTTTAAAATTGTGATATCAGTCGCAGCCCAGTCGAGCGTCTTCTCTGGGCTGTGAACCTCTGCTAGGCTAATTATCAGGTCATACCAGTTGTTGGTTTTGTCACAGGAGTATTACGTCTATGCAGACTTTCATTACCGTTCGTGGTTATCACATTGATGTTTATCAGCACGTTAATAACGCGCGCTATTTGGAGTTTCTGGAAGAGGCGCGTTGGCAGTGGCTGGAAACGTTGCCTGCTTTTGGCTGGATGCATAGCAACAATATTGCTTTCGTCGTGGTGAACATCAATATCAACTATCGCAAACCCGCCGTTCTCGGTGATGTGCTGCGTATTGATAGTGAGCTGCTGCAGATAAATACGAAAAGTGGGGTGATCAGTCAGAAGATAGCCCGAGTGTCTGATGACAGTGATGTGGCGGATGCCACGCTAACGTTTGTCTGCATCGATTTATTGACGCAAAAAGCACTGCCGCTGGAGGGAGAACTGCTGGAACACCTAAACGAGATTTGCCGTTAATTGAAGCAACAGGCCACGGTTGTACGACGTGGCCTGCTGTTTTTTGGCGTTGCGTGATGTCTCTGTGTTGTGAGGTATCAGCGTAGCCCTGCTTTTTGCTTCAGTGATGCCATGACTGCCGCAGAATCGTTTTGGTATTGTGTGAGCCCGTTTGCGCGTAAATGGCAGGCGGCACACTGGCCACATCCATCGCCCTTGATGCCGTTATAGCAGGTTAACGTGTGATAACGTACGGTATCGAGCTGCTGGTAATAATCAGCCAGTGCCCAAGTCTCAGCCTTATTGAGCCACATCAGCGGCGTTTCAAAACGGATATCGCGAGCAATACCTAAAACGATGGCCTGATTCAATGACTTGACGAATTCGTCGCGACAGTCTGGGTAGCCGGAAAAATCGGTCTCACACACGCCAGTAATGACGGCTTCGGCACCAACCTGGTAGGCGTAGATGGAGGCGAGTGTCAGGAAGAGAATGTTTCTTCCTGGAACGAAGGTGTTGGGGATGCCTTGCGCATTGGCATCGTAATCAGGAACCGGGATGCTGTCGCGCGTCAGGCTGCTGGTGGCGAGTTCATTCAGTAAGCCCACGTCCAGAACCTTATGTGCCGTTGCACCCAGTTTCAGGCTGAGTTCCCGAGCGACATCAATTTCGGCGCGGTGGCGTTGACCATAATCGAAGGTGATGCAGTGGACATCATCATAATGTTGCAGAGCTTGGATCAGGCAAGTTGTGGAATCTTGTCCACCGCTAAAAACGACAACCGCACGCTTCATTCTTCATTCACCTTAACGCGACGTTAACCGCAATACGTTTGTAATGCACTGCGGTACAAAGTCGCTATGTTACCTGAAACCAGGTTACCTGAAAAATGGCCTGTATTCAGCGCTGCGGCTGCGCGCCGAATACACAGATCTCACGCCGGGCTGGATTCAGACAGTAGATGAGATATCTCTGGGGTGTTTAGCGCATCAAGGTACGGGCTAATGTCGCCGATATTTTTTTCTACCCAACTGCTGTTGTAGTAGGTATCCAAATAGCGTTCTCCGCTGTCGCATAGCAAGGTCACAATCGCGCCTTTTTGACCACGGCTAGCCATCTCTTTCGCCAGTTGCAGCATACCCCAGACGTTGGTGCCGGTAGAGGCTCCCGCTTTGCGGCCTAATACGCTTTCCAGCCAGTACAGTGTTGCGATGCTGGCAGCGTCCGGTACTTTAATCATGCTATCAATAACGCCTGGAATGAAAGAAGGCTCGGCTCGCGGGCGGCCGATACCTTCTATCCGGCTACCGCACGGACCTGTGATGGAACGATCCCGCTGCTGGTAGCAGTCGTAGAAGACGGAGTTTTCTGGATCGACAACGACCAATTGCGTATCCAATCCCTGATAACGAATGTAGCGTCCGAGCGTTGCCGATGTGCCGCCAGTTCCTGCGCTCATCACGATGTAGTCCGGCACGGGATGCGGTTCGCGTGCCATTTGGCGGTAAATGCTGTCAGCGATATTGTTATTGCCACGCCAGTCAGTGGCGCGTTCTGCATAGGTGAACTGATCCATATAATGGCCGTTCATCTCTTGCGCTAACTGTTCAGATGCCGCATAAATTTGCCCCGCCTGTTCAACAAAATGGCAACGTCCACCATAGAAAGCGATTTGCTCAATTTTTCTTTTTGCTGTGCAGGAGGGCATGACGGCGATAAACGGTAGGCCGAGCAAGCGTGCAAAATACGCTTCTGATACCGCTGTGCTACCAGATGACGCTTCGATAATTGGCGTGCCTTCTTTAATCCAACCGTTGCACAGCCCGTAGAGAAACAAAGAGCGAGCCAGACGGTGCTTCAAGCTGCCGCTGGGGTGTGTGCTTTCATCTTTGAGGTAAAAATAGATACCGGGATAATCCGGCAGTGTCAGACGGATAAGATGCGTATCCGCCGAACGCTGAAAATCTGCTTCGATGGCGCTGATGGCATTTTTAACCCAGGCATTGGTCATGATGAAAACTCGGTTAGATAACTATGTGAATAGATTAACGAGTTTTCAGGATAAAAAAATTATCTTTTTATCTCTTCATGGCCAATTTTATAGAAAAATTAACTCCTTCAATTTATTTTTGGGGTTTATTTTTCTATTAAAATACGATGACATCGTTACCCAAAAATCATAGCAATCGCAGCGGCTATTACTACGAGAGCCATTAAAGTAAATGCCATATTGATGGCACTAATAATGAAAGGGAATGCGATTACTGCGATGCCGAGCATTGCCGCGCTGATGCAAGGTCTGGCAGATTCGCGGCGAGAGAAGCCGAAAATAGCGAAAATAATCGCGAGACAGCCTAATGCTGATGTTGCAGCAATAACGAGTCGTCGTTCATTAAAGGATGACTCAGGTTGTTGTGTCGGGGGGGCTTTCCCCATCAGCCTGTTTAGGGTTGTGTCTCGGATAGAAACAATTTTCTCTGCGATTTGTTCTTCAATGGTGACGTCGGGCGTCGATGGCCCTGCCCAAAAGTAGGAAACGGCAATAAGCAGTGCCAATGCACCAAGTACCATCCCAATCGTGCTGAATTTACTCTTTTTATCTGTTGTCATCATTTTCGCCACTCCTGATTGGCATAAAATACGCTGTTGGTCGATATCGCCACAAATCGTAGAACTCAACCAGCCTGTTTATCGTATCACTCTCTGTAAAAGGTAATGAATTCCCATATTATACAGTTCGTTATGTTTTTTCATTATCGAATGGTGATGTGGTTTTCTGACGTTGTCAGCGAGTGTTGAAGCCAATTTGGGGCGGAAAGAACATTGCTTTTCTCTCCCAATGGCGGAAAGTAGAGAAAAGTTTTCTATGGAGTGGCCTTATGTTGGATAAAATTGATCGCACATTGCTGAATATGCTGCAACAGGATTGTACGCTCTCGCTACAGACGCTGGCCGATGCGGTCAATTTGACATCCACACCGTGCTGGAAACGTCTAAAGCGTTTGGAAGAAGAGGGGATAATCAGAGCGCGAGTGGCACTACTAGATAATGAACGTTTGGGTTTAGGGTTGACGGCGTTTGTCTTATTAAAGACGCAACAGCACAATCGGGACTGGTATCAGACCTTTACTCGCGTGGTGTCCGACATGCCGGAGGTACTGGCTTTCTATCGTATGGCTGGCGAATACGATTACCTGATGCAGGTTCAGGTCGCTGATATGAAAAGCTATGATGATTTCTATAAGCGGTTAGTGAATGGCATTCCCGGGCTAGTCGATGTAACATCTAGCTTTGCTATGGAACGAATCAAACATACCACGGCATTGCCCTTATCCCTGTGATCTATCGTTCATCCGTCTTTTAATAATCATTTTTCTGAGTCTGTCATGACCCGTCTGACTATTGGAACGAAAACCGCGTGAGACTGTTTGCTCAACTAAGTTGGTATTTTCGCCGCGAATGGCGTCGCTATCTGGGCGCTGTCGCACTACTCATTGCGATTGCTATTCTGCAATTACTCCCTCCAAAACTGGTTGGCGTGATTGTCGATGGTGTGACGCAACGCGGCATGTCGATGGCCGAAATGATGCAGTGGATTGGCGTGATGCTACTGACCGCCGTCATGGTCTATCTGCTGCGCTATGTGTGGCGTGTATTCCTGTTTGGGGCCTCATACCAGTTGGCGGTCGAGTTACGAGAAGATTTTTACCGCCAGTTAAGCCGCCAGCATCCTGCATTTTATCAACGCCACCGTACTGGCGATCTCATGGCGCGCGCGACTAACGATGTCGATCGCGTGGTATTTGCTGCCGGCGAAGGCGTGTTGACACTGGTTGATTCGATGGTGATGGGCT
The DNA here is from genome assembly GCF_012427845.1 of Pectobacterium punjabense. Lineage (NCBI taxonomy): Bacteria > Pseudomonadati > Pseudomonadota > Gammaproteobacteria > Enterobacterales > Pectobacteriaceae > Pectobacterium > Pectobacterium punjabense. The sequence continues at coordinate 1,322,208 of NZ_CP038498.1, forward strand.
GTGCTGTGCTGGTGGTCATGTGTACGCAGATTAGTTGGGAGCTCACTTTGCTGGCGCTGCTCCCGATGCCCATCATGGCACTTTTCATCAAACGTTATGGCACCCAACTGCATAACCGTTTTAAATCCGCACAGGCGGCATTTTCTTCGCTTAACGATCAGGCGCAGGAAAGTTTGACCAGTATTCGGATGATTAAAGCCTTTGGGTTGGAAAACTATCAATCTGCACGTTTCGCGCAGGTTGCCGCGGATGCTGGCGCTAAAAATATGCACGTTGCCCGAGTCGATGCCCGCTTCGATCCCACGATTTATATTGCCGTCGGGCTGTCGAATTTGCTGGCGATTGGCGGCGGCAGTTGGATGGTGATCAATGGTTCGCTGACATTAGGCTTGTTGACCAGTTTTGTCATGTATCTGGGATTGATGATATGGCCGATGCTGGCGCTGGCCTGGATGTTTAATATTGTTGAACGCGGTAGTGCGGCATATGGCCGTATTCGACAGCTACTCGCGGAAGACGCTGTGGTGAAAGACGGTGAGGAGTCATTGCCTGCCGATCGGGGCGTGTTGGCAGTGAATATCTCCGCGTTTCGCTATCCTGATAATACCCGCGATGCTTTAAAAAATATTCAATTTACCTTGGCTCCGGGCAATATGTTGGGGCTATGCGGGCCGACAGGTTCGGGAAAAAGTACGCTGCTAGCCCTGATCTTGCGTAATTTCGATAGCCAATCGGGAGAGATTCGTTATCACGAGCGTCCATTGAATGCCATTCGCTTGGATGAGCTCAGGAGCCGTTTTGCCGTTGTCGGACAAATGCCTTTTTTGTTCTCGGATTCGGTGGCACAAAATATTGCACTGGGTCGCCCGAATGCCACGCAGCAGGAGATTGAACATGCGGCACGGCTTGCGAGTGTGCATGATGATATTTTGCGTTTGCCTCAGGGTTACCTGACAGAAGTTGGCGAACGCGGCGTGATGCTCTCTGGCGGTCAAAAACAGCGAATCGCGATTGCACGAGCGCTACTACTGGATGCTGAAATTTTGGTGCTGGACGATGCGCTGTCTGCGGTTGATGGGCGAACGGAGCACCAGATTTTGCAGAATCTCAAAACATGGGGCGAAAAACGGACGCTGATCATCAGTGCACACCGCCTGTCAGCCCTAACCGAGGCGAATGAAATTGTGGTGCTGCAACAGGGGCAAACCGTGCAGCGTGGCACGCACCGAGCGCTGGCGGCAGAACCTGGCTGGTATCGGGATATGTATCGTTATCAACAGCTGGAGGCGGCGCTGGATGATGTGCCGCAGTTGGAAGGATCGAAAAATGAATAGCCCCCAACAGTTTTGGCCAACCCTGAAACGTTTGCTGGCCTATGGTTCCCCCTGGCGAAAACCGCTGATGTTCGGTGTCCTGATGCTGTGGGTTGCTGCTATCGCTGAAGTTTCTGGTCCTATATTGGTGAGCTATTTCATTGATCATCTGGTGGCTAAAGGCCAATTCCCGGTGGCGATTGCGGCTGGCTTGGCAATGGCCTATATCCTGCTGCAAATTTTGGCGGCTTCACTGCACTATTTTCAGACGTTATTGTTTAATCGGGTAGCCGTTGGTGTCGTGCAGCAACTGCGTATTGATGTCATGGATGCTGCATTGCGCCAGCCGCTTAGCACATTTGATACGCAACCTGTCGGGCAGTTGATTTCACGCGTCACCAATGACACAGAAGTCGTGAAAGATTTGTACGTCATGGTGGTGTCAACAGTATTACGCAGTGCGGCACTGGTTGGTGCGATGCTGGTAGCGATGTTCAGTCTGAACTGGCAGATGGCGCTTGTTGCGCTGATGATTTTCCCCGCAGTAGCGGCGGTTATGGCGCTCTACCACCGCTTTAGTACGCCGATTGTACGCAAAGTGAGAAGCTATCTGGCGGACATTAATGACGGTTTCAACGAAGTCATTAATGGCATGGGTATCATTCAGCAATTCCGCCAGCAGGCACGTTTTGGGAAGAAGCTAGGCGTAGCCAGCCATGCGCATTACGAAGCACGTATGAAGGCCTTGCGTCTGGAAGGTTTCCTGCTGCGGCCTCTGCTCAGCTTATTTGCCGCGATGGTACTGTGTGGGTTGTTGATCCAATTCGGTTTTAGCTCTATGGGGTCGGTTGGTGTTGGGGTCTTGTATGCCTTTATCAACTACCTTGGCCGGTTGAATGAACCGCTAATTGAACTGACGACTCAGCAATCGATGTTGCAGCAGGCGGTTGTTGCCGGTGAACGTATCTTTGAGTTGATGGATGGCACAAAGCAGCGCTACGGAAATGACGATCGTCCTCTGGTGTCTGGACGCGTTGATATTAACGATGTCTCTTTCTCCTATGGCACAGAAAAACGTGTGCTACAGAATATTTCTCTGACGATACCCGATCGCGGCTTTGTCGCTTTAGTGGGGCATACCGGTAGTGGAAAAAGTACATTAGCCAGCTTACTCATGGGGTATTACGCCGCGGGGGAGGGTGAGATTCGGCTTGATGGTCGGCCGCTATCGACGTTATCCCATGGAGTTTTGCGCCAAAATGTGGCAATGGTGCAACAGGACCCGGTAGTGCTGGCGGAGTCCATGTTTGTGAATGTAACTCTGGGGCGTGATATCAGTGAAGAGGCCGTTTGGCGGGTGCTGGAAGTGGTGCAGCTCGCTGAATTGGTTCGTGATCTCCCTGAAGGGTTACATACGCGCATTGGTGAGCAGGGGAATAACCTGTCTACTGGACAAAAACAGCTGTTAGCGATTGCAAGGGTGCTGGTGCAAACGCCTAAAATCCTGATTCTCGATGAAGCGACGGCGAATATTGATTCGGGTACGGAGCAAGCGGTACAAAAGGCGCTGCGAATTATTAGGGAACAGACAACCTTAATTATCATTGCACATCGGCTTTCCACCATCGTTGAGGCAGATACGATCATGGTGCTCCATCACGGACAAACCGTCGAACGGGGAACACATGAGCAACTGCTGCAACAGCAGGGGCGCTATTATCAAATGTATCAGTTGCAACTGGCCGGAGAGGATCTTGCTAGCACCAGTACCGAGCCTTGTACCGCATAGCACCATTATCTGTCATTCCACGTTCTGCACCGCGTCGAGTGGTGCAGAACGACAGTCAGCTCATGTCTTCGCACCATCAGCAAGCATCATGATTCAGCTTTTTGCTCGCTCTGCACTGAAAACACTCTCGATGCACTAATTCGGTGCGTTTTTTGCCCGTATCTTTCCATCTTTCTTTCCTATTGAATTTGATTTTTACCCTTTCCCATCTTTAATCACGTTATCTTTCCTGATTTATGCCAGATAAATCATTTATGGCACACCGTTTGCTTTAATCATTGCGTAGACCGACTTCATAGAGCGCGTAATCGAACAAGTGGCGGGCGAAAGCCTGAACGTAATGGCTAGGGGGAAGATAAATGAAACTGGTTACTGTGGTGATAAAACCATTCAAGCTGGAAGATGTACGTGAAGCGTTATCTTCTGTCGGCATTCAGGGGCTTACTGTCACTGAGGTGAAAGGATTTGGTCGTCAGAAAGGGCATGCGGAGCTATACCGTGGTGCTGAATACAGCGTTAACTTTTTGCCCAAGGTAAAAATTGATATCGCGATTGCAGACGATCAACTGGACGAAGTCATCGACGTCATCAGCAAAGCCGCGTATACCGGAAAAATTGGTGATGGCAAGATTTTTGTCGCCGAGCTGCAAAGGGTTATCCGTATTCGTACGGGTGAAACTGACGAAGCCGCACTTTAACAACACCTAGCGTAGATACGTAAATAGGGATGGATGAAAATGAAAAAACTACTCTCTTCATTAGGTCTCGGTGTGGCGGCATTACTCCCGACCTGGGCAATGGCTGCAACACCGACGATTGATAAAGCGGATAACGCTTTTATTATGATTTGTACCGCGCTGGTACTCTTTATGACTATACCGGGCATCGCACTGTTTTATGGCGGCCTGATCCGTTCAAAGAACGTTCTGTCTATGATGACGCAGGTGAGCGTAACATTCGCAATGGTCTGTATCCTGTGGGTTGTTTATGGATATAGTTTGGCCTTCAGCGAAGGTAACGCGTTCTTCGGTGGGTTCAGCACCTTTATGTTGAAAGGCATTGGGATTGAGTCTATCAGTGGCACTTTCTATCAGTTTGTACACGTAGCGTATCAGGCTTCCTTCGCCTGCATCACCGTTGCGCTGATTGTCGGGGCAATTGCTGAGCGTATTCGTTTCTCTGCGGTGCTGATTTTTGTTGCACTGTGGCTGACATTCTCTTATCTGCCAATGACGCACATGGTGTGGGGCGGTGGTTATCTGGCGGCGGATGGCGCACTGGACTTCGCGGGCGGTACGGTCGTTCACATCAACGCTGCGGTTGCTGGGTTAGTTGGTGCTTACCTGCTGGGCAAGCGTGCCGGCTTTGGTAAAGAAGCGTTTAAACCGCATAACCTGCCGATGGTATTTATCGGTACGGCGATTCTGTATATCGGCTGGTTTGGTTTCAATGCCGGTTCTGCGGGCGCTGCGAACGGTATTGCTGCTCTGGCTTTCCTGAATACGGTTGTTGCGACTGCTGCTGCCATTCTGGCATGGGTTGGCGGTGAGTGGCTGGTTCGCGGTAAACCTTCTTTGCTAGGTGCGTGCTCTGGCTGTATCGCGGGTCTGGTGGCCATTACCCCAGCGGCAGGTACGGTAGGTGTGGGTGGCGCATTGATCATCGGTCTGGCTGGTGGTGTTGCCGGTCTGTGGGGCGTAACAGTACTGAAAAGATGGCTGCGCGTGGATGACCCGTGTGATGTGTTCGGTGTTCACGGCGTGTGCGGTATCGTTGGTTGTATCCTGACAGGTGTGTTCTCTTCGGCTTCGCTGGGTGGTACTGGCTATGCAGAAGGCGTGACGATGGCGCATCAAGTTTGGGTGCAACTGTTCAGCGTGATTGTTTGTCTGGTGTGGTCTGGCGTAGTGGCATTCGTTGCTTTCAAAGTGGCGGATATGATTGTCGGCCTGCGTGTACCTGAAGAGCAAGAGCGCGAAGGTCTGGACGTCAACAGCCATGGCGAGAGCGCTTACAACCAGTAATTGTGCTTATAACCAGTAAGTGAGATCGACAGTAAACAGGCGTGGGGGAAACTCCACGCCTGTTTTATTTACGACATTATATAGCCTAAATAATTCGAGTTTCAGGCAGGCGGCAAGAGAAGGACAAATTCGTCTGGAACGAATTTGACCAGCCAGAGGCTGGCCTTCGGTGAGAGACAGGATGTCTCTCATTTCATCCCGATGAGCTTACTCAGGTAAGTGATTCGGGTGACTGACAAACCTGCCAGAGGCTAGTTTGAACGCTGCTTGCAGCGGCCCCAACGGGGCGAGCCACACGCCAGTGTGCCGAGTAACGCGGCCAACGCACATGCAACTTGAAGTATGACGGGTATAGTGAATTTAGTGCTCGCGGCGACGCATGACGCCTTCCTGCATGCTGGATGCAACCAGCACGCCTTCTCGGGTATAGAATTGCCCGCGCACGAAGCCACGAGCGCCGGATGCGGACGTGCTTTCTACGGTGTATAGCAGCCAGTCATCCAGCCGGAAATCACGGTGGAACCACATTGAGTGATCGATCGTGGCAACTTGCATACCTGGTTCCAAAAAGCCGACGCCATGAGGCTGCAAGGCGGTGAGTAAGAAATTGCAGTCAGACGTATAGCCGAGAAGATATTGATGAATACGCTTATCGTCCGGCAGCGTGCTACTGGCACGACACCAAACGTGCCTGACTGGCTCGTCCACTTCCCCCTTCAGGGGATTGTGGAATTTAACCGGGCGCATCTCAATCGGACTAGCTTGAATAAATTTATCGCGAAAGCGTGGCGGCAGAAGGTGCTGCATACTTTGCGCGATTTCTTGTTCGGATTGTAGTGCTTCTGGCGGTGCGACGTCTGGCATCACATTTTGGTGCTCAAACCCTTCCTCATGGCTTTGAAAAGAGGCCGTCATATAAAAAATGGGTCGACCATTTTGGATAGCACTAACGCGTCGGGCGCTAAAACTATTGCCATCGCGTAGGTTTTCAACGTCATAAATAATCGGTTTCTGGCTGTCGCCGGGTAGCAAAAAGTAGCTGTGAAAAGAGTGAATGTTGCGCTCGATAGGAACGGTCTGCTTGGCGGCTGACATCGCCTGTCCCACGACTTGCCCACCAAAGACCTGGCGCAGCCCCAAATCATCGCTTTGTCCGCGAAATAGCCCTTCTTCGAGTTTCTCTAAATGCAAGAGGTCGAGAAGGTGTTGTAGTGATTGACTCATGGTATCGGCCTCAATGGATGCGGATGGTTAGTTATCTGTTTGTTCTGTAAGGTTTAAAATATCTATTTGTGGCTTTTTACTATAATGAATGTGTGGTTTTTAGGAAAATATCAGAATTTTGCACCATCACTATTATGTTTATTGAATCATACTATTTGTAAGTGCCGGTTTACGATACCGGTAGTCTGACAATAATAAAGGAGACTGACCGAATGAAATTATGGCATATCTTAGGCGGTATCACGTTATCGATGACTCTGGCCGCATGTGCACAGAGAAGTGATTATGGCGTTTCTCCTCAGACTGGCGCACCTGTTACCTCTGTTTCCTCACAGCGCCCGGCTGTCGCAATGCCTGCGGTAACGGGTACAGTGAATATTCGTCAGCGTATTGCGTTGCCTCATAACGCGGTTTTGACCGTTACGGTGTCTGATGCATCGCTGGCGGATGCGCCTTCAAAAGTGATTACTCAGAGTGTGACGCGTACAGAAGGAAAGCAGGCACCTTTCCAATTCGAGTTACCGTATAACCCGGCTGATATTCAGCCCAACGCGCGTATCTTACTCAGCGCGGCAGTTGCGATCGATAATCGCGTCGTCATGGTGACGGAGAACGTCTTACCCGTTATTAGCAATGGGGTGAACCGTGCCGATTTGGTATTGGTGCCTGTTGCTTCAGTCCCGTTACCCGCGAAAAATCAGGGATCGATGATATCCAATCCGGCGAATGAAACCCCTCATATGCTTCAGGGGCAACCTGCTTCATCCTCTATGGTGCCTGCGCAGCCAATCTGGTAATTCATCAGTATACGCGCCGTTATGGCGCGTATTGCCAGCGATACTTAGCAAGATCCACCTTACCCTGGCGATTGAAAATAATGCCTTCCGCTTGTAGCGCTGATTTTTGGCGTAGGTAATCTCCACCGACGAGTGATATTTCGCCTTTACGGTTGATTACCCTATGCCAGGGGAGTTTACTGTCTTTCGGCAAACGTTTTAACACACCGCCGACTTGCCTCGAAGCTCTGGGCGAGTCGGCAAGTTGCGCGATATCGCCATAGGTTGCTATTTTTCCATAGGGAATCGCCGCGACAATTTGAAAAACGCGTTGGCGGAAATTATCGTTTTCTTCTGACATCAGCGCATATTCCTGGCTGCTCCTGAATCGATTGGATGCCATAGTGGCACAGCAGGGTGGGCAAGAAAACAACGGTTAGTGTGTGTTAGCTTGCAATTGCTTATCTCATCGCCGATAATGCCCACCGCTTTGTGACGAGCAGTAGCATTGTTATAAAGTTGTCAATGGAGGCCCTGTCGGTTCTCCCGCAACACTAACCTGTGGACTCGGTCAGATCCGGAAGGAAGCAGCCGCAGCAGGAGACGTGTGTGCCGGGATGTAGCTGGCAGGGCCTCCACCATTTCTGCTCTTGCATGGATGCTTCATCGTCGACGAGGTATTCATTCTCTGTCGATAAACTCGACTCGCCGCCATAAACCCACTCTCATACATAATCTTTGTGCCGTCATTCTCGATTCTACAGGCGTCGTTGCTTGAACTCTGTTTTTTCTGGCGGATTCTCGGATCTCTTTACTTCGCGATTAATCATTGCGCCAATTATTACGACCCCTGTTTTTATCACGGGATATACCATTTATGATGATATCAATGCGATTGCTATATGCCGTTATACTTCAAGTTACCTGTGCATTGGCGGCGTTCATTCACCCGAACCACTTACCTGAGTAAACCCATCGGTATGAAATGATAGACGTCTTGTCTCTCACCGAAGGCCAACTGTTGGCTGGTCAAATTCGTGCCCGATGAATTTGTCCTTTCCTTGCCGCATTATTCAAAATGAGTTCGTTTGGTCCTGAAGTTCGAATTATTTAGGGTATAAATGATAAACGGTAGGGAAATAAATGGGGTGAAATAGTATTTCATTTTTTATGTGGAAAATACAATTTGTTACAAGTCTTGTTTAATTAATGTATTAAAAAGATAATAAAAACAAAGGCCGATAATATTATCGGCACAGTGTATTTAATGTCAGTTTTTGTATGCACGCCGTTAGAAATTAACGGACGTATCGCCATACTGCGGTAGGAACTTTGTCGTAGAGTTTGTTCATCGTCAGCTCTGCCAGACGATGATCGGCTGCAGAAAAGAACATCTCCAGCTCATCATTGGAGAGTTCATACTTGTTTTTTTCAATAACGCGTTCGAGAGTGTCTATGGTTGTGCATTTACGCAAACGCATCAAATAATCGATTTTTTTCATAATGGCCTATGCAAACAGTACCTGGTGGTTAAAAAATATAAATAAATTATTGCTTAAGTTTTAGCAGGCGTACAGACGTTCTCCCCTGAGAACATTCCGAATAATTTTGCTTTAGACTTCTGCCAGCGTCGTAGTTCAGCATCATTAATACCATAGTTGCTAAACAAGACGTAAGTATCATCTAAATACTTTTCTACCTGCTCTGAAAGCTCACTTTCGTTAGGGTATTTTATTTTAAATGTGAGAATAAACGTAGCGATATGCTCAATAAGCTCATTTAATTGGAGATTGATCGCAGAGGTTGGATCATTGACCCAGCCATGACTGCTATCGCCTAACGTTGCTATGCTTTCATCACACAGATTCTCACATAAGAATCTGAGTTGGGCAATATCATAATGTTTTGGTGTGTACTCATCCATATCAATCCCTCCGTTAAGCCGTTATTCAGTGTTACTGCGGTTAACACCTGGTAAACAGGTAGACTGATGAAGCCTGCAAGATAAAGACGTTAGCATTGTTTCGTATTGATGTTGTTACAGACAATGCGTTTAGCCATTGTGATTCGTTCAACATTGAATGAGACAACGGCGATTTTCGAACCTCTCACATATTACTATGTCGTGAAATAGGGCTGGCGTAAATACCAACCTATCATGACTTAACCTTAAGTATAGCTATACCATGTTGGTTACGATTAGGTCATTCTATATATGACTATAGCAAAAGCGTTCGTGAAATTCGCGGATAATAGGTAAGGTTTTCACCGCTATTTATTTTGATTAATCCTCAGATTTTTTTGTAACAATGAGCATAGAATAAACTCATCGGCAGCTTATTTAATTGTTTCTATCTGAAAATATGAGAAAGGGTAGAAGAAATGCGAAGAGATTGTTTGGTAGTACGGTATCGTGATTATTGTTATCTTATTGTTTAATAAGTTTTTTAACGAAAACACATCCCGTACAGCCTTACTCACGTCATAGCATAGACTGTATCGGGATGTGGTAGAGAAAGATTAACCTTTTTTCTTTTTTCCGCCCTGCACGGCCTTGAAGCGCGGGTTGGATTTACATATAACGTAAACTCGCCCGCGACGGCGGACCACAATACAATCTTTGTGACGATTTTTTGCTGAACGCAGCGAACTAAGCACCTGCATTTAATAACCCTCTCTGATTACTTGAAGAAGTTCCCAAAGCGCTGCTGGAAGCGCGCCGTGCTGCCTTCTTTGGAATATTCTTTTTGCTTCCCGGTGTAATAGGGATGCGACGCCGAAGAAACATCAATGGTTATGTAAGGGTAGTTGACGCCCTCAAGCTCGATTGTCCGATCGGTTTTAATGGTTGACCCTGTCCTGTAATAGACATCCGCGCTGGTATCGTGAAATACCACTGTACGATAGTCAGGGTGAATTCCTGCCTTCATTATTGCCTCTATTGTTATGTTATAACATATCTGTATGTTGCGCTTTTTTATCATCATGATCAACCATTATGTTGCAGTGAGGCGGCAGCATTATCTAAATCATTGTAGATACGAATAAGATGAAAAAGCACAGTGTGCCGTTTAGCTTGGATTAGTCGGGTATAGGGCAGAAGAGATAAAAAAGGCCGCTAGGCGGCCTTTTAGAGTAGATATGGGGTGTTACGAAGTATTAGTGGGCTGCTGTATCGTCTGCTTTCTTACTGAAGCGACGACGAACCACAACAAAGAACACAGGGACGAAGAAGATGGCCAGCACGGTTGCTGTAATCATCCCGCCCATTACGCCAGTACCGACGGCATTTTGTGCACCGGAGCCTGCACCGCTACTGATTACCAGAGGCATTACGCCGAGGATAAAGGCCAGCGATGTCATCAGGATTGGGCGCAAACGCATACGAATCGCATCCAGCGTTGCCTCTATCAGTCCTTTCCCTTCTTTTTCCATCAGATCTTTAGCAAATTCGACGATCAATATGGCGTTCTTCGCGGATAGCCCTATGGTTGTCAGCAGGCCCACCTTAAAGTAAACGTCGTTTTCAAGACCTGTCATATTTGCCGCAATCAATGCACCAACGATCCCCAATGGAACAACCAGCATGACGGAGAACGGTATTGACCAGCTTTCATAAAGCGCAGCCAGACACAGGAACACGACAATCAATGAAATGGCATAGATTGCAGGTGCCTGGTTACCAGACAACCGTTCCTGATAAGACATCCCCGTCCATTCGTAGCCGATACCTTGCGGTAACTGTGCCACGAAACTTTCCATCAATGCCATAGCCTCACCGGTACTCTTACCTGGCGCGGCTTGACCTTGGATTTGCATCGATGGCTGGCCGTTATAACGTTCCAGACGCGGTGAACCGTATTCCCAGTGGCTCTGCGTGAAGGCAGAGAACGGCACCATTTGTCCATTGTTACCGCGGATGTACCAGTTTTTGATGTCATCTGGCAGCATACGGAAAGGCGCATCGGCCTGAACGTACACTTTCTTCACGCGACCGCGATCGATAAAGTCATTTACATAAGAACCACCCAGCGTGGTTGCCAATGTTGAACTGATATCCGACAGCGACACGCCAAGCGCCTGTGCTTTTTCCTGATCGATATCGAGACGGAACTGCGGTGTATCTTCCATCCCGTTAGGACGAACTTGTATCAGCGTATCAGGGCGTTGTGCCGCCATACCTAGCAGTTGGTTACGTGCTTCCGTCAGTTTTGCGTGCCCAAGGTTGGCTTGGTCAATTAACTGGAAGTCGAAACCTGTTGCGGTACCCAGTTCGATAATCGCAGGAAGGTTGACTGCGAAAACCATAGCTTCTTTATACTGGCTAAAGGCTGCGTTTGCTCGGCCTGCAATCGCCATAACTTTATTTTCTGCGCCGCTTCGTTCACTCCAGTCATTCAGACTGGCGAAAGCCAGACCGGCATTCTGCCCACGACCAGAGAACCCGAAACCTGTGACCGTAAACACAGACTTGACGTTATTTTTCTCATTTTCGAGATAATATTGCGTCATTCTGTCCATGATTTTTTGGGTGTTTTCCTGCGTCGCACCTGAAGGCAACTGAACAATGTTCAGAAGAACCCCTTGGTCTTCATCTGGCAGGAAGGACGTAGGCAAACGTAAGAACAAGAGTGCCAGACCCACAACAATCAACAGATAGATAACCAGATAACGACCGGTACTACGCAGAATATTAGCAACGCTGTCGGTGTAGTGATGCGTGCTCTTCTCAAACACTCTGTTGAACCAGCCGAAGAAGCCGGTTTTCTCACTGTGATCGCCTTTGGCGATCGGTTTTAGCAGGGTCGCACAAAGAGCTGGTGTCAAAATCAACGCAACCAGAACTGACAGCACCATCGCAGAAACGATTGTGATGGAGAACTGGCGATAGATTGCCCCTGTGGAGCCACCGGTAAACGCCATCGGGACGAATACAGCGGACAATACCAGCGCAATGCCGACCAACGCCCCTTGGATTTGCTCCATGGATCGTTTGGTTGCTTCTTTAGGCGGCAGACCTTCTTCTGCCATGACACGTTCCACGTTTTCCACGACGACGATGGCGTCATCCACCAGAAGCCCGATAGCGAGAACCATCGCGAACATCGTCAAGGTGTTTATGGAATAGCCAAACGCGGAGAGGATAGCAAATGTCCCCAGCAAAACGACTGGTACTGCGATTGTTGGGATCAGCGTGGCACGGAAGTTCTGCAAGAACAGGTACATCACCAGGAAGACCAGTACGATAGCTTCCACCAGCGTTTTCACTACTTCGTTGATGGAGATCTTAACGAAGGGCGTTGTATCGTACGGGTAAACGACTTTCAAACCTGTGGGGAAGAACTCTTCCGCTTTGGTTAGTGCCTCTTTTACTGCCGTTGCCGTATCCAGCGCGTTCGCGCCTGTTGCCAACTTGATACCAATACCGGCAGCGGGTTTACCATTGAAACGTGCGATAACGTCGTAGCCTTCAGCACCCAGCTCAACGCGTGCAACGTCTTTAAGGCGAACCTGAGAACCATCAGCGTTAACTTTCAGCAGTATTTTAGAAAATTCTTCTGCTGAATTCAGGCGAGTCTGAGCAATGATCGAGGCATTCAACTGCTGGCCCGGAACAGGTGGCGCTCCCCCTAATTGCCCTGCGGCGATCTGGTTGTTTTGAACTCGGATTGCTGCGCTGACATCACCTGCGGTTAACTGATAGTTATTCAGCTTGTTCGGATCTAGCCAGATACGCATAGCGTACTGGGAACCAAATAGCTGCGCGTCGCCTACGCCGGATGTACGACTGATAGGGTCTTTAACGTTAGCGGCCACGTAGTCAGCGATATCTTCCTGCGACATTTTACCGTCTTCACTGATGAAGGCGGCAACCATGAGGAAGCTACTACTTGATTTCTGAACGTTAACCCCTTGCTGCTGTACTTCCTGCGGTAATAGCGGCATGGCCAGTTGCAGTTTGTTCTGCACCTGAACCTGCGCGATATCTGGATCGGTACCTGCCTCAAAGGTCAGCGTAATCTGGACTGTACCGGAAGAGTCACTGCTTGATGACATATACATCAGGTTGTCGATACCGTTCATATTCTGTTCGATAACCTGTGTAACGGAATCTTGCAGCGTTGATGCATCGGCCCCTGGATAAGTTGCTGTTACGTCAATCGCGGGCGGTGCGATCGTCGGATACTGGGCAATAGGTAATTTAACAATTGCCAGCAACCCCGTCAGCATCACCATGATGGCGAGTACCCATGCAAAAATGGGTCGATCTATAAAAAACTTAGCCATGAATTATACCGGCTCCTGTTAGAACGTCTTAAGACTTCGCGGGTTCTGCTGACGCTTGCGGCGCCTGCTGATTTTCTGGAGCGACTTCTTGAGTTTTCACCTGTGCACCGGGTCTGATTTTTTGCAGACCGGTGACAATAACGCGATCGCCCGCTTTCAAGCCTTCGGTAACCAACCATTTGTCACCAACTGCTTTACTGGTTTTAAGCGTGCGAGGTTCCACTTTATCGCCTTCTCCCACCACCATCGCAGTAGCCTGACCACGTGGGTCGCGGGTGACGCCTTGCTGTGGTACTAATAAGGCGGTCGGATTAACGCCGGAATCGAGGCGAGCACGCACAAACATGCCGGGCAGCAGGTTATGCTGTGGGTTCGGGAAAATGGCACGCAGCGTGATGGAACCTGTGGTTTCATCTACCGTAACATCAGAAAATTCCAATGTACCCGCCTCTGCATATTCAGTACCGTTTTCCAACAGCAGACGCACATTCGCTTTACCTTGATTCTGCTTCAGCGTGCCGTTTTCCAGTTCTTTTTTCAGTTGCAAGAAATCATTACTGGATTGGGTGACATCAACATAGATCGGATCAAGCTGTTGCACGGTCGTTAATGCTGCCGTTTGCCCGGTTCCTACTAATGCCCCTTCTGTTACCGTTGATCTTCCTACACGGCCTTCGATCGGCGAATTAACTTTGGTGTAAGCCAGATTGATTTGCGCGGTATCCACTGCTGCTTTGGCAGCCAGAACGGCAGCATCAGCCTGACGGGACGTGGCGACAGCCTGATCGTAATCCTGCTTGCTGACGTAGTTGGTGCCCAGCAGTGGCTTATAGCGATTAACCGTCAGACGGGCAATTTCTGCCTGAGCCTGAGCCTGAGCGAGTGAACCTTTGGCGCTGTTGTAATTTGCCTGATAGGTCGCAGGATCGATCTGATACAGCGATGCACCCGCTTTAACGTCAGACCCTTCAACAAAATTACGTTTTAGGATAATTCCGCCAACCTGTGGGCGAACCTCAGCAATGCGGTAAGCACTTGTGCGGCCCGGCAGCTCGGTCATGACATTCAGTGCTTCCGTTTTTAACGTGACAATACCCACTTCAGGCATCTGCTGCTGCGCGCCACCTTGCTGATTATTGCCGCTATCACATCCTGCGAGCATTAAGCCGCCAGAAAGCATCAGAACTGCCGCCAGAGGCGTTAGCCTTCTGTTTTTGTTCATAGATAAACCTCAAGTGTCCGATTTGAAATTGACCAATGGATCACAAGCCCAAAAACCCATTGCTGCTATAGTCTTATGTTCATGCTATGTTACATACATACTTGAATGTATGTAAATCTCACTTTCCTTCAAATACAGCGTTATGGCACGAAAAACCAAATTATCATGGCACGAAAAACCAAAAAACAGGCTCAGGAAACCCGACAACAGATACTGGATACCGCGTTAAGAGTGTTCTCTGAGCATGGTGTGTCTGCGACTTCATTGTCCGACATTGCGACTGCTGCTGGTGTGACCCGCGGTGCTATTTATTGGCATTTTAAAAACAAAGCCGAAATTTTTGACGGAATCTGGGCGTTGGCTGAGTCAAAAATAGATGAGTTTAAAATAGAGTATCAGACAAAATTCCCTGATAATCCACTCTGCGTGATGCGTGAATTATTGATTTATATGCTGCGTTTAACCGTTAGCGATACGCACTGGCGCTCGATTATGGAAATCGCATTTCACAAATGTGAGTTTGTCGGTGAAATGTTGCAATCGTATAATGCGCGCAAAGAGCTCTATCTTTCCTGCTATGTTGATATTGAAGAAAATCTGATTGAGTGCATCCGTCTGGGCATGTTGCCGATGGACATTTATCCCCGCCGTGCTGCGATTGCGCTGCGTGCCTATTTTTCCGGTGTGATGGAAAACTGGCTATTTATGCCGGAAAGTTTCGATCTCGATCAGGAAGCCCCGGCGCTGGTGGATGCGTTTATCGATATGCTGCATTTTAGCCCAGCGCTACGTAAACCTGCGGCTTAACCTGGCTTACAAATTTTACCATTAAGCACCGGAATTATTCTTTTTGGGCAGAAGATTTCACACTGTTTTCTTCTTGCTGGCATTTTTTCTCAAAATCGGCACGCACAATCTCCAGCGCAGCCAGTGCGATACGCGGTTCGATCTGGTTTTCTTCCAGCAGCATAATCAAATCGACCGCCAGCTTGACGTCGGGTGGGGCATTTTCAAGTGACATGAATCAATTCCTCTTTTTCTCTGCGACGCTATAAGCCTTGCTCCCGGCGTTCGATCTGACGTTCTAATCGTGCCAACGCTTGGCGGCAGCGTGCAAGTCGTCCTTCCAGCGCTGCCAACTCTTTTTGCAGCCGCTGTTGCTCGCTGAAAAGCGTTTGGGTGATGAGCAGACTTTCTCTATCCTGAATCATGGAAAGCAAACGGCGTTCATAGTCCTGATGTTCCGCTAGCTTGTGATACACATCTTCATCTGGCTGTGGCGTAGTGCGTTGCTCCTGTCTGCGTAGTGACTGCGTCGCCAGCTCACGCTGCAAGGCGGCTATCTGGCTGACCAGCTTTTCAGCCAGAAATGCTACGCGATCGGTGCGCTGCTCTGCGACCAGCTGTTTTATTGTGTGCAGATTTTGTTCAACCTCGGCGCGATAATCACGCAGTCGGGTGCCGTAACTGCTAAAGAGTTGACGATCAAAGCGTGATTGCGGCACCGCTTTATCCGCCAGCGGTTCTAGCTCTTTCGACAGCGAATTAATTTGTTGCTCAAGCGCCTGCAGCAATTGATGCGTGTTCACTTTTTTCCCTTACGATTAAGGTCAATAATTCAGCCAGCTTACTCAGGCGTGATATGTCAGCATGGTAAGTTATACGACGCTTTGTGGCCTGCATGAGGATATCTTAACTAATCCATCGGGCAAGGTGGTGATAAAGTGTGATGTTAGTTGTAGCAGACAAAGCGTAAAGGTGAATATGTATCGCGTGTTGCTGATTATACTGGGGTGGGTTTCTGTTGTGCTGGCAACGTTGGGTGTCGTGTTGCCTTTATTACCGACCACGCCTTTCTTGTTACTGGCGGCCTGGTGCTTTGCCCGTTCGTCCCCGCGTTTCCATGACTGGCTACTGTACCGTTCCTGGTTTGGCAGCTATCTGCGCCATTGGCAACAACATCGGGCATTGCCGCCGGGAGCAAAATGGAAGGCTGTCACCATGATTCTGTTAACGTTCGCGCTTTCGCTCTGGCTGGTTAAACTGGTTTGGGTCAGGATTTTGCTGTTGGTGATTTTGGCAATGTTGTTGACCTTCATGCTTCGTTTACCTGTGGTTGATCCAGAACAACAAATGCAAGGCGTGAATCCGAAAAGATAGCGTAAGCGGCGGTCTCTGTGACAAGAATACAAAAAATACCCACCCAGAGTGCGGATAGTTGCATTTGTCCGCCACTTTGACTAGATTTGAGCGTTTTCGTGCGCGGGTCGCCATTCTCCTCTTTGTCATAATGCTTATTCATCACATCATGCGATGGTGAAAGCCTTGTGGCGACCGGCATTTGTATGTTTAGAACGTTTTATCAGGCACAACTATGATGACCGTAACAGCGCAGCAGCAGGCAGAATTAATTAAAAACAGTATCAAAAGCATCCCCGACTATCCAAAGCCGGGCATACTGTTCCGTGATGTCACCAGCCTGCTGGAAGATCCCGTAGCCTATGCGGCCAGTATTGAGATGCTGGCGAACCATTACCGCAACACCGGTGTGACGAAGGTTGTCGGTACGGAAGCGCGTGGTTTTCTGTTTGGCGCACCGGTTGCTCTGGCGCTGGGCGTGGGTTTTGTTCCCGTGCGCAAACCGGGCAAACTGCCACGCCCGACGATCGGTGAAAGCTATGAGCTGGAGTACGGTTCAGATACGCTGGAAATTCATGCAGATGCGATCTCCGCAGGGGATAATGTGCTGGTGATCGACGATCTGCTGGCAACGGGGGGAACGCTCGAAGCCACGGTGAAATTGATCCGTCGTCTGGGTGGCACGGTGAATGATGCCGCTTTTATCATTAACTTGTTCGATCTGGGTGGTGAGCAACGTCTGACCGAGATGGGCGTAACCTGCTATAGCCTGGTTGACTTCCCCGGACATTAATCATAACAGTCTCGCCGATAGCGGCGTGGCTGTGTTAGCATGATCGCCTCAATAACTCGACTGTTGCGGTATTGATGAGCTATCAGGTTCTTGCCCGTAAGTGGCGTCCTCAAACCTTTACCCATGTTGTCGGTCAGGAACATGTCCTGACCGCGTTGGCTAACGGCCTTTCTCTAGGCAGAATCCATCACGCTTATTTGTTTTCTGGCACTCGTGGTGTTGGGAAGACGACAATTGCCCGTTTGCTGGCAAAAGGGCTGAATTGCGAACAGGGCGTGACGGCAACGCCGTGCGGCCGGTGTGATAACTGCCGAGAAATCGAACAGGGTCGTTTTGTCGATCTAATCGAAATCGATGCCGCGTCTCGCACAAAAGTAGAAGATACACGCGATCTGCTGGATAACGTGCAATATGCCCCAGCGCGTGGGCGATTCAAGGTGTACCTGATTGACGAAGTACACATGCTATCTCGTCACAGCTTTAATGCACTGCTGAAAACGTTGGAGGAACCCCCTCCACACGTCAAATTTTTGCTAGCGACCACCGATCCGCAGAAACTGCCGGTGACCATTTTGTCGCGCTGCCTGCAATTTCACCTCAAAGCGCTGGATGTCGAACAGATTCGCGCGCATTTGGAACTGGTATTACAGGCGGAAAATCTGGTCAGTGAACCACGAGCACTGCAACTCTTGGCGCGCGCTGCCGATGGTAGCTTGCGTGATGCTCTGAGTTTGACCGATCAGGCGATTGCCATGGGGCAGGGGCAGGTCACGACCGTTTCCGTCAGCCAAATGCTCGGTACGTTGGACGACGAGCAACCGCTAGCGCTTATCGAAGCGCTGGCGAAAGGCGATGGCGCACAGGTGATGTCGCTGTTAGATCAGGTTGCGGCACGCGGTGTGGACTGGGAATCGCTGCTGGTGGAAACCCAGACGCTGTTACACCGTATTGCGATGGTTCAACTGCTGCCAGCAGCGCTGGGCGATGATTACGCTGCTGTTGAAGCGCGTATGCGAGAGTTGGCCCGTGCGCTACCGCCTGCGGACGTGCAGCTTTACTATCAGACGATACTCATTGGCCGCAAAGAACTGCCTTTTGCGCCCGATCGCCGGATGGGCGTGGAAATGACGTTGCTGAGAGCGTTGGCGTTTCATCCCAGTCAGATAATTGCCGAACCTGTTGCACCAATAAGCGTCGCGCCAGTTCAGGCTACGCGAGTGCCTTCTATTCAGCCTCCTGTGCAACAGCCCGTAGCTACAGCATCGGCGACGGTTCGTGTGCCAGTGTCGCAACACGCTGAATCTCATAACGACGTGCTACCGTCGTCTTATTCTCCCGAACTGCCGATGGATGTCTCCGCGTATGCACCGCCGTTAGGGGAACTGACGGCTTCGGCCAGCGCCGCGGAGCAGCATGGTGAGAGCGAACTGCCTGATGCGACGTCTCAACTGCTACAGGCTCGCAGCCAGCTACTGAGAAAGCAGGGGAGTACGCCACCAAAAAAGGCTGAACCGGCAGCGTCTGACAACACGCGGCCGGCAACTTCAGCGCTGGAGCGATTGGCTTCGGTAACTGAGCGTAGCATTCAACGGCAAAACGCGAAAACCTCGCCTTCCGAACCCAAAAAACCGGAAGCGTATCGTTGGCGGGCGCAAAACAAGGTTGATGAGGTGAAGGCCGATGTGGCGACGCCAAAGGCACTGCGTTCGGCCTTAGAGCACGAAAAGACGCCGGAGCTGGCGGCACGGCTGGCGGAAGAGTCGCTGGAGCGGGATGCCTGGGCGGCGGAAATCCATCGCCTGACGTTGCCAAAGCTGGTACAACAGCTGGCGCTTAATGCGTTTAAAGAGAGTGAGGAAGCAGGTAAAGTCCATCTTCATCTGCGTTCATCCCAGCGGCATCTGAATTCGCCTGCGGCGCAAAAGACGCTGATAGATGCATTGACGGCCCACTACGGGCATCCTGTAGAATTACTGATTACTGAAGACGACAACCCGGCGGTGCGGACGCCGCTGGAGTGGCGTCAGGCTATCTATGAAGAGAAGCTGGCGCAGGCGCGTCAGTCGATCCTGGCCGATACGACGATTCAAACGCTGCGGCGTTTCTTTGATGCGGAACTGGACGAAGAAAGTATCCGCCCTGTTTAACCGCTGCGAGTGCGCAGCCCGACGTGATAGAGAGAAAACTATGTTTGGTAAAGGTGGAATTGGCAACCTGATGAAGCAAGCCCAGCAGATGCAGGAAAAAATGCAGCAGATGCAGGAAGAGGTGGCGAATCTGGAAGTCACGGGTGAATCAGGTGCCGGTCTGGTGAAAATCACAATTAACGGTGCGCATAACTGCCGTCGCGTTGAAATCGATCCAAGTCTGATGGAAGACGACAAAGAGATGCTGGAAGATCTGATCGCTGCGGCGTTCAACGATGCTGCGCGTCGCATCGCTGAAACGCAGAAAGAGAAGATGGCAGCGGTTTCCAGCGGTATGCAATTGCCGCCGGGCTTCAAGATGCCGTTCTAATGCAGACCAGTCCGCTTCTTGAATCATTGATGGAAGCGCTGCGCTGCCTGCCGGGCGTTGGACCCAAATCGGCGCAGCGCATGGCGTTTCAACTACTGCAACGTAACCGCAGCGGTGGTATGCGTCTGGCGCAGGCGTTGACGCGGGCGATGTCCGAAATCGGCCACTGTAGCGATTGTCGGACATTCACCGAGCAGGACGTTTGTGCGATTTGCTCGAACCCGCGCCGCCAGCAAAATGGGCAGATTTGCGTGGTAGAAAGCCCGGCTGATATTCATGCGATTGAACAGACGGGGCAGTTTGCTGGCCGTTACTTTGTGCTGATGGGACATTTGTCGCCGCTGGATGGCATCGGCCCAGATGATATCGGTTTGGGGCGGTTGGAAGAGCGCCTGCAAGTGGAATCGATCAGCGAAGTTATTCTGGCTACCAACCCGACGGTAGAAGGTGATGCTACGGCGAACTATATCGCTGAACTCTGCGCGCAACATGGTGTGATGGCCAGCCGCATTGCACACGGTGTTCCCGTTGGCGGTGAGCTGGAAATGGTCGATGGCACAACGCTTTCTCATTCGCTCGCAGGTCGTCAGCCTTTCCGGTTTTAATCTGTCGGCTGTCAGCGTCATTCTCTGACAGCCGCGTCTTCTTTTCTTCTCCCACCATTTTCTTGAACCGCTGAAATTTACCCCTTGAAATCATCCTGATTTATCCCCATCTGGTACTTATCGTCAGTTTAATCAGCCTGAATAATATTAGGATTGAGGTAAGCAACAATGAGTATGAAAGGCCAAGAAACTCGCGGGTTCCAGTCCGAAGTTAAGCAACTCCTGCATTTGATGATCCATTCGCTTTATTCCAACAAAGAAATTTTTCTGCGTGAATTGATCTCCAACTCCTCCGATGCGGCGGACAAATTGCGCTTTCGCGCGCTGTCTACCCCTGAACTGTACGCAGGCGATGGCGATTTGCGCGTGCGAGTGTCTACCGATAAAGAAAAACGAACCCTGACGATTTCTGACAACGGTATCGGCATGAGCCGTGATGAGGTGATTGATAACCTTGGTACGATTGCGAAGTCTGGCACCAAGGCCTTTCTGGAATCCATGGGTTCTGAGCAGGTTAAAGATAGCCAACTTATTGGTCAGTTCGGTGTGGGCTTTTACTCCGCGTTCATTGTTGCGGATAAAGTGACCGTGCGTACCCGTGCTGCGGGCGCGAATGCCGATCAGGGCGTGTATTGGGAATCTGCCGGTGAAGGCGATTACACTATTGCCGACATCACCAAAGACGATCGCGGTACGGAAATCACGCTGCACCTGCGCGAAGGTGAAGACGAGTTTCTGGATGATTGGCGTGTGCGTTCTGTCATCAGTAAATATTCCGACCATATCGCGCTGCCGGTAGAAATCGAATCCCGGACAGAAAGTGAAGAAGAAGGCGGTGAGTCCACCGTTAGCTGGGAAAAGATTAACAAGGCACAAGCTTTGTGGACGCGCAGTAAATCTGAAGTCAGCGATGATGAGTACAACGAATTTTATAAGCACATCTCCCATGACTTTACCGATCCGCTGAGCTGGAGCCACAATCGTGTGGAAGGTAAGCAGGAATATACCAGCCTGCTTTACATCCCTGCGCGTGCACCGTGGGATATGTGGAATCGCGATCATAAACACGGTCTGAAATTGTACGTTCAGCGCGTCTTTATTATGGATGATGCCGAACAGTTCATGCCGAATTACCTGCGTTTTGTGCGCGGCCTGATTGATTCCAACGATCTGCCGTTGAACGTTTCCCGTGAGATTTTGCAGGACAGCCGTGTGACGCAGAACCTGCGTAATGCACTGACTAAACGCGTGCTGCAAATGCTGGATAAACTGGCGAAAGACGACGCGGAAAAATACCAGGCGTTCTGGCAACAGTTTGGTCTGGTGCTGAAAGAAGGCCCGGCGGAAGACGGCAGTAACCGTGAAGCGATCGCGAAATTACTGCGTTTTGCTACCACGCAATCTGACAGTTCTGCGCAGACGGTATCGCTGGAAGATTACGTCAGTCGAATGGTAGAAGGTCAGGACAAGATCTACTACATCACCGCAGACAGCTATGCTGCGGCGAAGAGCAGCCCACATCTGGAGCTGTTCCGTAAGAAAGGTATTGAGGTATTGCTGTTGTCCGAGCGTATTGACGAGTGGATGATGAGCTACCTGACCGAGTTTGACGGTAAATCCTTCCAGTCTGTCAGCAAGGCGGATGATGCGCTGGATAAACTGGCTGATGAAGAAAACGATGCGCAGAAAGAAGCACAAAAAGCGCTGGAGCCGTTTGTTGAGCGTGTGAAAACCCTGCTGGGCGAGCGCGTTAAAGATGTGCGTTTCACCTACCGTTTGACCGACACGCCTGCGATTGTCGTGACTGATGCGGACGAGATGAGCACACAGATGGCAAAACTGTTCGCCGCCGCTGGTCAACAGGCACCGGAAGTGAAGTACATCTTTGAACTGAACCCGGAGCATGCGTTAATTAAACGTGCAGCCGACGTTTCTGATGAAGCTGAATTTGGCGAGTGGGTTGAGCTGCTGCTTGATCAGGCGTTGCTGGCCGAACGTGGCACGTTGGACGATCCGAATCTGTTCATCCGCCGTATGAATCAGCTGTTAAGTGCCTGATAGTGATGTCCTTCAGATCCCGGTGCCAACCGGGATCTTCCCCGACTTTTACGCTTCCTTCCTCTGACGAGGGTTTATTCGTCTACACTAAATGGCAACATTGGGCAGGCGGCAAACCGTATTTTTAGGTATCTGGCTTTTTTTCATCTGCCTATACATTGCTGAAGCGAGCCCGTTCCTTGAGCATAAGCGTCTGGAATGGTATGGTTTAGCGTTTTTCAAATTTATTTTATAAATATTACATAGCAAGGGGATTTACGCGATGCGTATTATTCTGCTGGGCGCTCCGGGCGCAGGCAAAGGTACTCAGGCTCAATTCATCATGGAAAAATACGGTATTCCGCAGATTTCCACGGGTGACATGCTGCGTGCTGCGGTAAAAGCGGGTACTGAATTGGGCAAACAGGCTAAAGAAATCATGGACGCGGGTAAACTCGTCACTGATGAACTGGTCATTGCTCTGGTTAAAGAACGCATCGCCCAGGACGATTGCCGTAATGGTTTTCTGCTGGATGGCTTCCCACGCACTATTCCACAAGCTGATGCGATGAAAGACGCTGGCATCAATGTGGATTACGTTATCGAATTCGCCGTTCCTGACGAACTGATCATCGATCGTATCGTTGGCCGTCGCGTGCATGCGGCATCCGGTCGTGTCTATCATGTAAAATTCAATCCGCCTAAAGTTGAAGGCAAAGATGACGTGACAGGCGAAGATCTGAGCATTCGTAAGGACGATCAGGAAGATACCGTGCGTAAACGTCTGGTTGAGTACCATCAGCAGACTGCACCGTTAGTTTCTTACTATCAAAAAGAAGCTGATGCGGGTAATACGCGCTACTTCAAAGTAGAAGGTACGCGTAAAGTGGAAGAAGTTCGCGCAGAGCTGGAAACTATTCTGGGCTAATTTTTCTAGTGAACTGAGTTCCACCCTCTGAATGCCAGATAATCGTCTGGCATTTTTTCGTTCTGAAACCCTCTCTTGTTTATTTTCCTCTATTAGTAGCATTGGTATTACCCCTGTTATCTACCCGTATTTGTTTAGCTTTTTTTCGCTACAATATACCCGTCATACTTCAAGCTGCATGTTCGTTGGCTTCCCTTGCTCACCCCAGTCACTTACTTGTGTAAGCTCCTGGGGATTCGTGCGGTTGCCGCCTGCCTGCAACTCGAATTATTTAGGGTATAGACACTTGATGTTACGCACTGGCGGGCTGAAAGAAAGCTTGCTTCTCCACAAAAGGAAGACGGCGATGAAACAAGAGAAATACGGCGTGCTGATGGTGAACTTAGGAACACCCGATGCCCCAACGCCGCAGGCGGTAAGACGTTATCTGGCTGAGTTTCTGAGCGATAGACGTGTGGTGGATACGCCGCGTTTGCTCTGGTGGCCTCTGCTGCGCGGCATCATACTACCAACTCGCTCACCGCGAGTGGCAAAGCTCTATCAATCGGTCTGGATGGAAGGGGGATCGCCGCTGTTGGTGATTAGCCGCCAGCAGCAGCAGGCACTGGCTGCACGCATGCCGGAAACGCCCGTTGAGCTGGGAATGAGCTATGGTTCTCCTAGCTTGCGTTCAGCGCTGGATAAGTTACTGGCGCAGGGGGTAACGCAACTGGTGGTCTTGCCGATGTATCCGCAATATTCCTGCTCAACGACTGCCGCCGTGTGGGATGGGCTAGCTGCGCAACTGCGTGATAATCGTCAACTGCCTGCGATTCGCTTTATCCGTGATTACGCTGAACATCCTGCCTATATTGCGGCACTGAAGCACCGCGTTGAACAGTCTTTTGCGGAGCATGGTGAACCGGACAGACTGGTGATTTCTTATCACGGTATCCCTGTGCGTTATGCCAATGAAGGGGACGACTATCCTCAGCGCTGTCGGGCGACGACAGAGGCACTGATTGCTGCGCTGGGGCTGCCGGAAGGAAAAATAATGATGACCTTCCAGTCGCGTTTTGGCCGTGAGCCTTGGCTGACGCCGTATACGGACGAAACCATGCAGGGGTTGCCTGCGCAGGGCGTTAAACATATTCAGATTATGTGCCCGGGTTTTGCTGCTGACTGTCTGGAAACGTTGGAAGAAATTCAGGAACAGAACCGTGAAATCTTCCTGCACGCAGGTGGAGAGGCTTTCCACTACATTCCTGCGCTCAATGATGATCCGCTGCATATCGATCTGCTGGAACAGTTAGTCGGAAAAAATGGGTAAGATGGTGTCTGTTTGGTGGTGCTTGACGATATCGCGTCTGCATCTGAGAGCATAAAAAAATGGCGGACATAATGTGTCCGCCATTTTTTGTATTCAGTAGTATATAGCTACTTAGATAGGACACGCCTGAGGTGCTGGTGGAATTTCATCCAGCTTCAAGAGTGTAATCATACTGTTGGCGATTTCCCGCTCTCCCATTACCACCTCGTTCGCTCCGTGCTCGGTAATGTAGCTGACTTCATCGTCATAGTGCGCACGCGCGATAATCTCCAGATCGGCGCGCTTCTCACGGGCTGCTGCGACGATTTCCCCGGCTTCATAGCCGTTTGGAATCGTCAGTAATAGCCAACGAGCACAGTCGAGACGAGCAATATCCATAATTTCAGGTTTGGTGGCATTACCCAATACGGCCTTGATTCCTTGTTCACGCAGTGCATCGACACGTGTGCGTGAATTCTCAATGACTACTACGGGAATTCCAGCCTGATGCAACTTGGCACCAATAAGACTACCGACGCGGCCATAGCCGACCAGTAGCGCGTGGTTGCACATATCGACAGGAATCTGTTTCTCTTCCTCAATCGCTTCTTCCACAATTTGCTCTTCTATTGTTTCGTTCTTCGCCAGATAGCGTTCAAGCAGCGTAAACAGGAGCGGGTTTATCATGATGGAGAGAATGGCACCAGCCAGTACCAGATTTCGTCCTTCTTCAGACAACAGCCCTAACACAATGCCGAGCCCGGCCAAAATAAAGGCAAATTCACCGATCTGCGCCAGACTGGCGGAAATCGTTAATGCCGTCCGTTTTGAGTGACCAAAGAGACGAACCAGCACGAAAGCGGCCGCTGACTTACCGAACACAATGATTGCCAGTGTGATCAGCACGGAAATGGGGTCGTTCAGTAGGATCATCGGATCAAACAGCATTCCGACGGAAACGAAGAACAGTACAGCGAAGGCATCGCGTAGCGGCAAGGTATCGTGCGCTGCCCGCTGGCTGAGTTCTGATTCGTTCAATACCACGCCAGCGAAGAATGCACCTAGAGCAAAGGAGACATCAAACAGTTTCACTGCGCCAAAGGCAATACCCAATGCCATCGCTAACACTGCCAGCGTGAAAAGCTCGCGTGATCCGGTGCTGGCGCTTTTTGCCAACACCCAGGGCACCAGACGGCGGCCTACTACAATCATCAGGGTGATAAACGCAATGACTTTACCGATGGTCCAGGCTAAGTCAGCCAGCAGTTTGCTGGTATCGGCATGTTCAGATCCGATCATGTCGCCGAAGGCGGGCAGCAGGACTAGCGTAAGCACCATAGCCAGATCTTCTACGATCAGCCAACCGATGGCGATTTGACCACGTTGGCTATCAATAAGCTGACGTTCTTCCAACGCACGTAGCAGAACCACGGTACTGGCGGTAGACAGACAGAGGCCAAAAACCAGGCCGCTCGCCAGGTTCCAGCCCAGCATAGTGGACAACCCCATTCCAAGCAGCGTTGCCACAGCTATCTGGGCTATTGCACCGGGAATGGCGATGGACTTTACCGCCATCAGGTCTTTCAGAGAGAAGTGCAGGCCGACGCCAAACATCAGCAGGATTACGCCGAGTTCAGCCAGTTCTGATGCCAGTGACGTATCGGCGACGAAGCCGGGGGTAAAAGGACCGACAAGTACGCCTGCGGCAAGGTAACCAACAAGGGGAGAGATGCGCAGGCGGTTTGCCAGAATGCCAAGAAGGAAGGCAAGAACCAGCCCCCCGGCGATAGTAGAAATTAGCGGTGTTGCAGCATGCATCCCAACTCCTTGTGCCATAGGTGAAACGTAATTGAGCGGATTTACCCTTCTTGCCTTGAAGCTGCAACGTAGTTAGCAGTACTTACGCATCCTTATCACTTTTATTATATGTATCGAAAAGTGTATTGGGAGGTGTTCGTTTGCTGTCTGCCTGCAACGCCAATTATTCTGGGTATACATAAATTCTATTGCATGTAGAGAAATGTTGCTTGGATAAAAGTGGTATTTTATGAAAAATATCAGTTTCTCCAGCTAAAGATAGTGTAACACAGATTTAGTGATGGTTTCTGGTGATAAGCATTGATAAACATGCGTAATTATTCTGATAGCGTAATGTTCTTGACTGTAATGCCTCACTGCTTTTCACTGTATTCAGTGAAAAAAAATTTTCTACCGGTGTAAAACCCCGGAAAACAGAGGATAAACGGTATGATGCTGGGTTATTCCGATGAAGCATCCATATTAACAAGAGTTCATGACGGCGCGACGACAGTGCCAGGTCAGTACGATATGACTCTAGCTACGATGCCTAATCTGATTTTGTCGGCTATCGCACATTGCTGACGAACGGCGTGAACGTGCTTGGCGCATTGTTCATCTGGCTGTGATAATTTGTGCAATGAATTTCTCAGTGGTTCCACTGCAGTTTTAAAATAAACGGAGATTTATCATGCGCTTTTCACTAAAAGCTCTGGGATGTGCGATGGCGGTATCGCTGGCGCTAACGCCTGTTATGTCAATGGCTTGGGAAAAAGACAAAACATACGCCATCACTATTTTGCATACGAATGACCACCACGGCCATTTCTGGCATAACGATCACGGCGAATATGGTTTGGCGGCACAAAAAACGTTGGTCGACCAGATTCGTCAGGAAGTGGCGAGCAAAGGTGGTAGCGTATTACTACTTTCCGGCGGTGATATTAACACCGGCGTACCTGAGTCCGATTTGCAGGATGCAGAGCCTGATTTTCGTGGTATGAACATGGTTGGCTATGATGCGATGGCGCTTGGCAACCACGAATTCGATAATCCACTGTCTGTGCTGCGTCAGCAGGAGAAATGGGCAAAATTCCCGCTATTATCGGCTAACATCTACCAAAAAAGTACTAATCAGCGCTTGTTCAAGCCTTATGCCCTGTTCGACAAGCAAGGTGTAAAAATCGCAGTTATCGGCCTGACAACGGATGATACGGCCAAATTAGGCAATCCTGAGTATTTTACCGATATCGAATTCCGTAATCCTTCGGCGGAAGCGAAGCAGGTTGTTGAGCAATTGCGTAAGAGCGAAAAACCGGATGTGATTATTGCCGCGACGCATATGGGGCACTATGACGATGGTAATCACGGCTCTAACGCGCCAGGTGATGTGGAAATGGCGCGTAGCTTACCTGCTGGCTATCTGGACATGATCGTTGGTGGTCACTCGCAGGACCCGGTCTGTATGGCGCAGGAAAATAAAAAACAGGTGGATTATGTGCCGGGTACGCCTTGTGCACCCGATCGCCAGAACGGCACCTGGATTGTTCAGGCGCATGAGTGGGGTAAATATGTCGGTCGTGCTGATTTCACATTCCGTAATGGCGAATTGAAGCTTGAACACTATCAACTGATACCGATCAACCTGAAGAAGAAAGTAGAAAAAGACGGCAAAACCGAACGTGTGTTCTATACGCATGAAATCGCACAGGATTCTGACGTCATGAAAATGCTGACGCCGTTCCAGGAAAAAGGGCAGGCGCAACTAGGTATTAAGATTGGTAGCGTGAAAGGCAAGTTGGAAGGCGATCGTAATCAGGTACGTTTCCGTCAGACCAATTTGGCTCGCGTGCTGCTGTCAGCGCAGCTTGAGCGTGCAGAGGCAGATTTTGCCATTATGAGCGGCGGCGGTGTGCGTGATTCGATTGAACCGGGTGATATCACTTATAAAGATGTACTGAAGGTTCAGCCATTTGCGAATACGCTGGTTTATATCGATATGAAAGGCAGTGACGTCGAAAAATATCTGGCTGTTGCCGCCAATAAAAAGGTGGATTCTGGTGCCTATGCACAATTCCTTAACGTCAGCCTGACGGCCGATGGTCAAGGTGTGCAGAACGTGAAAATCAAAGGCGAACCGTTGCAGGCCGATAAAGTTTATCGTATGGCAACGCTGAACTTTAATGCGATGGGGGGCGATGGCTACCCGCGTCTTGATAATCTACCAGGCTATGTGAACACTGGCTTTGTCGATGCGGAAGTGTTGAAGCAATACATCGAGAAACATTCTCCGCTGGATGCAGAAGCCTATGCCCCGAAAGGTGAGATTGTTTATAAATAACTGATAATAATAGCGGTTTTTTCCCCTTTTCTGGTGGCGAAAACCGCTGTTTTTTCTCTGAGGGATCTTCAAGAAATATGTTTTATTTAGTCCCTTAGCTGTTAAATTGAAATAATATAATTAATTGATGTGACTTGTTAAATTATATTATTTTTTTCTTAATTCGCTTTAAAATAGTTCCCCCGCCAAATAAACGACACTCCTGATGCCTTTTATCAACGGAGTCGTCAGCACCATGAAAGATATTAATATTGAAATCAACGTCTGTGACAGCACAGGTAAATCCACATGTACCGTTCACCCTCCTATCCTGATTAATCCTCACACTTGCTGCCATTCTGATAACGGAAGCGGGCAAGAACCCGGCGTTTCGGGTGTCGCCTCTGTATTCGGGCGGACTGGTGTTGTCACTGCCCAGTCTGGAGATTATACGGCCGATCAGATTACCGAAACGGCCACCAGAAAATTTGTCACATCGGATGAAAAAGCAGTCTGGAATGCGAAGCAGAATGAGTTAATTTCTGGCACTACTATCCGTACGCTCTTTGGCCAGTCATTGTTGGGCAGCGGTGATCTTTCACTAACGCCAGCGCAAATGGGTGCAGCCGCGGTAGGACATACTCATACCACAGCGGAAATCACCGACTACACGCAAAAAACAAAACAGCTCATCCATTCCTCACTGGAAGCAGGAACAGGCGTGACGTTGAGCTATGACCCTGCGAATGAGAAAACGGTAATTAGCGCCACGGGCGGCGGTTCCGGCAGCGGCAGTTCCGGTTATGTTGTCGCAGACAGACAGGGCGCAACGGCAGGACAAAATCACGTGTTCAGCATTAGCCCACAAAATAAATTTAATCTCGCGGCGTATGCGCTGAAAGAAGACGCGGGTACGGTAAATCAGACTTATGTTGTTGATGAGTTTAATGCATCGAGTGAGTCAAATTATAATACAACGGCAGATGTTATTTTTGATGGCTCGGTAAATTTATACCGCGGTGGGGTTTCCTCGCTGGTTTATGATGGTAGTAATTTCAGTCACGTTATCCCTAATGAAGGGAAGAATATAAGTATTATGTCGATGACATCATCATTAATTCCGTCCATGACGTCTGACACTAATCTCGGTAATTATGTATTTGGCTCTAGTGGTAATTTTATAGAAAATGGTTTTGAATATAAACCATATGTTCTATTTGATAATGATCCTGATACTAATTGGTTTTCTGATCACCGTAGATCACCATCAGTGTCAGCGCCAATATGGATTAGTATTGAACTGCCTGAACCAGTAGTATGCACTGGATATAAAATTACAAATAGAGTTGATAGTCAATTCGTGAATTCTCCTAACTCATGGGTTTTTCAGGGGAGTTATGATGGTATTTCTTGGGTTGATTTACATTCTATTGTTGGGAATGGGGATAATATCGCCGGGTCAGTTAGAGTATTTGAGTTTAAAAATCACACAGCATATAAAATTTTTAGGATGCTAATTACTGAAAAGAATGGTTCTACAGTAGATAAATATGTTTCTTTATCTGGCTTTAAGATTTTTTCTTTGAGTAAATTTATATTTAATTTTAAAGGAAAGAACTATTCCATTCAAGGTTCAGATCTAGAGGAAATAGTGGGGGATATAGACAGTTCGACAATTGAGATGAAAGGAAATTATGTTGCTGATATTCCTGGTGTTCTCAATTTTGGAAATGATATAAGAGTTATTTCTAATGAAGACTTAAAGGTAAATATATCGTTTACTCCATATTCTCAAATAGTCATATCTAAATCACTAACACCTTTAGCTAGTTATTCCTCCATCAACTCAGCTAGTCTTGTGTCTATGCAAACTGGCAACGGCAAAGTACGTGTCGCTGTCACGCGAGATCTGGTGAACTGGCATGTCTTGCGGAATGGGGTATGGGTTGATGTTGGTGCGCTGTCAGTAGATACGGCAGGTGCAACGGCGCTGATTGCAGACGGTATGACGCCAACTGAACTCGGCGCAATTACGTTGGCACAGTGGGCGCAACTGTTTGCATCCAACAATGGCGTACCGGACTCACTTGCGTTTGCATTCGCACTTGATATCACCGATCCGGTGGCGGATGTCGCGACCATTGACCGGCTGGCGCTGAACGTCAACGATGCGTCTAGCTGGAAAGTGCAATCCCCTGCGGAAGTGGAAATCCGTTGGCGCACCGACAGCGTGACATTCCGCACCGCTACGGCGGGTAATTACAAACTGGCGTATCAGGTTCCGTAATCGCTCACGATACTCAACTCTTTACTGGCCGCGAATTTCGCGGCTTTTTTGCATCTGTGTTTCATATAAAAAGAATAAATAGATTAATAAATCACTTTAAAATAATTCCCCCGCCAAATAAACGATGCTCCTGACGCCTTTTATCAACGGAGTTATCAGCACCATGAAAGATATTAATATTGAAATCAATGTCTGTGACAGCACCGGTAAATCAACATGTACTGTTCATCCTCACACTTGCTGCCATTCTGATAATGGAAGCGGGCAAGAACCCGGTGTTTCTGGTGTCGCCTCTGTATTCGGGCGGACTGGTGTTGTTACTGCCCAGTCTGGAGATTATACGGCCGATCAGATTACCGAAACGGCCACCAGAAAATTTGTCACATCGGATGAAAAAGCAGTCTGGAATGCGAAGCAGGATGAGTTAATTTCTGGCACTACTATCCGTACGCTCTTTGGCCAGTCATTGTTGGGCAGCGGTGATCTTTCACTAACGCCAGCGCAAATGGGGGCAGCCGCGGTAGGACATACTCATACCACAGCGGAAATCACCGACTACACGCAAAAAACAAAACAGCTCATCCATTCCTCACTGGAAGCAGGAACGGGCGTGACGCTGAGCTATAACCCTGCGAGTGAGAAAACAGTAATTAGCGCCACGGGCGGCGGTTCCGGCAGCGGCAGTTCCGGTTATGTTGTCGCAGACCGACAGGGCGCAACGGCAGGACAAAATCACGTGTTCAGCATGAGCCCACAAAATAAATTTAATCTCGCGGCGTATGCGCTGAAAGAAGAAGCGGGTACGGCAAACCAGACTTATATTGTTGATGAGTTTAATGCATCGAGTGAGCCAAATTACAACGCGACTGGTGCGGTTATTTTGGATGGAAAAATGCATAAGTTTTCTGGTGAAGTGCTCAGGCTTAATAAAGATGAGGATGTCTACTCTGTGCCAGTTCGAGCAGATGGAAAATATATTAATATTTCCGTTGCTAAAAAATCTGTTGTTCCGAAGATGACATCAAATACCAATCCACTTGGATATGTTATTAGTGCTAGTGATATGTCCAGACCTCAATTTTTACCTTACTTTGCATTTGATAATGACAATAATTTATCTAGCAATGAATATGACTCTTGGGGCGGGCTAAATGCTGCGACTGTAGCTAATCCTCATTGGGTTAGGGTTGATCTTCCAGCCCCTGCGACAATTTCCAGTTATAGTTTTGCTAACAGGACGGCCATTTATAATAATGGTCCAAAGGACTGGATTTTTCAGGGTTCTAATGATGGTGGCAATACGTGGGATAATTTGCATGTCGTAAATAATGACATCAATAATACGCTTGGTGCTGTTCGTATTTATAGATTGCCATCCCCGGGAACCTATAAAAGTTTCCGGTTGTTTGTTACTGCTGGTTGTAATGGTAATAATTATTTAACATTGAAGAAATTTAACTTATTTCAGCCTGAAAATGTTCTAATTGGTAGCAAGGGTAAATGGTATTCTGCAAATAACGGTGTATTGACTGAGGTATCCTCGGCCGATTTTGATAGCGGCTTCATTAATTCAGGTTGGATACCAGATAAATCAATCTCTGACATGCTACCAATCAAGGTTGTTGGCAATGCTCAAATTGATTTATTTTCGTCGTATATCCCGTATACGCAAATTGCAATTCAAAAATCACTGATGCCCGCCACATGGCCTCAAATCAACTCCGCAACGCTAACAGCAACACAAACTGGCAACGGCAAAGTACGTGTCGCCGTCACGCGAGATCTGGTGAACTGGCATGTCTTGCGCAATGGGGTATGGGTTGATGTTGGTGCGCTGTCAGTAGATACGGCAGGCGCAACGGCGCTGATTGCAGACGGTATGACGCCAACTGAACTCGGCGCAATTACGTTGGCACAGTGGGCGCAACTGTTTGCATCCAACAATGGTGTACCGGACTCACTTGCGTTTGCATTCGCACTTGATATCACCGATCCGGTGGCAGATGTCGCGACCATTGACCGGCTGGCGCTGAACGTCAACGATGCGTCTAGCTGGAAAGTGCAATCCCCTGCGGAAGTGGAAATCCGTTGGCGCACCGACAGCGTGACATTCCGCACCGCGACGGCGGGTAATTACAAACTGGCGTATCAGGTTCCGTAATCGCTCACGATACTCAACTCTTTACTGGCCGCGAATTTCGCGGCCTTCTCTTTTTGATGTAGCCCCATTTTTCTCCAGCCACTCACTGCGTCATTCTAACCGCTTAGCACGCTATTCTGCCGCCTACCCAAATACCTGCTCCACGCGCGTACGCGATGACGTACTGTGCCGCCACTCTCTTCCTTATCTGAAATACGCGATGGCTCGCGTTATCGCACAACGCTTTACCAGGGTTTATTTTTCCACAGCTAACAAAATCAAACGATTGTGATTTTTAATTGAAGGATGTCTTATGAAGAGCAATTCCATTCTTAAACACATCCCCTGGATGATTCTTGGAATCATTGGGGCTGCCTGCCTCGGCGTAGTCGCACTACGTCGCGGTGAGCATGTCAGTGCCTTATGGATTATTGTTGCTTCTGTCGCCGTTTATCTCGTGGCTTATCGATACTACAGCCTGTATATCGCACAAAAAGTCATGCAGTTGGACCCAACCAGAGCAACCCCTGCTGTTGTCAATAACGACGGCCTTAACTACGTGCCAACGAACCGTAACGTGCTGTTCGGGCACCACTTTGCCGCTATCGCCGGTGCAGGTCCGTTGGTCGGGCCGGTACTGGCCGCACAGGTCGGTTACCTGCCTGGCACCTTATGGTTGCTGGCGGGGGTTGTGCTGGCGGGTGCCGTGCAGGACTTCATGGTGCTGTTTATTTCGACCCGTCGTAACGGCGCGTCGTTAGGCGAAATCGTTAAGAAAGAACTTGGTCCAGTACCGGGTACGATTGCGCTGTTCGGCTGCTTCCTTATCATGATCATCATTCTTGCCGTACTGGCGCTGATTGTGGTGAAAGCACTGGCAGAAAGCCCGTGGGGCGTCTTTACCGTTTGTTCTACAGTGCCGATCGCGCTGTTTATGGGTGTCTACATGCGCTTTATCCGCCCGGGTAAAGTCGGTGAAATCTCGGTGATCGGGATCGTACTGCTGGTGCTGGCAATCTGGTTTGGTGGCGTAGTGGCACACGACCCGTACTGGGGCCCAGCGCTGACCTTCAAAGATACAACCATCACCTATACGCTGATTGGCTATGCCTTCGTGTCTGCGCTGCTGCCGGTATGGTTGATTCTGGCGCCGCGTGACTATCTGGCGACCTTCCTGAAAATTGGTGTCATCGTCGGTCTGGCAATTGGTATCGTGATCCTGAATCCTGATCTGAAAATGCCAGCGGTAACGCAGTTTGTAGATGGCACTGGTCCAGTCTGGAAAGGTACGCTGTTCCCGTTCCTGTTTATTACGATCGCCTGTGGTGCGGTGTCTGGTTTCCACGCGTTGATTGCTTCCGGTACTACGCCGAAATTGATGGCTAACGAAAACGATGCGCGTTTCATCGGTTACGGTGCCATGCTGATGGAATCTTTCGTGGCGATCATGGCATTGGTTGCGGCGTCTATCATCGAACCAGGTCTATACTTCGCGATGAATACCCCGCCAGCGGCGTTGGGTATTACGATGCCAGATCTGCATAGATTGGGCACGGCGGATGCGCCAATGATTCTGGCGCAGTTACAGGATGTATCCGCACACGCGGCGGCGACTGTTAGCTCCTGGGGCTTCGTGATTTCTCCTGAGCAAATTCTGCAAACGGCGAAAGATATCGGTGAGCCTTCCGTCCTGAACCGTGCAGGCGGTGCACCAACCTTGGCTGTTGGTATCGCACACGTGTTCCACCAGATCATTCCTGGTGCTGACATGGGCTTCTGGTATCACTTCGGTATTCTGTTTGAAGCGCTGTTCATTCTGACGGCATTGGATGCGGGTACGCGTGCTGGCCGCTTCATGTTGCAGGATCTCTTGGGTAACTTCGTTCCATTCCTGAAGAAAACTGACTCGCTGATCGCGGGTATGATCGGCACCGCGGGCTGTGTCGGTCTGTGGGGCTACCTGTTATACCAAGGTGTCGTTGATCC
Source organism: Pectobacterium punjabense (assembly GCF_012427845.1). Lineage (NCBI taxonomy): Bacteria > Pseudomonadati > Pseudomonadota > Gammaproteobacteria > Enterobacterales > Pectobacteriaceae > Pectobacterium > Pectobacterium punjabense. The sequence goes on from NZ_CP038498.1 coordinate 1,357,681, forward strand.
GCTGGGCGGCGTGAAGAGCCTGTGGCCGTTGTTCGGTATCTCTAACCAGATGCTGGCTGCGGTGGCGCTGATACTGGGTACGGTTATCCTGATTAAGATGAAACGTACACAGTACATTTGGGTCACGCTGGTTCCGGCTATTTGGCTACTGATCTGTACCACTTGGGCGCTGGGTCTGAAACTGTTCAGCGACAACCCACAGTTGGAAGGCTTCTTCTACATGGCGAACATGTTCAAGGGCAAAATTGCAGAAGGTGGTGCGGATCTGAGCGCGCAGCAGATTTCGAATATGAACCATATCGTGACCAATAACTATACCAACGCCGGTCTGAGCATTCTGTTCCTGATCGTGGTGTACAGCATCATCGCGTACGGTATTAAAGCGGCGTTGGCTGCACGTAAAGTCGCTGAACGTACCGATCAGGAAACACCGTATGTTCCGGTTCCTGAAGGTGGCGTGAAAGTTTCTTCCGGTCACTAAGCCACTCGCGCCCGTCAGATTTTGCGAGACCGCTTGCAAGGCTGAACGCGAAAGATGACGGGTATAGATACCCTGTATAATGTATAACGTTATACAGGGTATTTTTTATCTAGCCGCTATTGCAGGCGATGGTCTGGAGGTAATGATGTTTGGCAATCTGGGAAAAGCAGGAAAATATTTGGGCCAGGCGGCGCGTATGCTGGTCGGTATGCCAGATTATGATACCTATGTTCAGCATATGCAGACTAATCATCCCGATAAACCTGCGATGACGTACGAAGAATTCTTCCGCGAACGCCAGCAGGCACGTTACGGCGGAGACGGCAAAGGCGGGATGCGTTGCTGTTAACGACTTGGAATCTGTTATGACTGAACCTTTATCATCTGATGTGACTAAACCCGTGTATGTCACTATTCTGACCGGGTTTCTCGGTGCAGGAAAAACCACCTTACTACGGCATATCCTGAATGCCGATCACGGTTATAAAATTGCTGTGATTGAAAACGAATTCGGTGAAGTCCCCATCGATAATACATTAATCGGTGAACGTGCTAGCCAGATTACGACGTTGAGCAACGGCTGCATCTGCTGTACACAGTCCAATGAGCTGGCTGATGCGCTGCTCGATCTGGTTGATGGTGTGGATACCGGTACGCTGGATTTTGATCACGTCATCATTGAATGCACCGGTATGGCCGATCCGGGGCCGGTGGCACAGACCTTCTTCTCGCATGACGTTATCTGTGAACGCTTTGTGCTGGACGGGATTATTACGCTGGTGGATGCCGTACATGCGCAGCAACAGCTCGATCAGTTCACTATCGCCCAGTCGCAGATTGGCTATGCAGACCGCATACTGCTAACCAAAACCGACGTGGCAGCCGAAGACGAAACGCTGCTACCGCGTCTTCAGCGCATCAATGCGCGTGCACCGATCTACTCTGTGGTACATGGCGATATCGATCTGAGCGTGCTGTTTAACATCGACGGTTTTGTCCTCAGCGACAAGCTGGATGTGAAAACGCCGGTATTTCGCTTTGTTGCACCTACGCAGAATAACGTGCAGTCGATAGTTGTGTATCTTGATGATGCCGTTGAGCTTCAGGCTGTTTCCGATGTGATGGAAAACTTGCTGCTACAATTCTCCGATAATCTACTGCGTTATAAAGGTATTCTGGCCATCAACGGTGACGACCGTCGTCTGCTGTTTCAGGGCGTTCAGCGCTTGTATAGCGCAGACTGGGACAGAGAATGGCAAGCTGATGAAGAAAGAAAGAGCGTGCTGGTGTTTATTGGTGTGGATTTACCTGAACAGGAAATCCGTGATGCTTTCGCTCGTCTGACGGCATAACGTTTCTGCCTTTTTGTGCTGGTCATTCAGGCCAGCACTATCATCTCTTCAATCCTATTCTCGTTCTATTCCTGGTTCTGCTTGTGTCGCATTCTGTCTGACGGGGGAGTGCTGATTCTCAGAATGGGAATAGTGCAATTGCCTGAAAAAAATCCTACCTTATTGTAATTATTACAAATAGAGCTAAAACGTGATCGCCCCTCGCTTTTTAATGATGTGTTGGTGATATTTTATTAAAACGATATTTCATTATTCTGCGAGGTTAAGTATGCGTAGTGGTCTTGCTCTGTCATTAATGGCTTCCTGCATCACACTGGGTATTCAAGCTGGTACGGCACAGGCGGCCAGTTCAGTGAAATTCCCGGATAAAATCTGTGACGTCACGCAATACGGGGCTGAAGGCCATCGCCTACAGATCGCGCTAAATACCGAAGCTTTCCAGAAGGCAATTGATGATTGTGCTGCGGCTGGCGGTGGAACGGTACATGTTCCTCGCGGTAACTATCTGGTCGATCCGCTGTTCCTGAAAAGTAACATCCGACTGGATCTGGCAAAAGATGCCACTATCGTCGCGTCGACCGAAGTCGCGGCGTATCGCGCGACGGAAAAAACTAAATACGCTGAAGCGGAAAATGGCTGGCTTCCCTTTATCAGTATTGCCGATGCGCAGAACGTGGCGATTACCGGCGAAGGCACTATTGATGGGCAGGGCGCTGTCTGGTGGGAGCGCTGGCGTGAGAATATTCGTGCGACTGGCAAGAAAGGCGGGACCGATCGTCCCCGTCTGATTTATATCAAAAGCTCCAGCAACGTGCTGGTGGATGGTGTCACACTCACCCATTCCCCTAGCTTCCATATTGTGATGCGTTACTCGCACGATGTGGATGTTAACGGTACGCGGATTCTGTCACCGTGGCATGCGCCGAACACCGATGCTATCGACCCGATTGATAGCCAGAACATCCGCATTACTAATAATTACATTGACTGTAATGACGACCATATCGCGATAAAAGCCGAGAAGCCGGATAGCCGCTTCCCGAATGGTGTCGTGGATAACATCTACATCGCCAACAATATCCTGAAGCAGGGACGCGGCATTTCCATCGGCAGCGAAACGTCTGGCGGCGTGAATAACGTGCTGGTTGAAAACAACCAGTTTGAAGGTTCCATGTACGGTATCCGCATTAAAACCCTGCGTGGTAAAGGCGGCGAAGTGAAAAACATCACTTACCGTAATACCAAAATGGTGGATGTCGAAATCCCGCTGGTCTTTGCCGCTTACTACAAAGCTGCGCCGATTGTGCAGGCTGAGGTAGATAAGATGCTGGCCGAAGGTGGCTTCACGATGGGTGAGCAGATTTACCCACCGGATACCGATCCAGAGCAGCCGTTCGATCAGTACAAGACGCCGCATTTCAGCAATGTGACGATCGAGAATTTGGAATCGACCGGGAAGACCAAAGCCGCAGCGTACATTATCGGCGTACCGGAAGCGCCACTCAGTGGTTTCCACTTTGATAACGTGCGCATTGATGCGGATAAAGGTATTCGCATCAGGAACGCGGAGCTACAAACCAAAGGACTGACGCTGAATGTGAAGGACGGTCTGGTGATGCAGTTGGATAAAGGGGCGAAAGTCGATCAGTAATCGATTATACCCTAAATAATTCGAGTTTCAGGACAAAACGTTAACGTTTTGAACAGCGCTTGCGCTGACCCCAAAGGGGTGAGGCCACAAGGCCGAATAACGCGGCAAGGGAAGGCATCCCGATGAGCTTACTCAAGTAAGTGATTCGGGTGACTGAGAGCAGCCAACGCACATGCAACTTGAAGTATGACGAGTATATGAAGCGGTAGCAGGGGACACACTGGCCGTGGAGTCCTCTGCTATCTGCTTCACTTTACTACCTATCGTCTGGCAGGCTACGCTTGTTTAACCGCAGTAATTAATCATGTTTGGCGATATCAGCAAAAGTGGCACGCAGTAGCCGTGCCAAATCGTTTGCCGATAGTTCAATGTCCAATCCTCGTTTACCGCCGGAGATGAAAATGGTATCGAACTGGCGTGCCGGTTCATCAATCACGGTCGGCAGTAGTTTCTTCTGCCCGAGTGGGCTGATTCCTCCCACCAGATAACCCGTTACACGCTGGGCGATGACCGGATCGGCCATATCGGCCTTTTTAGCAGACAGCGCGCGAGCGACTTTCTTGAGATCCAGCATCCCTGCGACCGGTGTGACGGCCACGGCGAGGTTTTTTGCATCACCATTCAGGGAAACAAGTAGCGTTTTATAAACCTGTTCTTTATTCAGCCCCAGCTTTCTGGCCGCTTCCTCGCCAAAGTTGGTTTCGTCACTGTCGTGGTGGTAGCTGTGTAGCGTAAAGGCGATCTTGTTTTTTTCGAGTAAATTGACTGCGGGTGTCATGACTTCACTATCCTTAAACCTTTTGTGGGCCTTATCTTACGGACGCGGTGGCACGTCATAGTGTGTTCTTTTACTGAGTTTATGAATGGCTACTTTTTAGCAGAGAAGGTAAATTTTCATCGCCATACAGATGCAGTGCGCCGACGGCCACAATGTAATTTCCAGGTGGTAGCGCCTGAAGCTGTTGTTGCCAGCGGTGGTTACGTTGACCCATCAGCAGGTCGGACATCTCATTGCTGAACGTCGCGGGAATCTCCGGTTTATATTTTCCTGGTCTGCTGTCTAGCCACCAGCCTACCATCGTTTGCAGCAGACGGGCATTGGCGTGCCAGTGTTGAATCGTATCTTCCAGCAGCAACAGGCCACCCTGAGGCAGTTGCTGTAACAGATTAACCTGCGTCTGCTGTCCTTCCAGTTCGATAACCTGAATGCCGTGAGATTTTGCAGCATTAATCAACTGATAATCAATGCCGCAGTCGGGGCGTAAGCCCAGCAGTTGGGCCTGTCTTGCTTGTAGCATCAGCGCGACCTGCCAGCCCGGAAGCGTATTGACCGTGCTCTCATCGAAAGAGAGCGATTCGCAGATTTTTTGCAACTGGCGATAGTTTTCTGGACTGAGGCGCTGTACGAGCGGTGGCTCGGCATCATTCTTACCGAAGGGGGAATGAGAATCAGAGATATCGGCTTCTACGATCAGAGCGGTTGCCTGTCGAAGTTGTTGTAGCAGCGTAGCGGGCAGCGGTGCCATATCTTGGCTGCCCATATGAATGCTGCCGACCAGATGCAACTGTCGTTTGTTAGTGAGTTGAACGTCTATCGCCGGGTAGGCATAAGCTAGCGGTGAAACAAAGCCAAGAAAAGTCGCGATCCTACGCAGCAGTTGCCCCATTGGTTCCGTCTCCTGATGTGTGAACAACTATGCTAAACGCTAGATACGGAACAATACAAGGGGTACCAATCCTAAGGGCGCGGAAGCCTACGTGTTTGGCTACTCACTTCCTATCGATTCTCCCTATGCGTAAAATATTGATGGGTGTGTATTGGTGTGTATAATGAAAGTCAGGTTAGGAGGATACATGAAATCAACCGACCTGATAAAGGAGCTGGCAGCGGCAGGTTGTGAGTGCAAACGGCATAACGGCGGGAGTCACCAAATATGGTGGTCGCCTATTACTGGAAAAACGTTTCCAGTGCCGCATCCAAAAAAGGATTTACCACTTGGAACTGTCAAATCCATCAAAAAAATGGCGGGGATCTGATCCCCGCCTTTTCGGAGGCAATATGTTTTTTTCAGTCGGTGTAGAAACGCCAAAAGATGATGCTACGGCATATGGGCTGATCGTTCCGGCATTGTGTACTGATGATTACGGTTGCTTCTCTGCGGCGGACAGCCAGCAAGAGATTGCACGCATGGCGCGGGAAGCGATTTTAACTCTTATTGATGAAGCCGTGAGCCGTGGAAATCTGGACATTAGACGACTTAATGACGCTGGACACCTCATCTATGCGGCGATGCCAGATTTTGCGGACTATGATAGTTGGTTCGTGCTGGATATCGATCTATCAGCTTTTGAGGGAAAGCCACAGCGATTGAACATTTCTCTTCCCGATACGTTGATACAGCGTATTGATAATCGCGTGCGAGAGCAGCCGGGTACTTATCGCGATCGCAGCCATTTTTTGGCAGAAGCCGCACGCCATGAGCTGGAATGAGCGCGGTTGAATAGGTCTGGTTGCCAGCGATAAATATCGTGACGATGTTCGGCAAAGGAAAACGCGGCGCGTTGTTGAGACGTGCCGCGTTTGCATTACTGGCTTTTAGGCTTAAAGCGCAGCAAGCGGTTGGCGTTGCTGACCACCGTGATAGAGGAGAGCGCCATCGCGGCACCGGCGACGACCGGGCTGAGCAGCGTTCCGGTCAGCGGGTAGAGCACGCCTGCGGCAATCGGTATACCCAGCGAGTTATAGATAAACGCGCCCAGCAGGTTTTGCTTCATGTTGCGCAGCGTGGCATTGGAGAGTGCTAGTGCATCGGCGACACCGTGCAGGCTGTGGCGCATCAGCGTGATAGCGGCGGTCTCAATCGCGATATCACTGCCGCCGCCCATTGCAATGCCGACATCGGCCTGCGCCAGTGCGGGTGCATCGTTGATGCCATCGCCAATCATCGCCACGCGTTTGCCTTGCGCCTGTAGCTTTTTGATAGCCTCTGCTTTGCCGTCTGGCAGCACCCCAGCAATCACCTGATCGATACCGGCTTCTTTAGCAATGCTCCTTGCCGTGAGTGGGTTGTCTCCTGTGAGCATAACTAATTGATAGCCCTGCTGGTGTAGACGTTGCAATGCGCTGACGCTATCCGCTCGCAGTGGATCGTGAATAGAGAATACCGCAATGATGTGACCATTTGCTGCGAGCAACACCGGCGTAATGCCGCGCTGAGCCTGCTCGTTGATCAGCGTTTCACCTTCGGTGATATCAATCTGATGCTGTGTGAGCAGTGCTGGATTCCCCAGCAGTAGATCGACATCCGAGATCTTGCCGCTGACGCCGAGACCACGCAGCGTGCGGAACTGCTCGACTTGCGCGAGCGTAAGGTTTTCCGCACGTTCAAGAATTGCCTTCGCCAGTGGATGATGAGATCCCTGTTCCAACGACGCTGCCCAGGTTAGCGCCAGTGCTTCCGTGACATCACCGACGGTATGAATCGCTACGACGCGCGGCTGCCCTTCGGTTAGCGTCCCGGTTTTGTCAAACACCAACACATCCAACTTGCTGGCCTGTTGCAAGGCATCGGCATCCCGAACCAGAACGCCAAACTCCGCTGCACGTCCAACGCCGGAAATAATCGACATCGGCGTTGCCAGCCCAAGCGCACAGGGGCAAGCAATAATCAGAACCGTTGTGACGATAATGAGCGTATAGACTATCTGCGGCTGTGGCCCGACAAAGAACCAGATCGCACCGCTGAGAAGCGCGATGGCAACGACGACGGGAACAAACACGGCAGAAATACGATCTGCTAGCTGGCCGATAGCGGGTTTGCTGCTTTGCGCCTGTCTGACCAGCCTGATGATTCGCGACAGGGTAGTTTGGTTGCCGATTGCGTCAGCCCGGAAGAGAACGCTGCCATCGGAAACCAATGTGCCGGCGTGAACGTTGTCGCCAGTTGTTTTAGATTGCGGGATCGGTTCCCCGGTCAGCATGGCTTCGTCGACCCACACTTCGCCTTGCAAAATCTCACCGTCGACAGGAATACGATCGCCAGTTGTCAGGCGCAACGTCATGCCGGACTGGACTTCTGACAGCGGAATGGATTTTTCTCCTTCTGCCGTCACGACGCGGGCAGTAGGCGGTGTTAAGTCCAGCAGCCGTTCTAACGCACGTGAAGATCGCTGACGGGCGCGCTGTTCCAGCGCATGACCCAGGTTGATTAAACCAATGATCATCGCGCTTGCTTCGTAGTAAAGATGGCGCGCCGCCATCGGGAAAAGATCCGGCCACAAGTTGACGGTGATAGAGTAAAGCCATGCCGCGCCCGTTCCCAGCGCGACCAGCGTATCCATGGTGGCGGTACCGTTTTTCAAGCTACGCCAGGCATTACGGTAAAAATGGCTACCAGCAAACACCATCACCGCCAGCGTCAGAATACCGATGACGAGCCATGGTGTGCGGCTTTCTGGCGTCAGGCTCATGCTGCCGCCCAATACGCCCCACAGCATCAGGGGGACACCAAGCAGCAAACCTAGCGCCGCCTGCCACTGAAAACGTCGAATTGCCTGCTGAGCCGTTTGCTGTTGGCGCGCCCGGCGCGCTTCTTCGTCCTGAATAATTTCCGCGCCATAGCCTGCTTGCTCAACGGCAGCAATCAGCGCCTCAGGCTCAGCGTGACCGCTTACTAACGCGCTGCGTTCTGCCAGATTTACCCGCGCCTGCGTAACGCCGCTGACGTTTTGCAGCGCCGTCTGTACGCGGCTTACGCAGCTGGCGCAGCTCATGCCCTGAAGCAGGAGCTGTACGCTGTCGTCATCGTTGGTGGACGATGTGGTTGTTGCCGGAAGAGTTTTCTCGGCCGCTGGCAGCGCTTCCGGCGTTGTCGCTACCTGTGCCAGCGGCTCAGTTTTTGGGTGAGCGCTCTCCTGTACGCTGGCGTGATAGCCGGCTTCTTCAATCGCGCTAATCAGTACCGTGGCCTCAACGTTGCCATACACGGCGGCCTGCTCTGTAGTGACATCCGTTGCCACGACGCCGGGAATGGCTTCCAGCACTTTACGTGTCGCGGCGACGCAGTGATTGCAGCTCAGGCCGGAAAGCTGGAGAGACACATCCGGCGTGGTGGCGAGTTGCGCGTCGTAACCAACCTTTTCGATAGTGTCGATCAGCGTTTGAGAATCAACGGCTCCGCTGACTCTGGCATACTGTTGGGTGACGTCGGTTTGTTCGACAGCAGGTAGCGCGTCCAGTGCTTTTTTAACGCGTTGAACACAGTGCCCGCAGGTCAGCCCCTGCAAGGACAACACGATGGTTTGTGACATAACAATTTTCTCCCGTGATCACAGCCGGAGGTGAAAGACGTTGACCGGCTATCTGATTTCTACTAGTTATTGAGTAAGGTAAACCTTCTAGCAAGGGGAGGGTCAAGGGGGAAATCATGAATATCAGTGATGTTGCGAAAAAAACCGGTCTTAGCAGTAAAACCATTCGCTTTTATGAAGAGAAAGAACTTCTGACTACGCCGCTGCGTTCTGAAAATGGTTATCGTAGCTACGACGAGCATCATGTCGAAGAGCTAACGCTGCTGCGTCAGGCGCGCCAGGTTGGTTTTAATCTGGAGGAATGCCGGGAACTGGTTACGCTATTTAACGATCCGCTGCGGCGCAGTGCGGATGTCAAAGCGCGAACTTTGCAGAAAGTGCAGGAAATCGAGATGCATATCGAAGAGTTGAAAACAATGCGTGAACAACTGCTGGCGTTGGCCGAACAGTGCCCTGGTGACGGAAGTGCTGAGTGTCCGATCATTAATAATCTGGCGGGCTGCTGTCAGAAAGGGGAGTCGGGCTCCCCTAAATAGTGCGCTCTGTTAGTGCTCAATCGGCCGGACATGCAGTGTGATGCCGTCAACGGCAAACACTTCAACATGCGTGCCGGCAGGCAGTTCCTGCTCTGATTTCACGCGCCAACTGCTATCGCCGATGTTGACCCGGCCAAAGCCGTTAATCACGGGTTCGGTCAGGGTAGCGCGCAGGCCAATCAACTGTTGCCCACGTTGGTTAAGCGTTGACGGTGGGCGCGACAGCGTTCGCTTACGCAGCCAATACCACCAGAGCAACGCCGTAACGATCGTCATGATGGCGAAAATTGTCCCCTGCCATGGCCAGCCCAGCGGCATAACCCACGTGAGTAGCCCAACCAATACGGCGGATAAGCCGCTCCACAGCAGATAACCGCTGGCACCTAGCATTTCGGCGGCTAAAAGCAGACCGCCGAGTGACAGCCAGAACCAGTGTGCATTTTCCATCACCAGTTCAATGCCCATTATTGACCTCGGCTGTCTTTGCTGTCTTTAATCAGCTCGGTGATCCCGCCAATGGCTCCCATCAGGTTACTGGCTTCTAGCGGCATCATGATCACTTTGCTGTTATTGGAGGAGCCAATCTGCTGCAAGGCATCGGTATATTTCTGGGCGACAAAGTAGTTAATTGCCTGAATGTTACCCGCCGCGATGGCCTCAGAGACCATTTTAGTTGCCTGTGCTTCTGCTTCTGCCGCACGTTCACGCGCTTCCGCTTCAAGGAATGCGGACTGGCGTTGGCCTTCCGCCTTCAGAATTTGCGACTGCTTTTCCCCTTCGGCTTTCAGGATAGCGGCCTGACGTACCCCTTCAGCCTCCAGAATATCGGCACGTTTGTTACGTTCCGCTTTCATCTGCGCGTTCATTGCCGCAATCAGTTCTGCTGGCGGACGGACGTCGCGGATCTCAATACGCGTGATTTTAATGCCCCACGGATTGGTGGCTTCGTCAACGATGTGCAGCAGGCGAGTATTGATGCTGTCGCGCTGGGACAACATTTCGTCCAGCTCCATGGAACCCAGCACGGTACGGAAGTTGGTCATGGTGAGGTTGACGATAGCCTGTTCCAGATTACTGACTTCATAGGCCGCCCGCGCTGGATCGATTACCTGAATAAAGCAGACGGCATCAATCGCTACATTGGCGTTATCGCGTGAGATAATTTCCTGAGAGGGGATGTCTAATACCTGTTCCATCATGTTGATTTTACGACCAACACGATCCATGAAAGGCACGACCAGATTAAGCCCCGGCATCAGCGTTTTGGTGTAGCGGCCAAAACGTTCTACAGTCCATTGGTATCCCTGAGGTACGATTTTGATGCCTGACCAGACGATGATAAGTGCAACAAAGATCAAAACGGGAATGACGGTAAGCATAGTATTAACCTCTATTTATGACTGTTTTTTGAGTGTCCCAGAGAAAATTAGGCGAAAATGTATTGCATGACGATTCTAGCGCCATCCACGGCTAAAACCTATCTTTGACGGCAGCCAGCCCGAGAGAGTCGGACTGGCTGGTTAATTGAGGGGATGCGTTGTCGAGATCAGAGACGAGACGTGGCTGCTGGCAAGCCCGTCAAGAGGCGCTGTGGTGCATTGATGAACTGGGGCGTATCGATAGAATCAGTGAGAATAAAGGTGGAGACGGATGCCGATAGCTGTTGAGCCAGATCTTGCAGCGATTGTGTCGCCGCGGTGGACTGCTCGACCAACGACACATTTTGCTGTGTGGCCATATCAATTTGCCCGATGGCAATGTTTATCTGGTTGATCCCTTCGCTCTGCTCTCCGCTGGCGCGCGCAATCTCATTCATGATCTGGCCGACGGTTGACGCGTTGTCGACCAGCGCACCGATCGATGATTCTGCGGTTTCCACCATCTCCATACCTTCATGGATTTTATCTACTGAGTTATCAATGAGCACTTTAATCTCTTTGGCGGCTAATGCGCTGCGCTGCGCCAGATTGCGTACCTCACCTGCGACAACGGCAAATCCACGCCCTTGCTCACCCGCTCTGGCGGCTTCAACAGCGGCGTTCAGCGCCAGAATATTAGTTTGGAATGCAATGCCGTCAATCGTACCGATAATTTCCACCATGCGGCGCGATGAATCGCGAATGTCGCGCATTTTTTCTGTTACCTGTTTCATCGTCGCTGTGCTGTCTTGCATATCCTTCGATGCTTCGGAAGCAAGGGCGTCGGCGCGATGAGTATTTTCAGCCGTGTTTTTCAGCGTGGACGTTAACTGCTCCATTGATGAGACGGTTTCTTCCAGCGAACTGGCCTGATGTTCAGTCCGAGCCGATAGATCGCTATTTCCGGCGCTCAATTGCGATGTCGCTGTGGAGATCGCGCTGGCACCGTCGCGTACCTGACTGACAATATCTCGTAGGCTGACTGTCATATTGTTTAATTCATTAAGTAATATACCTGCTTCATCTTTCGTCGAGCCTTGCAGAGAATGTGTCAGGTTACCTTTTGCGACATTCTGGGCTAAATGTAATGCCTGCGTTAATGGCGGAATAATGCTGCGAATGACGATGCGAGAAATGATAAAGCTAAAGACAATACCAACTACAATAATAAACAGGAGAAATAACCTGGCTGTGTGATATTCATCATGTACCGTTTTTTCCG